>NZ_JAMXFJ010000002.1:0-73479 GCF_025460805.1 Microvirga sesbaniae | reverse complement strand
ATCATTTCAGCTGGGCCCCCAATGGGGGGTTCCCTTTGGGGGCCCGAGGCTCCAGGCGGCCGGCGGCCGTTCCCGCAGGAGGCCGCCGGATTTGTCCGGCTTAGAGCATCGGACGGAAAAGTGGATCCGGTTTTCACTAGCGTGGCCCTTCGGGTCGCTGGCGCGGCCCGCTGGGTCCGTTCTGACCGATGCTCTCATTCGAGAAGAAAGCATCGGATGGATCCCAAAAGGGCAAGTCCACTTTTCACGTCCGATGCTTTAGTCGTTGTCGTCGTCGAACTCGGGCGCAGCCTTGAGCTGATCCACCGGGATGCTCACCAGGATCCGCACGTCGTCGTTCCGCGCCGCGGAGGCGCCGCCCGTCTGCCCCGATCCCTGGACCGATCCGGTCGTCGCCGCGTCGGCGGTGTTCATCTGAACGGCGCTGAGGGGCAGGGCCACCGTGCGGTCGCCGATCCCCTCGTCCACTTCCACGACGACCGCGACGACACGGCCGCTGCGATCGAGCACCAGATCCT
This sequence comes from Microvirga sesbaniae, assembly GCF_025460805.1. Lineage (GTDB taxonomy): Bacteria > Pseudomonadota > Alphaproteobacteria > Rhizobiales > Beijerinckiaceae > Microvirga > Microvirga sesbaniae. The sequence continues at coordinate 72,961 of NZ_JAMXFJ010000002.1, read as the reverse complement.
CCACGTCACCGATATCCTTGTTGTCGGCCCCGACCACATCCTCGTCCATGACCTTCGAGGCCAGCATCTGGCCCGGCTCGAGCCGCGTGATGAAGCCCGGCGCCGGCGAGGTCTGGGCCATGGCCGCCGAGGCGAGGAGGACGGAGCCGAGAAGGCTGGCCGTCAGCAGAGTCTTGTTCATTGGTTCGAGTCTCCAGTGCGTTTTCGACAGGAGCGTAACGCACCGAGAGCGAGTCGGTTCTGAAGCCAAGCTCAGATCAGGCGCAGGCCTTTCAGGCTGGCATGGCCCTCGCGGCCGACGATGATGTGGTCATGAACGGTGATCCCCAGCGGCTTGGCGATGTCGATGATCTCGCGGGTCATCTTGATGTCCGCCGAGGAGGGGGTCGGATCACCGGACGGGTGGTTGTGGACGAGGACCAGGGCCGAGGCCGAGAGTTCCAGGGCCCGCTTGATGACCTCGCGCGGATAGACCGGGGCATGATCGACTGTGCCCGATTGCTGAATTTCGTCCGCGATGAGCGCGTTGCGCTTGTCGAGGAACAGGAGCCTGAACTGCTCCTTGTCCATGAACGCCATGGCGGCCCGGCAGTAGTCGATTACCGAGGCCCAGGAGGACAGGACCGGACGCTTGGCCACCTCACCTTTCGCGAGGCGCCGGGCTGACGCCTCGACGACCTTCAGGTCGGTGACGACGCTCTCGCCGATCCCTTCGACTTCCATGAGCCGGGTCGGGGAGGCCGCCAGCACCTCGGCGAAGGTGCCGAAGCGCTTCATGAGCTCCTTGGCGATGGGCTTCACGTCCCGGCGCGGGATGGAGCGGAAAAGGACCAGCTCCAGCAGCTCGTAATCGGGCAGCGCGTCGCCGCCCACGTCGAGGAAGCGGGCGCGAAGACGGTCCCGATGGCCATGGTAATGGGGGTTGTCGTCGCCGCTCATGCCCTCCCGCCGCTTCTGCCTGCCGCCGTTCCGGCACGGATGTCCGGAGCGGCAACGTTACTATGTAGGCACGAAGCGGGACGTCAGGCTAGTGTCAAGCTGCCGTGTAGGGCGGCTTGTCCAGGCCCTTCGGCGAGAAGGTGAAGACCTCGACGCCGGTCTCGGTCACGCCGACCGTATGCTCGAACTGGGCCGACAGGGAGCGGTCACGGGTCACGGCCGTCCAGCCGTCGGCGAGCACCTTCACCTGCGGGCGGCCCAGATTGATCATGGGCTCGATGGTGAAGAGCATCCCGGGCTTCAGCTCCACGTTGTAGGCCGGTTCCACGTAGTGGAGGATCGTCGGCGAGTCGTGGAAGACGCGGCCGAGGCCGTGGCCACAGAAATCCCGCACCACCGAGCAGCGCTCCGCCTCCGCGTAGGACTGGATGGCCGCTCCGATGTCGTTGGTGCTCGCGCCCGGCCTGACCGCCGCGATGCCGCGCATCAGGCATTCATAGGTGATCTCGCACAGACGCTGGGCCCGGCGCGGCACCTCTCCCACGTAGTACATGCGGCTCGAATCGCCGTGCCATCCGTCGAGGATCAGGGTCACGTCGATGTTCATGATGTCCCCGTCGCGCAGGGGCTTGTCGTTGGGGATGCCGTGGCAGACCACGTGATTGATGGAGGTGCAGATGGTCTTCGTGTAGCCGCGATAGTTCAGGCAGGCCGGGTAGGCGCCGTGGTCGCGGATGAACTCGAAGGCGAGCTTGTCCAGGTCGTCCGTCGTGACGCCGGGCTTCACGTGATCGGTCAGCATGTCGAGGCATTCGGCCGTCATCCGGCAGACCCGCCGCATGGCCTCGAAGGCCTCCGGCCCGTGGAGCGGGATCTCGGCGGCGCGCCTGCGCTCGACAATGTCGGTCTCGGTCATTTTCGGTCCCTGATCTGATGTCCGGAATGTAAGGATCGGCACGCGGGACGCAAGCAAAGACCTTCTGCCCCGCTTGCGATTGGCGCCCGAGGGTGTCATGAGCAACCCTGTTCATCCCAACCGACCGCCGTGGATTCCCGCTTAATGAACGATTCTCGCCCTTTCGGCGATTTTGCGCCTTCAGGACTCACCCGCTGGGTGATCGACCGCACGCGCGGGCTGCCCGAGGGCTGGGCCGGCCGCCGGCTGGCCCTGATGCTGCGCCGTCTGGCGATGAAGACCCTGAAGGGCCTGCCGCTCGACCTGGAGACCTTCGGCGTCCGGATGCGGCTCTATCCCTACAAGAACGTCTGCGAGCGGCGCATCCTGTTCACGCCCCAGTACTTCGATGCCGATGAGCTCAGGATCCTGAGCTCGCGGATCACGGATGGCTTCACCTTCATCGACATCGGGTCGAATGTCGGCTGGTATGCCCTCTCGGTCGCCCGGGAAGCGGGCTCCGTCCCGACCCGGATCCTGGCCGTGGAGCCGCAGCCCGAGATCTTCGACCGTCTGATCTACAACATCCGCCAGAATCCCTCCGGCACCATCAAAGCCGTGGATTGTGCGGTGGCGGACAAGACCGGCGAGCTCACCCTGTTCCTCGACCCCCTCAACCGGGGCGAGGCGAGCCTGAAGATCGTGAACTCGAGCCAGACGGACGCCATTCGCGTTCCGGCCGTGACCATGCTGGAACTCCTGAAGCGGGAGGGGCTGAACCGGGTGGACGCGATCAAGCTCGACGTGGAGGGAGCCGAGGACCTGGTGCTCGACCCGTTCTTCCGCGATGCGCCGGCCTCCCTCTACCCCGCGCTCCTCATCATCGCCAATGTTCCGGAACGGTGGCAGATCGATGTGGTCAAGCTCCTGAAGGGCAAGGGCTACCGGCAGATCCTCGAGACCAGGATGAACCTGGCCTTCGAGCGCCGCTGAGGCTCCGGTCTACCGGGGCGTGACGATCTCCACCGACCGGTCGATGACCACTTCCTCCCGCGTGATGCGGCAGACATAGGCGTAGGATTCCACCCCGGAGGCCAGGGCGTGCCGGAAGGCGCGGTCGTAGGCCGGGTCGATGTCGCGCGCCACGTCGAAGCGCCCGGCCTCCATCTGGATGACGTAGACGAGGGCGGCCCGGGCCCCCGCGGCCACCATGTCGGCGAGTTCGTAGAGGTGCTTGGCGCTGCGGGCCGCGACGCAGTCCGGAAACTCGGCAAAGCCCGCCTCCCGCATGAGATGACAGTTCTTCACCTCGAGGTAGCAGGGCGGCTGCCCGGTCGTCTCGAGCAGGAAGTCGACCCGGCTGTTGCGGCCGTACTTCACCTCCGGGCGGATCCGGTCATACCCGGCGAAGGGCGCGAGGCGACCGTCCGCCAGGGCTTCGGCGACCAGGAGGTTCGGCCGGGACGTGTTGATGCCGACGAGCTGGAGGGGACCGCCGCCGGCCGCCACCTCGACGAATTCCCAGTTGTATTTGAGCTTGCGGTTCGGATTCGTCGCCCGGGACAGGAACACCCGGCTGCCGGGCTCCTTCAGACCCATCATGGCGCCGGGATTGGCGCAATGGGCCGTGACCACCTCGCCCGTGTCGAGGGCGATATCCGCCAGAAATCGTTTGTAGCGCTCGATGAGGCGGCCCTCGAGCAAGGTTTCGTGAAAACGCATCGAACTCCAACGATCGGCCGAAAAATCCCTCGTAGCAGGGGAGAAGGCTGCGGTTCAACCGAACCGTTGCTTGAGAATTGCCGTTTCTGAGTCTAAAGCCCCTCAAAAGGGATCGCAGCGCATGGCCGTTTCCGTTACAGCCGCCCTTCTCATCATCGGCGATGAGATCCTCACGGGCCGCACCAAGGACAAGAATATCGGCTACATCGCCGAGTACCTGACCGGGATCGGCATCGACCTGCGCGAGGTGCGCGTGGTGCCCGACGTGGAGGCGGAGATCGTGGCGGCGGTCAACGCCCTGCGCGCCCGCTACACGTATCTCTTCACCACCGGGGGCATCGGCCCCACCCATGACGACATCACGGCCGATTGCATCGCCAAAGCGTTCGATGTGGGGATCGGGCATGATCCGCGGGCGGTCGCCATGCTCCGGGAGCGGTATCAGCCGCACGAGCTGAACGAGGCGCGCCTGCGCATGGCCCGGATTCCTGAAGGGGCCGATCTGATCGAGAACCCGATCTCCAAGGCTCCCGGCTTCCGCATCGGCAACGTGTTCGTCATGGCGGGCGTGCCGTCGATCATGCAGGCCATGCTCGACATCGTCGCGCCGTCCCTCCAGACCGGCGCCCGCATGGTCATCGAGACCATCGAGGCCGAAGGGCTGGCGGAGGGCATCTATGCCGAGGGCCTGAGCCGGATCGCCTCTTCGAACCCGGACGTGTCCATCGGCTCCTATCCGTCGTTCTCGGCGAGCGGCTTCCGTAACCAGATCGTCGTGCGCGGCAAGGACCCGGCGGCGGTTGCCGGAGCCAGTGCCGCCGTTCGCGAGCTCCTCGGTCGCCTCAAGGGTGACCGGGCGCCTCTGTAAGGTTTATCGTCTCCCCCTGAAAGCCCACGAAGAGCACAACGATGTCCCCGACCTCCCCCAAAGCCTTTCCCGTCTCCTGGGATCAGTTTCACCGCGACTGCCGGGCTCTCGCCTGGCGCCTGGCCTCGGCCGGCCCCTTCGAGGCGATCGTCTGCATCACCCGTGGCGGCCTCGTGCCGGCCGCCATCGTGGCCCGCGAGCTCGACCTGCGGCTCATCGAGAGCGTGTGCATCGCGAGCTACCACGACTACAAGAACCAGGGCGATCTCCAGGTGCTGAAGGATATCGCGCCGTCGATCAAGGCGGTGGGCGACGGCCAGGGCAAGGGCGTGCTCGTGATCGACGACCTCACCGATACCGGCAAGACGGTCAAGATCGTGCGGGACATGCTGCCCAACGCGCATTTCGCCGCCGTGTATGCGAAGCCGGCCGGCCGGCCCCTGATCGATACGTTCGTCACGGAAGTGAGCCAGGACACCTGGATCTACTTCCCCTGGGATATGGGCCTGGCCTACCAGGCTCCGATCCGCGAGGGATCGGCGGGTTAACCGGAGGCAGGGAGCGCCCGTGGCCGCATTCGACATCGCCGGGTTCGACATCGAGCGGACGCGCAAGAGCCTTTTCAGTGCTCTCCTCGATGCCCGGGACCGGTTCGGCCGGAACAAGGTCGCCCTGGAGGACCTGGAGCGCCAGCCGATCACCTTCGGCCGCCTCGTCCTGGGGTCCCTGGTCCTCGGACGCAAGCTGGCGAGCCTGACGGCGGAGCGCGAACCCATCGGCGTGCTTCTCCCGAACGTCCAGGCGATCGCCGTCACCTTGTTCGGACTGAACGCGTTCGGGCGCGTTCCGGCTTTCCTGAACTTCACGGCGGGGCTCAAGAACCTGACGGCGGCCTGCGAACTGGCCGGGATCGAAACCATCGTCACCTCCCGCCGCTTCGTCGAGCAGGGCAAGCTCGACGACATCGTGGCCACCCTGGGGGAGGGACGGCGGATCCTGTGGCTCGAAGACGTGCGGGCGAAGCTGACGAGCCTCGACAAGCTGCGCGGATTGATCGATTCCTGGATGGCACGGCGCGTCCATGCCGGGGCCCGGGTCGAGCCCGACGATCCGGCCGTGCTGCTGTTCACGTCCGGGTCGGAAGGGGTGCCCAAGGGCGTGGCGCTCTCGAACGCCAACCTGATCGCCAATGCCTATCAGGTCAAAGCGCTCGCGGGCGACGTGCTGCAGCCGACCGACGTGTTCTTCAACCCGCTGCCGATCTTCCACTCCTTCGGCCTGACGGCAGGTCTGCTGACGGCCGTTCTCAACGGGATGAAGTCGGTGCTCTATCCGAGCCCGCTCCATTACCGGCAGATCCCGAAGCTCGTCGCCGGAACCCGCGCCACGATCATGCTCGCGACGGACACCTTCCTGCAGGGCTATGCCCGGGCCGCGGGCGAGAACGACCTGGCGAGCGTCCGCTACGTCATCGCCGGCGCCGAGCGGGTGAAGGACGAGACGCGCAGGCTCTGGTCGCGGTACGGGACCGTGATTCTGGAAGGCTACGGCGCCACCGAATGCTCGCCCGTCATCGCCGTGAGCCTGCCGGATCGCAACCGCCCCGGATCCGTCGGGCCGATCCTGCCGGGAATCGAATGGCGCCTCGATCCGGTCGAGGGAATCCACGAGGGCGGCCGTCTGCACGTGCGCGGCCCGAACGTCATGAAGGGATATCTCGACTCGACCGCTCCGGGCGGGATCCGTCCCCCGGTCGACGGATGGCACGATACCGGCGACATCGTCACCGTGGAGGACGGGATCGTGACCATCCGGGGACGGGCGAAGCGCTTTGCGAAAGTGGGCGGAGAGATGGTGTCGCTGGCCGCCATCGAGGCGACCGTCCAGGCCCTCTGGCCGGAGAACAGCCATGTGGTCGTGGCCATCCCGGACCCGCGAAAAGGCGAGCAGATCATCCTCATCACCGACAAGGCCGATGCGGACCGGGATGTGCTGCTGGACTACGCGAGGGGCCAGGGTTTTCCCGAGCTCTGGATGCCCCGGTCCATCCTGGTCTCGGGAATTCCCGTGCTGGGCTCGGGCAAGACCGATTACGCCGCCGCCGTCGAGCTGGCGCGGCGCCTGCAGCCGATGCTCTAAAGCATCGGACTCAAAAGCGTCCCACCCTTCGGAGCCTCATCCGAGGCTCCCTCTCTTGACCGGCGCATCGTCGGGCGCGGCCCTCCGGGTCCGCAGGATGGGCCAGATCCGCTCTCGGATCCTTGAAGAGCGAAGCCGCGTCACGCCGGTAACCAAGCACCGATTCCACCGTTGATATGCGCGACATCGCTCCCTGCCGGGCGTGTCCGTACGAAGGGTTCGGTGATGAGAAGAGTTGCTCTTGTTTTGATTGCCTTCGTCACCGCGTCGAGCGCGGTGGCTCAGTCCCGGCCCATGACGCCGAGCCTGACATGCAACCAGGCCCGCGGAATCGTTTTCTCGCGGGGCGCCGTCGTTCTGGGCACGGGCACCTATACCTACGACCGCTACGTTCGGGATCGTACCTTCTGCCAGTTCAACGAAACGATCGAGCCTGGATTCGTGCCGACCAGGGATACGCCGCAATGCCCGGTCGGCTATGTCTGTCGCGACAGCGACTACTTCCTCGACGACTGAGGCCGGCCAAGGTCGTCGAACGCCATCTGCCCGAATGGTGTCGGGGCCGGTATGTGACGCTGCGGCATGCAGGTCATCCCCCAGCGTCAGGGATGTTGAGATTTTGTCACACTCGGTCAGATAATTTTTCAACGCGCCCGGAAATGCTTATGTTTTCAGCAGATTGCACGGGCCTTGGGCGGCTCTCGCGCGTCTGCCGGTTGCGCTCGAGTGCGCCATGATTATGGTCACGTTTGTACATGGGTCATGGACCCAAGCATTCTTTGGAGAACACCATGAAGCTCGCTAAGAGCCTCTTCCTCGGATCGGTCGCGGGTCTCGCCGCGGTGGCGGGGGCACATGCCGCCGATCTGCCGGTCGCGAAGGCCGCTGCCGTCGAATACGTTCGCGTCTGCTCCACCTACGGCGCAGGCTTCTTCTACATCCCCGGCACCGAAACCTGCCTCCGCGTCGGCGGCCGTGTTCGCGCCGAGTACCAGTACCTCGAGGCGAACGACCGCGAAGACGACTCGATCGGCTTCCGTGCTCGCGGCCGCATCCAGCTCGATGCCCGCACCGCCACCGCCTACGGTCTGCTCCGCACCTTCGCGCGCTTCGAGATCACCCACAACACCGGCGTGTACGGCCGTGACTCGGCAATCGTCGACCAGGCCTTCGTGCAGTTCGGCGGCCTGACCGCCGGTCGTACCGTGTCGTTCTTCATGAACAGCGACCTCCCGAACGAGAACTGGGGCACGCTGCGCTTCTACGACGCTCCGACCGTGAACGCCCTGGCCTACACCTTCTCGTTCGGCAACGGCTTCTCGGCCACGCTGGCGCTCGAAGAAGGCGCCTATGCGGCTGTCGCCGACGACGTCCTCATCCGCAGCGGTTCGGCGCTGGCGGCTGGCCAGCGCACCCCCGACCTCGTCGGCAACGTGAAGTATGCCGGCACCTGGGGCTCGGCTCAGCTCGGCGGCGCGGTTCACCAGATCCGCAGCAACGTCCTCGATACGGCCACCTACGGGCCGGTTCTCGGCGGCACGATCCCCGACAGCGCGTATGGCTGGGCTCTGACGGCTCAGGGCTACGTCAATCTGCCGATGCTGGCTGAAGGCGACGCCCTCTGGATCGCCGCAACCTATGCCGACGGCGCGCTCGCCTATCTCGGATTCGATCCGGACGTGGCGGTCGGCACGGCCTCCAGCTCGGTGATCGACGCCTATATCGGCCCCGATGGCGACATCGATACCGGCCGCGGCTGGTCCATCGCCGGTGGCATCAACCACTACTGGACCCCGACGATCCGCCAGAGCGTGTTCGGTTCGTACGCCCGCGTCGAGTACAGCAACAACGCTCCTGCCGTTGCCAACGACTTCAACGAGTGGCGCGCCGGCACGAACGTGATCTGGTCGCCGGTCTCCGGTCTCGATATCGGCGTCGAGGTTCTCTACTCGAATCTAGACCCGCGCGGGGTCGTCGGCAACGATGACGACGACGCTTGGGAAGGCCGCCTGCGCGTCCAGCGCGACTTCTAATCTGCCCATCCTGCTCAAACGGAAAACCCCGGTGTCGCCACCGGGGTTTTTTGTTGATCGTCGACGGGTGCATTGCCGTATCGGACGAGCAGGCTATAAGGCGACGGACAAGCGTTCAGCTTCACCAGAACTGGGATGGACGATGCTTAAAGCGATCAGAATCCTGTCGCCTGCCGCGGCCCTCGCCGTGGGACTGACCGGGTGCGTCGGAAGTGCCGGCGTCTCGACCTGGAACTATCAGGCGGGTCCCGGCTATGAGACGCAACGCGTCTATGACGGTCGGGTCCAGGCGGATACCAGCCGAGGGCTGGCGCGGGAATCCTGCACGACCGTATCGAGACGCCAGGTCGGCCCCTCGGGCAGGCTCGACAGCAGCGACGACACCGCCTGCTCGTCCAATTAGCCGTTCGCAGCTTGACCGAAGGAACGAAGGCTCACCTTGACCGTTGGCATGGGGTCAATTCAACCGTCAGGAGAGCATCGTCATGAATAACATCATCTGGCTCATCGGAGCGATCGTGGTCGTCCTCGCCATTCTGTCGTTCCTCGGGCTGCGCTGATCCTTTCCCGAACCTGCAGGGCCGCTTTCGCTACAGAGCGCCCTGCAGTTCTCTCTTTGCCGCATGACCTGCGTGGTGCCGCGCGGGCGCCGGAGAGCGTCTATTCCATCAGGACCATCACCACCGACGCGACGTTGAGAATGGCCAGGGCGCCGAGCAGGGTCGGAACGACAGGAATGCCCAGCCGCCGCGCAACTCCGTCATGACAGGCCGCCTCGCAAGATGCGAGATGAGAATGCTTGATGGCCATGCCTCATCCTCTTCGTGCATAACGCTCCTTTAGCCGCGGCCACCATGGACCCTGAGCGCGCGGCGCGAGGTGTGCTTTCACACATGGCGCGGCCTCGAGCGGCCGGCGAGCCTGCGTGATCCTCAATGCCGCGTGGCGGTTTTCTGAATTTGGAGAAGCTGGCCCTCGATGGCGCGCAGCCGTGTCATCAGGCGATCGAGTTCCGCAAGGAGATGTCGCTCATCCTGCCTGGCCTGCTCGACGAGGTCCGGCGAAGAGCCGTGGCGGATGCGTTGCAGGGCGTCCGCGAGTTGCCGATCCAGAAGCCGCATCTGGTGCTCCAGATCCAAGAACTCCTGGTGAAGCTGCGTCTCCTTGAACACGGTTGAGGTCTCGCATCAGAACGGTCGTTCCAAGCTTAAGCTACAGCGGCCACGCAGGTTCCTCCAGGTCAAAAAGCAGTTCCGTCAAATTTCTTAACGGCCAAGCTGAAACACGGAACCGTGTTCACCGTTCTGTGAAGAGGGGTCTGCCCGATGGTCTTGCCGTCGGGGAATGTAGAATTTGTATTCAGCCTTCAAAAACGAGCGTTCCAGGGAGTTGAAACAGACGAGACAGCTCCCGCTCGCATCATCATGCCGACCACCCGCTTAGCGTTTTCGGGCCGGTCCTTCCAAAGATCACAGAGCGTCAACGGTCGTTGCGTTCGCAGATGGCCCCAGAAACAGCAGACGGATTACAGAGGAGATGGCCGGATGGGACAGAGGATTGAGCCTTATCGAATTGCTCTGATCGTCGAGGACGATTTCGAAGTCAGGGGCTTGGCGGCGGCTCTTCTTGAGGAGACGGATCTCAAGGTCGTCGAGGCGTCCAGCGCGGAAGAGGCTCTGGATTACCTGCGGGTGCATTCCGACGAAGTGGCCTTTCTGTTCGCCGATATTCGTCTTCCCTGTCTGATGGATGGCCTGGATCTGGTTCGGACCGTGCGGTTGAAATGGCCGTGGGTCAGGACCGTGTTGACCTCCGGACGCCCGCTCGACCAGCAGGAGGCGGGCGTCCCGCGTGACGTTCGCTTCATGCCGAAGCCATGGCGGGCGCTTGAAGTCCTGATGGAGGCCGAGAAGGCCGCTCAGGCCTCCCGGCGAAACTGACGGGATCCAGGGAGCGGTCCGCACCTCGCTTCCGCCGTCCAAACCGGCGGAGACGTGGAACCTTGGCGCTTGCCGGGAATTGGCGTCAGCAGTTTGAAAGGATTGACTGATGCCGCACTCGTCCATTGCCACAGGTACGTTCTCGTCCCGCAAGGAGGCCAACCGGGCCGTTCAGCGTCTGGTGTCTGGTGGATTCGCCCGCAACAGCATCGCGCTCCACCAGCACGAGGACGATGAGGGATACGATCTCGAGATCCATACCCGCCGCGAAAACCTGAGGCGCGCCGAACGTCTGATCCATGATTCCGCGCCTCTCTACGTGCTCCGGGAGAAAGCCTCCGAGGCGGCCTACACGGCGCGGTCCTATCCGCTGGTCCTGCTCGGCGCAGGCATTCTGGCCGGCTTCCTGATCTACAATCTCGTCCCGCGGGAATCCTCGTCCGGCCACGAGAGCCGCCGCCGTTGACATCGGCATGGCTCGAGCGGGGGCCGAGCCGGAAGGCTCGGCCCAGGCCTAGCGCATCGTTCGAGCAGATAACCGGATCCGGTTTTCCGTTCGAGCGATGCGCTTTTCAAAGAGGCAGGAGCATCGGATAGATCCCAAAAGTGCAAGTCCACTTTTCACGTCCGATGCTTTAGAGATTGCCGTCCTCCTCGGGGTGGCGGGTTCGGTCCAGCCGCTCCAGCAGCTGCCTGATGCGGTCGGGAGCCGGCTCCTTGAGCACGGTCTGATATCTCTGCTGCAATTGCCGTCCAAGATCTTTCAGGATCTCGGACTGCCCGGCCGCCGTCAGGCTGTTCGAGCCGACGCTCCAGCCTCGGTGACTGCCTGCGGCATAAGGTTGGTGCCGCTTTGGCATCCTGTTTCTCCTTTGGTTTCTCACCTTCGAGCCGGAGAACGGGAAAAGCCCGGGAGGGTTGCGGCTAAGTTTATGGAAAAGAAGAAACTTTCGGTTGCGCCCGGCCCGTCGCCCGCGTCCGGGAGATCGTCCTTCGCCTTCGCCCGCGCCCGCAATGCCCGCTCCCGAACCGCGAGGCGACCGCCGGTCGCATTGGATTCGCGCCGGGCCTGGGTCAAAGCTCGACCATAATGACGAAGGCGGGCTGGGTTCATGCGTGAAGTTCTGATGGTCTATCTGTGCGGTGTGATCCTGCTGCTGGCAGTGTCGACGATGATCGACGGGGAGGAGGGGGTCGGACTCGATCACATCCTCATCGCGGGCTTCGGCTGGCCCATTCTGACGCCGATCCTCGCCCTGCGCGCCTGGACGAGCCGCTGAGTGGCAGCCTAGCGCACCGTGCGAAAAAGTGGTCCCGGTTTTTCGCGTCGGACGGTGCGCCAGCCAAGAGTGGAGCATCGGATCTGATCCCAAAAGTGGGGCCACTTTTGGGTCCGATGCTCTCGCGCACCGTGCGAGAAAGTGGACCCGGTTTTTCGCGTCGGACGGTGCGCTGCTTCAGGAGATGAGCATCGGATCTGATCCCAAAAGTGGGTCCATTTTTCCCGTCCGATGCTCTAAGCGCTCGAAGCCGCCCTCCGGCTGGCGCCCAGGTTTTCCCGTGCGCCATTTGCTGCTAATCACAGGCATCACGCCATTGGACGACCTCATGGCCCGAGCGATTCTGTCTGCTGCACTTCTCCTGGCTGGGCTCGGCGTGGTCCACGCCCAGACGAGCTGCTATCCCCGCATCGGCGCCTATAGCGGACAGTATGAGGGCCAATGCCCCAATTCCAGCCTCAAATGGACGGTCACGGAGAACACGGTCGGAGCCTATGGGCGAAACTGCAGTGACGAGCCCTGGACGTACAATCGCACGGAGAGGCGGCTCTACAATCCCAGGGCCAATGAGAGTTTCGCCATGCAGGATTGCTATGCGGCGAGCCGCGACCAGCTGGCCAGCAACTTGAAAACAAGCATCGGCAGCGACATGGTCCGCCGTTTCCACGAGACCAAGATCGAACGTCCGGGAGCCTCCCCCGAGACGTCCCCGGCCGATCGTTGAACGGGCTCACGAGCCGCAGGCGCGCGGGGCGGCCATCATGGCTCCGTCGATCCTGTGATCACGATCGTCACGGTCCGTAAGGATACGTGAATTGACCAAAGGGCCGGACCGCGGGAGAGTGACCCGTGATCGACAGCGTTGGTTGCTCCCTCTGAGAAACTGAGGCCCCCCAGGGGCCTCTTTTATTGAGCCGTCCCGTGCGGCGCCTTCAGGCCCGGAGGCTCTCCAGCAGCCTCTGATACGGCTCCCGGCGCTCGCAATACTTAAGGTGCAATTGCCTTTCGATATAGCTTTTCTGCTCGGCTTCGATCGCGCAGCGGCTGAGATGCAAGATGTCTTCGCCATACTGGAAATCGATGTTGGTCAGGGTGCGTGCGACCCAAAGTATCTTCAAGTCGTTCTCCGTGATCATCCCGACCTGGTTGCTCCTCGCCGAACATGGATTCATCAAAGCGTCTTCGTCGAGCGGCATGTTCCCCCTCCAGCCTTCCGAGTCACCGTTGAGAAGAATATCGCCCGGGCCCGAGAGCCGGCAATCGACGCCCTCTAAGCTTGCGGGTTAAAACCAGGGCTCCAACGCGGTAATCCCAAGGAGGCGGCCGGAGCGACCCGATGTCGTCAGCGTTGAGGAGCCGGCGCCTCGAATCTCTCGGGAGCGATCCCGGCTCCGGCCGGTGCCGAAAAACCTTAACACGAGCTTTATCCCCGGGCGCCCTTAGGGAGTAATACGTACCTCTTAGTGATTAGAGAGGGCTCCCGTCTCTTGATCAACTTAGATCTTTCAGTGCTGATAAATCAGAACGGGCGGATGGCGTAGAGTTTAACCAGAGGGGCAAGTAATGGTCGACAATCATTCTGGGAATGACATGGTGTTTGATGCGCCGTGCTATAACGATACATTAGCTTCTACTCGGAAATTCGCAACAGAGTTGCTTTGCGGCAATGCCCTTCTGAGGGCTGGGCTTGCACAGCTCTTGTCGGGAACGTGCTTCGATGTGATCGAATCCAGCGCGCCGGGGCTCGCAGCTACGCGCTCGGACCCCGTCCTCTACATCGTGGACGCCACCGGGTCCCTCGCACAGGCGCTCGAATTCGTCCAGGAGGCCAAGGGCCGGAATCCTGCCGCGCGCGTCGTGGCCATTGCCAATCAGTTCGACGGCCAGGCCGTCCACGCGGCGGTCTCGGGTGGCGTCGACAGCTTCTGCCTCGCCACGAGCGCCCGGGAGGTCCTGATCAAGTCTCTTGAACTGACCATGCTGGGGGAGCGGGTCCTGCCCGGTTCCATGGTTCGGGCTCTGCTCGACAGGGAGCTGACGCAACCCGCCACGGCCGAGATCATCCCGTTGTCCGAGCACCGGGCCCCCGATCCGAAGGCTCAAAAGCTGTCGCCCCGCGAGACGGTGATCCTGCAATCCCTGATGGGAGGCGATCCGAACAAGGTCATCGCCCGGAAGCTCGACATCACCGAGGCGACGATCAAGGTCCACGTCAAGGCGATCCTGCGCAAGATCGGCGTGGCCAACCGCACCCAGGCCGCCATGTGGGCGACCGGAAACCTCAAGGACACCGCACGGTCGGCGGGAGAGTTCCAGGAGGTCCGGCGGCTGAGCTGATCTGCGCGCCGACGCGATCCCGCCTGATCCGACGACGGCACGATGCCGGCCGTCGTCATCCTTGACCCGAGGCCAGGAGCGAGAGGATCGTGGCGGCGACGTTGATGCCCGCGACGATGAACAGCAGGGCAACCGATAAGGGAAACGGTCGCGACACGGGTTCGCGCTCCTTCCGGCGAGAATGCATCATGGTCATGGCGTCCTCCTCTCGACCACTGAACGGCACGAAAGGTGACGCAAACCCGCGCCCGTCGCTGTGAACTGCCTCACAGGCCCGGCGCCTTGGATCCAAACGGATCCGCTCGGCAGCCATCCGTCGAATGTTCGGAATCCCCGTTGCCGATGCCCATCCGTGCGCGAGCCGAGCGGCGGGTTCGGGCCGCCCTGCACGGGTTCAGGGCTCACGGGAATGGCCGGCAGGCCGCGCGGCCTCAGGGGCCGCTGCCCCGGCTGATCGACACGCAGCGGGATCCGACCAGGCACCGGGCGACATCCCGCGTCGGAGCCCAGCCGGGCCCGGGCGTCTCCCCGAGCCCGCAATAGGAGCCGGACGCCACATACCGGTCGTAGGTGTTGGCGCCCGTGTGGAGAACGACCGCGCCCTGAGCGGCGACAAGCCGTTGAGCCTGGTTGCAGGCCATGTCGGACGTCAGCAGACGCGTCTGGCCGACGGCGCCGGAGCTGAGGCCGATGAATCCGAGAGCGGCGCACACCTGTTTCACGCGCTTCATGTCCACCCCCATTGGCAGGCGAATCGGGGCCTCCGCGGCCGTCAGGAGACGGAGAGGGCGAGCAGCGACAGGACGGCCGCGAGAAGGTTCATCGCCACGGCGGTCCCCGCAACGCACAGGGAGATCGGGATGCGACGCCGCTCCAGGGTCGGACCGTCGTCGATGGCGCGGAGTGCTGCGCTGGATAGCCGAGAACCTCTCGTGGTCACTGTCCTTCTCCTCGAAACCAGAGATGGGCGATAACGACACGATCAGGATGCTCCTGAAGCGTTCTCATGGCGGTGCGTTCACACACGCGCATCGCGCGCATGTCGAGCGACGATCCGAGAGAACATCGTGGGAGTGGTGCCCGCAGCCGGACTCGAACCGGCACACCCGAAGGCCACGGATTTTAAGTCCGTTACGTCTACCAATTTCGTCATGCGGGCCTGAGAGCTACTTAGACGGTCGAGCTTGGACCGGCAACCCGCCTGCTCGCAATTGTCGCCCCGGTCACTCCGGCGCGCGGAAGCCGTAGAGCCAGTCGTAGCGGCGCGTCATGCCCTCGGGCCCGAGGCGGCGCATGACCTGGTTGCGCCCGAACGCCACCAGGCCGCCCGCATGGTAGACGCGCCCGTTCCGGCGCGCCTCGCGCTGCACGCGCCGGACGCGGGCGAGACGCTGCGCCTCGTAGGAGGCGAGAGCCCGGGCGAGGTCGGGGCGCTCCGGCCCGAGGAGGGACGCCAGGGTGGCGGCATCCTCGATGGCAAGGGCCGCGCCCTGCGCCAGGAAGGGCAGGACCGGGTGGGCGCAATCCCCCAGAAGGGCGATCCGCCCCCCGGCGAGGCGCCCGGCCGGATGGTCGAACAGGGACCAGCGCAGCCATTCCCTCGGCCCAGACAGGAGCGCGCGCAGGGCCGGGGCGGCCGAGGCGTAATGCCCGAGGAGCGCGTCCCGGTGGCCCGGCGCCGCCCAGCCGTCCACCGGCGTGGCGGTGCGCTCGACGGCCACCACGTTGACGAGCCGTGCGCCGGCGATCGGGTAATGCACCACGTGGCCCTTCGGGCCGAGCCAGAGGCCGGTCTCGTCGCCGGCGAGTTCCGCCGGCACCGCATCCCGGGCCAGGGTGGCGCGCCAGGCGACATGGCCGCGATAGGCCGGGGGGCTGTCGTCGCCCAGGGCCCGGCGGACCTTCGACCAGACCCCGTCGGCGCCGAGGATCAGGTCGGCCGCATGGGTCTCCCGCGCGCCGCCGGCCGACACCCAGGCGAGGCGGGCTTCGCCCGGCCCGTCCTCCACGGTCTCGACGCTGCGGCCCATGACGAGCCGGACGCCCGGCTCGGACCGGACCGCATCGAGGAGGATGGTCTGGAGATCCGCCCGCTGCACGACCCAGTAGGGCGCCTCGAAGCGCTCGCGCAGGAAGGCCCCGAGGGCCACCTGGCCGATGGGCTCGCCGGACCGGATGGCGCGCACCACGACGCGGCGCGGCTCGGTCGCGACCCGGCGCAGGGCGGCCCCGAGCCCGAGCCGGATCAGGATCCGGCTGGCATTGGGCGAAAGCTGAAGGCCGGCCCCGACCTCGGAGAAGCCGGTCCGGCGCTCGATGAGCGTGACCGCATGCCCCTGCCGGGCGAGCGCCAGGGACGCCGTCAGGCCGCCGATGCCGGCGCCCACGACCGCAATCGACAGGCCGGTCATTCAGAACCTCGAAGGCGGGCGCGGGACCGGCTCGCGGAGCTCGGACCTTGCAGGGGCGGCCGGGCCGGGCATCGTTCGGGCGGGCACGGCCGGGTCAGCGCGAGGCGGGAGAGGTCGCGAAATCGGGCTCCCACACGCATTCGGCCGGGCGGGCCTCGTCGGCCTTGAGGGACGAATCGTACTTGAACAGGGTCGAGCAATAGGAGCACACGGTCTCGCTGTCGTAGCCCATGTCGATGAAGATGTGCGGGTGATCGAAGGGCGGCGTCGCCCCGATGCACATGAACTCCTTCGAGCCCACTTGAATGACGGGAACGCCCGGATCGTTGTGGAAGTGCGGAGTGCCTTTGTCGGCCATTATGGTGCTCGCGAGGGATGAAATTCGCGCGCACCATAATGGCCGATCGCCCATGCGCCTAGAGGCTTTTTCCGCATCCGAGACCCGCCCCGGACTCCCCCCGCTCCGTGGACGGAGCCCCCGGCCGTTTCGGGATGGCGGATCCTGCCAATCTCCCCGTCGTCACCGGGCTCCTCCCGCTGATCCCGCTTCTGAGAGGCACGGCACCTTCCTGTATCGGGATGGCCGGGACAAGCCCGGCCATGACGTGGGGAGGATGTCAGGACGGGCGGAGGGTGCCATGACGGGGGCTGTTGCGGCCGCGCCGGTCCTGGTGGCCCCCCAAGGCGGCAGACGTGTCGGCGCTCCCCGCGCCGCGCATCGTCGGCGCGTGGAAAAACCGGGTCCACTTTTTCGCGCGATGCGCTAGGGTGCGCGGCATCCGGCAACCTCCCTTGGACTCCATGCGCTACTTCAATTCCGACGGCGTGAGCATCGCCTATATCGACGTCCCGCCCCACGAGGGCGCGGGCGAGCCGATCCTTCTCATCCACGGCTTCGCCTCGACCCATGCGGTGAACTGGGTGAACACGCTGTGGGTGAAAACCCTGACGCGGGCCGGCTACCGGGTGATCGCCTTCGACAACCGCGGCCACGGGGAGAGCGAGAAGCTCTACGAGCCCGCGGCCTACGATTCCTACCGCATGGCCGAGGACGGGCGCCGGCTGCTCGACCATCTCGGCATCCCGCGGGCCGACGTCATGGGCTATTCCATGGGGGCGCGCATCGCCGCCCACATGGCCATCGCCACGCCGGACCGCATGCGCTCCATGCTGCTCGGGGGCCTGGGCATCCACCTGGTGGAGGGCGTCGGCCTGCCGCTCGGCATCGCGGACGCCATGGAGGCCCCGTCCCTCGACGACCTGACCGACCCGATGCAGCGCATGTTCCGCGCCTTCGCGGACCAGAACCGGAGCGACCGCCGGGCGCTCGCCGCCTGCATCCGCGGCTCGCGGCAGGTGCTCACCCCGGCCGAGGTGGCGTCGATCCGGCTGCCGACCCTGGTGTCGGTCGGCACGGCCGACGACGTGGCGGGCTCCGGTCCGGCGCTGGCGGCGCTGATCCCCGGCGCGACCGCCCTCGACATCCCGGGCCGCGACCACAACCTCGCGGTGGGCGACAAGGTGCACAAGCAGGGCGTGCTCGACTTCCTGGCCCGCCGGCCGTGACCGGGAGACGCCCATGAGGATCCGTCCATGACCCGCCTCGACAGCGCCATCCGACGCCTGACCGCCCAGCGCGACCTGCTCGACTGGGCCGCCCGGGCGATCGGCCCCACGGGCCTCGTGCTCGAGATCGGCCTCGGGAACGGACGCACCTACGATCACCTGCGCGCCCGCCTGCCGGGGCGGGACATCCACGTGTTCGAGCGCGCGCCCGCCGCCCACCCGGACTGCTACCCGCCCGAGGGCTACCTGGTGGTGGGCGACCTCTTCGACACCCTGCCGCCCTTCACCGCGCGGCACGGGGCGGGCGCGGCGGCCCTGATCCACATCGATATCGGGTCCGGCGACGAGGCGGCGAACGCCAGCCTCGCCCGGCGCCTGGCGCCGCTCCTCGAAGCCCTCCTGCGGCCGGGCGGCATCCTGCTCGGCGACCGGGCCTTCCCGATGCCGTCCTGCCGGGACGTCTCGGCCGAGACCGGCGTGCCGGAAGGGCGCTATTTCGTCTATCGCCGGGAGACGTGAGGGCGGGTCAGGGCCGCTTCTCTCGTCATCGCCGGGCTCGTCCCGGTGATCCCGATCGTCCGAGGCAGAGCGCTTCTCCGATCGGGATGGCCAGCACAAAGCCGGCCAGGACGGGGTGGTCCAGCGGACCCTACCGGCCGGTGAAGACCGGCTGGCGCTTCTCCAGGAAGGCGTTGCGGCCCTCGGCGGCATCGAGGCTGTCGAAGCACCGGTCCGCGAGGGCGACCGGATCCACGTCCGGGTGCGCCACGCCGACCGCCCGGTCGATGGCCGCCTTGGCGGCCCGGATCGTCAGCGGGGCGTTCCCGGCGATGGCCTCGGCGAGCGCCAGGACCGTGTCCTCCAGCTGCCCGTCAGGCACCACCCGCTGCACCACGCCCAGGCGCGCCGCCTCCCGGGCGTCGATCCGCCGCGCGGTGAAGAACAGGTCCTTGGCCGCCGGAGCCCCCACGGCCGCGGTCACGAGCCTCATGGCGCCCGGCGGATAGCCGATCCCGAGCCGGGCCGCCGGGATGCCGAACACGGCGCTCTCGGAGGCGACTCGCAGGTCGCAGGAGAGGGCGAGGCCGAAGCCTCCGCCCAGGCAGAAGCCGCGGATCATGGCGATGACAGGCTTCGCGCAATGGGCCACGGCCCAGAAGGCGGCCTCGTTGACGGCCTCGTAGCGCCGTCCGCCCTCCGCATCGGCCCGCAGGGTCGCGAACTCGCCGATATCGGCCCCGGATGCGAAGGATTCGCCGCCCGCGCCCCGGACCACCACCACCCGGACCTCGGGGTCGCAGCCGAGGGCCGCCATGAGGCCGGGAAAGGCCTGCCACATCTCGAGGTCGAGCGCGTTGTGCTTGGACGGATTGTCGATGGCGAGGGTCGCGATACCCCCCGAGAGGGATACGCCGAGTTTGGACGTGGCGGGAGAAAAAGAGTACGTCATGGCACGCTTGCATCTGTGGTAAAAAGGCTAGGCTTCTTATCTATCCCGAAGCGATAGCGGAGTCGGCAAGGAGACTATCATGACCCAAACGCGCCTGAAGCCCGAAGCCTCGGACGTCATCGCCGGAACGGTCGATCCGATCTGGAATCGTCTTCGCGCCGAGGCCGAGGCCGTCGTTCAGGCCGAGCCGGCCATCGCGGGCCTCATGCTCAGCGCGATCCTGCATCAGCCGAGCCTGGAGGCCGCGGTCATCCATCGGGTGGCCTCGCGCCTCGGCCATGCGGCCGTTCCCGCGGACATCATCGAGCAGATCTTCCTCGAGGCGGTGGAGCATGACCCGGCCATCGGGGCGTCCATGCGGGCCGACATCAGCGCGGTGATCGACCGCGACCCGGTGGTCACCCGGGCGCTCGAGCCCGTGCTCTACTTCAAGGGCTTCCACGCCATCCAGACTCACCGGCTGGCCCATTGGCTGTGGTCCCGGGGACGGCAGGATCTCGCCCTCTATCTCCAGAGCCGCTCGTCCGACACGTTCCAGACCGACATCCACCCGGCCGCCCGGATCGGCCGGGGCATCTTCCTCGACCATGCCACCGGGCTGGTGGTGGGCGCCACCGCGGTCATCGAGGACAACGTCTCGATGCTCCAGGACGTGACCCTCGGGGGCACCGGCAAGGAGCGCGGGGACCGGCATCCCAAGATCCGCCAGGGCGTGCTCATCGGCGCCGGGGCGAAGATCCTCGGCAATATCGAGGTCGGCTCCTGCGCGCGCATCGCCGCCGGATCAGTGGTTCTCAAGCCCGTGCCCCAGAACGCCACGGTGGCCGGGGTTCCGGCCAAGGTCGTCGGCGCGGCCGGATGCGAGGAGCCGTCCCGGTCCATGAACCACTGCTTCTCCGAGGCGGATGGAATCTGAGCAAAGCCGCCCTCCAGGGACCTATCGCCGCTTGCTCGCGTTTGCCCGGCATGGCAAGTGCAGCATCCGTGACATCAAGAAAGGACCTGTAGTGGACAAGACCGAGATGGCTAAAGTCGAGCGCTATCTGCGCCAGAGCTTTGCGAACCACTCGATCCGCGTGGTCGGTCGCCCGAAGAAGACCGACTCGGCGGAAGTTTACATCGGTGAGGAATTCGTCGGCGTTCTCTTCGTCGACGACGAGGACGGAGACCGCTCCTACAACTTCACCATGGCGATCCTCGACACGGACCTCGAGGACTGACCGGCTTTCCCGCAGCAGAACCTCACCGGGGTTCTGCTGTTTTTCCCTGCGGACCCGCGATGCCGATCTACAGCCTCGACGCCATCTCGCCCATCCTGCCCGAGCCCGGCGGGTTCTGGATCGCTCCCGACGCCCATGTGATCGGCAAGGTGCGGCTGGGGCGCGACGTGGGAATCTGGTTCGGCGCCGTGCTGCGCGGCGACAACGAGCTCATCGACATCGGCCAGGGGACCAACATCCAGGAAGCGGCTCTGCTCCACACCGACATGGGGGCGCCGCTGACCGTCGGGCCGGGCTGCACCATCGGTCACAAGGCGATCCTGCACGGCTGCACGGTCGGCGAGAACTCTCTGATCGGCATGGGCGCGACGGTTCTCAACCATGCCCGCATCGGGGCGAACTGCCTGGTGGGCGCCCATGCCCTGGTGACGGAAGGCAAGGAATTTCCCGACAATTCCCTCATCGTCGGCGCGCCGGCCAAGGCCATCCGCGTGCTCGACGCGGACGCGATCGAGCGGCTGCGCTGGTCGGCCCGGAACTACGTGGACAACTGGAAGCGGTTCGAGAAGGGAATGCGGCGGGTCGATTGATTCCCGCTTCGTGTTTCGTCGGTCGCGATTCCCACGACGTCGTCGCGTAGAGGCAATGTCGCGGAGGCAGGGAGGGTCGGCGCCGGCTCACGCCGAACACGGACACTCCGCCGGTCTTACCGATTCGCCGTGGTGGTCGGCGACGACACGATGCCGCCGAGCGACACCCAGCCGATCGTGTCCTGGCTCTCGCGCTTGATGTAGACGTAGCCGGTACGGTGCCAGGGCAGGACCGACGAGGTCTTGTTGTCGAGGACGAAGTCGCCCCGGTTGGTGCGGACCATGAGGACCGCGTGGCCTTCGCCCAGTTCGTCGATCACGACCGTCATCCGCATGGCGCGGCGGGGAAGGCCCGCCTCGGCGAGGAGCTTGCGCTTCAGGAGCTGGAAATCCTCGCAGTCGCCGCGGCCGTCGTCGGGGAAACCCCACACGTCGACGACGCCCCAATGGTCGGCATCCGTCACCGCCTTGATGGTCGAATTCACGCGCTGATTCACCGACACGATGGTCTTCCAGGCCTGGGGCGTCAGGTCGATCGTGTCCGGCTCGGCCGTGTTCACGACGCATTCGGACCGAAAGGTTTCGCAGAATTGCGACCAGCCCTGGAGCGGCTTGGCGGCGCCCATGCTCGTGATCGGAGCGCTCGAAACGGGCAGGGCGGCCAGGGTCTGAGCCTGGGCGGCGGTGCCGGCGAGCAGGAGCGACAGGGCGAGGAGCGCTGATTTGACGATGGTGCCGATGGAGGCAGGCTTCTCATTTACGCCACAGAAAAGGCCGTTCTTGAAATAAACCTTCCGCATGCCCCACCAGCCGGTTAACGTTCTTTTAACCAAACTGACATGGTTGCATTTTCGGCTCAAGCGGAAAGTAAAAGGTGAGTTAACGCGTCGCGGCCCGAGCGGTTCCAACATGGTTAACAAAAAGTTTGCGGGGCCAGGGCGGGGGGCGGCTGGTACGCCTTGGAACTACCAGGCCGCGGGTTTCTCTCGACGGCCGACCCGGATTGGCGCTAAAGCATCGGACCCAAAAGTGGACTTGCACTTTTGGGATCCATCCGATGCTTTCTTCTCGAATGAGAGCATCGGTCAGAACGGAAAACCGGGTCCACTTTTCGCTGACGCGGCCCTCTGGGTCCGTCCGATGCTCTAGTCAGGCCATGAACCGAACGCCGCCGGCACCGGGATCCCGGGCGGCGGCCAGACGAAAAGCGCGTCATGTCTCCAAACCCGCCCCGCGTCCGCGAGCCGATTCTCAACCTGCCGGCCACCATCAGCCTGTGCCTGGCGGTGCTGATCGGCATCCACGGCGTCCGGATGCTTCTGTCCGATGAAACCGACTTCACGGTCGTCATCGACTGGGCCGTCATCCCGGCGCGCTGGGCCGTCGCCTTCGGGGGGGCGCAGGTCGAGGAGATCGTGCAGTCCCTGCGGGACGGCGCCCCGGACGATACGGTCACGCCCATGATGGCCCTGGCGCAATACGTGCTGGCCCCGGACGAGGCGCGGCCCTGGACGGCGTTGACCTATGCGTTCCTGCACGGCTCCTGGGCCCATGTGCTGATCAACGGCGTCTGGCTCGCCGCCTTCGGAACGCCGATCGTCAGGCGCTGCGGCGCCGGCCGGTTCCTCGTCCTGTCGGCGGCCGCCGCCGTGTGCGGGGCCATCGTGTACGCGGCCATGAACCCCTTCCAGGTGCTGCCGATGATCGGCGCGTCCGGGGCCGTGTCCGGGCTGATGGCGGCCGCCTCCTGGTTCATGTTCGCCCCGGCCTCGTGGCACCGGGAAGGACGCCTGACCCAGCCGCACGAGCGGCCGCGCGAAACCCTCGGACACATGGTGCGCAACCGGCAGGTCCTGATCTTCCTCGGGATCTGGTTCGCCGCGAACTACATCTTCGCCTTCGTCCAGCCGCTGGGGATGATGGATGCGAGCATCGCCTGGGAGGCGCATCTCGGCGGCTTCCTGGCCGGGCTTCTCATTTTCCCTCTTGTGGACCCGCTCCCGGCCCGGCCCGGCCGCATCTCGGCTTGAAACCGACATGGTTTGCCCCAATCATCGTAAGGCTGATGGAGGGTTTTCGCCCCGCTGTCATGGGGCGCGCCCTCAGGATCAGCCTTGCGAAGGCGAGGGCTGACGGTCCTCGCCGTTCGCACAACGGGAGGGAATGAATGATCGTCAATCGAATCCTTTCGCTCAAGGGCCGCGAGGTTGCCACCATCGAGCCGGGCCGATCCTTGAGCGAAGCCGCCGGGGTTCTCGCGGAGCGCAGAATTGGTGCCCTACTCATCGTGGACGCTCATCGGCCGGTCGCCGGCATCATCTCGGAGCGCGACATCGTGCGCGCCGTCGCGGCCCATGGGGCCAAGGCCCTGGACGAGCCGGTCTCCCGCTTCATGACGGAGAAGGTGGTCACCTGCACGGGCGAAACCTCCATCAACGACGTGATGGAACTCATGACCCAGCAGAAGTTCCGGCACATCCCCGTGGTCGAAGGCGGGCGCCTGTCCGGCATCGTGTCGATCGGAGACGTAGTGAAGCTGCGGCTCGAGGAGGTCGAGGCGGAAGCTCAGGCGATCAAGGAATACATCGCGACCGCCTGATCAGGTCGCCTGCGTCTCCTGGAGCAGTTCGAGGATATCCGGCAGGGCGCGCTCGGTGGCCTGCCGACCCAGGGCGATGCACTCCCCGGCCCGGTGGAACTCGAACAGGCCCATCTTGGCGAGCTTGGGCGCCACCATGATGTCGGGCGGATCCCCTGCGAGCCGCGAACGGGCGATGCGGTCCTGGGTGATGTTGAAGGCGTCCACCATCACGGTGGCGAGGCCCGGCGCGTTCGGCTTGCGCGGCTTGTCCCCGCGATGCCCGGGGAAGATGCCCCAGCGGCGGGGCGCCTCGTCGATCGCTTCCTCGATCTCCTGCTCGTCGCTCGTCCCCGCGTCGTAGGACTGGATCACGGTGCCGCGCACGCGCACCTCGCCGTTGAGGTTCACGCAGATGACGATGTCGGCGCCGAGCGCCCGGGCAGCCGTGATGGGGATGGGATTTACGAGGGCGCCGTCCATGAGCCAGCGGCCGCCGATCATCACGGGATCGAACACGCCCGGCAGGGCGTAGGAGGCCCTCATGGCCTGGACCAGAGGGCCGCGCGTCAGCCAGATCTCGTGGCCGCTCACGAGTTCGGTCGCGATGGTGCAGAACTTGACCGGCAGGGTCTCGACCCGGCGGTCCATCAGGTCCTGGTCGAGGAGGCGCTGCAGGCGCCCGCCGGCGATCAGGCCGGCGCCGCTGAAATGGAAGTCGAGGAGCCCCATGACGCGCCGCTTGGTCAGGGACAGGGCGAAGGCCTCGAGTTCGTCGAGCTTGCCGGCCGCGTAGCAGCCGCCGACCACGGCGCCGATCGAGGAGCCGGCGATCACGTCCGGCACGATGCCGGCCTCGGCGAGGACCCGCAGGACGCCGATATGGGACCAGCCGCGGGCGGCGCCTCCGCCCAGCGCCAGGCCGATCCTTGCCTTCGCTCGGGGATCGCGTTCGGCCGGAGGCTTGGTCTCGACCGCTCCTCCGCCACCCCCTGAACCGGCGCTGCGCCGGGCAATCCCGTCCCACAACATTGATCGACTCCAAGGCATCCCGTCCCGTTCGTGCCAGCCTTCCGTGAAAGCCGCATGAAGGGTGCCCTCAAGTTTCAATTAGGACTGGTTCAGGAAAACTGAACAGTGGAGCGCTTCAAAGCGCGCTGCGACAAAATGATGATGATGAAGGCAAAGGCGATCAGGAGGCCCAGCATGGCGCGCAGGCCGAAGATTTCGCCCCCGAATCCGATCAGCGGTGGGCCGAGCAGGAGGCCGCCATACCCCAGAGTTGCCACCATGGCGACGCCCATGCTGGGCGGAAGATCCTTCATCTGTCCCGCGGCGCTGAACAGCACCGGCACCGCGTTGGCGAGGCCGACGCCGACGAGGGCGAAGCCGACCGAGGCGGGCAGGGGCTGGGGCAGGAGCATGGCGAGGGCCAGGCCGAAGGCCGAGAGCAGGCCGCCGAGCTGCAGGGTTCGGATGCGGCCGAGATGCCGGACGACGAAGTCGCCCATGAAGCGGCAGACCGTCATGGCAAGCGAGAAGGCGGCGAAGCCCGTCACCGCCGCCTCGAGGCTCGCGCCGGCGACGGTCTGGAGATAGATGGCCGTCCAGTCGACCATGGCGCCCTCGACGATGAAGCAGAACATGGCGAGCACGGCCAGAAGGAGCACGCTCCCCCTGGGCCAGGCGAAGCCGTGGCCCTCGCTCGGACGTTCGCGCTCCCCCAGGGTCCAGAAGGCGGCCGGCAGGAAGAGCAGGGCCATCCCGAGGCAGGAGACGAGCAAGGTCGGGACGATCCCGACATCGAGCGCGATGAGGAGGCCCGAGGCTCCGGCCCCGGCCAGCCCCCCGAGGCTGAAATAGGCGTGGAAGGACGACATGATCGCCGAGCCCCAGGCCTTCTCGACCACGGTGGCATTGGTGTTCATGGCGATGTCCATGGTGCCGTTGCAGGCCCCGGCCACGAGGGCGGCGGCCACGAACAGGCTCAGGGACGGCGCGAGACCGGGAAGCACCAGGGCGGCTGCGAACGAGAACGCCGCCGCGACCGTCATGGTGCGGCTGCCGACCACCGTCACGGCCCAGCCGATGATCGGCATGAGCGCCACCGCGCCGAGGGAGAAGGCCAGCAGCCCGAGGCTGAGCTGGCCGTCGGACAGGCCGAGGGATTCCTTGAACCGGGGAAGCTGGGCCGCCCAGGTGCCGATGCCGAACCCGTTGCCGAAGAAGAGCGCGCTGGCCGCCAGCCGCGCGGGAAGAAGGTCACGTCGTGTCATCGGGCTTTCCTAACCCGAGCAGGTGCAGACTGCACCCGCTTCAAGGGGGATGGCAGCCCTCGATTTTTGGAAGGGCTGCCGTCTCAAGCGATCACGAGGCGGGGACCGTCGCCGGAGGTCTCGATCCTCCGGTAGAAGCAGGAGCGGCGTCCCGTATGGCAGCAGCCGCCGTCGCCGGCCACCTGCACCTTCATGAGCAGGGCGTCCTGATCGCAGTCGACCCGCATCTCCGTGACGGTCTGGATCTGACCGCTCGTCGCGCCCTTGTGCCAGAGCTCGCCCCGCGAGCGGGACCAGTACCAGGCTTCGCCGGTCTCGAGGGTCTTGGCGAGGGCCGCGGCGTTCATGTGCGCGACCATCAGGATCTCGCCGGTGGTCGCGTCCGTCGTGACGCAGGTGATCAGCCCGTCAGGCCCGAAGCGGGGCGACAGGACGGTTCCCTCCTCGAGCTCCGCCTTGGAGCCGGGCGCGGGAAAGAGGCCGGTCGGGGTCGTGCCCATGGCAGGCCTCAGCCCCGACCGCCGCGAACGAGGGTCAGGAAGCGCACCTGTTCGGCCGGATCCTCCTTGAAGATTCCGGTGAACTGGGTGGTGAGCGTCAGGGCGCCGGCTTTCTGGATGCCGCGCATGGACATGCACATGTGCTCGGCCTCGATCATGACCGCGACGCCGCGGGGCTCGAGCGCATCGACCATGGCCTTGGCGATCTGAGACGTCATGGTCTCCTGCGTCTGCAGGCGGCGGGCATAGGCGTCGACTAGACGGGCGAGCTTCGACAGCCCGACGACGCCCTTGGTGGGGTAATAGGCCACATGCGCCACGCCGAAGAACGGCACCATGTGGTGCTCGCAATGGGAGTAGAAGGGAATGTCGCGCACGAGCACGATGTCGTCATAACCTTCGACCTCGGCGAAGATCTTGTCGAGGATTTCCGACGGATCCTCCCCGTAGCCGGAGTAGAATTCCTTGAAGGCCTTGGCGACCCGTTTCGGGGTGTCCTGCAAGCCCTCGCGGGTCGGGTCGTCGCCGGCCCAGCGGAGCAGGGTGCGGACAGCCGCTTCGGCTTCCTCCCGCGACGGAACACCGGGCTTGTCGACAGGTGTACTCAGACGCGTCGACAGGGACTTAACCACATCACTCACGTGGAGCCTCATTTCTCAACTTTTGAACCGAGGAAGCTTTGGCGCCCAGCGGTTTCTATTCTCTTTCCGGACAATCCTGCGGCAACCGCTGTCGCAGAACTCTTTCACAGGGCTTATATAGGTATATGTGCACATTCCCAACCGTCATCTCACGGCCGTCATGTTGAACGACATCTACAGCCGGCGCATTCTCGAGCTCGCGGCCGATATCCCCCATCTGGGCCGGCTGCCCGACCCCGATGCGTCCGCGACCGCGCATTCCAAGCTTTGCGGCTCGACCGTGAATGTCTATGTGAAGCTTGAAGACGATGTCGTGACGGCTTTCGCCCACGAGGTGAAGGCCTGCGCGCTGGGCCAGGCCTCGTCGTCCATCATGGGGCGGAATATAATCGGCGCGACCATAGAGGAGCTTCGCGGGGTGCGCGATGCGGCAAGTCGTCTGCTCAAGGCCGGCGGGGAGGCGCCCCAGGGCAAGTGGGGGGAGCTCAAGGTGTTGGAACCGTTGAGGGATTACAAGGCTCGCCACGCCTCCATCCTGCTGACCTTCGAGGCGGTCGTCGACGCGCTCGATCAGATCGAGGCCCGGCGCGTCGAACGGGCTGGATAAATGCCTAAGGGGCCGGGCCAAACACGGCACCGCGTTCGGGCCCGATCCGCCGGGCTCGAGCACCGGGCGGGAAAAGTGGCCCCCGTTTTGGCATCGGATCCGATGCTCCTCTCTTGGCTGGCGCATCGTTTCTCTTGGCTGGCGCATCGTTCGGGTCACGAGCGTGGCCCCCTCCTGTCCGCTGGATGCGCTCGGCGCTTCAGACGATCGGGATCACCGGGACACGCCCGGTGATGACAGGGGGAGGGTGAACACCCGGTCCTGTGACAACACCCACCACACGTCATGGCCGGCCTTGTGCCGGCCATCGCGATGCGGAAAAGCGCCGCGCCTCTCGTATCGGGATCACCGGGACGAGCCCGGTGATGACAGGGGGAGGGTGACCATCGCTGTGGCGCGCCCTTTTCCACGTCATGGCTGGCCGGTCATCACCCGCCTCTTGCCGGCCATCCCGATTGTCCGATGCTCCCATCCTGTCGCTTTCGTCCGTCCGATGCTCACTTCCTGAAGCGGCGCATCGTTCGGAGCGGACCCAGCGGGCCGCGCAAGCGACCCGAAGGGCCACGCTCGTGACCCGAAGGGCCGCGTCAGCGAATACCGGGTCCACTTTTCGCTGACGCGGCCCTCTGGGTCCGCACGATGCGCTAGGCGGGCACCGCCGTCGCCGGGCCGCGCCGCGCGATTCGAGCCCGGTCGTCCGCGGAGCCGTAGCGCCGGTCCA
This sequence comes from Microvirga sesbaniae, assembly GCF_025460805.1. Taxonomy (GTDB): domain Bacteria; phylum Pseudomonadota; class Alphaproteobacteria; order Rhizobiales; family Beijerinckiaceae; genus Microvirga; species Microvirga sesbaniae. The sequence goes on along the minus strand of NZ_JAMXFJ010000002.1, from coordinate 44,248 downwards.
GGGTCCGGGTCGTGTCGGCCCAGTCGGCCATGGTCCTGACCTTGTCCATCTGCTCGGCCACGAAGGGGTCGGCGCGCCAGGCCTGCGCCCGCGGCCAGAGGACGTCCAGCGGCTCGTGAAGGACGTTGCCGATCTTCGCCTCGTAGATCGGGAAGGCCCGCAGCCCGCCATCGGGCTCGATCTGCAGAATGTCGAGGTCGACGACGCTCGAGCCGGGACGGGGCAGGAAATAGCGAACGTCCGTCACCGTGATGCGGGGACCGCCGTCGTGGCGGGCAGCGAAGCGCCGACCGACATCGATCATGCCGACCAGCTCGTCGATGGTGAGGAGCCCGCTCGTCTCGAAGGCCCGCTCGGCCGCCAGGCCGGACGGGATGACGGCGCCGAAGCGGATGAAGTCGAGCCTCGGGAAGCGCTCGACGGCCGCATCGACGAAGCGCTCCAGATCCGCCTCCGCGGCGCCCGGGCGGGTCAGGGTGTAGTCGATCCCCAGCGTGTAGCATGCCTGGCCGGCGGCCCTGCGTTCATCCTTGACCCGGTGCAGGATGTCCAGCGCTCTCATGCCGCGCTCGAAGGCGCCGGCGCGCTCGCGCACGGCATCGTGGATGGCCGCGTCGGCGCCGTCGACGCTCACGGCCACGCCCGAGACCGCATCAGCCAGCGCGGCGGCGGACCTCTCCTTCATCGACCAGCCGGTCGTGAACAAGGTCACCTCGATGCCGGCATCATGGAGGCGTTTCATGGCCTCGACCGCCCAGGGGACGGACATGGGTTCGCCACCGCTGAACATCACGTTCTCGGCCTGCGCGCCGAGCATCACGTCGACGACCTGCATGGCCGCGGCCCGGTCCAGCGTGCGGGCCGGCCGGCGGCCGGACTCCGAATAGCAATGCCCGCACTTGAGAGGGCAGTTATAGGTAATGTTCCAGATGAATTTCCTGATTTTGACAGTCATTATTTGCGCTCCGAAGGATGCCCGGCGGCTCAAATGGAAGGAAGGGCAACGAAATGAAGTATCTTTCACACGTTATATAGATGCTACTGCGCGGTGGTTGAGTCTTCGCCTGGCGGCATGATATAACGATCAAATCCTAGGTTGTACTCATGCGAGAATGCCGTAGAGTCACCTGTATGAAGGTGTGTAACTCAGTTACGTAAAATGATGTCGGGCCGAGGAACGGGCGTGGGAATCAGGGCTTTTGAGACAGCGGCGAAGCGCTTGCCCCGCCGGGCCGCCCACGTGGCGATCCGGGGTTATCAGCTGACGCTCTCCGGCCTGATCGGCCGCCAGTGCCGTCACCTGCCGTCCTGCTCCGACTATACCGACGAGGCGATCCAGCGGCACGGCTTCTGGCCGGGCGGCTGGATGGGGCTCGCCCGCATCTGCCGCTGCGGCCCCTTCGGCACCCACGGGATCGACCTGGTGCCTGAAACATTGCCCGACGGCGCGGCCTGGTATAAGCCCTGGGCCTATGGTCGCTGGCGGGGCGTCAACGCGCCTCGAGCCGCCTCGGCGATCACCTGCGATTCAGTCGAACCTGACGGCGGCTGAGCTCGCTCCCTCTCAACGCCCCGTCGGCCCCCGCTTACCTGCTCCGTTGGCAGGAGTGAGCCAGGAGAACCATCCGATGATTACCCTGACATTCCCCGATGGCGCCCAGCGCCAGTATGAATCCGGCGTCACCGGCCGGGAGATCGTGGAAGGCATCGCCAAGTCGCTCGCCAAGCGCACCGTCGCCATGGCGCTCGACGGCACGGTCGCCGATCTCGCCGATCCGATCACCCGGGACGCCAAGATCGAGTTTCTGAACCGCGAGGACCCGCGCGCCCTGGAGCTGATCCGGCACGATGCCGCGCACGTGCTCGCCGAGGCCGTGCAGGAGCTGTTCCCCGGCACGCAGGTCACCATCGGGCCGGTGATCGAGAACGGCTTCTACTACGACTTCGCCCGCAACGAGCCCTTCACGCCCGAGGACTTCCCGGCCATCGAGGCGAAGATGCGCGAGATCATCGCGCGCGACAAACCCTTCACCAAGGAGGTCTGGAGCCGCGACAAGGCCCGGCAGGTCTTCAGGGACAAGGGCGAGACCTACAAGATCGAGCTCATCGACGCGATCCCGGAAGGCCAGGATCTCAAGATCTACGCCCAGGGCGACTGGTTCGACCTGTGCCGCGGCCCGCACATGACCTCGACGGGCAAGATCGGCAACGCCTTCAAGCTCATGAAGGTGGCGGGCGCCTATTGGCGCGGCGACTCGAACAACGCCATGCTGACCCGCATCTACGCGACCGCCTGGGCGAACCAGGAGGATCTCGACGCCTATATCCGCCAGCTCGAGGAGGCCGAGAAGCGCGACCACCGGCGGCTGGGCCGCGAGATGGACCTGTTCCATTTCCAGGAGGAGGGGCCGGGCGTCGTGTTCTGGCACCCGAAGGGCTGGACGGTGTTCCAGGAGCTGATCTCCTACATGCGCCGCCGCCTGAAGGGCACCTACAAGGAGGTCAACGCGCCGCAGATCCTGGACAAGTCCCTGTGGGAGACCTCGGGCCACTGGGGCTGGTACTCGGACAACATGTTCGCCGTGAAATCGGCCTCGGCCTTCCTGCGGCCGAACGATCCGGAGGCGGATCAGCGCGTCTTCGCGTTGAAGCCCATGAACTGCCCGGGCCATGTCCAGATCTTCAAGCACGGCCTGAAATCGTACCGGGACCTGCCGGTGCGGCTGGCCGAGTTCGGCGCGGTTCACCGCTACGAGGCGTCCGGCGCCCTGCACGGGCTGATGCGCGTGCGCGGCTTCACCCAGGACGACGCCCATATCTTCTGCACCGAGGAGCAGCTCGAGGCGGAATGCCTCAAGATCAACGACCTCATGCTGTCCGTCTATCGGGACTTCGGCTTCGAGGAAGTGGTGGTGAAGCTGGCCACACGGCCCGAGAAGCGCGTCGGCACCGACGCCATGTGGGATCATGCGGAGGGAATCCTGCGGCGCGTCCTCGACCGGATGGCGAAGGAGTCCGGCGGCCGGATCAAGACCGGCGTGAACGAGGGCGAGGGAACGTTCTACGGCCCGAAGTTCGAGTACACCCTGAGGGATGCCATCGGGCGTGACTGGCAGTGCGGAACCACGCAGGTGGATTTCAACCTGCCTGAGCGGTTCGGCGCCTTCTACATCGCTCCCGACGGCGAGAAGAAGCAGCCCGTGATGGTGCACCGGGCGATCTGCGGCTCCCTCGAACGGTTCCTCGGGATCCTGATCGAAAGCTATGCGGGCCACTTCCCGCTCTGGCTCGCGCCCGTGCAGGCGGTGGTCGCCACCATCACGTCCGAGGGCGACGAATACGCCATGGAGGTGGTGCGCGCCGCCGAGGCCGCAGGCCTTCGGGTCGAGGCGGACCTGCGCAACGAGAAGATCAACTACAAGGTCCGCGAGCACTCGCTCGTGAAGGTGCCGGTGCTTCTCGTGGTCGGCCGCAAGGAGGCGGCCGAGCGCACGGTCTCGATCCGCCGCCTGGGGAGCCCGAACCAGCAGACCCTGACCCTCGACGAGGCCCTGAAGGTTCTCGCCGCCGAGGCCGTCACGCCGGACCGCAGACAGGCGGCCGAAGCCGTCACCGAGCCGGAAGGACACGTGACCCTCGACGGGCATCACGTGGTCGAGCGGACGATCGCTTAAGACTGATCGCCTGCATGACAAAGGCGGCGCTTCCCGCAGGAGGCGCCGCCTTTCTCTTTTCCGGCGATCGACGTCGTCCCGAGGGCCCGTCCCACCATCTCGATCAGGTCAGGTGCAGCGCCTCTCGCATCCGGATCACCGGGACGAGCCCGGTGATGACGTGGAGGGTGGTGTGAGCGGGTGATGATAGCCTCCACACATCATGGCCGGCCGGTCATCAGCCGCCTCTCGCCGGCCATCCCGATGCGGAAAAGCGCGACGGTTGCCGCGGCAGATCACGTGGTCTGCCGCTGACGGCCCGTGGTGCGGCCGCCGGGCGCCGTGCCGGCCGTGGTGCCGGCGGTGCCCACGCCCGGGTTGCTCGTGGCCGCGCCCGCGTCGCCGGCTTCCGTCCCGGTGGCATGGGTTCCCTGCCGCTGGCCGACCCGCAGGTTGTTCTGCACATGGCTGACGCCGGACACGGATTCGGCGAGATCCTCGGCACGCCGCTTCTCGTTGCGGTCGCGGACAGTGCCCGTCAGGATGACCTCACGGTTCTGGACCTGAACCTCGATCTCCGAGGCGTCGATCATGGCGTCGTCGGTCAGGCGCTCGCTGATGTCCTCCCGGATGCGATCGTCCGAGCGCTGGTAGCCTTTCGGGCCGCGGCCCTGATGCTCGCCCCGGCGGACCTCGCCGCGGCTCGCGGTCGCGTCGTTGCCGAAGCGGGTGTTGCCCGGACCCATGCCGTAATTGCTGTGATCCCGGCGCTCGTTCACCAGGCTCCAGGTGCGCTCGCGATCCTGCATGCGGCGATCGTCCTCGCTGCTGTCGTCGCCGGGGCGGGCGCGCTCGCCCGTGATGGTAGAGGCGCCGAAGCGCTTGGGATGGTAGCCCCGGCCAGCCGAGCCGCGGCCGGCATATTCGTCGCCGTAGCCCTGATAGCCGTCGCCTCCGAAGCCCCCGCGCATGCGGGCGTTGCGGGCATTCTCCTCGCCGGGATAGCCGAAGCTCCCGAAGGCGGCGCGCACGTCGTCCTCCTCGCGGAAGCGGAACGGCTCGCGGCCGGCGTTGCGCGAGCGTTCGTCGCGGCCGCGCCGATCGTCATGGTAGTCGTGCGGGCGATGACGCCAGTCGTCGTCGTCGCTTCTGAGGCGCCGGTCGAGCTCGCGCCGCTCGTCGCCGGTCAGGCGCGCTTCTCCGCCGCCGCGGGTCTGGTCCGCCCGCGACGATGTCGGCGTACCCGAGCGGTCGGGCTCCGACGGCGTGGAGATGCGGTGCAGAGCCCGGGAAGCGTCGCCCTCCCGATCGGACGCGAGATCGCCCAGCGCCACGATGCCGACGAGATGCTTGTCGCGATCCACCACCGGCAGGCGGCGGATCTGATGGTCGCTCATCAGCTCCACGATGTGGTTGACGTCATCGTCGTCGAAGCACCACCAGACATTGTCCGACATGATGTCCCGCACGCGGGTGGTGTCGGGAGGCAGGCCTGCGGCGGTCGCCCGGACGGTGATGTCCCGGTCCGTCACCATGCCGCGCAGCCGTCGTCCGTCGCAGACGGGCAGGACGCCGACATTCATTTCGTCCATGAGGCGCGCCGCTTCCTGGATGGTCCGGTCCGGACTCACCACGCGCACGTTGCGGGTCATGATCTCTGCGATTTTCATGAGCTTCCTCTCCAGCAAGATCACGCCTTGGGAGTTCAGGCTCATGAGCGGCGCGACCGGTGACAAGGCATCGGTCCCAAAAGTGGATTGCACTTTTGGGATCAATCCGATGCTTCAATTTCAAGCAGCGCATCGTCCGGTGCGGACCCGAAGGGCCACGCAAGTGAAAACCGGATCCACTTTTCCGCACGATGCGTCACCCTCGGTCAATGCCGCCGGGGCGGAAAGGTTCAGCGGGTTCAGGGGGTGGCGATGATCTCGACGTCCCGGTCGAGCCCGCTCTCGATCTTGAACTCGCGGGTATAGACCTTGCCCTCGTGGCGCGCGATCAGCACGTACTCGCCCTCCGCCAGGGTGACCGACGGAAAGGCTCCGATCGCTTCGCGGATCACGTCGCCGCCCGGGGTGAGCACGCTGAAGGCCGTGCCGGCGAAGGCCTCGCCGCCGGCCGAACCGACCAGCTTCAGGATCACCGTGGCGGCCCGGTGGTTGAGGGTCGCCTCGGTGACGCGCCCGGATTCCACCTTCAGGTCGCTGCGCATGATGGCATTGGCGTCGCCGTAGGTGGACACCACGTGATACGTGCCCTCGGGCAGGCGGATCATGTCGTTCGCCTTGGCGTCGGCGATCACGAGGCGGCCTTCGGAGTTCTGCGCCTCCGGCACGTAGACCGAGAAGGTGACCCGGTTGGGCGCGATGGGGTTCCCGCTCACCGCGCCCTTGAGCTGGAGCGCCCCCGCATTGATGGCCAGCCGCTCATTGAGGTTGCCCCGCTGCACGCTGATGCGCTTCGAGGCGCTCGCGAAGCCGTACGCCACGTGGATGATGTAGTTGCCGGGCGAGAGGGTGAAGCTCGGGGTCGGGCTCGTGGAGCGGGCGACGATGGTGGGCTGGGACGCGTCGCCGCGATCCTCGAAGATCCGCCAGACGAGGCCCGACCGGATCGGCTCGTTGCTGCCGGCAAAGGTCGCGCCGGCATTCAGGGTGACCTGCCCGACCTGGATCTGGGGCAGGCTCTGGGACATGGACGGCACCGACGGCGACTGAGCCGAAGCGGAGCCGGCCGCCATAAGGCCGAGCAGGCCGAGAATCCAAAAGGGCTGTTTCACGAACAGGTTCATCGATCGAAAAAGGGCTTTCATTCGAGCGGCGAGGCGATTGCCGTCCGGATCGGCGCCTCGTCGCTTTTGACCAAATCGGCCGCCGCGGCAACCAGATTCTCGAGCGACATCGGCCGGAAATGGAACTCGACCCGGTGCCGACCGGGACCGATCTCGACGCCCCGGAACAGGAGATTGGCCCGCAGGACCGGCCGGCGCTCGCCGTCGACCCAGGCCTCCCAGCCCGGATAATGGATGTCGTGCAGCACCAGGATGCCGTTCTCGCTGCTCTCCACATCGAGCGTGACCGAGTTGCGCTGGTAGCTGACGATGCGCGCCTCTCCCTTGGCCCTGTCGCGGGCCGCACCCGCCGGTGCGTAGGATCCTTTGACCAGGGACATGCTGTCGTCGTCGATGAGCGCTTCGGTCTCGCGGTTGAACTCCGGCAGCTCCTCCTGGCCCAGCACGGCTTCCGAATCCACGGGCGTCACATGCTGCGCCACGTAGGCGCGCGGCACGGAGGTGTTGAGCCGATAGATCCACATCCGGCCGGTTCCATACACGACCTCCGCCCCGGTCAGGCGCGGGAAGTGGCGCGGCAGCTTCTCCACTGGCCGGTCGAGCACGATGTAGTCGAGCCCGAGCAGGCTCGCGAGCTGGCACTTGTAGCCGCGGAAGCTCGTCGGGAACCGGCGCAGGTTGGGGTCCTCCGCGTTCTCGCCGGGGCCGATGGCCCGCTCGTAATCGGCCAGCCGCAGCGGGTTGTACCCGATGATGTCCTCGATTCCGAGAACCATGGAGGCGTTCTGCCAGGCCCCCTTCAGGCCGAGAATCTCGACGCGGGGGTATTCACCCTGCGCATGGCGCTCGGCGAGCTCCCGCTTGAGGATCTGCAGGCCCTGCAACTGCTCGGGCGGCAGCTTCGTGAACACCGTGTAGCGCTCGGCCGGCTCCGCGTTCAGGGCCGAGGCCGCATGGCGGGCGATGAGCTCCGCGCCCGTCAGGGTCACCAGCACGAGAGCCATGGCGCCGCGGGCGGCCGCGGACCCGCTGGCCCGGGTGATCGCGGCAACGGCCAAGGCCGCCACGGCGAGGCTCGCGGCGATCTCGGCCACCGCCGGGGAGACATGGCCTCCCTTGATGGCGAAGGCCAGGGCGCTCGCGATGGCCGCGACGAGGAGGCCCAGGGCCAGGAGCGGCAGGACGGCCCAGAGCCGTCCGAGCGACGCCCGGTTCCAGCGCGGGAGACCGTCCGTGGCATAGCGGTGGACGAGGTAGCCGGCCGCGAAGGCCAGGGCGATGTTGATGAGGAAGGTGGCGTCCGCGGGCCTGCGGTAGAGGTTCACCCCCGGCATGTGATCGAAGATGACCTCGAAGCCCGGCGTATAGCGCCCGAGGGCATAGAGCAGGGCTGCGAAGCCGACGATCAGGAAGAAGCGGAATTCGCGCGCGAACAGGCGCCCGCCCGCGATCCCGTGCCACAGGAGGAGGAGCGCCGGGATCGTGCCGACGAACAGGTAATTGGTGGCCCGGTCGGTCCAGGTGCCCTCGGACAGGCTGTGCCAGTCCGGTCCCCAGTAGTCGTAGGTCCAGCGCAGGGACCCGAAGACATTGCCGAACAGGATCGTCGCCAGGCTTTCGGGGGGCAGGGACCCCATGGCCGCGACCCCGAAGCCGAAGGACGGACGTGTCGACGTGGCGAGGAACTGCATCGTCAGCACGACCGGCACGGCGAGGAGCGCGCCGCCGACCAGGCCCATGAGGACGAGGAGCCCCAGCCGGGACCGGAGATAGGCGAGGGAATGCGGCGCGGCCCAGATCCGCTGCGCGGCCAGGCCGATGAGGGTGAGCGCGCAGAGGAAGGCGACCTGATCCCGGCCGATGACCATCATGGCGGCGCTCAAGGCGAACAGGAGGCCATAGACGTAGGAGCGGCGGTCGAGGGCTTCCTCCAGCAGCCAGAAGGAGAGGGGAAAGAAGCCGTAGCTGAAGATCATGCCCGTGTGCTGGAGCCGGGCCGTCGCGGAGCCGCCGAGCATGAACACGAGAGCCGCCGCCACGGCGCCCGCCGGGTGCCAGCCCCGCCGGCGGAACAGGGGCACGAAGGCCAGGGCGCCGGGGAGGAAATGGGCGAACACGACCCCGTCGAAGAGCTCCATGGACGGTTCGGGGACGAGCCATCCGAACAGCAGCATGGTGGGCGTGAAGAGGAGGGACTGGGGATCGGCCGCCGACGGATGCCCGCCGAAATGGTAGGGGTTCCACAAGGGTAATTCCCCATGGGCCAGGGCGCTGCCGAGATAGCGCAGGGTCGGGTAGAACTGGTTCTTGGAGTCCCACGGGACGACCGTTCCCGTCAGGGGCCAGATGGCGGCCGCCACGGCCCAGGCGGCCAGGATGAGCGCCAAGGCGATCAGAGCCTGGCGCTGGGTCCAGGCTGTCGGAGAAGGAGGACTGTCCGGTCCGGTCATCGATGTTTGCATTGCACTCAGGCGGCGCTGCGCCAACTCACCTTCTGCCATGGGACCCGCCCTCGGCCTGCCTGATGCATGCCGCCGGCTCCGTCACGGGCTGAAACCTGCTTGGCGTCTGACCGCACTCCCCCTATACATCCGCTGCTGTTTCTTTTGTGCAGCGGCGTGTCGTTCGGACGCCCGCGCCTCCTCAAGCGCAGCAAGACGGCGACACGATGGCAAGCCGGGGCCTGCCGGGTCCGCAGCCTTCGAGGGCGTCCATCTTCATTGTTCCACATTATCGAAGCCGGATGAAGATCCCATGAATGAGTGCCTCTCCCGACTCCTGCAGCGCCGCTCCGTGCCCCCGCGCTGGCTGGGCGGGCCGGGTCCGGACGACCGGGAGGTGGAGACCCTCCTGACGGTCGCCTCCCGGGTGCCGGACCACGGCAAGCTGGTTCCCTGGCGGTTCATCCTGATCCAGGGCGAGGCCAGGGCACGGCTCGGGGAGATCCTGGCGGCGGCCTTCCAGGCGGACAACCCGGACGCCGGCGCCGAGCAGATCGCCGTCGAGCGGGAACGCTTCACGCAGGCGCCCCTCGTCGTCGCGGTGGTGTCCCGCGTGGCGCCGCATGTGAAGATCCCCGACTGGGAGCAGGTTCTCTCGGCCGGTGCGGTCTGCATGAACCTTCTCACCGGGGCGACCGCCCTCGGCTACGGCGCCTCCTGGCTCACCGGCTGGGCCGCCTTCGACCGGCGGGTCCTGGACGCCCTCGGCCTGACGCCCGACGAGCGGATCGCCGGTTTCGTCCATATCGGGACCGCCAAGGAAACCCCGCCCGATCGCGAGAGGCCCGAACTCTCCGCCGTCGTCACGCGGTTCTGATCAACGCTCGTTCGTCGCCCTGCGGCGGACCGGTGACCACTTCGCCGGGAATTGCTCCACATGTTCTACGAAACCTCGACCAACGCCCACGGCCTTCCGCACGACCCGTTCAAGGCCATTGTGACGCCCCGTCCCATCGGCTGGATCACCGCCATGAGCGCGAACGGGGAGGTCAATCTGTCGCCCTATTCGTTCTTCAACGCCGTGTCCGAGCGGCCGCCCATGGTGGCGTTCTCCTCGGCGGGCAAGAAGGACGCGCTCACCTTCATCGAGGAGACCGGCGAGTTCGTCTGCAACCTGGCGACCTACGACCTGCGCGAGCAGATGAACCTGACCTCCGCGGTCCTGCCGCGCGGCGAGAACGAGATGGACCATGCCGGGCTGCAAGCCGCGCCCTCCCGGCTGGTGAAGCCGCCCCGGGTGGCCGACGCCCTGGCGGCTCTCGAGTGCCGATGGCTCCAGACGGTGCCGCTCAACCCGCTCGGGGGCGGCGATCCGTCCTATTACCTCGTCATTGGCCAGGTGGTGGGCATCCACATCGACGACCGCTACATCGTGAACGGCCTCGTCGACACCGCCGCCATGCGCCCCATCGCCCGCTCGGGCTACAGGGACTACTTCGTGGCGACGCCCGAGACCAAGTTCTCGATCACCCGTCCGGGCGGGTGACGTTCAGGCCGGCGGGACAAAGGCTGCGCCGGAGCGCACGGACTGTCGGGCTTCCCGCCTGGCCCAGGCCGTGAAGGCCTTGATCCGCGCGTCGGCGGCTGATTCCTTGGGCGTGACGATGTAGTAGGATGCGCTCACCTGGACGCCGATCCCGAAAGGATTGACGAGACGCCCGGCCCGAAGGTCGTCCTCCACGAGGGCGCGCCGCGTCAGCCCGACCCCGTCGCCCCGGATGGCAGCCTCGATCACCAGGAGCGAGTGCGCCATCGTGACCCCTCCATTCGCCGCGACGGACGTCGCCCCGGCGCGCTCGAGCCACCGGAGCCAGTCGTGCCGCTCGTTATGGAGCAGCCTGTGATGCACGAGATCGTCCGGGGTCCGGAGCGGATGGTCTCCTTCGACCAGAGCCGGGCTGCAGATCGCGATGACCTCCTCGCCCATCAGCAGGGTCGAGACGCAGCGCGGGTAGCGGCCGGTACCGTATCGGATCGCCAGGTCCACATCCCCGCGCCAGAAGTCGACGAGCTCATCCGACGTCCGGATCCTGACGCCGATCTCCGGGTGCGCGTCCTGAAAGCGCGACAGGCGCGGAATCAGCCACTTGATGGCAAAGGAATCCATGGTGCTGATGACGAGTGGGGCGGCCCGGTCCCGCTCCTGGGCGTCCTGGGTGGCAGCCGCCATCTCGTCGAAGGACCTGTGCAGCACGCCGGCGTAGCGCGCGCCGGCGGCGGTCAGCTCGACCCGGCGGGTCGACCGGTGAAAGAGCGGACGGCCGATGAAGATCTCGAGCTCCCGGATCTGGCGGCTGACCGCGCTATGGGTGACGTTCAGCTCGTCTGCGGCCCGGCTGAAGCTCATGAGGCGAGCGGCCGCCTCGAAGGCGCGCAGGGCCGTCAGGGACGGGAGTTTGCGCGCCTTCATCGTGGGGCGTTTCCAGGCGGCGCCTTGTAAGACATTGCAGTTCCTACCGTTTCGCGCGCGTGAGCAGGTCTCACTTGTGATATTGAGTAACATATTACGCCCGTTTTGTCGTTTGTCATCAGGCGGGCGCTGATCTTCCCTGAAGGCCGACGTGGCGTGGGCCCGTCACAACCAGAGGACCAGATCATGACGAACCCCATTTCCCGCACCGAGCTTCTCCGCAGGCTGCTGAGCAAGGACCGGCCGATCCTGGTCGAGGCCCTGCCCGAGAAGTACTTCAGCCACTCCCATCTTCCCGGCGCCATCAACATGCCGCACGACCAGGTGGATCAGCTGGCGGCCTCCGCTCTCCCGCGGAAGGACGCGACCGTGGTGGTCTATTGCGCCAGCGCCACCTGCCAGAACTCGCACATCGCGGCCCAGCGCCTCTCCGAGCTGGGCTATCGGGACGTGCAGGTCTACGTCGAAGGCAAGAAGGACTGGATCGATTCCGGCCTGCCCACCGACGGCAAGCACTGATCCGATTTCGCCTTCGGATTGAGGCCGGCCATGCCAAAGACGACCCTCGTCGCCATCGCGGCCACTGTGATCATGTGGGGGTCGTCTTTTCCCGTCACGCGGACGGCTCTGACGGAGATGAGCCCGATGGAACTCGCCTTCCTCCGCTTCGCGATCGCGTCCGCGGCGGTGGCGCCCATGCTGTTGCGGACCAGACTAAGCTTTTCCGCGCGGGATTGCGCCCTGATCCTGCCTGCTGGAATCCTCGGCGTCGGGGTCTATGCGACGGCGTTGAACTTCGGTCTTTCCCGAATCGGGGCGGGGCCTGCGAGCTTCATCATCGAGTTCGGCACCCCTCTCACGATCCTCGGCTCGGCGCTCGTTTTCGGCGAGTGCCTGGGACGCCTCGCCTGGATCGGCGTGGCGGTTGGATTCACCGGGGTTGCCTGCATTGCGTCCGAGGGGGCGGCGGAGCTTCGCCTGACCGATGTGCGATGGAACGGAGCGGCTCTCGTCGTGCTTCTGGCCGCTGCATCGCACGCCGCTTCCTTCATCCTCCAGAAGCCGGTTCTCGCGCGGCATGAACCGACGAAGGTGGCCGCGCTGATGATGCTTTCGGGAAGTCTTGCTCTCGGGCTGGTGTCCGGGTTCCCGTTTCACAGGCTGGCGGGGCTTTCAACGCAAGGATGGGCCTGCCTCCTCTATCTGGGGCTGATGCCCGGCGCGCTCGCGAACGCCCTGTGGGCCCATGCTCTCTCGCGGTTGCCCGCCGGGCGCGCCGCGGTGGCGCTTTATGCGGTTCCGCTCGTGTCGCAGGCGCTCGCCGTCACATGGCTCGGGGAGCCCGTGCGATCCGTCGAGGTGCTCGGCTCGGGGCTGATCCTTCTGAGCCTGGCCCTCGTGACCTTCCGGCCATCGCGCCTGTCCCGGACCAAGGTGCGGCTGGCCGCGTAGCGCAGCCCGCGTCAGAGCCGGCCGGCGCGCTTCAGGAGACGCTCGGCCCGCAGGAGATGCGGGCGGTCGAGCATCTCGCCGTCGACCCCGACGACGCCGGCCCCCGGATGGGTCCGGAAGGCATCGATCACCGCCTGTGCCCGCGCGATCGCCTCGGGCGCAGGCGTGAAGGCCTGGTTGATCACGGGAACTTGCGCCGGATGGATCGCCATCTTGGCGACGAAACCGTCGCGCCGGGCCGTCCGGCACTCGGCCTCGAGACCGGCCGCGTCGCGGAAGTTGGTGAAGACGGAATCGATCGGGTCGACCCCTGCGGCGGCGGCGCCCAGGAGGGTGAGGGAGCGCGCGAGCCGGTACGGGTCGGTATAGGCGCCGTCCTCCGTCCGGTTCGTCTCGGCGCCGAGATCGGCCGACAGGTCCTCGCCGCCCCAGGTCAGGCCCGTCAGGCGATGGCTCGAGCCCGCGAAGGTGCCGAGCGCGAAGACGCCGGCGGCCGTCTCCGTGCCGATGGCCAGGATGCGGGTCGCGCCGTCCTCCAGGCCGAACTCCGCCTCGCGCACCGCCAGCTTGGCGCCGAGATGCGCCACGTCCGCTCCGCCGACCGTCTTGGGCAGCACGATGCCATCGGGAGCGGAGCGCATCACGCCGTCGAGATCCGCATCGATGAGGCCGGTGGTCAGGCCGTTGACGCGGACGAACAGGCGGGGGCGGTCTCCGTCCCGTCCCCGCTCGGAGAGAAACGCGGCGGTGATGCGGCGGGCCTCCTCCTTGGCATCAAGGGCAACCGAATCCTCCAGGTCGATGAGGAGCACGTCGGCCCCGGAGCCCATGCCTTTCTCGAGCTTCTTCAGGCTGTCGCCCGGCACGAAGAGCAGGGAGCGCATCAGGCGCTCCTCTTGCGCATGAAGGCCTGCCGGCGGCATTGGGCCACCAGCGTGCCGTCCTGCTTGTAGGCGCGGTGGACGAACTCGACGATGCCGGCATCCGGGCGCGACTTCGATTCGCGCTTGGCGACGATCTCGGTCGTCGCGCTGATCGTGTCGCCTTCGAAGACCGGGGCGGGGAACGTCACGTCGGTCATGCCGAGATTGGCGATGGTGGTGCCCACCGTGGTGTCGTTGACCGAGATGCCGATCAGGAGACCCAGGGTGAACAGGGAGTTCATGAGCGGCTTGCCCCATTCCGTCTCGGTGGCGCAGAAATGCGCATCGATGTGGAGCGGCTGCGGGTTCAGGGTCATGTTGGAGAACAGCATGTTGTCCATCTGCGTCACCGTCCGGGTCAGCCGGTGCCGGATGGTGGTGCCGACGGAAAAATCCTCGAAATAGAGGCCGCCCCTCGGGTGTCTGGTCTCATCGTTCATGACGGTGTCCTCATCGTTTTGAACGGCATGTTGAAACCCATGCCTTGACGGTCATCAATAGCCGAACTGTTCCCGCAGGATCCGCTCGTCCAGGCTGTGGCCGGGATCGTGCAGCATCACGAGATCGACGCTGCGATCCATGGAGACATGCACGTGGGAGACATTGCGGAACTCCGTATGGTCGGCCACCGCGCTGACCGGACGGTTCTCGGATTCCAGAACCTCGATCTGGATCTTGGCGTGGTCCGGCAGAAGGGCGCCGCGCCAGCGGCGGGGCCGGAAGGCGGAGATCGGGGTCAGGGCCAGCAGGGGCGCATTGAGCGGCAGGATCGTCCCGCCGACCGAAAGATTGTAGGCGGTCGAGCCGGCCGGCGTCGACACCAGGATGCCGTCGGCGATGAGCTCCGCGATGCGCACATGGGAATCGACGCTCACGCGCAGCTTTCCCGCCTGATAGGTCTGCCGCAGCATCGAGACTTCGTTGATGGCGCGGGCCGTGTGGGCCACCCCGTGCACGTCCCAGGCCACCATCAGGAGGGGATGCACCACGCTGCGCTCGGCCTCGTCCAGGCGCTCGAACAGGTCTTCCTCCCGATAGTCGTTCATCAGGAAGCCGACCGTGCCCTTGTTCATGCCGTAGATGGGCTTTCCCGTGCCCATGAAGCGGTGCAGGCTCTGGAGCATCAGGCCGTCGCCGCCGAGCGCCACGATGGCGTCGGCCTCTTCGGGCAACACGTTGGCGTAGCGGGCCTGCAGGGTCTTCAGGGCGCTCTGGGCGTCGGGCGCGGCGCTGGCGACGAATGCGATGCTGTTGAAACGGCGGGCCATGCCCAGTTACCCTCGTGGCGTCCGGTCGGATGCGGAGGACAGGCATAGCATGGATCGCCCACTTCTCGTCTATACGACCTTTCCCGATATGGACACCGCCCTGCGGATCGGCGAGGGCCTCGTCCGGGACCGGCTGATCGCCTGCATCAACGTTCTGCCGGGCATGCGGTCCGTCTACGCGTGGAGGGGCCGCGTCGAACAGGGTCAGGAGGCGGCGGCCATCCTGAAGACCCGCCGGGGCCTTCAGGATGAGGTGAATCGGGCTCTCAAGGAGAGGCACCCCGACGAGACGCCCGTCGTGCTCTTCATCGAGCCGGCCGGCGCGGATGCAGCCACCCTGGAGTGGCTGATCGGCGAGACGTCCTGACGCGGACCTTAAACGGCCGGGCTCCACTGCACCGGCACGAAGCGGAACCCGTTGCCCTCCTTGGCGATGTGACCGGTCGCCGGGAAAGGCGCATGATAGAACGCCACCTGCGCCCGCTCCGCGGCGGCGAGGTCCAGCATCTTCCGGCGGGTGGCCCGGGCCTGATCCGCATCCATGTCGAAGATGGCCGACCAGTCCGGGTTGCGCACGAACAGCGCCGGATGGTTCGCGGTGTCCGACAGGATCAGCAGGCGGCCCGATCCCGACGAGAGCATGAAGGCCGTGTGGCCGGGCGTGTGTCCCGGAGCCGCGATGCTGGTCAGGCCGGGCACGACCTCCTTGTCCATGTCGTACTGCTTCACGTCCTTGGCGATGGGGCCGAACACCCGGCGCGCGCCCTGGAAGCCTCCTCGGGCATTCTCGGGAGCCTGGTTCATGCGGGCATCGTCCATCCAGAAGGCCCATTCGGCGGCCGGCACCATGACCTCCGCGTTCGGGAACACGGCCGTGCCGTCCTTGCGGCGAAGGCCGTTGATGTGGTCGCCGTGAAAATGGCTGATGACCACGGTGTTGACCTGCGCCGGGTCGAAGCCGGCCGCACGGAAGTTCTCCATCCAGCGGCCCGTCGTGGGTGCGCCCATGTCTCCGTTGCCGGTATCGATCACGGTCAGCCGGTCGCCGCTCCTGACGACGAGGCCGTTGAAGGTGTTCTGGATCGTGTCCTGGGGCAGGAACGCCTCGCGGGCGGCCTGCTGGACGGCCGGGAGTTCCGCGTTGCGGATGAAGCCCTCGAGGGGACGCGGCGCGGACCCGTCGTTGACGGCCATCACCTCGATGTCGCCGACCTTGTAGCGGTAGAAGCCGGGCGCCTGGCGGCTGCCGGATCCCTGCGCCGGAGCCGGGGCGGGCGCTTGAGCCAAGGCGGGAGCGCCGAGGGGAGCGGCGGCGAGGGCGGTGCTGGCCAGAACGGTGCGGCGTGTGATGGTCATGAGCGTCTCCAGGAATGGGACCAGGAGGCTAGAACGGCCATGCTTGGAAACAAGGCATCGGGTTTTCACAAGTCAGCGAGCACCGTCGCCCTCCCGGCCTGCTCCCGAGAGATGATGCAGGGCGATTCCGCTCGTCGTCGCCACGTTGAGCGAATCGAAGCCGCCGCTCATGGGGATGGATACGGTCCTGGTCCGGGCCAGCAGATCCGGCGGCAGGCCGGGTCCTTCGGCCCCGAGGAGCAGGGCAGTCCGCCGGGAGGGCTGGACATGGGAGAGGATCTCCCGGCCGGACGGCGACAGCGAGACCACGTCGAACGAAGCGTCCTGCAGGGCCTGCACCATGGCGTCCGCGGAAGCTGCCCGCGTGAAGGGAACCGCCAGGGCGGCGCCGACCGACACCCGGATGGCCTTGCGGTACAGGGGATCGCAGGTCTGCGGGTCGAGCAGGATTGCGGCGGCGCCGAACGCCGCTGCATTCCGGAAGATCCCACCGACATTGTCATGGTTCGCCAGACCGATCAGGCCCACGACGAGCGCAGTCTCGGGCATTTGCGAAAGCAGTTCTCCGACCGGCAGCAGCGGGGCGCGGTGGGCGACGGCCAGGATGCCCCTGTGGATCGGAAAGCCCACGACGGCGTCCATCACGGCCCGGTTCGCCGTATAGACCGGGACATCGGGGGAGAGCCGGCCCAAGGCATCGCCGAGGCTCTCCAGGCGGTTCTCCGCCAGCAGGAGCGATTCGATCCGGAAGCGCGACTGCTTCAGGAGGAGCCTCAGCACCACTTCCCCCTCCGCGATGAAGCGGTGCTGGCGGCCCACGAGATCGCGCTCCCGCACGGCGCGGTAGGCCTCGATGCGGGGATCGTCGGGATCTGTCACGGCAATCGGCATGGGTTCTCGGTCGATGGAAGACGGTTCGGGTTGTCGCGTCTGTGTAATCCCCGAATGCGCCTTTGCCTATGAGGGGCGGTTCGGGAACAACGACTTCGGGAACAACGACTTCGGGAACAACGACTTGGCATTCCTGTTAGCCCCCCGAGACAGCAGGGACTGCCAGGCGCGGTCCTCCGCAGGGAGACGATCGATGGATTGGGATATTGCCGACGGCTGGGTCTGGGCCCTGGTGATCATCGGCGGGCCTTTGCTGATCGGCATCTTCATGGCCGTCTTCAGCCGCCGCCGCAGGCTGACGCAAGCCGAGAAGGAGATGGCGGATCAGGCCGCTCACGAGAATTGGGGCAAGGAGCGGGTCCGCTAGAGCATCGGACGTGACCCAGAGGGCCGCGTCAGCGAAAAGTGGACCCACTTTTGGGATCGGATCCGATGCTCACTTCCTTGAACGGCGCAGCGTTCGGGTCCGCACGATGCGCTAGTCCCCTGCCGGTTCCGGCACAACGGAAGGGGATCGGGAGTGGCGGCCGAGAGCTTGCGGCCTCCGCCGCCGAGGCATTCAGTTGCCTCGCCTCGGGTCCGCCGCGGGAGCGCGGCGTGACCCTCCGGCGAGTTCTTTCGAGAGCCGGTTCGTCATCGCGGCGACAACAACCGCAGACGCGACAGCGGCCGAGCCCATCACGTTCAGCAAGAGCACGTCCACAGGTGCCTCCACCACGTCTTCAGACGGTGCAGCCTAGGCGCCGTTGCGGGAAGTCCTGCATGGGCACTCGGACTACCTCGGCGGGCGTTCCCACGGTCGCCGATGGGGTAGGCGCTCCAAGGGCGTTGCTCCCGATGATGTGAAGCCTTCCAGAGCCGAAATCGCACCCGGCTTCGAAACTATCGCGCGGCTCACCCGTCGACAGGAACGTTCAACCATTGAGGATGCGACGATGAAAGCGTTGGCGTTGCCGGTTCTGACGGCGTTGCTCCTGGCGGGCTCACAGGGCGCCGCCCTGGCTCAGTCCGACCCGGCGACGCGGAACTGCATGCAGGGCGAGCAGGAGATCGGAGGCGTCTGCCAGCCCCTCACCAGATCTCCCGGCCGTTCGAGCAGCGGCAGCCCGGATTCAGGGAATCCGGGCAGCACCGGCAGCACCGGGGGCGGCTCGCAGGGCGGTCAGAGTTCAGGGGGATCCGGAGGGCAGGGCGGCGGCGGTTCGTCCGGCGGGAACGGTGGCGGATAGCCGGAATCCCGCCCGGCTCATGGCCCCCAAAGACCATGGTTCAACCGGGGCTGCTCCGGAGGCCTGATCCCCTCCCGTTCAATCCGGCACGTCTCTCCAAGGCCGGAATGGGGAGAGGGCGCCTCGTCGGCGCCCCGGCCGTGGTCAAAGGATGAAATAGCTTTTGGTGATCGACCCGACCTTCTGGAGCGTGAGTTCGAAATCCGCCACGCTGTCGCCGTTCACATCGGCCTCGACATAGGACGTGTAGGAGATGCGACCGTCCTCGTCTTCGCTTTCGAGCACGTCGTAGCGGAGCTGTCCCTTCTCGCCCGAGAACTCGGCGGTGCCGATGAACGTGAAGGTCTGATTGCCTGCGAGGCCGGCTTTGGCGTCGATCTTCGAGAGATCGATCTTGTCGCCTTGGGATCGCGAGAAGTCGGTGATGACGTCGTTGTTGTAGCCTCTGGAATCGGACACCGACTTGAACACGAACCGGTCGGCACCCTTCCCGCCCGACAGCCAATCGGCACCGCCGCCTCCGGTCAACGTGTCGTTGCCGTTGTAGCCGCTCAGCGAATCGTCGAACCTGCCACCGGTGATCGCGTCCTGGCCCGAGAGGGCCGAACGGAGAATTCTGAGATCGTCGGCCGTGGAATAGGTCGAAGCCGCGTCGACGAGCTTCGTGACGGCAATGCTGACACCGGTCAGAGAGGCGACTTTTCGTCCCCCGTCGACTCCGGTGTAGCCGGTCACCGTCCCGCCGGACGGAATGCCATCGGCCGTGTAGGTGAAGCCGTGCCCGTCGAACTTGTCCCAGGACCGCTTCAACGGGCCGTAGACCGCCTTGAACGTCGTCGACGAACGCTCGAAGCTGTCAGCCCCCACCAGGTTGCTCAGATCGAAAAGGTACGGCTGAAACCCGTAGGTTCCAGTCCAGGTGAATGTCGCCATGATTGCCCCCACATCCGCAACGTCGGATCCAGATTGCCACCTGTAATCGGAAAGACCGAAGGCAGCAATAACGCGTCCGGGCAACCATGCCTCGTGCGGCAGGACAAGGTCATTCTGCGAGAAGCCTCGACGCGATCTGCGCGAGACGGGAATAAGCGCGGCTCCTCCACCGTTATCCTAGGCCGTTACGATGGGGCTGACGATGAATGCCGACGACACGAGATCGCTTTGGCTCGCCTTGCTGGCTGCGCTCAGGCTGAGCTTCCTGGCCTTGATGGTCGCCGTCTATCTGAGCGTCGTCATGAACTGAGGCGCTTTCGACCCGATCGTCGGCATGCCGCAACGGCCGGCCGCTCGTCGGCCCGCGGCACGAAGGCGTTTGGCCGGTCGCGAGGTCGTGGGCGGCGCCCGTCAGGCACGCCCGGACGCCCGTCGGCGTGCGCATTTTCCGTGATTGCTGAAGGGGTTGCGACCCGTCGAAGGAATGTGGTGCCGGTGGAGAGGATCGAACTCCCGACCTTCGGTTTACAAAACCGCTGCACTACCGCTGTGCTACACCGGCCGATGTCACGGGTGCTCAGGTAGCAGTCCGGGAGGCAGGACGCAAGTTCCACACAAATGTAAATATTAAGTGTCCTGGCACACCGAAACCAACCCCGAATTCTGGAATTGTCTGGAAAACCTGATGACGGAGTTGGTGTCATGAAGACCTCAGGGGCTTCCGCTCGTAGACGATCTTCGCCGCTCGGCGGCGGTCTGAAAATCCTGGCCGTTCTGGCCGTTACATTGGGCTTCGGCCTTGCCGCGCAGCGCACGGATGCCGCTCATGCGGGTCAGGGCGTCGGGGCGACGCCCGACCGGCAGATGGTGGCATCGGCCCGGGAGCCCGTGACCCCGGTCGCTGCGAAGGACGTGGAGACCACGTCCTCCATCGAGACGAGATCGCCGGACAATGGAACCTGCGACATTTCCCGCAAGCGCCTTTTCGTCGAGGGCGAGGGCTGGATCGTCCGCCGGGTGACGACCTGCTACTGAGACGGTCCTGCTGTCAGGGCCCAATGAAAAGCCCCGCCGAAAGGCGGGGCTTTCCTTGTCGAACCGTCCGAACGCTTAGCGCTTCGTGGCAAGACCGTCGAACGTCATGATGTCCCGGTCCTTGGTTTCCGGCACGAACAGGAGGCCGACCACGAAGGTCACCAGGGCGATCACGATCGGGTACCAGAGGCCGTAGTAGATGTCGCCCGTGGCCGCCACCATCGCGAAGGCTGTCGGAGGCAGCAGGCCGCCGAACCAGCCGTTGGCGATGTGGTAGGGCAGGGACATCGCCGTGTAGCGGATGCGGGTGGGGAAGAACTCCACCAGGGCCGCGGCGATCGGGCCGTACACCATCGTGACGTAGATCACGAAGATGGTCAGGATGCCGATGGCCTTGAGCGCCTGTGCGTTGCCGAGGGCGTTGAAGAAGCCGCTGACCTTGAGGATGCTCGGGTCGCCGGCCTTCGGGTAGCCTGCCGCCGCCGCCGCCTCGCTGAAGGCGGTGATGTTGGCCGGCACGGCCGGGGCGATGGGCGCCTCGGTGCCGTTGAACGTCACCTTGACGGGCGAGCCGGCCGCGGCCGGAACGAGCTCGTACTTGATGGCCGCGCGGGCCAGAGCCACGCGAGCCACATCGCACGGGGCCGTGAAGGTCCGGATGCCCACCGGATCGAACACCGAGCCGCAGGTGGCGGGATCGGCCACGACCTGGACTTTGGCGGTCTCGAGCGCCTGGGCCAGCCGCGGGCTCACGACGTTCGTGAGAGCGCCGAAGAGCGGGAAGTAGGTGATCGCCGCGATCAGGCAGCCGCCGAGAATCACCGGCTTGCGGCCGATCCTGTCGGACAGGGCGCCGAAGATCACGAAGCCGGCCGTCCCGAGGATCAGCGACCAGGCGATCAGCACGTTCGAGGTGAGCAGGTCGACCTTCAGGATGCTCTGGATGAAGAACAGGGCGTAGAACTGACCCGTGTACCACACCACGGCCTGGCCGATGGCGAGGCCGACCAGGGCGATGATCACCATCTTCAGGTTGCTCCACTGGCCGAAGGCTTCCTTCAGCGGGGCTTTCGACTGGGTGCCTTCTTCCTTCATCTTCTTGAAGGCCGGCGATTCGTTCATCTGGAGACGGATCCAGACCGAGATGCCGAGCAGCACGACCGAGAGCAGGAACGGGATGCGCCAGCCGGCGATCGGCCAGCCCTCGCCGGTCTGGAAGCCCTGCTCGCCCATCCAGGTGCGCAGCACGAGGATGACCACGAGGGACAGGAGCAGGCCGACCGTGGCGGTGATCTGGATGAAGCTGGTGTAGAAGCCGCGGCGGCCCACCGGAGCGTGCTCGGCCACATAGACGGCGGCGCCGCCGTATTCGCCGCCGAGCGCCAGCCCCTGGAGCATGCGCAGCGCGATCAGGACCACCGGGGCGACCCAGCCGATCTGGTTGTAGCTGGGAAGCAGGCCCACGAAGAAGGTCGAGCAGCCCATGATCAGGATGGTGACCAGGAAGGTGTATTTCCGGCCGACGAGGTCGCCGATGCGGCCGAACACGATGGCCCCGAACGGACGCACCAGGAAGCCGGCCGCGAAGGCCAGGAGGGCGAAGACGTTACGGGTCGTCACGTCGAAGGCGGAGAAGAACTGCGCGCCGATGATCGTGGCGAGCGAGCCGTAGAGATAGAAGTCGTACCATTCGAAGACGGTACCGAGGGAGGAGGCCAGAATGACCTTCTTTTCCTCCCGCGTCATCGGCCGCGTCGCGGCGGCCGAATGAGGCGTGGTAGCTGCTGTTGCCATAGGGTTCCCTTCCGTTCGTATGCCCGGTGATCCGGGTTCTTGGCCGCAAGCCTGCCGGGCAGGCTCTGGGCCGAGGCCTCGTGACTGCGACGGGCAGTCAAGAATTCCATCGAACGGGAGGCTAACTCCGGCCTTTCTTTCCACAATTCACAATTGGTATTTGCGACTTCCGTCTAAGAAGTCCCCCGGTCGATCAAATCAATGAGCGGCCGCAGATATTTAAGCGAAGGCTCGGCTTTACTTCCGAGCGCCCCTGGAGGCCCCTTTGACCACAGCATAAAGGCAGATGGCGGCGGCGTTGGAGACGTTCAGGCTCTTGATCGCGCCCGGCATGTCGAGCCGGCCCATGACGTCGCAGCATTCCCGCGTCCTCTGACGCAAGCCCTTGCCCTCCGAACCCAGCACGAGCACCACCGGCAGGCTGATCTCGACCTCGTCCAGATTCGCGTCGCCGGAGGAGTCGAGGCCGATTCGCTGGAAGCCGCGCTCGCCCAGGGCGGTCAGCGTGTCTCCGAGATTGCGCACGATCATGAAGGGCACGTGCTCGAGACCGCCGGAGGCCGACTTCGCCAGCACGCCCGTGGCGGCCGGGCTGTGCCGGGCCGTGGTGATGATGGCCTCCACGTCGAAGGCGGCGGCCGTGCGGACGATCGCCCCGACATTGTGCGGATCGGTGATCTGGTCGAGGGCCAGGACGACCCGCTTGCCGCTCAGGGTATCGACCGAAGGCGAGGGCAGGGGATCGGCCTCGGCATAGAGGCCCTGATGGACCGCGTCCGGCTCGAGGAGGCGGTTGATCTCGTCCGGCCGGACGATCTCAGGTTCGATCGCCAGCGGCGCCCCCAGCTCCTCGCTCAGCCGCCTGGCGGAGTTCTCGGTGGCCAGGAGGCGTCGAATCGTCCGCTTTCCGTTGCGCAGGGCCTCCACGACCGGATGGAACCCATAGAGGATCGTGGTGTCGATCTCGAAATTCGGTCGTCTCGCCTGGGGATCGCGGCGGCCAGGTTTCCCATGCGGGCGCTGGAATCTCGGCTTGCGGGGCGGGAAAGGGCGGTCGCTCATGCTCTTGGGATCTCGTGTGGTGATGCAGCCGCCATAGCACAGAGCGGGCCGGTTCACGACCCGTCCGATTTCGACGCGCTTTGAGGTTGACACCGGCCATGCAGGTCACCATAAGAGCGCCACGGAGCGTCGGCCACGGCAAGCGCTCTGCAGAACAGCCTCGGCGTTTTGCGTTCGGGTTGGGTCTTAAGGGGGAATGTCCCGAGCGGCAAAGGGGGCGGACTGTAAATCCGCTGGCTATGCCTTCGTAGGTTCGAGTCCTACTTCCCCCACCACCCAATCAGAAGGGCATGCGGGTGTAGCTCAATGGTAGAGCAGCAGCCTTCCAAGCTGAATACGAGGGTTCGATTCCCTTCACCCGCTCCACCTTCCGCGACGCGTCCAGCCCAGCTTGTATTTTTGGCCTCCAGCGCCTTTATACAGGCCGAACCCGCCCGGTGAGGACATGCGTGACGGTTCGCCCCATGGGAGGCCCATGGAGCGGGTTATCAGGCACAAGGTTTTGCAATATCGAAATTGGCTCTTGCACAAAGAGCCTAACCGCAATATCGGACGCCCCTGGGTTTTTTGTTCCTGGCCTATGCAAGGTAGAGATCAATGGCGAAGGAAAAGTTTCAGCGCAATAAGCCGCACTGCAACATTGGGACGATTGGTCACGTGGACCATGGCAAGACGTCCCTGACGGCGGCGATCACGAAGGTTCTGGCGGAGTCGGGCGGGGCGACGTTTACGGCGTACGACCAGATCGACAAGGCTCCGGAAGAGAAGGCGCGCGGCATCACGATCTCGACCGCGCACGTGGAGTACGAGACGACGAACCGGCACTACGCGCACGTGGACTGCCCCGGTCACGCCGACTACGTGAAGAACATGATCACGGGCGCGGCGCAGATGGACGGGGCGATCCTGGTGGTGTCGTCGGCGGACGGCCCGATGCCTCAGACGCGCGAGCACATCCTTCTGGCGCGCCAGGTGGGCGTTCCGGCGCTTGTCGTGTTCATGAACAAGGTCGACATGGTGGACGACGCCGAGCTTCTCGACCTGGTCGAGCTCGAGGTGCGCGAACTTCTGTCGAAGTACGACTTCCCGGGCGACGACATCCCGATCGTGAAGGGCTCGGCCCTGTGCGCTCTGGAGGACCGTTCGCCGGAGATCGGGCGTGACCGCGTTCTCGAGCTGATGGCCGAGGTGGACCGCTACATCCCGCAGCCGGAGCGTCCGGTGGATCTGCCGTTCCTGATGCCGATTGAGGACGTGTTCTCGATCTCGGGCCGCGGCACGGTGGTGACGGGTCGCGTCGAGCGCGGCATTGTGAAGGTCGGCGAGGAAGTGGAGATCGTGGGTCTGCGCGACACGCAGAAGACCACGGTGACGGGCGTGGAGATGTTCCGCAAGCTGCTCGATCAGGGCCAGGCGGGCGACAACGTGGGCGTTCTGCTGCGCGGCACGAAGCGCGAGGACGTGGAGCGCGGCCAGGTGCTGTGCAAGCCGGGCTCGATCAAGCCGCACACGAAGTTCAAGGCCGAGGCCTACATCCTGACGAAGGAAGAGGGCGGACGTCACACGCCGTTCTTCGGCAACTACCGTCCGCAGTTCTACTTCCGCACGACGGACGTGACGGGCGTGGTGAAGCTGCCTGAGGGCACCGAGATGGTGATGCCGGGCGACAACATCACCATGGAAGTGGAGCTGATCGCCCCGATCGCCATGGAAGAGAAGCTGCGCTTCGCCATCCGCGAAGGCGGCCGTACCGTCGGCGCCGGCGTCGTCGCCGCCGTGATGGACTAACACCGATCCAGGTGGCGGGCTTCCGCCGCCTGTTGACCGCCGGAGGAGTGTAGCTCAATCGGCTAGAGCACCGGTCTCCAAAACCGGGGGTTGGGGGTTCGAGTCCCTCCACTCCTGCCAGCGGTCGACAAAGCGGGCGTTTTGCGCTAGAGAGGCGCCCCGTAGATGGTTTGAACAGGTGGCGCGAGGCTCGAAAAGCAGCCTCGCGCCCCTTCAATTTGGGCTCAAGCATGCCCATGGAGGACGTTCGCAGCCGCTCTCAAGGTGATGTGGACGTTAAGGAAATGGCGAAGACGAACCCGTTCGATTTCATACAGCAGGTCCGCTCGGAAGCCGCGAAGGTGACCTGGCCGACGCGCAAGGAGACCATGATCACGACCGCTATGGTGTTCGTGATGGTGGTGGTGGCCAGCCTGTTCTTCCTGGTCGTCGATCAGGCGATCGGCTGGGGTGTTCGCTCGGTGATCCTCGGGCTTGGCGGTTAAGAGGCGGATGCAATGACGAAGCGTTGGTACATCGTCCACGCCTATTCGAACTTCGAGAACAAGGTCGCCCAGTCGATCAAGGACCAGGCCGCGCAGCGCGGCCTCGAGGACAAGTTCGACGAGGTCATGGTCCCGACCGAGAAGGTCGTCGAGGTGCGCCGCGGCCGCAAGGTCGACACCGAGCGCAAGTTCTTCCCGGGCTACGTTCTGGTCAAGTGCGACCTCACCGACGAGGTCTATCACCTCATCAAGAATACCCCCAAGGTGACGGGCTTCCTGGGCGCCGACAAGTCCAAGCCGGTCCCGATCCCGGACCGGGAGGCCGAGCGGATCAAGGGCCAGGTGGCCGAGGGCGTCGACCACCCCAAGCCGTCCGTCAGCTTCGAGGTCGGCGAGCAGGTTCGCGTCTCCGACGGTCCGTTCGCCTCCTTCAACGGCGTGGTCGAGGAAGTCGACCATTCCCGGGCCCGCCTCAAGGTGGCGGTCTCCATTTTCGGCCGCGCCACGCCGGTCGAACTCGAATACGGCCAGGTCGAAAAGATCTGACCGGAGGGAAGTGGCACCTCGACGGTGCCGCTTTCCAGGCTTCCTGAGAGGAGCCTTCATCCGCGGGAGGTCTGCCCGGTCGCCAGCCGGGGGCAACAGGCTGCACCGCGATCTGCAACTGCCATTCCGCTCGGTTGGCGCCGGGCGGTTGGTCCATTGGGAGCAGTCCTATGGCAAAGAAAATCTCGGGCTACGTTAAGCTTCAAGTGCCCGCAGGCGCAGCCAACCCGTCGCCGCCGATCGGTCCTGCGCTCGGTCAGCGCGGCCTGAACATCATGGAATTCTGCAAGGCCTTCAACGCGAAGACCTCGCAGATGGAGAAGGGCACCCCGATCCCGGTGATCATCACCGCGTATCAGGATCGTTCCTTCACCTTCGAGATGAAGCAGCCCCCGGTCTCGTACTTCCTCAAGAAGGCCGCGAAGATCGACAAGGGTTCGCAGACCCCCGGCAAGGGCGGCAATGTCGGCCGCGTGACCCGCGACCAGATCCGCGAGATCGCCGAGAAGAAGATGGTCGATCTCAACTGCGACACCGTTGAATCCGCCATGGCCATGATCGAGGGCTCCGCGCGCTCGATGGGCATGGAAGTGGCGTAAGGAGGGCATGATGGCTGCAAACGAAGGAAAGCGCATCCGCGCCGCCCGCGAGGGCATCGAGGTCACTAAGCTCTACCCGATCCAGGACGCGGTGAAGCTGATCAAGGAACGCGCCAAGGCGAAGTTCGACGAGACCATCGAGATCTCGATGAATCTCGGCGTCGATCCCCGCCACGCCGACCAGATGGTCCGCGGCGTCTGCAACCTGCCGAACGGCTCCGGCCGGACGGTCCGGGTTGCCGTCTTCGCCCGTGGCGCCAAGGCCGATGAGGCCAAGGCGGCCGGTGCCGACGTGGTGGGCGCCGAGGACCTGTTCGAGGTCGTCAACGGCGGCACGATCGACTTCGACCGCTGCATCGCCACTCCCGACATGATGCCGCTGGTCGGCCGTCTCGGTAAGGTTCTGGGCCCGCGCGGCCTGATGCCGAACCCGAAGGTCGGAACGGTCACCATGGACGTGAAGGGCGCCGTCGAGGCCGCCAAGGGCGGCGCCGTCGAGTTCCGCGTCGAGAAGGCCGGCATCGTCCATGCCGGCATCGGCAAGGCCTCGTTCGACGAGGGCAAGCTGGTGGAGAACATCAAGGCGTTCGCCGATGCGGTCTCCCGCGCGAAGCCCACGGGCGCCAAGGGCACCTACATCCAGCGCGTCGCGATCTCCTCGACGATGGGCCCGGGCGTGAAGGTCGATCCCTCGTCGGTGATCGGCGGCTGATCAAGCCCATCCCCATGAAAACCGAGAAAGCCCGGCCCCTGCGCCGGGCTTTTTCATTTCCGAGTCCCCTTTGCGGCCGTCCTGGTGCAAAAAAGTCTCCGCGGGTTGTCGATCCGGCCGATGCCCGTTCGTCGTAAGGGACAGGAGAGCCCGTGAGGCCTCCCTGGTTCACAAGGAGATGAGACGATGCGCGTGATGGTGTTGGTCAAGGCCACCGAGGACAGCGAAGCGGGCGTCATGCCCACGACCGAGCTTTTCGAGGCCATGGGCCGATTCAACGAGGAGCTGGTCAAGGCCGGCGTTCTCCTGGCCGGGGACGGACTCAAGCCGTCCTCGCAGGGCAAGCGGGTCGCTTTCGACGGCCCGAGCCGCACCGTGATCGACGGGCCTTTCGCCGAAACGCGCGAACTCGTGGCCGGCTTCTGGGTCTGGGAGGTCAAGGACATGGCCGAGGCGGTCGAGTGGGTGAAGCGCTGCCCCAACCCGATGTTCGGCCCGAGCGAGATCGAAATCCGGCCCTTCTACGAGATGGCGGATTTCGGCGATGTCGTGACCCCGGACATCGCCGAGCGGGAAAAGCAGCTCCGTGCAAAGACTCCCGGGCTTTGAGCCCGTGGATGATCCGCCCGGACGTCCGGCGACCTCCTGCGTGAGACCATGACGGCCGCCGAGACCCACCGGGCGATCGAGGCGATCTTCCGGATCGAGCGGGCCAGGATCATCGCGGTCCTCGCCCGGATGACGCGCGACGTGGATCTGGCCGAGGAGCTGGCGCAGGACGCCTTCGTGACGGCCCTGGCCGAATGGCCGCGAGCCGGCATTCCGGCCAATCCCGGCGCCTGGATGACGGCCACGGCCAAGCGCCGGGCCATCGACCGGCTGCGGCGCGGCCGGATGCTCGCACGAAAGCACGCGGAGCTCGGCCGTGACCTGTCGGAATGGGACGAGACCGGCATCGAGGCGCTCGAGACCGCCCTGGACGACGATGTCGGGGACGAGCTGCTGGGCCTCGTCTTCACGGCCTGCCATCCGGTCCTGTCGCCCGACGCCCGCTCGGCTCTGACCCTGCGCCTGATCGGCGGGCTGACCACACAGGAAATCGCCCGCGCCTACCTGGCGAGCGAGGCCGCCATCGCCCAGCGCATCGTCCGGGCGAAGAGAACCCTCGGCGAAGCGGGCCTGACCTTCGAGGTGCCGCGGGGCAGGGAGCGGCAGGAGCGCCTCGCCTCGGTCCTGGAGGTCGTCTACCTGATCTTCAACGAGGGCTATGCGGCGACGTCCGGGACAGATCTGACCCGCCCGACCCTCTGCGCCGAGGCCCAGCGCCTGGGCCGCATCCTGGCCGGCCTGGCACCCGACGAGCCCGAGGTCTTCGGCCTCCTGGCCCTCATGGAGATCCAGGCCTCGCGCCTGCCGGCCCGCCTTTCTCCGGACCGCCTGCCGGTCCCGCTGACCCGGCAGAACCGGGCCCGCTGGGACCGGCTCCTGATCCGGCGAGGCCTGGCCGCTCTGGAGCGCGCCGAAGCCCTGGGCGGCGCCGGAGGCCCCTATGCCCTTCAGGCCGCGCTCGCCGCCTGCCATGCCCGGGCGAACCGCCCGGAGGACACGGACTGGCGCAGGATTGCCGCCCTGTACGATGAGCTGCGCGCCGTGACGCCTTCGCCCGTGGTCGACCTCAACCGGGCGATCGCCCACAGCATGGCGTTCGGCCCGGAGGCAGGCCTGACGCTGCTGGACCTGATCGATCCCGCCGCCTTGCCCCGCTACGCCCCGCTGCCGGCCGCCCGGGGCGATGTCCTGCTCCGGGCCGGCCGGGCGGCCGAAGCCAGGGTTCAGTTCGAGTTTGCGGCGTCCTTGAGCGGCAACGAGCGCGAGAAGGCCTTCCTTCTCGAACGGGCAGCCCTGTGCCGGACGAGAGCGGCCGGCCCGACCGACGACGGGTGAGCCCTTCCTGATCCCGGGCGCCACCGTTCCCCTCTTGAAAGGGCCTTCCGGAGCCACCATATCGTTGCATTCTGAAGCCTTCGCCGTGGCCTCCCGGCTGCCCGCACGGGCGCGGACGGCCTGCGGAAACGACGTAACGTCAATTAGTTCCCCGACTCGGGAAAATTCCTCTTGGCAAATGCTTCAGAAAGGCTTAATAGAACGCGTTGAGTTTCCAACATAGGCCGAGGCTCCGCTTTTGCGCGGGCTTCTGGCTACGAATCCGTCCCGGAGACGGGGCGGTGACAAGCCGGCGAGCCAAAGGGCGACCTTTGGCGCGTTCCGGCTATGTCCTGTCCGAGACTGCAGGTGCCGGCGAGCCGGTTTAATTCGAAAGGGCCTGCATAGACGGGGAAGCCGAGTTTGACACCTGTTCAACGCAGGTGAAGAGAGTCGGTTCGAACCATCTCACCCGGTGCGCCGCCAGGCGTCATTTGGGGGACAGGGCTTGCGAGAGCGTCGTTCAGGGATGCCCTCGGATGCAAGTCCGGGCCTTGAACGGCAAATGCAACCGGCGGACATATCCGCCAACCGGAGAGAGCCCAGTGGAAAGAGCAGCAAAGCGCGAGCTCGTCTCGACTCTCAACGACGTGTTTAGCACCACGAGCGTTGTCGTCGTCGCCCACTATGCTGGTCTCACGGTCGCCGACATGCAGAAGCTGCGCGCGCAGATGAAGCAGGCCGGCGCCACCGTGAAGGTCGCAAAAAACAGCCTCGCCAAAATCGCTCTCGAAGGCAAGGACGTCGCGTCCATTTCGGGCCTCATGAAAGGTCCGACCCTGATCGCTTACTCGAGCGATCCGGTCGCGGCGCCCAAGGTCGCTGTTGATTTCGCCAAGGCTAACGAGAAACTCGTGATCCTCGGCGGCGCAATGGGAACGACCGCCCTGAACGTGGACGGAGTGAAGGCGCTTGCCACCCTTCCGTCCCTCGACGAACTGCGCGGCAAGCTGGTCGGCCTTATCCAGGCTCCGGCTACGAAGATCGCTCAGCTCAGCACTGCGCCGGCGGCGAAGCTCGCCCGCGTGTTCGGGGCCTATGCCAAGACAGGCGAAGCGGCGTGAGGCCGTAACCTCAACCATCAAACCGTTCGAACTGAACTTTAAGGAACTAAGAAATGGCTGATCTTGCCAAGCTCGTTGACGATCTGTCGTCGCTGACCGTTCTCGAGGCCGCCGAGCTCTCGAAGATGCTCGAAGAGAAGTGGGGCGTTTCCGCCGCTGCGGCTGTTGCCGTCGCGGCTGCTCCGGGCGCCGGTGGCGCTGGCGCCGCTCCGGCCGAAGAGCAGACCGAGTTCACGGTCGTCCTGGCTGCTGCCGGCGACAAGAAGATCGAGGTCATCAAGGAAGTCCGTGGCATCACGGGCCTGGGCCTGAAGGAAGCCAAGGACCTCGTCGAAGGTGCGCCGAAGCCCGTCAAGGAAGGCGTTTCCAAGGACGAAGCCGAGAAGATCAAGGCGACCCTCGAGAAGGTCGGCGCCAAGGTCGAGCTTAAGTAATTTTGCGGCCCGTCAGGGCTGCAGGGTTGCCCCCGAGATATCGGGGCTCAAAAATACGCGGTCCCAGGCAATTTCGCTTGGGGCCGTTGTGTCGTCAAAGAGGCCGGGCTTCCTTGACGGCGTTTTGGAAGGGCTCCCCGCGAGCCCGGATTGGTTCGAAAAACCGGCGCTTTTCGCCGGGCGGCTAATCGAGAAGCCTGACCCTCCGGGGTTCTCGATTAGCCGTGTAGAGGAACGAGGTCCAGATGGCCAACACACTGATCGGCCGGAAGCGCATTCGCAAGTTCTTCGGGAAAATCAAGGAAGTGGCGGAGATGCCGAACCTGATCGAGGTTCAGAAGGCATCCTACGACCAGTTCCTGATGGTCGAAGAGCCAAAGGGTGGCCGGCCGGAAGAGGGCTTGCAAGCCGTCTTCAAATCGGTTTTCCCGATTTCGGACTTTTCGAATACCGCCCTGCTCGAATTCGTGAAGTACACGTTCGAGCCGCCGAAATACGACGTGGACGAGTGCCGTCAGCGGGGCATGACCTTCGCTGCGCCGCTCAAGGTCACGCTGCGCCTCATCGTGTTCGATGTGGACCCGGACACCGGCGCCCGCTCCGTGAAGGACATCAAGGAGCAGGACGTCTACATGGGCGACATGCCGCTCATGACGGATAACGGCACCTTCATCGTGAACGGCACCGAGCGCGTCATCGTGTCTCAGATGCACCGCTCCCCGGGCGTGTTCTTCGACCACGACAAGGGCAAGACGCACTCCTCGGGCAAGCTGCTGTTCGCCGCCCGCATCATCCCGTACCGCGGGTCCTGGCTCGACATCGAGTTCGACGCCAAGGACATCGTCTATGCGCGTATCGACCGCAAGCGCAAGATCCCGGCCACGTCGCTGCTCTACGCCCTGGGCCTCGACGGGGAGGAGATCCTCAACACCTTCTACAACCACGTCATCTACACCCGGGACGGCGACGCCTGGTCGGTGCCGTTCGACGCCGAGCGCATGAAGGGCTTCAAGGCTTCCGTCGACCTGGTCGACGCCAAGTCCGGCGAGGTCGTGCTCGAGGCCGGCAAGAAGCTGACGGCGCGCGCCGCCCGCCAGCTCGCCGAGAAGGGCCTCAAGAACCTGCGTGCCTCGGACGAGGACCTCTACGGCCAGTACATCGGCGAAGATCTCGTGAACCCCTCCACCGGCGAGATCTACGCCGAGGCGGGCGACGAGATCACCGAGAAGCTGCTGAAGGGCCTGGAGGATGCCGGGTTCACCGAGATCCCGGTGCTCGACATCGACCACGTCACGGTCGGCCCGTACATCCGCAACACCCTCGCCATCGACAAGGCTTCCTCCCGCGAGGACGCCCTGTTCGACATCTACCGCGTCATGCGTCCGGGCGAGCCGCCGATCCTCGAGACGGCGGAGGCCATGTTCAACTCGCTGTTCTTCGATCCCGAGCGCTACGACCTCTCGGCGGTCGGCCGCGTGAAGATGAACATGCGCCTCGACCTCGACGCCGAGGACACCGTGCGCACCCTGCGCCGCGAGGACATCCTGGCGGTCACGAAGGCGCTCGTGGACCTGCGCGACGGCAAGGGCGAGATCGACGACATCGACCACCTCGGCAACCGCCGCGTGCGTTCGGTCGGCGAGCTCATGGAGAACCAGTACCGTCTGGGTCTTCTCCGCATGGAGCGCGCGATCAAGGAGCGCATGTCGTCCGTCGACATCGACACGGTCATGCCGCAGGACCTGATCAACGCGAAGCCGGCGGCCGCCGCCGTGCGCGAGTTCTTCGGCTCCTCGCAGCTCTCGCAGTTCATGGACCAGACGAACCCGCTCTCGGAAGTCACGCACAAGCGTCGCCTTTCGGCCCTGGGCCCGGGTGGTCTGACCCGCGAGCGCGCCGGCTTCGAGGTGCGCGACGTGCACCCGACGCACTATGGCCGCATCTGCCCGATCGAGACGCCGGAAGGCCCGAATATCGGTCTGATCAACTCGCTCGCGACCTTCGCCCGCGTCAACAAGTACGGCTTCATCGAGACGCCGTTCCGCCGCGTGCGCGACAGCCGCGTGACGGACGAGGTGATCTACCTCTCCGCCATGGAGGAGGCGAAGTACAACATCGCCCAGGCCAACTCGCCGCTCGACGAACAGGGTACCCTGACGGAAGAGCTCGTGATCTGCCGCCGCGCCGGTGAGAACATTGTGGCGGCTCCCGATCGCGTCGACCTGATGGAAGTCTCGCCCAAGCAGCTCGTGTCGGTCGCCGCCGCGCTCATCCCGTTCCTCGAGAACGACGACGCGAACCGCGCCCTCATGGGCTCGAACATGCAGCGCCAGGCCGTGCCTCTGGTCCAGGCCGACGCTCCGTTCGTCGGCACCGGCATGGAGGCCGTCGTGGCCCGGGACTCGGGCGCCGCCATCGCGGCCCGCCGTACCGGCGTGGTCGACCAGGTGGACGCGACCCGTATCGTCATCCGTGCGACGGAGAACACCGATCCGACCCGTCCGGGCGTCGACATCTACCGCCTGCAGAAGTTCCAGCGCTCCAACCAGTCGACCTGCATCACGCAGAAGCCGCTGGTGCGCGCCGGCGACCTCGTCCGCAAGGGCGACATCATCGCCGACGGTCCCTCGACCGAATACGGCGAGCTGGCGCTCGGCCGGAACGTGCTCGTCGCGTTCATGCCCTGGAACGGCTACAACTTCGAAGACTCGATCCTGCTGTCCGAGCGGATCGTGAAGGAAGACGTCTTCACCTCGATCCACATCGAGGAGTTCGAAGTGATGGCCCGCGACACGAAGCTGGGTCCCGAGGAAATCACGCGCGACATTCCGAACGTTTCGGAAGAGGCGCTGAAGAACCTCGACGAAGCCGGCATCGTGTATATCGGCGCCGAGGTCCATGCGGGCGACATCCTGGTCGGCAAGATCACCCCGAAGGGCGAGAGCCCGATGACGCCGGAAGAGAAGCTTCTGCGCGCCATCTTCGGCGAGAAGGCCTCCGACGTCCGTGACACCTCGCTGCGCGTGCCCCCGGGCGTGACCGGCACCATCGTGGAAGTCCGCGTCTTCAACCGCCACGGCGTCGACAAGGACGAGCGCGCCCAGGCCATCGAGCGCGAGGAGATCGAGCGTCTCGCCAAGGACCGCGACGACGAGCAGGCGATCCTCGACCGCAACACCTATGCGCGCCTGGCCGAGATCCTCTCGGGCCGGAGCGCCGTTGCGGGCCCGAAGGGCTTCAAGAAGGACACGCAGATCAGCCGCGAGCTCCTCAACGAGTACCCGCGGTCGCAGTGGTGGCAGTTCGCGGTCGAAGACGATGCTCTGATGACCGAGATCGAGGCCATGCAGAAGCAGTACGACGAGTCGAAGAAGCGCCTCGAGCAGCGCTTCCTCGACAAGGTCGAGAAGCTGCAGCGCGGCGACGAGCTGCCTCCGGGCGTCATGAAGATGGTCAAGGTCTTCGTGGCGGTGAAGCGCAAGATCCAGCCCGGCGACAAGATGGCCGGCCGCCATGGCAACAAGGGTGTCGTGTCGCGGATCGTGCCGATCGAGGACATGCCGTTCCTGGAGGACGGCACCCACGCGGATATCGTGCTCAACCCGCTCGGCGTGCCGAGCCGCATGAACGTCGGCCAGATCCTCGAGACGCACCTGGGCTGGGCCGCCGCGGGTCTCGGCAAGCAGGTCGCGCAGGCCGTCGACGCCTACATGAAGTCGGGCAAGTCGCAGGGCCTGCGGGAGCAGCTCGTGTCGATCTACGGCCACATGCAGGAGATCGACGAGGCCTCGGACGAGGAGCTCGTCGAGCTCGGCAACAAGCTGCGCCGCGGTGTCCCGTTCGCCACGCCCGTCTTCGACGGCGCGAAGGAGGCGGATATCGAGGCTATGCTGGAGAAGGCCGGTCTCAATCCGTCCGGTCAGGTGACGCTCTATGACGGACGCACGGGCGAGCCGTTCGACCGCAAGGTGACCGTGGGCTACATCTACATGCTGAAGCTCCATCACCTCGTGGACGACAAGATCCACGCCCGCTCCATCGGCCCCTACAGCCTCGTCACCCAGCAGCCGCTGGGCGGCAAGGCCCAGTTCGGCGGCCAGCGCTTCGGCGAAATGGAAGTCTGGGCTCTGGAAGCTTACGGCGCCGCCTACACGCTGCAGGAAATGCTCACGGTCAAGTCGGACGACGTGGCCGGCCGCACGAAGGTCTACGAGGCCATCGTGCGCGGCGACGACACCTTCGAGTCGGGCATCCCGGAGAGCTTCAACGTTCTCGTGAAGGAAATGCGTTCGCTCGGCCTGAACGTGGAGCTGACCAACTCCAAGCGCGCCGCCAACGAGGCGGAGCAGCTGCCTCCGTCCGAGGCGGCGGAATAAGCGCGCCCCAGGCGCCTCAAGTTTGACGTTCGGCCGCGGCTTTCCTGCCGCGGCCCCATGCAATTGCCGGTGAGGGTGCTTATGTAAGCGCCCTTCAGCCCAGGAGACGGCGATGAATCAAGAGGTCATGAATCTCTTCAACCAGACGGCCCAGCCGCAGAGCTTCGATCAGATCAAGATCTCGATCGCGAGCCCTGAGAAGATTCTGTCCTGGTCCTACGGCGAGATCAAGAAGCCGGAGACCATCAACTACCGTACGTTCAAGCCCGAGCGCGACGGCTTGTTCTGCGCGCGCATCTTCGGTCCCATCAAGGACTACGAGTGCCTGTGCGGCAAGTACAAGCGCATGAAGTACAAGGGCGTCATCTGCGAGAAGTGCGGCGTCGAGGTGACGCTGGCCCGCGTCCGTCGCGACCGCATGGGCCACATCGAGCTCGCCGCGCCCGTCGCGCACATCTGGTTCCTGAAGTCTCTGCCGAGCCGCATCGGTCTGCTGCTCGACATGACCCTGAAGGATCTGGAGCGCATCCTCTATTTCGAGTCCTACATCGTCGTCGATGCGGGCCTGACCCCTCTCAAGGACCGTCAGCTCCTCACCGAGGAGGAGTACATCCGTGCTCAGGACGAGTACGGCGAGGACTCGTTCACGGCCATGATCGGCGCCGAGGCGATCCGCCGGATCCTGCAGGAGCTCGACCTCGAGAAGACCGCGCAGGAGATCCGCGAGGAAATCGCCGTCACCACGTCCGAGCTGAAGCCCAAGAAGCTCATGAAGCGCCTCAAGATCATCGAGGCGTTCGTCCAGTCGGGCAACAAGCCGGAATGGATGATCATGACGGTCGTGCCGGTGATCCCGCCGGACCTGCGTCCGCTGGTGCCGCTCGATGGCGGCCGCTTCGCGACCTCGGACCTGAACGACCTCTACCGCCGCGTCATCAACCGCAACAACCGCCTGAAGCGCCTGATGGAGCTGCGTGCGCCGGACATCATCGTCCGCAACGAGAAGCGCATGCTCCAGGAGGCCGTCGACGCCCTGTTCGACAACGGCCGCCGCGGCCGCGTCATCACGGGCGCCAACAAGCGTCCGCTGAAGTCGCTCGCCGACATGCTGAAGGGCAAGCAGGGCCGCTTCCGCCAGAACCTCCTCGGCAAGCGCGTCGACTACTCGGGCCGTTCGGTCATCGTGGTCGGTCCGGAGCTCAAGCTGCACCAGTGCGGCCTGCCGAAGAAGATGGCGCTCGAGCTGTTCAAGCCGTTCATCTACGCCAAGCTCGACGCGCGCGGCCTGTCGGCCACCGTCAAGCAGGCGAAGAAGCTCGTCGAGAAGGAGAAGCCGGAAGTCTGGGACATCCTGGACGAGGTCATCCGCGAGCACCCGGTGCTCCTGAACCGCGCCCCGACGCTCCACCGCCTCGGCATCCAGGCTTTCGAGCCCACCCTCATCGAGGGCAAGGCGATCCAGCTGCACCCGCTCGTCTGCGCCGCGTTCAACGCGGACTTCGACGGTGACCAGATGGCCGTCCACGTGCCGCTCTCGCTCGAGGCCCAGCTCGAGGCCCGCGTGCTGATGATGTCGACGAACAACATCCTGCACCCGGCCAATGGTCAGCCGATCATCGTGCCGTCGCAGGACATCGTTCTCGGCCTCTACTATCTCTCCATCGTGTCGGACGGCCAGCCCGGTCAGGGCAAGGCCTTCGCCGACATGGGCGAGATCGAGCACGCCCTCAACGAGAAGGTCATCACGCTCCACACCAAGATCCGCTACCGCTGGGAAGGCCTCGGCGAGGATGGGAAGCCGGTCTCCAAGATCGTCGACACCACCCCCGGCCGCGTGATGCTCTCACGTCTCCTGCCCAAGCATCCGGCCCTGTCCTTCGACGTCGTGAACAAGCTCATGACCAAGAAGGAGATCTCCAACATGATCGATGCCGTCTACCGGCATTGCGGTCAGAAGGAGTCGGTGATCTTCTGCGATCGCATCATGGGCCTCGGGTTCTACAACGCGTTCCGCGCCGGCATCTCGTTCGGCAAGGACGACATGGTGATCCCGGAGAACAAGTGGCAGATCGTCGAGGAGACCCGTGCCCTCGCGAAGGACTACGAGCAGCAGTACCAGGACGGCCTCATCACCCAGGGCGAGAAGTACAACAAGGTTGTCGACGCCTGGGCGAAGTGCTCGGACCGTCTGGCTGCCGAGATGATGAACCGCATCTCGACGGTCCAGAAGGACGATCAGGGTCGCGACAAGCCGGTTAACTCGATCTACATGATGTCCCACTCGGGCGCCCGTGGTTCGCCGGCCCAGATGAAGCAGCTCGCGGCCATGCGCGGCCTCATGGCCAAGCCGTCGGGCGAGATCATCGAGACGCCGATCATCTCGAACTTCAAGGAAGGCCTCGACGTTCTCGAGTACTTCAACTCGACCCACGGCGCCCGCAAGGGCCTGGCCGACACCGCGCTCAAGACGGCGAACTCGGGCTACCTGACCCGCCGCCTCGTCGACGTGGCCCAGGACGCAGTCATCCGTGAGCCGGATTGCGGCACCGAGAAGGGCATCAAGATGCGGGCCATCATCGACGCCGGCCAGGTGGTCGCGTCGCTGGCCTCCCGCATCCTGGGCCGTTCGACGGCCGAGGACCTGGTGGCCCAGGACGGCTCGGTGATCGTTCCCAAGGGGACGATGATCGAGGAGCATCACCTCGAGGCGATCGGCGCTGCCGGCATCCAGGAGGTGAAGATCCGCTCCGTGCTGGTCTGCGAGTCGAAGAACGGCGTCTGCGCCACCTGCTACGGCCGCGACCTGGCCCGGGGCACCCCGGTCAACCACGGCGAGGCGGTGGGCGTCATCGCGGCGCAGTCCATCGGCGAGCCGGGCACGCAGCTCACCATGCGCACCTTCCACATCGGCGGTGCCGCCCAGATCGCCGACTCGTCCTTCATCGAGTCGAGCTTCGAGGGCAAGATCGGGTTCCGCAACAAGAACATTGCGCGCAACTCCGACGGCGACCTCGTGGTCATGGGCCGCAACGTGGCTGTCGTGATCATCGGCCAGGATGGCGCCGAGCGGGCGGTTCACCGCCTGCAATACGGCTCGCGCCTGAAGGTCGACGAGGGCGACACGATCAAGCGTGGCCAGCGCATCGCCGAGTGGGATCCGTATTCCCGTCCGATCCTCACGGAGATCGACGGAACGGTGGGCTACGAGGACCTGGTGGACGGCGCGTCCATGATCGAGTCCATGGACGAGTCGACGGGCATCGCCAAGCGCGTGGTCATCGACTGGCGCGGTTCTCCCCGCACGGCCGACCTGCGTCCGGCGGTGGTGATCCAGGGCGCCGGCGGGAAGGTGGCCAAGGTCGCCCGCGGCGGCGACGCGCGCTACCTGCTGCCCGTGGACGCGATCCTGGCGGTCGATCCCGGTTCGAAGGTCAAGGCCGGCGACATCCTGGCCCGCGTCTCGACCGAGAGCGCCAAGACCCGCGACATCACGGGCGGTCTGCCGCGCGTGGCGGAGCTGTTCGAAGCCCGTCGTCCGAAGGATGCGGCCATCATTGCGGAGAAGTCCGGCACGATCCAGTTCGGTCGCGACTACAAGAGCAAGCGTCGCCTGACGCTGAATCCGCACGATGGCTCCGAGCCGGTGGAGTACCTGATCCCGAAGGGCAAGCACATCCACCTGCAGGACGGCGACGTGGTCGAGGTCGGCGACTTCATCGTCGACGGCAACCCGGCGCCCCACGACATCCTGGCGATCAAGGGCGTCGAGGAGCTGGCGGCCTATCTGGTGAACGAGATCCAGGAGGTCTACCGCCTCCAGGGCGTGCTCATCAACGACAAGCACATCGAGGTGATCGTTCGCCAGATGCTGCAGAAGGTCGAGATCACCGAGGGCGGCGATTCCGAGCTGCTCACCGGCGAGCAGGTCGATCGCCTCGAGTTCGAGGAGATCAACGAGCGTCTCGTGGCCGAGAAGAAGAAGCCCGCCGAAGGCGTGCCGGTTCTGCTCGGCATCACCAAGGCCTCGCTGCAGACCCGCTCGTTCATCTCGGCCGCGTCCTTCCAGGAGACCACCCGCGTCC
Source organism: Microvirga sesbaniae (assembly GCF_025460805.1). Taxonomy (GTDB): domain Bacteria; phylum Pseudomonadota; class Alphaproteobacteria; order Rhizobiales; family Beijerinckiaceae; genus Microvirga; species Microvirga sesbaniae. The sequence continues at coordinate 4,881 of NZ_JAMXFJ010000002.1, read as the reverse complement.
TCACGGAGGCGGCGGTCAACGGCAAGGTCGACACTCTCGAAGGCCTCAAGGAGAACGTCATCGTCGGCAGCCTGATCCCGGCCGGCACCGGCGCGCTCACCGCCCAGGTCAAGGCCGTCGCGACCCATCGCGACGAGCTGATCCTGCAGCAGAAGCGCTCCGAGTCCCAGGCCCAGGTCAGCGAGCTGCCGCCGGCGGCCGAGTAAGGCTCCAGACGTTCGGCAAGATTGGAAAGGCCGCCTCAGGGCGGCCTTTTCGATTCCGGGAGGCAGGCCCCCTGACAAGCTTGGCGGCCTGCCCGTCCTTGTCGGCGGAACGGCCGGGGCAGGGCAGCCCGGCTGCCGGGACAAGACCCTTGCGCCGACCGGTTCGACCCCCACATGAAGAACAAGCCCGGCGACGAGCCCTCCCGGTCGGTTCCTTTCCGATTGGTTAGCGGAAACCTGTTGACTTTCCGCGACTCGGGCGCTAGAGAGACCGGACTTTCCGGCTGGCCGTAGGTTTTCGCCAGTCGAAGCGCCTAGCTTCGACCGATGCCACCTAAACGCTGCCGAACTCAACCTTGACTGACACTTGTCAGATTTAGGGCACGACCGCGGTAAAAAAGATCGTGGTCCTCTGCAATCGCACCGCGCCAGGGGCTTATCCCAAGTCAATGGCGTGGCTTCGCTTTGTGCAACCCAAAAGGTCCGCAGAAGCGAGGCGCAGCGTTCAACCGTTGAAGACACTCAGAAGGCCACCGGGTCGGTGGCTGGTGAAAGAGGGCACAGGATGCCAACGATCTCTCAGCTGATCCGCAAGCCGCGGACGGCGCAAAAGAGCCGGAACAAGGTCCCCGCGCTTGAGGCCTGCCCGCAGAAGCGCGGCGTGTGCACGCGCGTTTACACGACGACCCCGAAGAAGCCGAACTCGGCTCTGCGTAAGGTCGCCAAGGTTCGTCTGACGAACGGGTTCGAAGTCATCGGGTACATCCCGGGCGAAGGTCACAACCTTCAGGAGCACTCCGTGGTCATGATCCGCGGCGGCCGCGTGAAGGACCTTCCGGGTGTCCGTTATCACATCCTCCGCGGTGTTCTCGACACCCAGGGCGTGAAGAATCGTAAGCAGCGCCGTTCGAAGTACGGCGCGAAGCGGCCGAAGTAAGCCGTCAACCGTTATTGAGGTCAGCTCATGTCCCGCCGCCACAGCGCCGAAAAGCGTGAGATCATCCCGGATCCGAAGTTCGGGGATATCGTCGTCACCAAGTTCATGAACTCCATCATGTACGACGGCAAGAAGTCCGCTGCCGAGAGCATCGTCTACGGTGCCTTCGACAGCATCGAGAGCCGCGCCAAGGCGAACCCGCTCGAGGTCTTCAAGCAGGCTCTCGACAACGTCGCCCCGGCGATCGAGGTGCGCTCCCGCCGCGTCGGCGGCGCCACCTACCAGGTCCCGGTCGAGGTTCGTGCCGAGCGCCGCCAGGCTCTCGCGATCCGCTGGATCATCCAGGCCGCCCGCGGCCGCAACGACAAGACCATGGTCGAGCGCCTGTCCGCCGAGCTGCTCGACGCATCCAACAACCGCGGCAATGCCGTGAAGAAGCGCGAAGACACCCACCGTATGGCGGAAGCCAACCGTGCGTTCTCGCATTACCGCTGGTAACGGCCTGAGGAGCTGAGCGATGCCCCGCACGCACGCGATTGAGGACTACCGCAATTTCGGCATCATGGCCCACATCGATGCCGGCAAGACCACCACGACCGAGCGCATCCTGTACTACACCGGTAAGTCCCACAAGATCGGTGAAGTGCACGAGGGTGCCGCCACCATGGACTGGATGGAGCAGGAGCAGGAGCGTGGCATCACGATCACGTCCGCTGCCACCACCTGCTTCTGGAACGGCAAGCGCCTGAACATCATCGACACCCCCGGCCACGTCGACTTCACCATTGAGGTCGAGCGTTCGCTGCGCGTGCTCGACGGCGCCGTCTGCGTTCTCGACGGCAACCAGGGCGTCGAGCCCCAGACCGAGACCGTCTGGCGCCAGGCCGACAAGTACGACGTTCCGCGTATCGTGTTCGTCAACAAGATGGACAAGACCGGCGCCGACTTCTTCAAGTGCGTGGCCGACATCATCGACCGCGTGGCCGGCAAGCCCGTCTGCCTTCAGCTGCCGATCGGCGCCGAGAGCAACTTCCAGGGCGTGATCGACCTCATCAAGATGAAGGCGATCGTCTGGAACGGCGAGGCTCTGGGCGCTTCCTTCAGCGAGGAAGAGATCCCGGCCGACCTGCAGGACCAGGCCGTCGAGTATCGCGGCAAGCTGATCGAAGCGGCCGTCGAGATGGACGACGAGGCCATGATGGCCTACCTGGACGGCCAGGAGCCGGACGAGGCGACCCTGCGTCGCCTGGTTCGTACCGCCGTGCAGCGTCGCGCGTTCCATCCGGTTCTCTGCGGATCGGCGTTCAAGAACAAGGGCGTTCAGCCGCTTCTCGACGCGGTCGTCGACTTCCTGCCGTCCCCGGTCGACCGTGGCGCGGTGGAAGGCATCGACTTCAAGACCGAGGAAGAGACCGTCCGCAAGCCGTCCGACGAGGACGCGTTCGCCATGCTCGCCTTCAAGATCATGGACGATCCCTTCGTGGGCACGATCACCTTCTGCCGCGTGTATTCGGGCAAGGTCGAGGCCGGTTCCTCGATCCTCAACTCGACCCGCGACAAGAAGGAGCGCGTCGGCCGCATGCTGCTCATGCATGCGAACAACCGCGAGGACATCAAGGAGGCTTATGCCGGCGACATCGTCGCCCTGGCCGGCCTCAAGGACGTCCGTACCGGCGACACGCTCTGCGACCCGAACAAGGCCGTGATCCTGGAGCGCATGGAGTTCCCGGAGCCGGTCATCGAGATCGCGATCGAGCCGAAGTCCAAGGCCGACCAGGAGAAGCTGGGCCTCGCCCTCTCGAAGCTGGCCGCCGAGGACCCGTCCTTCCGCGTCTCGACCGACCAGGAGTCGGGACAGACGATCCTGAAGGGCATGGGCGAGCTTCACCTCGACATCAAGGTCGACATTCTCCGTCGGACCTACAAGGTCGATGCGAATATCGGCGCTCCGCAGGTCGCCTACCGTGAGACGATCACGAAGAAGGCCGAGATCGACTACACCCACAAGAAGCAGACCGGCGGTACGGGCCAGTTCGCTCGCGTGAAGCTGGTCGTCCAGCCGAACGAGCAGGGTGCGGGCTTCTCCTTCGAGTCGAAGATCGTCGGCGGCGCGGTTCCGAAGGAATACATCCCGGGCGTCGAAAAGGGCCTCCAGTCGGTCGTGGGCGCTGGCGTGATCGCCGGCTTCCCGGTGGTCGACCTCAAGGTCGAACTCGTCGACGGCGCCTTCCACGAAGTCGACTCGTCGGCCCTGGCCTTCGAAATCGCTTCTCGCGCCGCTCTCCGCGAGGCCCTCCAGAAGGGCGGATCGGTTCTGCTCGAGCCGGTGATGAAGGTCGAGGTCGTGACTCCCGAGGACTACACGGGTTCGGTCATCGGCGACCTCAACTCCCGTCGTGGCCAGATCCAGGGCCAGGACATGCGCGGCAACGCCGTGGTCATCAACGCGATGGTCCCGCTCGCCAACATGTTCGGCTACGTGAACACCCTGCGCTCCATGAGCCAGGGCCGGGCCAACTACACGATGCAGTTCGACCACTACGAGCAGGTGCCGTCGAACGTGGCTGCCGAGGTTCAGGCGAAGTACGCCTGAACCCACTAAGCGAATATTTGAACGATCAAAGGAACGGGTGCCACGATGGCGAAGGAAAAGTTTCAGCGCAATAAGCCGCACTGCAACATTGGGACGATTGGTCACGTGGACCATGGCAAGACGTCCCTGACGGCGGCGATCACGAAGGTTCTGGCGGAGTCGGGCGGGGCGACGTTTACGGCGTACGACCAGATCGACAAGGCTCCGGAAGAGAAGGCGCGCGGCATCACGATCTCGACCGCGCACGTGGAGTACGAGACGACGAACCGGCACTACGCGCACGTGGACTGCCCCGGTCACGCCGACTACGTGAAGAACATGATCACGGGCGCGGCGCAGATGGACGGGGCGATCCTGGTGGTGTCGTCGGCGGACGGCCCGATGCCTCAGACGCGCGAGCACATCCTTCTGGCGCGCCAGGTGGGCGTTCCGGCGCTTGTCGTGTTCATGAACAAGGTCGACATGGTGGACGACGCCGAGCTTCTCGACCTGGTCGAGCTCGAGGTGCGCGAACTTCTGTCGAAGTACGACTTCCCGGGCGACGACATCCCGATCGTGAAGGGCTCGGCCCTGTGCGCTCTGGAGGACCGTTCGCCGGAGATCGGGCGTGACCGCGTTCTCGAGCTGATGGCCGAGGTGGACCGCTACATCCCGCAGCCGGAGCGTCCGGTGGATCTGCCGTTCCTGATGCCGATTGAGGACGTGTTCTCGATCTCGGGCCGCGGCACGGTGGTGACGGGTCGCGTCGAGCGCGGCATTGTGAAGGTCGGCGAGGAAGTGGAGATCGTGGGTCTGCGCGACACGCAGAAGACCACGGTGACGGGCGTGGAGATGTTCCGCAAGCTGCTCGATCAGGGCCAGGCGGGCGACAACGTGGGCGTTCTGCTGCGCGGCACGAAGCGCGAGGACGTGGAGCGCGGCCAGGTGCTGTGCAAGCCGGGCTCGATCAAGCCGCACACGAAGTTCAAGGCCGAGGCCTACATCCTGACGAAGGAAGAGGGCGGACGTCACACGCCGTTCTTCGGCAACTACCGTCCGCAGTTCTACTTCCGCACGACGGACGTGACGGGCGTGGTGAAGCTGCCTGAGGGCACCGAGATGGTGATGCCGGGCGACAACATCACCATGGAAGTGGAGCTGATCGC
>NZ_JAMXFJ010000019.1 GCF_025460805.1 Microvirga sesbaniae | reverse complement strand
GAGTACGCCTTCACCAACAACCTGTCGGCCAAGGTCGAAGGCCTGTACGTCAACCTCGACCAGGACAACAACAGCATCTTCAACATCGACAACGATGCTGAGTTCGGTGTGGTCCGCGCCGGCCTGAACTTCCGCTTCGGCACCTACTAAGATCCGTCTCCACGGAGACAGACAAGGCCCGGGTCACCCCGGGCCTTGTTGTTTTGGAGTTCCATCAGGCCCGGGTCACCCCGGGCCTTGTTGTGTTAGGGATCCATGAGGAGACCCGACCCGGGCTGCCCTCGCAACCTCGCGCTCTCACCTCACCATCGTCGCGGCGGCAAGGACGATGAACAGCGCTCCTGCGCCCCGACCGATCAGGCCGATGGCGCGCGGGTGGGCCACGAGAAGGTCGCGAGCCCGGCCCGCCGCGACAGCAAGTCCGCCGTAGACCATGAACTGCATCAGCACGGTCATCGCTCCCATGATCAGAGCCTGGAGGGAGATCGGTCCGTAGGCCGGAAGCAGGAACTGGGGATAGACGGCGAGGATGAACATGTAGGCCTTGGGATTGAGAAGGCAGGTCAGGGCGCCCTGCCGGAACGCGACCCAGAGCGATGCGGCGCTCGCTCCGGTGACCGTCTCGATCGTGATGGACCTGCGAAGCAGCGTCATGCCGATCCACGTCATGTAGGCGGCACCCGCATAGAGGAGCGCGGCGACGACCTGCGGCGGCATCGTCGACATCAGGCCCACGCCCACGGCGCCGAAAACCGTATGAGCGGCGCCGCCCGCCATGATTCCGGCCGTTGCGGCCAGCCCGGCCCTGCGCCCTCCGGTCAGGGCATTGGCAAGAACGAACAGCATGTCCATGCCCGGAACGATGACGATGCCGAACAGCAGAGTGAGGAAGAGCCAAAGATTCGTACTATAGGTCATGTCGGTTGCGTGCCGCCTTCAGGCATTGGAGCGTTGGATTGTCCTGTGTTTCCAATGGTATGTTGAGGGATGTGCCAACTTGCTCCTGACAGCGTCATGTCAGTTGAGAAGGACGTGTCAGATGCGCAAGGCGTCCCGCCTTTTCGAGATCATCCAGATCCTTCGGCTCGCGGAACAGCCGGTGACGGCCGCGGATATCGCGCGGGGTCTCGGCGTCACGTCACGGTCCATCTATCGCGACATCGCGGCGCTCCAGGCCATGCGGGTCCCCATCCAAGGTGGGCGCGGCATCGGATACAGGCTACGTCCGGGTTTCGACCTGCCTCCGCTCATGTTCTCCATCGAGGAGACCGAGGCCATCGTGCTGGCGCTGGCCCTTCTGGAGCGGACCGGTGACATCGCTCTCAAGCAATCGGCCGCGCGGGCCGGCCAGAAGATCGCCGCGGCCGTTCCGCCGCCGCTGCGCCAGGCTCTGACCGCCAACACCCTGCATGCCTGGGGCAGCATGGCGCCCGCTCCTCCACGGGTCGATCTGGCGGCCGTCAGGCTGGCGATCCGCGAGGAGCGAAAGATCCATATCGCGTACCGCGATGAGCAGGGACGCGAGACGGAGCGAACCATCTGCCCGATCGCGCTCATCTACTACTCGGAGACCGCCAATATCGTCGCTTGGTGCGAGCTGCGTCAGGATTTGCGCCACTTCCGGGCGGATCGCGTGGAGAGCGCTTCTACGACCGATTCGTCCTTCAAGGGCAAAGGTGACGCGTGGAGGCGCCGATGGGTGTCCGGCTGGAGCGTCGACCAGGGTCTCTGACATCGACCGGGCCGAGACGACCGGCAAAAAAAAGCCGGAGCCCGCAGGCTCCGGCGAAGGAAGGCTGCCGTCAGAGCAGCCGGGAGGATCGTCTTGGTCCGTTAGACGGAGTAGTACATCTGGAACTCGACCGGGTGCGGGGTCATCTCGAAGCGAGCGACCTCCGTCATCTTCAGCTCGATATAGCTGTCGATGAAGTCGTCGTTGAAGACGCCGCCGGCCTTGAGGAACGCGCGGTCCTTGTCGAGGCTGGCGAGGGCTTCGCGGAGCGAGCCGCAGACGGTCGGGATCTTCTTCAGCTCACGCGGCGGCAGGTCGTACAGGTCCTTGTCCATCGCCTGGCCCGGATCGACCTTGTTCAGGATGCCGTCGAGGCCGGCCATCAGCATCGCCGCGAAGGCGAGGTACGGGTTGGCGGTCGGATCGGGGAAGCGGACCTCCACGCGCTTGGCCTTGGGCGAGGTCGTCCACGGAATGCGGCAGGAGGCCGAGCGGTTACGGGCCGAGTAGGCCAGCAGCACCGGAGCCTCGTAGCCCGGGACGAGGCGCTTGTAGGAGTTCGTCGACGGATTGGTGAAGGCGTTCAAGGCCTTGGCGTGCTTGATGATGCCGCCGATGTACCAGAGGCATTCCTGGCTGAGGTCGGCATATTTGTTGCCGGCGAACAGGGGCTTGCCGCCCTTCCAGAGTGACTGGTGCACGTGCATGCCCGAGCCGTTGTCGCCATAGACCGGCTTCGGCATGAAGGTGGCCGTCTTGCCGTAGGACTGGGCAACGTTATGGATGCAGTACTTGTAGATCTGCATCTCGTCGGCGGTGCGGACGAGCGTGTTGAACTTCGTGCCGAGCTCGTGCTGGGCGGACGCCACCTCGTGGTGGTGCTTCTCGACCGTCACGCCCATGGCCTTCATGGCGGCCAGCATCTCGCCGCGCATGTCCTGAGCGGAATCCAGCGGGGGAACCGGGAAGTAGCCGCCCTTGGTCTGGATGCGGTGGCCGAGATTGCCGCCCTCGTAGGGGGTGTCACCGTTGATCGGCAGCTCGGAGGAATCGAGCTTGAAGCCGGTGTTGTAGGGGTCGGCCATGAACTTCACGTCGTCGAACACGAAGAACTCGGCCTCGGGGCCGACATAGACCGTGTCGGCGATTCCGGTGGACTGCAGATAGGCCTCGGCCTTCTTGGCGATGCCGCGCGGATCGCGGTTATAGGGTTCGCCCGTCGCCGGCTCGAGAATGTCGCAGTTGATCGTCATGGTGGACGCCGAGAAGAACGGGTCCATCTGGGCGGTCGTCGGATCGGGCATGAGGGTCATGTCGGATTCGTTGATCGCCTTCCAGCCGGCGATGGACGAGCCGTCGAACATGATGCCGTCCGCGAACATGTCTTCGTCGACCATCGAGACGTCGAAGGTCACGTGCTGCCACTTGCCGCGCGGGTCCGTGAAACGGAAGTCGACGTATTGGACGTCGTTATCTTTGATCGCCTTGAGCACATCCTTGGCGGTCTGCATGATCGTCTGGTCCTCTTCTGCCCTTAGAGATTGTCCTCGGCCCAAAGGCCTCGGCTTGGGAAAGCGAGCTTAGATCGCGTCGGATCCGGTCTCGCCCGTGCGGATGCGAACGGCCTCTTCGACCGTCGAAACGAAAATCTTGCCGTCGCCGATGCGCCCGGTCTGGGCAGCCTTGCGGATGGCCTCGATGGCGCTTTCGGCCATCTCGTCGTTCAGGACGATTTCGAGCTTCACCTTCGGCAGGAAGTCCACGACGTATTCCGCGCCGCGATAAAGCTCCGTGTGGCCCTTCTGCCGGCCGAAACCTTTTGCCTCGATCACGGTAATGCCCTGGAGGCCTACTTCCTGGAGAGCTTCTTTGACTTCATCGAGCTTGAAGGGCTTGATGATGGCTTCGATCTTCTTCATCCCGGTCAACCGTTCTCGTTCGAGGTTTTGCCGCTTTTAGCACCAGCCAGAGGTGCCTTCCATGCGATCGTCGATTCAAAGTGGGCCATTTTGCCGAGTTGATGGGCATATTATGATCAAAGTTTGTGCAGTTGCGGAAAACCTCGCCAAAACCGCCAAAACGGGTCCTTTTTGCCGCCATGACAGCCCCTGAACTCATCCTGACCCCCTCCGAAATGAAGCAGGCCGACCTGGAAGCCATTGCAAGCGGCATTCCGGGCGTCGAGCTCATGCGGCGGGCCGGCCGGGCCGTGGCCGATTCTGCCGAAAAATTAGTCTCCCGCGAAGGCACGATCCTCGTCGCGGCCGGACCCGGCCAGAACGGGGGCGATGGTTTCGTGGCGGCAACCCTTCTGGCCGAGCGAGGGTACCGGGTGAGCCTCACCCTGCTGGGAGAACCGGGGCGGCTGACAGGGGATTCTGCCATCGTCGCGCGCGACTGGACGGGGGAGGTCCGGCCGATCGAGGATGCGGCGTTCCACGGGGCGGATCTGATCATCGATGCCCTGTTCGGCACCGGCCTCTCGCGCGACCTCGACGGTCCGGCCCGTCACGCCGTGGACCGGATGAACGGTTCAGGCAGGCCGATCCTGGCGGTCGATCTCCCGTCCGGAATCGACGGCGATACCGGCGAGGTCCGGGGGCTCGCTGTCAAGGCGGCCCGGACCGTCACCTTCGCGGCCCGCAAGCCGTGCCATCTCCTGATGCCCGGACGAGCGTTCGGCGGGCCTGTCGAGGTGGCCGATATCGGCATCGGGCGGGCGATCCTGGCGGCCAAGGGCGGCCGTCTGTTCGGCAACGATCCGGCGCTCTGGCGGCCGGTGCTGCCGAAACCGGGACTGGCCTCGCACAAATACGAGCGCGGGCACACGCTGGTGGCTTCCGGTGGGGCGACCCGCACGGGCGCCGCGCGGCTGGCGGCCCGGGCGGCTCTCAGGATCGGATCCGGCCTCGTCACGGTGGCGTCGCCCCCGGAGGCGATCGGGGTCAACGCCGCCCATCTGACCGCCATCATGCTGAAGGGCTGCGACGGTCCCGAGGGCCTGCATGCGATTCTTCAGGATCCGCGCTTCAACGCGCTCGTCCTCGGGCCCGCCCTGGGAGTGCACGCCAATACGCGCGCCATGGCGGCGGTCGCCGTCCACGCCAGGCGAAGCCTGGTGTTGGACGCCGATGCGCTCACGTCCTTCGAAGGCTTGGCGTCGGAGCTCCATGGCGCCTTCCGGCACGCCCCGACGGTCCTGACGCCGCACGACGGCGAGTTCAGCCGCATGTTCAAGGATCACCCGGATATCCTTGATCCTGCATCGAAAATCGAGCGGGCCCGGCGTGCTGCGGCTTACACCGGAGCGGTGGTGCTGCTGAAGGGCCCCGATACGGTCGTGGTGTCCCCCGACGGCCGGGCGGCGATCAACGAGAACGGCACGCCCTACCTGGCGACCGCCGGATCGGGCGATACCCTCTGCGGTCTCATCGCCGGGCTGATGGCGCAGACCATGCCGGCCTTCGAGGCCGCCTGCGCGGGAGCCTGGATCCATGCCGAGGCGGGAGCGCGCTTCGGTCCCGGGCTGATCTCGGAAGACCTGGCGGACCTGGTGCCCGGCGTGCTGCGCGACCTCCTCAGGTAACGTCGATCCAGGCCCACAGGCCTGCATCGAACCGTTCCAGGACCGTGGAGGCGAGGAGCCATTTGCCCGGATTGTCCGCCACGAAGGCGATCCGGACGGTCCTGTTCTCCGGCACCTGCGCGGTGTCGAGCCAATAGGGCTCCCAGCCGTCGTCGAGAGGATGCAGGAGCCGGAAGACATGTCCGTGCAGGTGCATGGGCTGGGCGTAGGCCGTCTGGTTGGTCAGGGCCAGAACCACCGGGGTGCCGCGCTTGACCTTGACCAGGGGCGGGCCGGACGCGCGTCCTTCCGACCCGTTGATCGTCCAGGGCGCGCCGGGAACCTTCGGGTCGCCCTTGATCACCACGTCCTTGCGGTTGGCGCTCTGAAGCCTGATCGCATCCGGGAGCTTCGGATTGGCGGGAAGCGGGGCGATCGCGGGAAGATCGGGCCGCCTGTCACCGCCGGTCACGATCTCGACGAGGGGCATGCCGTCACCGATCAGCGCCGTGACGGCTCCGGTCGCGCCGGCGTCCTGCACAAGGTCGACCAGCAGGTCGTAGCGGGTGCCGGGAGCGAAGGGCAGGGAAGCGCGCAGGGGCTCGAACGTGCTGGTCGGCTGCCCGTCGACGGCGATCACGTAGGCCTTCATCCCGTCGAAGCGCAGGCGCATGGCCCGGGCATTGCACGCATTGGCGAGCCGCAGGCGCAGACGGCCTCCGGAAGGCGCCTCGAGACGTCGCGGCGTCGCCGCGCCATTGATGCTGAGCCAACTGCCGAGCCGGCCGGCCGGGGCGGCCGACCCCGGCTTCTCGAAGGCCGCCAGCGAGCCGTCATCGTCGAGGCGCCAGTCGTCCACGACAAGGGCGATATCCTGATCCACCTGGGGCGGACTGCGCTCCTCCACGACCAGCAGACCCGAGAGCCCGCGCTCCGTGGGCTCGGCGCTGCCGCCGAGAACGCAGGGGCGGATCAGGAAGGTGCCGGCGTCGGGCGGCACGAAGCGGTACTCATGGTTGCCGCCGGCGGCGACGGGGTCCTGGGTCAGACCGCCGACCCCGTCTGACGCGTTCGGCCCCCGGACACCGTGGAAATGGAGCGACAAGGGCAGGGACGTCCCGTTCTCGAGCCTCAGGCGGAGTTCCTCGCCCTGCTTGATCCCGACCACGGGGCTCAAGCTCCCGTTGAACGTCCAGAGGTCGGCCGTCGCTGCCGTGTCGGGACGTAGCCTCATGGGCGTCGATCGGGCCGCCAGAACCTGCTGGGGGCCGTCCGACCCCTGAGCCCGGCCCTGCCGCGAGACGGCGATCAGGGTCGTGGCGAGACCGGCGGTAACGGCGCGGCGTGTGATCATGAGGCTGTCTCATCGGGGCGAGGAGGGGCGGGAAACATCGGTACCGTTTTGAACGTGAACGGCCAAGTTTGGTTGCCAATAGGCCGCACACGAACTTTTTTGATGCACACTTCGTCAACCATGCTATAGAGCCGCGTCCCGGAAGAGGGGTGCGCCTCGCGCGCTGCTCCCGCGCGGGCGTGGCGGAATTGGTAGACGCACTGGATTTAGGTTCCAGCGACGAAAGTTGTGGGGGTTCGAGTCCCTCCGCCCGCACCAGTCCCGTCAGGATTGGGTTCCGGAGGCAGCGAGTGGCCTGGTTGACGGCATGACGCCGCATCGGCCGGAACCTGGATTTCAGATTTTCGAGTGGATGAAGGCGAATAGTACCATGCAGGTGACGGAAACACTGTCCCAAGGCTTGAAGCGAGAGTTCAAGGTCGTGCTCCCGGCCACCGAGTTGGAAGAGCGCCTGAACAGCGAATTGACGACCCTCAAGGATCGCGTGCGGATCAACGGATTCCGCCCCGGCAAGGTGCCGGTGGGACATCTGCGTCGGGTCTATGGCCGCTCCGTCATGGCGGACGTGCTTCAGAATGCCGTCAACGAGGCCAACCGCAAGATCGTCGAGGACAACGGCCTGAAGCTCGCCAACGAGCCGCAGATCCAGTTCCCCGACAGCCAGGAAGAGGTCGAGAAGGCCATGGAGGCCAAGGGTGACCTGGCCTTCACCGTCGCCCTCGAGGTCCTGCCCGTGTTCGAGCTGGCCGATCTCTCCGACGTGACGGTCAAGAAGCCGGTGGCCGAGGTCACCGACGCCGAGATCACCGAATCGCTCGAGCGCATGGCCAAGCAGAACCGCACCTTCGAGCCGAAGGACGGCGCGGCGGTCGACGGCGACCGGGTCGTGGTGGATTTCGTGGGCCGCATCGACGGCACCGAGTTCGAAGGCGGCAAGGGTGAGGACATCCGGGTCGAGCTCGGCTCGAACACCTTCATTCCCGGCTTCGAGGATCAGCTCCTCGGCCTGAAGGCAGGCGACACGAAGCTCGTGAAGGTCACCTTCCCGGTGAACTACATGGCGGCCCATCTGGCCGGCAAGGACGCCGAGTTCGACGTGACCGTGAAGGAAGTCGAGGCTCCGGGCGAGCTGACGATCGACGACGAGATGGCCAAGGGCTTCGGCATGGATTCCCTTGACAAGCTCAAGGACGCGATCCGCGACGCCATCAAGCGCGACTTCGACGTTCAGTCCCGCCGCAAGGTGAAGAAGGACCTGCTCGACTCGCTCGACGCCAAGTACAGCTTCGAGCTGCCCCCGACCCTGGTCGAGCAGGAATTCGCCGCCGTGTGGTCCCAGGTCGTCGGCGACATGAAGTCGAACAACCGCACCTTCGAGGACGAGGGCACCACCGAGGACGAGGCCAAGGCGGAGTACCGCAAGATCGCCGAGCGTCGTGTTCGTCTCGGCTTGGTCCTTGCACAGATCGGTGAGAAGTCCGATATCAAGATCTCCGACGACGAGGTGACCCAGGCCCTCATCGAGCGGGTCCGCCAGTACCCCGGCCAGGAGCGGCAGGTTTGGGAGTTCTACCAGAAGAACCCGCAGGCCCTCGCAGAAATCCGGGCTCCTCTGTTCGAGGAGAAGGTCGTCGACCAGATCCTGTCCCAGGTGAAGGTCGACGAAGAGACCGTCTCCAAGGACGCGCTGTTCAGCGACGAGGATGAGGACGGAGAGAAAGCCGGCAAGGGCGAGTAACGCTCCGTTAAGCGTCTCGTTGCTTGCATGAATTGCACGGCCGCGCATCCGCGCGGCCGAATTGGAGCAGTGAGACAATGAGAGATCCGGTAGCGCTCTTTAACAATACGCTCGTCCCGATGGTGGTTGAGCAGTCGAACCGCGGCGAGCGCGCGTTCGACATCTATTCGCGCCTCCTGCGCGAACGGATTATCTTCCTCACGGGTCCCGTCGAAGACTACTCGGCCTCGCTGATCGTGGCGCAGCTTCTGTTCCTCGAGGCCGAGAACCCCAAGAAGGAAATCTCCTTCTACATCAATTCCCCCGGCGGCGTCGTGACGTCGGGCCTGTCGATCTACGACACGATGCAGTTCATCCGCTGCCCGGTTTCGACCCTGTGCGTCGGCCAGGCGGCCTCCATGGGCTCCCTCCTGCTGACCGCCGGCGAGAAGGGCATGCGTTTTGCCCTCCCGAACGCCCGCATCATGGTCCACCAGCCGTCCGGCGGCTATCAGGGCCAGGTCACGGACATCATGATCCACGCCCGCGAGAGCGAGGCCCTGAAGCGCCGCCTGAACGAGATCTATGTGGGCCATACCGGCCGCAACTACGAAGAGATCGAGCGGGCTCTCGAGCGCGACAACTTCATGACCGCCGAGGCGGCCCGGGAGTTCGGCCTCATCGACCAGGTGATCGAGAAGCGTCCGGAGCCGGCCGCCACCCCGGCGTAACCCTTAAAACCTGGGGACAAAATTCCCCTGGGTGCGTCTTTTTGCCGAGTAATCCCGTTTCTATTGATCACGGGCTCTCCCCGTGATTGCATGTGGATTCGGGAAGGCTGGGCGATTTGAGCGTTCAATTCTTAGCGACGGAACATTTTGTTAGCTCCGTCGCTCATAAATTAAAGGTGCTGGGCCGGCAGGGGCTGTCCCGGTACGGATTGGAGATGTGATAATGACCAAGGCTGGCGGCAACGACTCCAAGAGTACGCTGTACTGCTCCTTCTGCGGCAAGAGCCAGCATGAGGTTCGCAAGCTGATCGCTGGCCCGACGGTTTTCATCTGCGATGAATGCGTCGAGCTGTGCATGGACATCATCCGCGAGGAGTCGAAATCGTCTCTCGTGAAGTCCCGCGACGGGGTCCCGACCCCGAAGGAGATCAGCCGCGTTCTGGATGACTACGTGATCGGCCAGGAGCACGCCAAGAAGGTGCTCTCGGTGGCGGTCCACAACCATTACAAGCGCCTCGCCCACGCGACCAAGCACAACGACGTCGAACTGGCCAAGTCGAACATCCTGCTGATCGGACCGACCGGCTCGGGCAAGACCCTGCTTGCCCAGACCCTCGCCCGAATCCTGGACGTGCCCTTCACGATGGCCGATGCGACGACCCTGACCGAGGCCGGCTATGTCGGCGAGGACGTGGAGAACATCATCCTCAAGCTGCTCCAGGCCTCCGACTACAATGTCGAGCGGGCGCAGCGGGGCATCGTCTATATCGACGAGATCGACAAGATTTCCCGCAAGTCCGACAACCCCTCCATCACCCGCGACGTGTCCGGCGAGGGCGTGCAGCAGGCCCTCCTCAAGATCATGGAAGGCACCGTCGCGTCCGTGCCTCCGCAGGGCGGCCGCAAGCACCCGCAGCAGGAATTCCTGCAGGTGGACACCACGAACATCCTGTTCATCTGCGGCGGCGCCTTCGCCGGCCTGGAACGGATCATCTCCGGCCGCGGCAAGGGCACGTCGATCGGCTTCGGCGCCTCGGTCAGCTCTCCGGACGACCGTCGCACGGGCGAGATCTTCCGTGAGGTCGAGCCCGAGGACCTGCTGAAGTTCGGCCTCATCCCCGAATTCGTCGGCCGCCTGCCGGTTCTGGCGACCCTCGAGGATCTCGACATCGACGCCCTGAAGACCATCCTCCAGGAGCCGAAGAACGCCCTGGTGAAGCAGTACCAGCGCCTCTTCGAGATGGAGAACGTGCAGCTCACCTTCCAGGACGAGGCCCTGACCCTGATCGCCAAGAAGGCGATCGAGCGGAAGACGGGCGCCCGCGGCCTGCGCTCCATTATGGAGGGCATTCTGCTGGAGACCATGTATGACCTGCCGGGCCTCGATTCCGTCGAGCAGGTGGTGATCGGTCCCGAGGTCGTGGAGGGCAAGGCCAAGCCGCTGTTCATTCATGGCGAGCGGAACGAGCAGGCCGCAAGCGCCAGCGCTTGAGGGCCACCGGGGGCCTTTCCCATGCACAGATGCATTGCGGGCAATCTTCTTGAAACAGGAGGCCCGCAACGCCACATTATCTCTTGCGCCGGTGCTGTCCGCTCATGTTGCGAGGGGGAGCCCGGCGTACCGGATGCAGCCCATAACAAAAGCCTGAGCATTCCGGTTATCCGTCCGACGTCCAGCTCATCCGAGGGGATTCCCGGACGCAGTCAAAAGGATACCGTCTCATGACACAATCGAAGCCACGTCAGCCTGTCGTTCCAGGCTCGACCGGAACCTATGCGGTTCTGCCTCTGCGCGACATTGTTGTCTTTCCACACATGATCGTGCCGCTCTTCGTCGGCCGTGAAAAGTCGATCCGCGCGCTTGAGGAAGTGGTCAAGGGGGACCGTCACATTCTTCTGGCCACCCAGATCGATGCGACGGATGACGATCCGTCAACGGACGCGATCTACAAGGTCGGGACCCTGGCCAACGTCCTGCAACTGCTGAAGCTGCCCGACGGCACCGTGAAGGTGCTGGTCGAAGGCGCGAGCCGAGCCCAGGTGAAGGCCTATACCCGTACGGACGAGTTCTACGAGGCCGAAGCCGAGGCGCTTCCGGACTCCCTCGGCGACCAGGTCGAGGCCGAGGCGCTCGCCCGGTCGGTCGTGTCCGAGTTCGAGAACTACGTGAAGCTCAACAAGAAGGTGTCGCCGGAGGTCGTGACCGCCGTGACCCAGATCGACGAGCCCGCCAAGCTCGCCGACACGATCGCGTCTCACCTGGCCATCAAGATTGCCGACAAGCAGGCGATCCTCGAGACCGCCACCGTCGCTCAGCGCCTGGAGAAGGTGCTCGGCATGATGGAGAGCGAGATCTCCGTTCTCCAGGTCGAGAAGCGGATCCGGACCCGCGTGAAGCGTCAGATGGAGAAGACGCAGCGCGAGTACTACCTCAACGAGCAGATGAAGGCGATCCAGAAGGAGCTCGGCGACGACGAAGGTCGAGACGAGCTGGCCGAGCTCGAGGAGAAGATCGAGAAGACCAAGTTCACGAAGGAGGCCCGCGAGAAGGCGCTGGGCGAGCTGAAGAAGCTGCGCCAGATGTCGCCCATGTCGGCGGAGGCCACCGTGGTGCGCAACTATCTCGACTGGCTGCTCGGGATCCCGTGGAACCGCCGTTCGAAGATGAAGAAGGACCTCAAGGCGGCCCAGGATCTGCTCGATGCGGATCATTACGGCCTCGACAAGGTCAAGGAGCGCATCGTCGAGTACCTGGCCGTGCAGCAGCGCGCCAACAAGCTCACGGGCCCGATCCTCTGCCTGGTCGGCCCTCCCGGCGTGGGTAAGACCTCCCTCGGCAAGTCGATCGCCAAGGCCACGGGCCGCGAGTTCGTGCGCATGTCGCTCGGCGGCGTCCGCGACGAGTCGGAGATCCGCGGCCACAGGAGGACCTATATCGGCTCGATGCCGGGCAAGATCATCCAGTCGATGCGCAAGGCCAAGACGTCCAACCCGCTCATCCTGCTCGACGAGATCGACAAGATGGGCATGGACTTCCGCGGCGACCCGTCGGCGGCCCTGCTCGAGGTCCTCGATCCTGAGCAGAACTCGACCTTCAACGACCATTACCTGGAAGTCGATTACGACCTGTCCAACGTGATGTTCGTGACGACGGCCAACACGCTCAACATCCCGGCTCCGCTCCTCGACCGTATGGAGGTGATCCGCATCGCGGGTTACACCGAGGAGGAGAA
Source organism: Microvirga sesbaniae (assembly GCF_025460805.1). Taxonomy (GTDB): domain Bacteria; phylum Pseudomonadota; class Alphaproteobacteria; order Rhizobiales; family Beijerinckiaceae; genus Microvirga; species Microvirga sesbaniae. The sequence goes on along the minus strand of NZ_JAMXFJ010000019.1, from coordinate 100,423 downwards.
GGCCGAGATCGCCCGCACCCACCTGATCCCCTCGGCCATGCAGAAGCACGGTCTGGCGGAGAAGGAGTGGAAGATCGGCGATGAGGCTCTCCTCATGCTGATCCGCCGCTACACCCGCGAGGCGGGCGTGCGTAACCTCGAGCGTGAGATTGCCAACCTGGTCCGCAAGGCCGTCAAGGAGATCCTGATCTCCAAGGTCAAGGCGGTCGAGGTCACGGTCGACAACCTGCCCGAGTTCCTCGGACCGCCGCGCTATCGCTACGGCGAGGCCGAGACGGAGGACATGGTCGGCGCCGTCACGGGTCTGGCCTGGACCGAGGTGGGCGGCGAGCTGCTCACCATCGAAGGCATCATGATGCCGGGCAAGGGCAAGATGACCGTCACGGGCAACCTCCGCGACGTCATGAAGGAATCGATCTCGGCCGCGGCGTCCTATGTCCGCTCCCGCGCTCTCGATTTCGGCGTCGAGCCGCCCCTGTTCGACCGCCGGGACATCCACGTGCACGTGCCGGAAGGCGCGACGCCGAAGGACGGCCCGTCGGCCGGTATCGCCATGGCGACCGCCATCGTGTCCGTGATCACCGGGATCCCGGTGCGCCGCGACATCGCCATGACCGGCGAAGTCACGCTGCGGGGCAGGGTGCTGCCCATCGGCGGCCTCAAGGAGAAGCTCCTGGCGGCTCTGCGCGGCGGCATCAAGAAGGTGCTGATCCCCGAGGAGAACGCCAAGGATCTCGCCGATATCCCGGCCAGCGTGAAGAACGGCCTGGAAATCGTGCCGGTCTCCATGATGGATCAGGTTCTCCAGCATGCCCTCGTGCGGGTGCCGGAGCGGATCGAATGGGATGAGGCGGCGGAACTCAAGGCTCACAAGCCGGGTGTCGAAGACGACTCGGCCGGGGTCATCGCTCACTAGATTCCGGCGATTGACGTAACGCCAGAAGCCTCCGGACCCGGGTCCGGAGGCTTCTTTTTTGCGGGGAACTGCAAAAAATCGGCTGTTTTCAGCCACTTCGGGGCTTGCTTACGGACAAGCTTTGCGCCAAACGGGTGTCCCTGAAACGGTGGACCATTTCTTTTGCGACGCCGTGATCACTGGAGGATATGACTATGAATAAAGGCGAGCTCGTTGCGGCCGTTGCCGACAAGGTAGGCCTTTCGCGCGGCCAGGCTGGCGATGCGATCGACGCCGCCATCGAGGCGATCACCGGCGCTCTGAAGCAGGGCGATGAGGTCAAGATCGTCGGTTTCGGCACGTTCGTTGTGACCAACCGCGCCGCCGGCGAGGCGCGCAACCCGCGCACCGGCGAGAAGGTCAAGGTTCCCGCGTCCAAGACCCCGAAGTTCCGCGCCGGCGCGGGCCTGAAGGATGCCGTCAACGCGAAGTAATCACTCTTTGAGCGGTGTTCGCTTGCGAAAGAAGGCCGACAATGCTTGCGTTGTCGGCCTTCTCTTTTTATGTCAGGCCGGACGGGCGGTTAGCTCAGTTGGTAGAGCTTCGGTTTTACACACCGCAGGTCGGGGGTTCGAGTCCCTCACCGCCCACCATCTCCCGTCCCATGGCTGCTCTTCCTTGAGCCTACGCCGTCAGGACGAGCGTCCTTCCTCGCCTTCCGTAAGCCTGTCGAGAACCTTCTCGGGGGCGACGTGCCGTTCCAGCTCGCGGAGGGTGGGGTCCCGCGCCTCGTTGATGCCGAGATGTTCGGCGATCGCCCGGGTCAGCGTCAGCAGCCGCGTGATCTCGTGCTCGGAGAGCAGATTCGTCTGGAGATCGAGCTGCGAGCGCCGATCCGCCTCGGCGGCGGCACGATTCTGGCTGATGAGCACGAAGGTGGAGAGGAAGATCGCCTCGACCGACGCGAACGTCGCGAGGATGACGAAGGTCGGATCGAAGGCCGGAACGCCCGGGATCAGGCCGAGATTGGCCGCAACCCAGCCGGCCACCAGAACCAGGTGCACATAGACGAACGCCATGCTGCCGGTGAAGCGGGTGATCGCTTCGGCGATGCGCTCCTGCAGACCAGCCTTGCGCTCCTCCTCGTGCCGCTTCTCACGAAGGGCGTCGATGTTGCGTTCGAGGACAGAGGCCAGAACATTGGGCTCCACGGCGGGCGTGCTCGGGCTGTCCTGGCGTCGGGCTGTCCTGTCCTTCGATCTGATGTCCGTCACTTCGCCATCCTTCGTTCCCGCTCCCGTGGCTGGATAGGAACGGCCACCAGTCCGAAGAAGTTCGGGCTTCCTCGGAGCCTTATGATCACGGAGCGGTGCGGGTGGGTTGGAACGCCGCACCCCGGCTCCTGCAACATTCGCGCTTGGTCATCGTTTGAAGGCATCCCTCCAAGGAAGGCTCCTGAGACTTGAACCCGCTCCGGCCGATGCTGGAGCGGGCTTTTTCTGGCAGGCACCCGGCCGCACGGTGACGCCTATCGGATCGTCTTCTGCATGTCTTCGAGCAGGGCGATGTGCTCGCGAATCTGCCCGCGGGCCAGCTTGGCGACATTCATGTGCTCGCGATTCTGCGGGTTCGACTGGAGGTATCGCTCCTGAACCTGAAGCAGGTCGCGATGGCCCTCAAGCTGAGCCTGCAGGTACATCTTGTCGAATTCGGCCCCGGCCTGCTGATTCTGCATCTTCTGGATCATGTCACGGGCCGATGGGTCCATCTGCATGGGCGGCATGGCCGCGGTGGATGGGCCGCCTGCCGATCCCGTCGCCGCAGTGGCGGCCGGTTCCATCATCGAGCGCAGCACCTCCGAGAGCGTGGTCTGCTCCTGGATCTCGAAATTGGCGAAGCGCTTCAGATCTTCGTTGCGGACCTTGTTCATGGCGATTCGGCTCGATTCCAGAGCCACCATGCCGAGCTGCATGGTCTGCTGCATGTGCTGCATGTCGGCTTGGCTCATCTGGCCGCCAGGCTGGCTCATCGGCATGGCTCCGGAGGATCCCGACGGCATGGCCGGGGAGGAGCCGCCGGTCTGGGCCAGGGCTGGGGCGACAACGAGCGCAGCGGCGAGGCCGCCGAGGAGGGTGCGACGATCCATCTTGATCTCCAACTGAAAGTCCCGGCTCGGCCGCGACACGCTGGAGAAGCGCTCGACTCTGGGCCGCCGTTAGAGGCCGAACGCGATCGATGCTGCTTTGTTTCACCTGCGCTTTAAGCAAGCAGGACCAGATGGGCCCGCAGCGCTCCAGACAGCAGAAAGCCGGCCTCGCGGCCGGCTCGATCGAGCTTAGAGGTTCGAGAAAGTAATGGTCGGAGCGAGAGGATTTGAACCTCCGACCCCTAGTCCCCCAGAACAAGAACATATGCGGCTAAGCAACTGTGAAACCGTACGATTTTCCGCAGCTCGGAATGCCCGTGGGAAAAGGCGTGGGTAAGTCATGCAAGCGAATGGGACAAGGTCGAAGGTGCAAGTACCAGTATACCACAAACCTGCAGTCGCTTTTCTTCAGACACCAACTTGCGACAGAGGGCCTCTGACGCTTTAGCCGATGCATTAGCTTCTCTCGGTACTTTACAGGAACGCTTCACTGCCAGCAGGGGGCAAATTGAACCTTAATGTTACTATGTGACGCACGACTGAGGTGGCGTTGATCTGTGGCCTCTACCTTTTTAGGCAGGTTCGCGGTTGGCGCACGTCCACCCCCGAACGTGTTTCGGATATCTCGCATCCAGAGAAGCTTCGTCATTTCCGATGAGTTCAAAGCCCGCGCAGTATCATTACGTGATGCAAGTGCAAATCAGACGCCTTGGCCGTTCCCTCAATGTTGGCACTACCCACGAATCTCCGCCACACCCACGCTTCACTGCTTCAGCCTTACGTGAGACGATATCGCAAACCATGGGCAGATGAATACCGAGGCTCGCCAATGCGTAGATCTCTACTTTTGGTTCAATTGGCATTAGTGGTTCTGGCTCTACCCATAGAGATGCCAAGAGCCGAAAAACGGCACTCCCTAAAAGAGGCTGGATCAATACGGTATTTGGAGCTTGTACCCACTGGACAGACTGCTCTCGCAGCGCTTGCCGTACAGAAGCCAAACACAAGTCTCTCCGAGATCCTCAGCAAAGCGGGGGACGCTGAAATAAGCAACCTGTTAGAGGATCTGAATTCCGATGGTACGCCTGAGCTGATTGTTCAGCTTACTGGTACGATCACGTGCGGGATTAGGGACTGCGATACATACATCTTCTCACTAGAGAATAACGAATACCGCCCCATCTGGACTGCAACAATGTCCGTATTGGGTGTTGGGAGCGTAAATGTGAACGGGTGGAACATTCTTGTGACAAACCCCGACACTCAAAAAGATAATGGAACGTTCTGGTCATGGGAAGGAAAAAACTATGTCCTTCGCTAGCATCGCAATGCGGAACATTCTCTGTGCATTGGCCCTCTTCTTTTCATACGAAGTTGAAGCGTCAATGAGGACTTATGGAGATTACTTAGAAGATCTTGGCCAGCGCGAGTCAGGTGGTGATTACTCGATAGCAAACAGTTTTGGCTATTTAGGAAAGTATCAATTCGGCGAGGCGGCGCTTCGAAACTGCCGTCTGTATAATGATGATTTAACAAAGAAGAATGACTGGATAGGAACGTGGAGTGCTGAAGCGAATTCTCATGGCGTTGCAAGCAAGGAGGCATTCCTGAGAACCCCAAATTTCCAAGAGTTTTCTATCCGGAGGTACAACACTCTAAATTGGAGTGAAATTGTGCGCCTTGGCCTCACTCAGTACATTGGGCAAACAATTGGTGGACTCCAAATCACTCCATCCAGCCTGCTCGGTGGAGCTCACTTAATGGGGCCTGGCAATGTCCGAAAATTCTTAGAGTCAGCGGGTGGAATCGACCCCGCGGACGGCTATGGCACTCGCTTGTCGGAGTACTTGGCAAAGTTCGCTGATTATGAACTTCCCTTTAAGTGAGAGCGCTGAATGAAGCTCTCGCGCCGTGATTTGCTGGCTGGTGTCCTTCTGACAACCAGCAATCACCTAACTCCACACCTTCAAACGGCGCTTGCCCAACCTCAGCAGGCCTCTCAGCGCGGTTGCGTTCTAGCCGCAAGGAATGACGGGTCAACTCTCGCATCAAGCTGCTCGGGAAGGTTGAAGTATCAGTCAATTCGTCTTGAATGGGTCGTTAGCGATCCTGCGCAGCGACGGCTACTGGAGCTCTCGATCAGTCAAACACATGAGCTTGCGATGTCTGAAATGAACATCGCGGCCACCATCAACGTCCATAACGACGAAATGACAGGGCCAAATGCTTTTGCACAAAAGAGCAACAACCTTGCCGAAGATGGGGAAGTTCTACTTGGAAGACGCTTTATCCGAGAGCGAATCCTTGAGGGGCGCGGATCAGACATCTCGATTTTAGCTGTCATAGCCCATGAGATGGCCCATATCCTTCAATTGAAACGCGGGATTTGCGACGCTCTCATTTGCGGAGGTGGAGTCCGCGATGTTGAGCTGCATGCAGATTTTCTCGCTGGTTTTTGCCTTGGAAGGATGAACGTATCTTTCGATACAGGCCGAGCTGTCGAGTTAACCAACGCATGGGCCAGACTCGGAGATAAGTTCTTCGGAAACTGCAATCATCATGGAACAGCCGATCAAAGGCTCTCATGCTTACTGGCTGGTTTCAATCTCTCGCAATCGGGTGACTCATTCGAAACCTCCATTATAGCAGGCAGAGAACATGTCCTGAACTTCGGAAGATGTGGCATCACTTGCGGAAACTAGGTTCTACATACGTGGCGCGAAACCGTAAGCAGGGATTGGAAGAGTGAAATGAGATACACTCTCTGTGCGTTTGGTATGGGGCTCGCTTTATATTTGTACTGCACTCCATCATTTGCACAATTAGGCTCCAATCCACAGTGTAACTTCAGCGCATGTCAAACGTTGTTTCGCGCGCTGAGCATGGGAGTCGAACTAAAAGCCTTTGCCGTTCAAAGTCAGCTCTCGCTTATCGGTTCGGGCTCGCCGGCACCACCGACCCCCACTCAACTTCAAGCCATTGCAGATCAATTGGACCTACGTGTAAAAGTTAGCGACTTGACCACAGCTGGTCTATCAAGCAGCTCCAATTTCGAGGAAAGCATCCGAGAACTTGTTAAACTAAAGCACTCGCAGCAGGCATCAAATGCATTCGAAATAGGAAGTCGCCTATCGGAGAACATCGCGAGGACAGTAATATTCAGCGAGAGAAAGGGAGCAGCAGTCGGATATCCGACGGAAACCAAAATTGCCGATGGGTGGAGGTCAGATGCACTACTTATTGCTGACACTCTGAAAACATTAACATCCGAGCAGTTCGATTTCGATGAGCGTGCATCTAGCGTTTTGCGTATACAAGAAGCTGCATGCAGGCTCAAGGAGAACCTAGATAGATTTCTCAATTCGGCTGAATGGAGATGCGCGGAATTACTTGACCGTTATAGGGCGATTGCAGCCGCACTGCCGATAAACACAAATCCTCCGAATCTGATAGCAAAACCTGACCCGCCTCGCAAAAGCAGCCCAGTCGATGGCATTCGGATCGTGTATTTTCAGAAAGCTGCGGATTTAGGTCTGGTCGAGAAGGTCTTCGACGATCACGGAATAGTCCCATCGATTCAGAACGGCACGAACGACAAGGCGACAAACGTGTTGACCTGCTCTCCAGCAATGCGTCTTGGTGCAGTAAAATGGTTGGCCACCACGCTTATGGCCGCAGGCGTTCGACTTCAGGGTATAGCTCCTCAGGGGCGGCGTACGAGCTTCATCGGGGTAGAACATTATCCCGAGTTTAGTAGAATGCCTTTTTTAACGGCCTCCGACGTAGACAAATTTCGCGGGTGTAAGGTCTGGAATGACGAAACGGTACCAGCTCCTTACATAACCTTAACCTATAATTGTTCACAGCCATTCGAAGGAACTATCAAGTTCGCAAATCCCTTTACAAAGCGATGGGAAACCCAACGTGTGGAGTTCATGCCCGGGAGAAAGTGGTTTCTAAAGGACGATACAGGGGGCTATCCAACTTCGGCATTCTCGTACGTACAGCTCAACCCCGATTGGGATAGCCGATGGTGGAGAGTTCAGATTGGCACCGAGATCGGATGTCTGTGATGTTACCGATGCTGTTTGTGAAATATGCTGCTTGCGCGCCAGATGTTCCTTAGCTCTGTACCGATGTCCAGAGCACCTGTCCCTGAATCGCGAGTTGTGAGTCCGTCAGCGGGATCGTATACCAGCACGCTGCCCGTTCCAGTGTCCGTCGCAATCGTGTGTCGGATCGGCAAGTCGTAGCTCGGCCTAGTCCCGGATTTTTGCCTTCCCGTCGCAGGCAGGCCCATGATCATTGCTAGCTCAAATTTCATGATGCCGTCATGTAGAAGCTATGCGCCGGACCACCACGGTTAGGGTGAAACAGAGAGCTACCGAGAACACGACCATGGTAGCCGCGTACGCTGGAATGCTCATGGATCCCCAGAGGGATACCGCAAAGGCAAGCAGTGTCAGATTGAGCAGGGCATGCATGCCGAAGGTCTTGGCAGGACGCCACCGCCGAAAGGAATAGAAAGCCACCGATAGTGCAATGTGAATCGGCAGAGACGGCGAGAACCCGATTAGGCTCAACAGCGTCGCGAAATCTAGTTTGAAGATCATCTGAGACATCAAGGCCTTCGAACCGATCTCTAGCAAGCCAATTAGCCCGCCAATGCAGGCCGCCGTCTTCAAGTCTGCTTCCCAGACGAACTTCCGGGCGGACATGTAGCGGGCCGTCTCCTCAATGGCCGGCTGGAGCGCGACCATGACGAACCATGTGTTAGGCGGCACGAAGCTTCCGGCCATAAGGCCCCCAGCCAGGGATAGCGCGGCCATGCTCACGCCAGTGCCCACGATAAGCGTTTTGTTCGTCACACCGATCCGCTCCAGATCAAGCTTATCACCCAGCCGATCAGTGAGAGTATCTATAAAACCATCCTCACACCCAACGGATTCAGGGGGCAAAATCTCTCCGTACCAGCCGCACAGACTTCTGTTTGACTACCGATCCACCGTTGCATCAGAGACGCGAGGGTTGAACGCGGGCGCTGCCGCCTCGACAGCCTCTTGGCCAGCCCGTATATCGTCGAGAAGCACATGCGCGTACCGGGTTGTCGTTTCGATCCGAGAATGGCCGAGTAGCCTCTGTGCCCCTTTGAGATTTCCTGTCGTGCGAACGTAGCGGGTCCCTGCCGTGTGGCGGGTGTCATGCCGTCGGAAGCCCTCCGCAATGCCAGCTTCGCGGACATGGCGTCGCCAGTGCGTCTTGAAGCTGCTATCCGTGATCGGCAGGCGCTCCCCTTTGAGACACCCTTTCCGACCTCGCTTGGCCGGATAGGTGAAGACATGAGTGGGATGATGCCCAGCGCATTCATCGAGGATCACGAGCTGCGCTTTCGTCAGTGGGATCGTGTACCAGTTTGGCTGCCCGTTCCGGGACTTGTTTCGGATGCGGGCCACGCGGTTCACACGGTCAACCTGTGACCAAGTTAGCAGCGCGCCACTTGACCGGACGCCGGTCGCGATCATGAATCGGAACAGGCGGCCGTAGTCCGGTCCGAGCGCCTCCAGGATCCGCACCTGCTCGTCGGGCGCCGCCTCGCGGATCCGCTCCTGCGGCTCGGAGAGCAGCAGGTCGCCCCACCGGGGGTACACAACAGGATAGAGCCAGACGTCCCTGGCGCGGCGGAAGAGCTTGCGGAGCGGCTCGATGGCATAGCGGTTGACGGTCGCGTTCTGCACCCGGTCACATCGGATCTCGACCAGCGCCTTCTTTGGGTCACGCCGGACCCGGATGGTGCGGCGGTGGGCCACCATCTGGGCGATGCGCTCGGAGGTGATGTCCGTGAGCAGTGTCGCCTCCCCGAAGTGGTCGACCAGCCACTCGAGCGCCCACCATGTCGTCTTGGGGGTGCCGTGGAACTGGCCGACCTCGGTCCAGTAGCGCGCCACGACATGGCCCATGGTCGGCGGCTCCTTGCCGCCCCAAGCGGCCCGGCGCGCCTTCTCGGCAACAAGTCTTGCCTTTGCCTCGTCCTTCAGTCGCCGCTCGACGGCTTGGGCGGAGCGGCGTTCAGTCTCGCCCGTAGCGCAGCGAAATCGCTGACCTTGGATCCTGAAGTCGGTCCAGTAGACCGGGGAGTCGGGACGCTTGTAGAGGGACATTCCTGACGACGCTCCGCATTGAGAAATTCGAGCAGATCCATGAGGAGAAACCTCCGCTGAACGCGGGCTTGCCCATGCCCCCAGCGGATGTACTTGACCCTGCCGGCTTTCACCGCCGCCCGCAGGAGCTTCTCGTCCATTTCCAGCGCTGCCGCCGCTTCCTTGAGAGTCAGGACGGTTCGTCCCTGAAAGGCATGGGCGAGCCGATCGGGAACCGCCCGTGAGGCAAGGTTCTCAGCCATGCTGCGAACTCGCATCCCACGGCGAACGGGGGTTCCGGCAGAGGCTTTCCTGCTCCTTCTCCGGGTTCTGTCCGAGACACCCGACACCTTCCCGCTTAATCGGCACACAGGGACTGGTCAGCACTGAATAAAAGTCCCCATCATGATACCGTGCCACTTGATCCTTGAGAGCCCGCCGTTCGGCGGGCCTTTCTGGACTAGGGAGCTCCACCATGTTCGGTTACTCCTTGATGCCCCTGCGGGTGCTCTTCATGCCGAAGCTTCTACTGCATGCGGCGCCCTCATCAGGGGGCGACCGGCCTCATGAGCGACTCAGCGCCAGCAGCGTGTGACGCACAAGCTCGAGACCAGCGATGGTGATAAGCTTGAGAAGGCGGAACGCGTCGGCCTGACCAAGTCGGTTGAGGATCAGCGCAGCCTCGTCCGCCGCCGTTACGGTCCCCTCCCAAGCACTTGGATCAGTCTGCACCGAAGCATTGCGTCCGCTTCCGAAAGCTTGGTGAATACAACTTGGTTCTGCAGGTGCGGCTTCGGGACCGACGGCTTCTGGCGACATGTCCTCACTGGCCGAATCCGACACGATGTCGTTTCTCAGCCCCCCTGGTCCTGCGGCTCGGGCGCGCCTTCAAACAGAACGGTCTGCTTTGCGGCCCGTAACATATCCGGCAAGCGAGCAGGATCCACTCGCTGGCCGGAGCGAAGAGAGGCGATCACCTCGTCGCGAAACCGGGCTGGCGTCGAGCGGGATGCCAAGAGGTAGAGTGCCGTCAGTGGCAGGCTCGCGGCGATTTCTAAATCGTCCGCGAAAGCCCGCGCCACCGACATGTATCGTTCCGCCGTCCTGGCGTCCCACATAAACTCCGCTGCCAGCCAGCGCCCGAAACGCCCGCGTCCTAGCAGGCCCTTGACGGCCAGCAACTCCTGTCCGATTGCGATTGCCGCCGCACTCTCCTGCTTGTGAAACGTCTTGATCAGTGCGCTGCGGGCCCGCACGTTTGCCGCATCGTCAGCAGCGAGCTCATCGTAGGGAAACCCGCTTGCCCCAAGGCATCCGAATAGATGATCCTGGCAAGCGATTTCACCATCAGCAGGCACGGGTAACGGTGATAGAACACCGTCGCGCATGGTTCGTCCTCCAAGCGATAACCTTGTAAACAGAGACATAGCGGCGTGTTATAAGTCCCGTAACGGCAAAAATGGCCTCCCTGAATGGCGCCATATCTGCCAGAGATCACAGCTTCTCATCTTGTCATCCGAAGATTAGACTACCGGATTCCGGTCATGATCTTGCCCTCTCCGGTGATGCCGGAGAACTCGGATGGAACGGGGTGCAAACTGTGCGGCACAATTCTTTACCCCTGATGGAGGTCCGGGAGCCTGATCCGGACTGGCCAGGCAACCTCGACACCGCGTTCGTTGTTCGATGGACGGATGCTGGCTGGCTGGAGCTGGAACGCCGCGGGCTGCGACCTGATATGCGCCGCCGGATGGACATCGATGCCTCGCGTTTTCTGCTCGACCTTGAATATCGGGAGCGGCAAATGGAAACCGGTGAGCTTCGCGAGACGTGGCTCGCATCAGAGAGGCTCGTCCAACAAGCTCTGGCAAAAATCGCGGTGATTGTTGAAGCACATGCCGTGGTCGGCGCTGATCAAGATGAAGCCTACGCGGTTCTGACTGCGCTGCGATCGGCGGAAAGGATATTCGAAGCTGGATATAAGCCGCCCAAGGAGAACCGCAGGACTCGTGATGTCTTCCTCGGTTTTGTGCTGCGAATCGATGTGATTACCCGTCAGTGCCGCATGCCTCTCGTCCGCTCGAATCCATCCATCGAACTCGTCGAATTTATCCTCAAAGCGATAGCGCCGTTTGCCGAGACGTATTTCGCAACACTCACCGAACTGGGTGAGAAGCGTGCCAAGGAACTAGCCAGCGAGATACGCCAAGTAAGCGCAGCGCAGCTTGTCAGGCGTGTAAGCGAGCTGTCACGACCGGGCTGACGCCACACATCAGAACTCCTTAGCTGCGAATTGCCTGCCATACGTCATCGTGTTTGGCATGAGCCAAAAGCCATGGAGACCAATCTCCCCGATTCGGAACGAAAAATCGATGTTTGTGCGCGTCGGTATCCGACGAACGGAACAACACCGCTACGAGCTGCACCGGCAAAAATCGGCCTGACATTCCGATGCAAAGATACCGATGACGGTCAGTGTGGCAGCTGTCAAATGGTTGTGGGCGCAGGGTTTGATGCAGACCAGAAACTTCCTCCTGCGCGCTGCGCAACCAAGTCCACTCCAGCCTTGAAAGGAACATACGATGGACAAGAAGCGGAACATTAAAATTTTTGCCGGGCAAACCCATCATGCCCAAGCATTTCTTGGAGAGCCTTTTACAGCCCTCGGGAGAATGTCATTCCAGAGCGGCTCCTCAAGAGGCTTTTAGGCACCAAGCCGATCATCAGACATCTCTACGCATTTCCGCATTAGCAGCAGGAGTTTTGGATATCAGATGTGCGGTCTGTCGGCATCTCCCTCAAGATCAATCGCCCTGTCCTAGCTCCTGGAAAGGAACTTTATATGCTTGTCGCACCAGAAATCCTCAAGGACGTTTCTGTAAAAGCAAATCTCGCCCATTGCAATCCAGCCCGCGAGTGGATCGATAAGGTCCAAAACGCGTCTCGTTCAGAGGAGCGTTACGATCGAGCCCAAGCAACAGAGTACATCAAGCGGAAGGTCAGGTTCGATTGGCCATCAGATATGCTGGAGATACTTGCGAGGTCCGGTCGTGGGCCGCACTACGAGGAGGACTACATGTCCGGAGACCTGTGGTATCGGCTCAGGGATATAGACGGCTGGCTCCAATATTATTTTCCAGATTTTTTGCCGGCCGACGAGCCTCGCTTTAGGATCGCTGAGTTCCGCTCCCTTAGTCCTGTGCGATGGCTCTACGCAACCGATGTTCGCTACTTCCCGACCACTCTCTCCGAACACCTTGAATGGTGGTGTTGCGATGTAGTTGAGGTTTCAACAGCACTCGGGGCGGCGATGTGTGCTGGGAGTGATGTCGACTCCGCTATCCTGGAGCTAAATTCAAACTTTGATGCGACGATAGTCGTTTGCGAAATACTCAAGCAGCGCAAAATTCCAGCGATCGTCATCGTCAGAGGTGTCAATGATGTCCCGTCAGCAATCTCGGACTCTGCGTATGTGCTTCGGGAAGCCTGCTGCATGGAACAGATAGAAAGAGCGATCATTCAGCACATTGGGTGGCCCGTTATGAGCAGAATGCGAATGTCGGGAGTTCTCGACAATTAGTAATTCTCGTTGTCTCTCTACGCTTGGTACTGCGGCCGGGACGATCTTTCGTCCCGTGCCGGGCTCCAGATGCGCAGCGTTCGAGAACTGCCCGAAAGCCTGACATCTCGTGGCCAGAATTGGCTATCGGTCCCAGTCTATTGGGTCAAACGCTTATTCTTCAAAGAGTCCTGAGCGGAATCAGACAGGTCCACCGATGCTACAAGCACCATTCTCCTGCCGGCCTTGGGGCGACCGCATAATTCATCCAATCGAGTTAGTTTACGGTACCGCCGCTTACTCACAGAGCAGCGAAGTCATAAACTCCGCTACCACTCAAACCGAAATCAAGACACAGCGCTCATGAGCAAATCAAAGCACCTCAATAAAACCGAGCCTGCCATCAGAAAGTTTCTCACGAAGAAAGACGACATGGTGAACGAATTATGTGATCATCTAATCGAAGTTGTACCACTCTTGGCGGAAGTTAATAACTATGACAAAAAACTTGCATCATTTCAGCGTGATTTGACCTATCTTTCAGAGGCCGCAGAAAATAATGCAGAATCTGCTCTTTGCTTCAATATATGCTTGTATCTGAATTTTTCGGTGATGAGTGACGAAAGACCGTTCGAAGGAGAGTTTGACCTTAATGATCTGTTGCTCAAAAGGATCAGAAATCTGTCGGAATGCCATGAGCGTTCCATCCACATAGGCGCTCATGATGGTGACGAAAAAACTGGTAGCGCAGGCCACAGAACGAAACATTGAGCCCGCAATCGCCGGACCGAGAACATTTTCTTGAGTTCGATCGTCAGATTCGGAGCGTCCGGCCCACATTCGTTTGCTAAATAGCAGTATGAGGCGAGCAACCGTCTCTCATGATGGACATAGAAACCGGTGAAACTCCGGGGCTTGTGGCGGCTCTAATCAGTCCACCGTCTCGTCGGCCTGCACAGAGAGGCCGGGGTGCCTGGTCTCTTTTGTGATGAGAAGGTCCCATTGGACCAAGACGCTGGCGATCATGACCAGCACGTCGCCTCCGAGTCACCGGATCGGCCGGGGGCGACCGCCGCCGTTTCGGCCTAATCCGCCGAGCGAACTCGCACAGAAGAAGGGCAACACGAACGGCCTGTCCTACCCTAGGGGTGTGCGGATCCGGAGCTATCCGACGGGACGACCGTCAGGTGTGCAGTTCTCCCCGTGAGGGCGAACTGCACCCTCCGAACGCCCGTCAGGTATCAGGCAAGACTCTCCTCACTCGGAACCGCGAAGCGTCGGCCGAGCGAAGCGAGGCCGACCGATGATCACAAGAAATCGGTTCGCTGCTGATGCCGTACGCAATGCGAGCGCTGATCCTGAATACTTGCTGCGTGTCGCTTCGCTCCACGCAGGCTCGCTCCGCTCGCATGCTAACCGATGTCGTCAGGTTGCCGGCACTTTTGGTCCTCGGCCGACAGTTGCCATTACCAGATGGCATGCGTTGTTCCGACCAACAATGACCACGCTCAGACATGCCCATTGGTTTCGTCAACAATCTCGATGAACCCCTGCTTCAAGGCTTCCACGATGTCCCAGTAAGCCTTTGATCCGGTGAGTTTCATTCCTTGCTGGCTCGCGAACTCAATCGCTTCGACAAGGCTCGGCTCCCGGTCCAGGAACTCGAAGATCCGATAACGTGGACCACCGATGTAACTGTTTCGGCGGGCCATTGCGAAGGTACAGCTCTCCGGCCGCAGCTTGCGAATTCTGGCTCGAGGGGCTCGGTACTCGATCCATTTGATCTGCCCCGGGGTGCACTCGCCTCTCAGTGTCGGGTGAAGTGGCATGCCTGTGTCGTCTGGGGCTTCGTCTACCAACGACCCTCCGACAGGAGTTGAAGATGAATGCCGTGGACGCCGATCTCTTTTGATCCGCGGTGCGATGGCGGCGGCAGACGATCCCAAGCAACGGTCAATGATGTGCCCCACGCGCGACCCGGGTGTCAGCGACACGCCCCGGACCGCTCTTGAGATGAAGAGGCTGCCGTCCACGATATCCTCGCGGCCGGGCCGGAAGCCCCAGGCCTCGACCCCGCGGAGGACAAGCAGCGCGAGCTCATTGCGCCTCGCGCGCGGCACCAGCTCGCGGTGCACGAACCACTTCGTTTGCTGAACGGTAGGAAGCTCCAGGAATCGGCTGGACAGCTCGCCAAAGGAGGACTTGTCGACGCTCGGATATGCGAGAAGCCTCAGGTTGCAGATCTGGTCGAAGGCGACATCGGCGTACGCACCATGTGCCCGGCGCAGCCATCGTACGGCCGACGGTGGAGCCTCGCTGAGGAAGCGATCGCGACTGATCTTCTCCAGCATCATGTCGTAGCAGAAGTCGCGCCACCCGGACCCAAGCGTGCCGTCGTCATCCGAAGCATGTCCCGGATTCAGGGTCAGGTAGAAGACCTTCGCTCTCGACGGGCTCCCGAACCAGGGCTCAGGCGCTCTGTCCAGCCGCAGCCGGTGAAAGGCGCTGGTCAGGAGTGGGTCATCATCAGGGTGGTACGAGAGTCGCCCCACGGCGACCCTCCTCCAGAGGTCAAGAAGAGGACACACGAACGGCATCTTCGAATCCCTTGTGACGGAAGAGCTACAGCCTGTGAATGTGACCGCGCTTGCTCGCCCTCGGGATCATGGAGCTGTCCTCGTCACTGATCACAGCGTGCACCTTGCATCCTATGAACGTCAGTCAGGATTCAGTCAGGGTTCCTCACTATATCAACGAAGTGCCGGCCAAAGGAAGCGAGGCTGATCGAAAGTGAGGAGCGAGGAGCAACCCGGGTGCAGCTAACGTCGCCCGTGATGCGGATACCAAGCTTGCATCGTCGCTGCGTATCGTTCCGCTCGAAACCCGTCTGTCCACCACAGAATCTCCCAGCCAGGATCCCGTACCAAGTTCATGCTTGATACCGGATATGGACGCATCTGAACTACCAATACCGGTACATAGGGCGAGTGAAATGGATATCGTCGAGAAGGCCAAGCGGTCTGCAATGATGGCCCGCATCCGCAGCAAGGATACCCAACCGGAACTGAGGGTGCGGCGCATCGCTCACGCCATGGGCTACCGGTACCGCCTGCACCGGCGGGATCTGCCAGGATCTCCTGATCTGGTGTTCCCGCGACTGCGCAAGGTAATTTTAATACATGGATGTTACTGGCATCGGCATCCTGGGTGCCGTTTTGCCTATCAGCCCAAAAGCAACACGGCTTTCTGGGACGAGAAGTTCCGGAGAAATCAGGAGCGTGATCGGAGAGTCCTTTCGGAGCTCAGGGCTCTGGGATGGGATCCACTCATAATTTGGGAGTGTGAAACCCGGAATCCTGAGACTCTGCGCACGCGAATCGCCGCCCATCTGGAGTATGCGGGAGATAATGAGCAGTAGGACCAGAATCCGGGCCGCAAAGTTGCGGCGCATCAGAGAGGGGCGAGCACCGCGGGTACTGGAGCTTTGCTCCGGATGCGGCGGACTATCGCTTGGCCTGTCGAGGGCGGGCTTCGAACTGGTGGCTCACATCGAGAATGACCCGCTCGCTGCAGCGAGCTACGCAATCAATTTCAGCCCCCCTCCGGGAGTATCTGCCCAAACATGGGCAATCGCACGTGATATGGTTTCACAGAATCCGCATGACCTCAGCCTTGAACTTGGCTTGGGACCTGCCGAAAAGGCGTTCGACGTGCTCGCTGCGGGCTTGCCATGCCAAGCTTTCGCGCGCATCGGCAGGTCGAAGCTGAGATCGATTGCCGGTGACGACGAAGCGTTCAAGAACGATCCCCGGGCGAAGCTCTACAAACGATTTCTCGAATATGTCGAGATCGTCCAGCCCATCGCCATAATCATCGAGAATGTCCCGGACATTCTCAATTTTGGTGGCCACAATGTGCCTGAGGAAATCTGTCAGACGCTGGAAGACCTCGGGTACTCGACGGGCTATACGCTGCTCAATGCTGCCTTTTACGGCGTTCCTCAGATGCGCGAGCGGCTTTTCCTCGTAGCTGTCGACCGGTCCCTTGGGATTCGGCCCAGCTTTCCTGTTCCGACCCACCGCGCCAATATGACCGCTGGCTACGAAGGCGTTCGCACTGTTGCTCTCAGGCATGTCTGCACGGTCAGCTCCCGCTTCGTCCCGATTCCGAAGGCTACGGGGGGACTGCCCGAACAAATCTCGGTTCGAAGCGCCTTGTCCGATCTGCCTTTTATCACTGAGCACTTCCGGAATCCCTTGGAAATGCGTCGGCGGAAAATAGCTGACCGGCTGCCATACCGGAGCTTTGCCGGTCTCACCCCATATGCGCAGCTGATGCGGAAATGGCCCGGCTTCCGATCGGACGGAGAGGTCTCTGGCAATGTGGTCAGAATGACACCGCGCGATTACCCGATCTTCCGCCGGATGGCCAAAGGGACCTCATACCCGGAGGCTTTGAAAGTGGCCGAGGAGCTGTTCGAAGCTCGTCTCACAGCCGAGCCTGTCCGTCCGAGAGCGGGCTCTTCCCGGTGGAAGGAGCTGAGAAAAGAGTGTGTCCCGCCCTACAATCCGGGAAAGTTCCCGAACAAGTGGTGGAAGCTTGATCCAGACCTGCCGTCCCGTACGCTGACTGCGCACATGGGGAAGGACACCTATTCCCATATCCACTGGGACTCGCGTCAGCAGCGTACGCTGTCTGTCCGTGAAGCTGCCCGACTGCAGTCATTCCCCGACGGGTTCCAGTTCGCAGGTGCCATGAATGCTGCTTTCCGACAGATCGGAAATGCAGTGCCGCCTCTGCTTGGACTCGCAGTGGCCAAGGAACTGAAGAGAGTTTTAACGAGCACAATGACTATTGAGCGATCAATAGCCAAGCAATCTAAAGAATATGCAGCCTGATGTCGGACATTCACCCTGTCATTGCCCTACCTTGCAGCTTCTGAACATGAGAATCATCTTTGGATTGTTTTAACTGTCTGTGACACGAACTCGATGATCTTGCTTTTGCCGTTCATTTCTCGACGAGGCGCCCCGAAGACTTGCTGCCAACTTGTTGCTCTCAAACTCCGTCCGGGCATTGCATCAGCATTCCGGCCCAGTGATGCTGCCCGAGTCACCTGCAACAAACAGGCTCATGATCTTTAGACTATCTTGTGAATTCAGGAGGCGATTCTTAGGATTTATGGGTCCGCCGATCCTGTGAACAATTCAGATTGCATGAACAACAGCTACGAGCTTGTCCCGCCTCCCGCCCACGCCATGATCGAGTCCCTGCGGGGAGTTGGATACTCCGTGGAGGCTGCGCTGGCGGACATCATCGACAACAGCCTTGCGGCCGATGCGAAAAATGTCCGGCTGCATTTTGAGTTTGCCGGCGCGGACTCCTGGATTTCGATCCTGGACGATGGCAGGGGCATGAACGAGCCGGAACTCAGGCGTGCAATGACCCTGGGAGGCCGGAGCCCCCTCGATACTCGCACAAGTTCGGATCTCGGACGTTTCGGGTTTGGACTGAAAACGGCCTCCTTCGCACAATGCCGGCGGCTCACCGTTGCGTCGAAAAAGGGGGGCAGCAGGGCGGTCCGAAGATGGGATCTCGATCTGATTGCCCGCCCGGACGTTAACGACTGGCGTCTCCTGTCCGAACCTGCTCCCGGGTCCGAAGACCGGCTCCTCGGCCTTGAGAATGAAGATTCGGGCACTCTGGTCCTCTGGGAGCGCATGGACCGGCTTACGGCCGGCATGCTGTCGGATGACCGTCGGTCGGAGGACGCCTTTCTGCTGATGATCGACAGGGTCGAACAGCATCTTGGTATGGTCTTCCATCGCTTTCTCGAAGGTTCGCATCCGGAACTGAAGATCTTCATCAATGGTACTGATGCGCGCAGCCGTGTCAGACCCTGGGACCCCTTCCTTGCATGGTCCCCGGCCACGTCCATCACCCCTGTCGAGAGAATCCCGACCGCGAACGGGCTCGTCGAGTTGCAGGGATACGTTCTGCCTCACAAGGACCAGCTTACGGAAGAGGAGTTTCGCGAGGGAGCAGGACGCGACGGGTGGACCTCCCAGCAGGGGTTCTATGTCTACAGGAATCGCCGATTGCTCGTTGCTGGTGGGTGGCTCGGTCTGGGCGAGCCGCGCCTCTGGACCCGCGAAGAGCCCTATAAACTGGCGCGCCTCAGCCTTGAATTTCCAAACACCGCCGACGAGGACTGGGAGATCGACATCAAGAAGTCGACTGCCAGACCGCCGCGGGTGCTGAAGGCGAGACTCACCGCGCTTGCAGAAACAGTCCGTTCCCAGGCACGTCAGGTATTCGCACACCGAGGAGCGTACGGGAAAAGGGCACCAACCGCAGACCTGCAGTCGGCGTGGACTGTTGATGAGGCTGGGTCTGGCACGCGGTACCGTATCAACAGAAGCCATCCTGCGATCCTGCTGGTCCTCGAAGCTGCGGGACGTGACCAAGCCGTGGTCGAACAGGCGCTTCGTCTGATCGAAGAAACCGTTCCGGTCCAGCGGATCTGGCTCGATACGGTCGAGAAGGGGGAGATCCGAAAGGAAGCATTCGCAGAAGCTCCACCGCCGGAGCTCGAGGGAATCGCCTGCAGCCTGTTCAAGCATCTGACAACCCGGGTCGGCCTTTCTCCCGAACTGGCGCGCCAGCAGCTCCTCTCAACTGACCCGTTCCAGAACTATCCGGACATCATCAATCGCCTTGTCCCCGAGGCCGCATAGGTAATTCCATGAAAAAGAGCGATGCACAGGCTGTCCTGGAAACGGCCCAGAGCCTCCTTCAGAATGAGCTGGGTGAAGAGCCGCTTACGGTGGAGGAGATTGAAACTGCGGTCGACCGGGTCCTCATGCTCAACCCACGCTGGAAAGCGGCCGTTGACCGGAGCGATATCGTCCGGAACCTCGAGGCCCGTTTCAGCGTCTGGATCGGTCGGACGCTCATTCTGGAGAACAATGAAGACCACATTGCTTGGCTCAATGCCGAGAGAAAAACCGGCTGGCGCCTTTGGCCGCGCTATCGACAGTACCTTGAACAGGAATGGTCTCCTGTCGCAGTCGATAAACTGGACGAGGCGACGGACGAAATCATCAGCCGTCTTGAAGATCCGAGGCGACCAGGACAATGGGACCGTCGAGGTCTGGTCGTGGGGCATGTCCAGTCCGGCAAGACGTCGAACTATACCGGCCTTCTCTGCAAGGCTGCGGACGCCGGGTACAAAGTGATCATCGTGCTTGCCGGAATCCACAAGAACCTGCGAAGCCAGACCCAGATGCGCCTCGACGAGGGCTTCCTCGGCTATGAAACGATGCCAAGAAATGATGCCGACGCCAACAAGCTTCGCTCGATCGGCGTCGGCCTCATCGATCCTGATCACAGCATTCAGCCGGACTGGGTCACCAATCGATCCGACAACGGCGACTTCAAGCTTTCCTTTGTCCGCCACATGGGAATTAGTCCGGGCGGCCGACCGATGCTTTTCGTCGTAAAGAAGAACAAGACGGTCCTCACAAACATCATCCGCTGGGTCGACACGGTCCTGAACGGTCGAGAGTCTCTGCCCGACGTGCCGCTGCTGGTAGTTGATGACGAGGCCGACCACGCTTCCGTCGATACGAGAGAACAGGAATTCGACGAATTCGGCGAACCTGACCCCGAGCACGATCCAACCACCATCAACAGGCTCATACGGACGCTCCTGAAACGTTTCGAGCAGGCTGCGTATGTCGGCTACACTGCGACGCCGTTCGCGAACATCTTCATTCATGACAAGGGTCGGACGAGGGAGGAAGGCGATGACCTTTTCCCGAGAAGCTTCATCATGAACCTTCCGGCACCTTCGAACTATGATGGCCCGGTCCGCATCTTCGGCCTCGACCCCCTCGATGCCGACGATCAGGGGCAGCCCGGCCTGCCGATCATCCGGCACCTGCAGGATCATGCGGAAACATCGAACGATGAGGAAACACGCGGGTGGATGCCACCGGTGCACAACAACGGACACTATCCGCTTGTCGACGGTTCGGACGATGTGCCGGCCTCGCTGCATGAAGCCATTCTGGCTTTCATCATCGTCATCGCAGCTCGAAGGGCAAGAGGTCAGGTGGCCTCTCACAATTCGATGCTGGTCCACGTTACCAGATTTACCAACGTGCAGCGGGTCGTGAAGGCGCAGGTCGAGCGGACTCTGGCGTCCATTCAGCGCCGGCTGAGGCGTGGCGAGTCCGGAGCCAACAGCGTCCACCAGCAGATCAAGAACTTGTGGGAGAAGGATTTTGTACCGACAACGGCTGAAGTCGAGGCAAGTCTTCAAGACCGCACGTTCCAGCCGGTCGGATGGGACGTGCTCGAACCGCTTCTCTCACTGGCAGCCGACGATATTCGGGTACGGGAGATCAACGGTACGGCCAAGGACATTCTTGACTACGACATCCACAAGGCGACAGGCTTCAATGTCATCGCGATCGGCGGCGACAAACTCGCGCGGGGTCTCACTCTTGAGGGCCTGAGCATTTCGTACTTCCTGCGTGCAAGCCGTATGTACGATACGCTTATGCAGATGGGCCGATGGTTCGGGTACCGGCCCGGCTACCTTGATCTGTGCCGGCTCTACACCACCCCTGACCTTGAAGACTGGTTCTGTCACATCACAGAAGCGGCCGAGGAATTGCGTCGCGAGTTCGATCACATGCACGCGATCGGCGGAACGCCAAAAGATTATGGCCTCAAGGTAAAGGCTCATCCGGTTCTCATGGTCACTTCGCGCGTCAAGATGCGCAACTCGACCACCGTTGATCTGGTCTTCGAGGGCGACCTGCAGGAAACCGTCGTCTTCCATCGGGGTGGTCCGGCCCTGACTGCAAATTACCAAACAACATGTGAACTCGTCCGTCGCATCGGTCCCCCGACTGAGACAAGCCCGCGACGAAACAGGTCGGGTGGCGGCGACCACGAGTGGAAGGGATCGAAATTCTGGCGTGGAGTGCCTGGCGACGCGATTGTCGACTTCCTTGAGGCGTTCAGGACACACGAGAGCGCGGTCAAGGTCAACAGCCGCATACTTGCGACCTATGTTGAGCGGCAGATGGCGGCAGGCGAACTGACCAGCTGGGATGTCGCGTTGATGTCAGGTGACGAGGGGAGCCGCGAGGTCAAAATCGATTCGCTGACGGCGCGGATGATCGTTCGCTCGGCCAATCCGCGGATCAGCCTTGAACGACAAAGAGCAGAAAATCGCTTCGTGATTCGCCGCCTCCTTTCTCCTCGTGACGAAGCAATCGATCTGAATGCTGACGAATATGAGGCTGCGCTTCGGAGAACCATAGAGGACTGGCGGCCTGATGCGGCCCGATCGCGCCGGAAGACCGAACCTGATTCTCCCTCCGGCCCCGCGATCCGGCGGGTTCGCGGCCAACATCACCCTGAACGAGGCCTGCTCCTGCTGTACCCGCTCGACCCGGAGAAGGCAGAACTTTCTCCCGAGAGTCTTCCCATCATCGGTTTCGGTGTCAGTTTCCCGACAAGCGGAAAGGCTCATCCCGTGGTGTATGCAGTCAATAACATCTACTGGGATCAGCAGTACGGAGAAGCGGCTTGACCGAGATCGAGAGCGCCTGGGCACAGATCGCCGAAGAAGGACGCGCAAAGCCCGGCTGGCACGCGCGGCGGGTCCGTTTGAACTCCTCATGCGACATCAGGGCGGCTCTGCTTTGCCCAGGCGAGACGCCCGCCGTACTGTTCTCTGTCAGCGCACAGGCTATCCCGCATGGAGCAGAGTACCCTGACTGTGTGGGCTTTACGGTCGAAGCCCAGCCCATTGTGCCGGGTCCGACCGGATCGGTGCGGCTGTGCCTCGTACTCAATGAGCCTCGATATCGCGACGTGTTCGGAACGCTGGCAGAGGACGTGGCATCCGTTGTGGCAAATGCATCGGGCGATTCCCATGCGGTCCGCCTGCTGCTCGGACGTCTTCATACATGGCAACGTTTCGTGACAGAGTACGGAACCGGCAGTCTGTCCGAAGAGGCACAGACCGGCCTCGTTGCCGAACTCATGTTCCTGGAGACCCGCATGCTTCCGGTCGTGCCTGCGGACGTGGCTGTACGGTCATGGCGGGGGCCTTATGGGGATCCCCACGACATGGAGCTGCCGGGCCATTCCTTTGAGATCAAGGCGTCGACAGGCCGCGATCCCGCAACGTTCCGTGTCTCAAATCTCGACCAGCTCGAGCCCGGGGCCAATCGCCCGCTGACGCTCGTCCATGTGCTTCTCGACGGCAATTCGGAAAGTGGGCCCACACTCCCCGAGATGGTTCACCGTCTTCGGGCGGCGATCGCTGCGACTGACCCTGCTGCATCAATCGACTTCGATGCGTCTCTGATCGCGGCAGGCTACATGGATGCTCATGCTCGTTTCTATACTGAAAGGCGATACCTGCAGCGCTCCGAGCGCTGGTTCGACGTTCGCGAAGAGTTTCCTCGCCTGACCCGGGCGACGGTACCGCTTGGCGTCGGAGAGGCCAGCTACACAGTGCGACTTGCCGATTGCGCAGCATTCGAGAGACCTGCCGGCATCGGCACAGATGACATGAACGAGATCGCAGCATGAGTGACCTGCAGCAGTTTATCGCCGACTTCAACGGTGAGCTTCTCAGCCGTTCGACCGGGTCAGACGGATCCGGGCCGGATTTCAAGGAGAATGTCTTTACGGAACTCATGCTTGAAATGCTGGCTGAACAGGTCGGCATCATCGAGAACGAGCGGACCTGCTATTTCGAAGGAACGGTGGACAGAGGACGCTGCAAGATCAACGGCTATGCGACGTCGGACGAGGAGGATACCCTCGACTTGTTCGTCAGCATCTTTCTCAATGCCACGTCTCCGATGAAGGTCCCCGGAGACGAGGTCAAGAAGTCCATCGAGCAGGCTGCACGATACTTCCGCGGAGCCATCAACGGACTGCACAAGTCGCTTGAGCCGGCGACCGACCGGTATGCCATGACTGCTCGCATAGCGGAGATTGGGACCCGGATCAGTCGCGTGCGCGTTTTCATTCTTACAGACGGCGTGACAGGGCTCGCGCCCGGCAAGCTCCCGGCAAAAAAGGTCGGCGAGGTTGAGCTCAGATTTGAGGTCTGGGACATGGAGCGGTTGTCCCGAGCAGTTGGGGCGGGGCCGAGCCGCGAGATCGACATAGATGTCGCGGAGATGAATGGCACGCCCCTGCCATGCGTTTCGGCTCCCCTCGACGGCGAATATGCCGCCTTCGTGACTGTCGTGCCCGGAACCCTTCTGTTCCGTCTGTACGATGAGTTCGGGCCAAGACTTCTCGAGCGAAATGTACGATCGTTCCTTCAGGCGAAGGGGAAGGTGAACCGGGGCATACGCGAAACGCTCAGGCAGTCACCAGAGCGTTTCATGGCTTACAACAATGGGATCTCGATGACCGCAGAAGAGGTTGAAACGATCCTACTCCCGGGAGGGCAGCCCGCGCTCAGCCGCATCAAGGGACTTCAGGTAGTCAACGGCGGCCAGACCACTGCATCCATCCATCGCGCCGGCAAACAGGACAAGGCGGATCTGTCGAAGGTTTTTGTCCAGGCGAAGCTGACGGTGGTCAAGCCCGATCTTCTGGATGATCTTGCGCCACAGATTGCTGCGTTCGCAAACACACAGAATCCGATTCAGATGGCGGACTTCTCGGCGAATGATCCCTTCCATATCGAACTCGAGCGGCTGTCGGACAAGACCTGGATACCGGGGGAACAGGGTCGCTGGTTCTATGAACGGGCAAGAGGCCAGTACCTAGTAGCTCAGGCAAAGGAAGGCACGACGGACGCACGCTTGCGGCAGTTCAAGGAGCGGACACCGCCGCAGCGCAAGTTTACCAAAATCGATTTGGCAAAGTTCATGAATGCCTGGGATCAGCTGCCGCACCAGGTCAGTCTCGGCGGACAGAAGAACTTCGTGCTTTTCATGCAGAGATTGAGAGAAACCCGCCCGAAAACCTGGAAGCCCGATGACACGTTCTTCAAAGAGCTGATCGCGAAGGCAATTCTTTTCAATGAAACGACCCGGATCGTCCGCAAGGAGGAGTTCGAAGGCTACAGGGCCAATATCGTGGCCTATACGGTTTCGATGCTAGCCTTTCAGTCCGGCGAAATGCTTGACCTTCTCCACGTGTGGCAGCAGCAGCGCATCTCGACAGGCCTTGAGAATCTCATTCGCTCATGGAGCCACCAGGTAGCCGCGGCTATTGTCGAATCGAGCGGAACGCGAAATGTCACCGAATGGTGCAAGAAAGCGGATTGCTGGAAGGCTGTTCGAGCCCTTGAACTCGCCCTCCCGGACAATCCTCCACCGGAGTTTCAGAAGGTGGTGCTCCAGGGTGGAGGCTGGGGCGTGAAGCCGACGGAAGTGCGGGTCACGCTGGATCCTGATGAGCTCGATGCCATTCAGCAATGCCGCCGGACAGATCCTGCGGACTGGATCCGCATCATCGAGTGGGGAACCAGCTCCGGACTTCTGGATCCCAGGCAGCGTGAAGTCGCGTCCGAGCTCGCAGCGGTGTCCGCAGGAGGGTGGGCAAAGGACGTCAGTGGCAAGAAGGCGCGTGAAGGGCGCACCATCCTGAACGCGGCTCTTGAAAACGGAATTCTTGAAGCAGATCGGAGGATCATGGCCTGATCGTCAATCAGAGCCGGCATTCTCCTTGAACAGACTGTTCCAGTCATCGGACTCGAATATCTCGTCCAGCTCCTTCAGCTCCGACCCGGCCCTCTCAGGCTGCGTGCCGTGTGAATCTTGCTGTACGCGAAGCATCGCAGAGAGTTCAGCGGCGGGAATCCAGGTGTTCTCGGCTGCCGTGGCTCCTGTGCCAGGGAGCAGTGCGGACAGCACGCCCTCGCTCCAGGAGAGCGATCCGGACCGGCATCGCTCGAGCTCCATCTGCTGCAGGAGCTCCTTTGCCCGGGGGGATGCATGATGCGGCATCTGCCAGTGCGCGGGCGCACGGACCGCTCCGACAGCTGCCAGCAGGGCGAGGGTGTCGGCTGCATCATGATTGTCGAGCTTGTTCTGTGATGTTCGATTAACCGAGAACCAGCTGATCGCGCCAAAGCAGACCAAGTGAACGAGAGCAGCGTACAGCTCGTCGGGCTTTGGGAACCTTGAGCCCAGGACCACTCTTCTGGTCAGCGACAGCTCCCATGAACCGTATATCTTCTTGAGCCGGGCCCACTCCAATCTGACGTGTTCGTCAGCCGGCCATGATGCGGGCTCAGCCACATGAAGCAGCGAGCGGAATGTTTCTGTCGAGGCATTCGCGCGTGCCCAGACACAAAGGCGCCACTCAAGCGACCCGTCCCAGAACGGAAAATAGTTCGGCGGATCCCCTCCAAAGCGAGAGTAAGCATAAAATCTGCACTGTCTCTCACTCAGCAGCGGAACCAAGCGCTCGTCACGGGTACCCGCTGTTCCGGAGTAGACATCATGGACTCCGGGAGCGACCTTCCGGAAACAGGCGTGGCTTCCAAGTATCGCCCTCACGCTCGTCCTGGAGTACTTGGAGCCGAGGGCCGAGGCCGCCATGCGATCCCGAATATCGGTCAGCCTAGACGGACCTTCGTGGCGCAGGCAGCCCACCAGCCATTCCCCGAGGAGGCCCTCGTCAAAACCCCCATCGTCTTCCGAGGCATCCAGCTCGTATGGGATCACTTGAACGCGGTCGCCCGGTGACGCAGGCAGAGCAAACCAGATGCTGTCGAACAGCTGCCCGAACAGGTGAGGAGCCTCGGACATCTGCATGAGGACCATGCGCGAGCTTACTTGGTCCTCCGGATGGGCATCTCGATAGAGCTTAGCCAGTGTCTGCACGTCGAAGAGCCTGCCCGGAACCGACGCGGCAAGGCGATGGAGCTTGATCGTCCTTTTCGCCTGTGCGCCAAGGAAGCCGGCATGAACATACCCGCAGTAGATGTGCATGTCCTTGCTGAGCTTCAAAGCACTTTCGATATCACAGGGCGTGAGGCCGGTGGCAGCCGCTACTGGATCCAGAGACCGCGGAAGCATCAGGCCCTCAAGCGCCTCGACCACGGCTTTCCGATTCCGGCGCATGGCTTCAATGTCATTGGCAGGACCGGCCCATCCACCTGTTGTGCCTGTCGCGTAGGAGCTGATCCATTCATCGAGGCCGTCATGAACAACGGTGACCGCCAGCAGAAATAATGCATCCAGAAGGGGCAGATTGGCCCGCTTCAAGCTCGGCGTAAGGATCGGATGTCCACCGGTCATCGTGTCCCATGCTTCGGCCTGTTCCTCATGGACCAGTCGCTGAAACGCCCACAGACTGCCGGGCAGCCTCAAGGTTTTCAGAGCCTTGCTCTCTACTTGCCGCACACGTTCCCGCGTCACGTAGACAAGCTGGGCAATTTGTCCCAGCGTCTGTGGATAGCGGCCATCCAGCCCAAATCGATGCTCCAGGACGGAGCGCTGCCTTTCGGGAAGTGCGTCAAGCGCTTCGCGCACAGCCTCCCTTGATGATTTCTGCAGGACATCCGGGTTCAGACCAGTCGCGAGCACGTTCTCCAGTGCTTTATGGGCGAGCGTTCCCTCAGCTTCCTGCTCCATCAGGAGCGCTATCTCCTGCATGCCGTCTGAGATGTCAGCTCCGTCGTCAGCACCTGCCGCAAATGGCATTCGAGAGATGGTCCGATCGACGACATCCAGCAGTTCGTCGATAGATTTTCTGCCGAGCGACCAGATGCCCAGAAGACGTCGAACGAACCCCTGGCGATCCTCAACTGCCATCCTCAGGGGAATCGCCGCCGCTTCGGCATCTGATGTGACGCAATTGAACAAACGAGCTGAAACAGCCTCCACACTGACCAGATCACCTACGGTCATGACCGCAATCCGCTCGGGGATCACGGGAGTACTCTGGATCTCATCGTCTGACGGTTCAACCTCTGGAACATCTCCGGCCAACACAGCTTGAGCATACGATCGGACAAGTCGATCAAGTTCGCTTATGGTCGTCCGGCCCATCGCCGGCACTCGATGAAGCTGTTCCTGTATCAGCGCGGTTTCACCAAGGTAATCTCGGACCGTCGCGGACTGGAAGATCTCCCCGTGCTTCGCGCAATTGACAAGTCTTACGGATGCTGACTCGCTGCGGTTAACGAGATCCAAAAGCGTAATCCCCAACTGGCGTATCAGCGATGGATTTCGGTCGGAAGTGGCCGACTGAAGCCGAGCGGTTTCAACAGCTTCCGCATACGATGTGATGAGTCGCTCGAGCTCGGTTACGGTCTTTCGCCCCATGGAGCGCACCCGGTACAGTGCTGCACGGACCGCATCGGGATCCTCAAGGAAGTCTCCAACTTTTGTCAGACGAAACACGCTTCCGTGCCGTGCGCAATTCGCGAGGCGGACGGACACAAAGGATCGGCGCTCCACAAGCTCCGCAAGCGTGAGATCCAGACCTTTCTCAGGCAGCGGGTGCTGTTCAGGTCCGACGGGGTGAGACGAGCCGACTGAAGATGGTAGAGAACAAGCTGCCTGCTGATCGACGTGAGCTCCCTCATCGTGCACCTCCAGGGACTCGGTGTCGGCACGTTCCCCGCCATCGTCTGGATAGAATTGAAGCTCTGTCTCGTCGTCACGAGTATCCGGATCCTCTGAGACTTGAAGCCCGGAGGTTTCCAGCAAGATCTCATTCGCCAATTCATCCAGCGGAGCCGCCGCGCTCTCTGGGACGCGGGCGGGATCCTGATCGAATGAAGGTTCCTCGGATCCGGGTTCAGCAGCTGCATTTTCAGCCATATCCGGGCTGGCGGGATACAAACAGGCCCCTGACTCGCCTGCTCCTTCGATCTTGTTGTCAGAGCTCTCGAGCGAGGCGATGTGCTGTCTGACCTCGTACTCGAGTTCATCACGGAGCTCTTCGGATATGTCTGGTCCCAGGTAGCCTGCGCGTTCGCACCGATCTACCCTGTCCTTGATCTCGAGATGAACACGCTGGGAGAGCTCGATTGTCGAGCGCAAACTGTAACCGAGCTCCTGCAGTTCTTCCCTGGTCCACTTCAGCTCCGACAGCAGATGCGCGTAGCGTTCCTGGTAGGACGATCTGAGATGGCGGGCGGCCCTTTCAAGAGATGTATAGGTAATGCCGTCCAGAAGCTCCCTGCATTCCATGCATATGGGCAGAGATACGGGAACATCTGCCATTCGAGCTTCGGCACCCCGATCCCCGCCTCGTGATATATAGTCGTATGGTACGCGTATTGAGGCCCCTGCGTAGTCACCGCAGAAGATGCATTTAGCCATTTTTGTCTTCAGCCGCCCGAACCTGGAAACACTACGCAGTATGACGAGTGCAGATGCCGGGGGTCAAGCAGGACCAATTGGCCCCTGATATGTGCTCGGGTGTCCCGAAGGTGGAATAGGCCCAGGCGCCCGAGCCTGAGCTCCAAGGATGTAAACAGCCTAATCCGCAGCGTCCCGCTCATTGCAGGGTCAGCCTGAGATGGCTGATCGGAGGGCGAATGCGCGATCTCGCGTGGACACTTCTATTCCATGCCGTGGCAGTTGGATCACTGATCTCTCTTGATCCGTACGGTTTCCCTCCTGGAAGATGCCTCAGCTCCGGCGACAGCGTCATTTACGAAGTCGATGCTTCCGAAAGGCTGGGTTGCTGCCTCATGCGTGCGCCTGATGCACGCAAGCCTGTCCTCGCCATCCGGAATCTGGTTATGCCACTTTTTCATTTCCTCGGCGAGAAGTTCAAAGTGGTCCTTCGTTTCCTGAATACCCTTGATGATCTGGTGCATCACTGGCCACGGGATTAGGGCTCCCTCATCTGTGGCGTAGCCCACGTATCCCATGAGTTCCACGGGCTTGCGGTAGGTTTTGTTCCTAGACCATATCTTCATGAACAAGATCCCAAGTAGTTGAGACGCGTGAGCAGGGACGATAAATTCGTGCGTGGCGATGCACTGGGGCGCCTCCGCTTGAACCGCAAATGCACCGAGTGTTCCGCGCCCAGTTGTATTCAGTCCACTCGCCTGATGTGCAAACAATATTATCAGCCGAAAGCGGCTACAATGCAGCCCATCCGGCCACAACTAAAGATAATATCAGCGATCGCAAGTTGGTCATCAACAATAAAGCGATCACAACCGATCTTTGAGATTCGCAGATCCAATCACATCTAATATTCGCCACGCTATTATTGACACTATTGAACCTGTTATCAGAACAGCCCTGTGACACTGCAGTATCCCGATTCAAAACTGCTCGATTACAGGAGTGCTTGACATCTGACTCGAACAAGGATTCGCTAAATGTTCCTAAAGTTTGACGCGCAGAACGGCGGCTGAACTCTGGCAGGATCGGAATGAAGCGCAGTGACGTTACGGGTTCCCATCGGACCTTCATTTCGGTACCATTGGGTCGCGCACAAAAAAAATTTTGGAGAATGGGCGCCCTCAGCACCTTCACTCCATCTACGTAATATTTCAAGCCGCTCATAAGGCAGTGCGCTGCAGACCAGTGGCATGTGCTCTCATTTATGGTATCGATCAGAGCCCTCTTAAGTGAGCACAAAAGCGTCTTAGGTAGTTTGTATCCATGAAGCGAGATGACCCGATTGGGAGAGAGTACTATTCCCCTCTCAAAAGTGCTGAGTTTTGGTCTGATGCTGCATTCTATATAGCAGGGGCCCTCTCTATCGCAGCCTTATTGGTCGACAAAGCAACCTATCCGCGCGTCAGTGATGCAATCCAGTCGCTTTTCGCCCTGAGTGTATTAGCAATCTTCGTTTCAGGCTTAGCAATTCGCCTCTACTGGTCATCTCGGGCGCGGGACAAAAGAGTCGCCGACTTCCTATCGAACGCTTTCGGCGTCGCCTTAATCCATAAGCAGTCATCGGGCTACTACAACAACACGCAGACCCGGCCTTCCAAACGTCTCGGCGCAGCCCTCCTGGAGAATAGCTTTTTCAGCAAAACGATAGCTCGTGGCATGCTCCCGTATGAGCGGACGAAGATCGCCTTGTATGCTGCGGCTTGGATATTAGCCATGTTGAACAGAGCAACCGACCTTGCTTTGTTGGCAGCTGTCGCACAGGTGATCTTCAGTGAACAAGTTATCGCTAGGTGGGTAAGACTTGAATGGCTTCGGACGAGGTTCGAATACGTTTATGCTTCACTGTATAGCTTGATACAAGCAACGTCTGACTTCGAGTCTAAGGGGTACAAGGCTCGCACAATAGAGCTCTTGCTTGCTTATGAAACGGGGAAAGCACAGGCAGGCATTTCTTTGTCAAGCAGATTGTTCAGAAAACTGAATCCACGCTTGTCCAAAGAGTGGAAAGATATCTCACTAAAATTAGGGCTTTAGGATCCAGAAAGCTGGCATCGGGCACTCCCAATGCAGCGCCCATTATTATAGTATTTTATCGATTCTCCGAGACAAGGTTAATCCAGGAAAGATCAGTCTCCGGTTCATGTTTCTTCGGACGAATATCTACTTTCCCACCTGACGAAAGAGCCAGCTTCTCAGCGAAAATCGTTCTAAGCTCAGGACCTTCAACCAAGAGGCCTAGTTCAGCTCCCTTGGTTCGCCCTCCCTGCACAACTGTCGACATCCAATTAAAGCTTGTTATCGCCATTGCCTGCTCATCCCAGAGCAGAAACTTTGCGTGAAACTCTGGAACGGATTCGATCATCATTCCTCGCTTCTGAATTGCTACCGGATCCGGAGTTCGTCCCTCTTGCGTGAGAAGCTTGCTTGCCCGGTTATAGAATAGAGACACCTTACGGCCTGTTTCAGCAGCACGTTCCATTGGCACAAGTACGGATGTTTCAGCCGCTAGGCCATAGAGATCGCAACCAATCACGATGTTCTCGGCTGCAACATCTCGCGCATGGGTTATACAGGCATAGTGGTCTTGATCCGCAAGCAATCTAATCTCGTGAATTCCATTCTCCGGTATATCTTGTGCTTGTTGACGTAGCCGCGACCACAGGCTGTTCAGCCGCCGAGCAACTGGGGACCAGCTACCTACAGCCGGAAGCTGCGATGCAATTAGTTTCCCAAGCAGCTGTACTGCTAACCGCTGACTTCGAGATCGAATGGATGCCTCTATCCAGTCGAAATCAGACGATAGAAAGTTGCAACTGCCGATGATACTTACCCACGTCCCCGTGCTTCTTTCGTCATAAAGCACGATTTTCGCGTGGGAACCCGACGAGATTGGAGACAACTGAACTCGCGGGCGCAGACTTGCTGGAAGTTCATTCAAAACCTTTTCGGCCTCAGCGATAGGCCGGCGGCTCATAGGATCTTCGGGGTCTGAATGTAGCCCCCATAACAAGTCGACACGCACCTTCCGCCGGGCCGCCCTCTCGATATCCGGCAAGAGTTTCCGTACCGTGTGCGGACTTACAAAGCAGGAGTGGAGAATTAGGTGGGTTTTTGCTCGTTCGAAGCACTCCTGGATAAGTCCAAAATGCTCTGATCCGCCGACGATGATATCGTCACTGGACAATGTGTCTCGCAGCGGGCTTGACCCTAGCTGCTTAGCCTTGGAGGTTAAGCCTAACCTTACATCTTGGATGTTGGTGGAAGCTTCTATGATTGCTTGTTGAAGTCGGAGCGGAGCATAATCTGGGAGTCCAGCCTCCACTTTGTCAAACGCCACTTCGACGCGAGCATAAGGCTTCGAGGGCGTCCTAAAATTCGGAACCGTTGGTTCCAAACTTTCATCCATGTTCAGGTAAAACAACTCGCGCACGCTTCCATCGTTCGGATCATACGTATGGATCCTCGGTTCGATAACTTCGGCGTGTTCGGGAAGATCTTTCTCATAGACCAACTCCAGTTCGTCAGCGCGAAACCATGAGCCGGTCAATCGATCCATGCACAAGGAAATCCATCTTACCTCCTGTTGCAACTCAGCTGGCAAGATTTCATCTGCAGCGCGACGCTTACCCGCGCCAGTAGCCGAGAAGAACACTCCGGCCTCAGTCGACCTAACCTCAACCCAGTTTGCGCGCAGGAGGTTGATCAAAGCTTCGACAATTAATCGATCTGGCATACCGGTCAGTTGTGTCAGCTCAGGCATAGACCGTCGCGACGTGGCGAGCTCCACCAGAAGCAACTGCTCCAAAAGGCTCCAGCGGCGTCCAACGCTGACCGTGTAACTCACGGCCATTCGATACAGTGGCAAATATATTATTTTCACGAGGGGCTAACCACTCTTACAAGGTGACCAGCAGCCTGTGCTTCTTTCATACACTTCATCATTGTACCAATGTACGCGTACTCGTCGTCGGACGAAGTGTGCTCATCACATCTTGAAGCAAAGAAGTCCCAACTTCCCACAATAATAAGCTTATGGCGGGCTCGGCTTAGAAGAACGTTCATTCGATTTGCTTCTTTCAGAAACCCCACGCTTTTCCATGGAACAAGAGCATTGTTTCGAACCAGACTGACGATTACAATGTCAGCCTCACTCCCTTGGAACTCGTCAACTGTAGCCCCAAGTCGCTTGCCTTTCATGATATCAAAGGGCTCTGCAAATAGGGCCTTCAGACGCCCCCCCTGATATGCCTTGTCAACTGCACTGTGAATTGCTTGCAGTTGATCGTTATACGGAGACAGTATCTGAGTCTCACAGGGCACTCCGTCACGAGGCGCAAGTTGCTCTAACACGGCAATGACTACCTGTGCCTCCTTCTCGGAAACAAACAATCCGTCCACCTCTCCCTCAGCAAATTCTTTCTTTTGAACCCAAGGAACATCGCACCAGACTATACGCTGTGCCGGAAGCCATGCTCCCTCCACGAACTTGAAAGGGGGTTCCTTAGCAAATCTTTCGTGCGTTTCATCCGGTGAGTTTAGAATCGTGCCTCCTTGTCCATCCGGATAAAATACCTTCCCGACAAGGTCAGCTATATCGGGGTGCATGCGGTGCTGGTCAGTTAAGGTAGCAGCGGGCGCAGGATGATCTTTGCCCCTAAAGCTGTTTTCAAAGATGTTTCCAAACAATGCCACCATCTCACGCCAGCGACTGCAGCGATTCTCGAATGAATCGCGCTCATCATCTTCATCTACCAAAGACGCGTCTATAAGGCCTGGAGCAAACTGGACACCAGTTTGGATGGCTTTTCGAACCCGAAGCGGGTCTCCTAGTAGGTCTTTAAACAGCCTCGCGTTGAACGGTGGTAGCTGACGGTGATCGCCTATGAGGAGCAAGCGATGGCTTTCTTGGAGTGCGACAGCCATATCGAAGCCATGAGCTTTTCCTGCTTCCTCAATAATTGACCAGTCAAATCGCCGCCCTCTGGTTGCAAGATCCGCCAATTCAGCCGAGTTGGACGTAGCAAAGGTTACATTGGCCGCATCTTGAACCAGAAGCCTCATTGTCCTCAGATCGACATTCTCATTGTCACTGCGCAGTTCAATCTCAGGCAGAACCGCTTCCATGCGGGCCTTAAGAAATTCTGGCGCTTGCTTCATGAGCTCGCTCTGGCTCAGGCGGCGAAGAATTGTCGCTGTGACAGGCTCGATGTCGTGTTCCGTCGGCTCGCGACTGCCCAGCCGAAGGAGAATAGGACGGCTCCGCTCATCTTGATCTTGGAAAAGCTCAGAAAGTTTAGTTCGGACGTCGTCCACCGTATGATGCGAGTGAGCAGTAATAAGTATTTGCGCGCTTTGATCTGCATTGAACAGGCGGTCACCGAACGCTTTGATTAATGTGGTTTTCCCAGTTCCGGGTGGTCCCTGTATGGCAAACGATGGTTCGACTAGCCACAGACGCTCCAAAGCCTCCAGCTTCGATCTGTCTAGCTTGATATTGGCAGCGGCTGGAGGCAAAGTATCGCTTCCATGGCGACTTACAGCGCGAGGATCGGCCAGCATACGAAGCAGACCCTCATGGGAACGCATATCCTCGATCGCCTTATGGCGCCGCCTTATCTGTGCGAGCGTGCCGCCGTGATTGCGAGCAAGGTAGAGCTTTCCCTGTCGAACGGGAACACTACCCTGGGCGCGGAAATGATAGCGAAGGCCTTTAGGATGAGGCGAGGCACCGACAAAGCGCCATGAGACAGAGCTGTTCTCATTCCCGATTGTCCGGCGATCCAGCAATGCGTAGCGATCACGCTTTGGATCATCGTCATCGTCAGCCGTAACAGTCTCCGCTCCCAAATCGAACCAGTCGCGCAATTGTTCAGCCGGAGATTGAAGGCCAAGATGACGGGCCAACTCGTTCCGTTCGATCTCGTCGAAAGGAGATAGATCAATTGTTGTGTCGCTACTTGAACGATGCACCTCAATGACATTGACCGGGCAAATCTGAGCTGCCGTAAGTACAGTTTCAAGCTGTTGGGTTATTCGAAAGAAATCATGCACATCTCTGAGTTCTGCTGGCAACCTTCTCCGCTCTGTTCTAAAAGTGAAGATCTTGTCCCATTGCGCACTACGATCCCTGATGGTTCGCTGGTTCTTTCGCACGTGAGGGTAAAGCTGAACATTAATTTTTCGCAGACCTGTGCTAAAGTGCTGATCATCTGCGGTGGTTCGCGGCACTACTTCAACTGACTCGCAAAATCCGATATCCCAGGTTGTCAAACTATCTGCAGTCCACTGGCGAACTCGATACTCAAGCATTTCTCCCTTGACAACGAAATGAGGATACGGCGTGAGGCGAGCGGTAACTCGAACATCACCTCGAAGGTCATTAGCGATCCAATCTCTTTGCTGAATAGGCTTATCAGCAGGGGCAGTTTTTCCTGAGGCTGCCTCAACAATCCGCTGCAGCTCTAGTTCGGGAGTTAGACGGATCGCCAGCACCAACTCTCGAGTAGCTCCAGCAGTCGTAATGTTAAGCTCTCGAAGTATGTTGCGGACGCTCTGCGTTACGGCGTCGGAGTTGGATAGCCTTTCGTCTGGGTTCTCTTCAAGAAGCTGGAGAATGAATGCTCTCTCAGCCTCTCTAAGATGCGTAAGGCTTGACACCGCGACACGAACTGCTGGACGCTTTTTCAGGCTTTTAATGGAGACGCCAAAGATCTCTGCTGTCAGGAGTCCAAAATCGAACCAGTCTGTTCCTGTAGAGTATTCTCCTTCGCCTTGGTCAAGTTCAGGAGCCTGCAGGAAATTCCGATTAGCAACCTTAGAGGCCGCCCCTTCCCTTCCGGCCAGCCGCAGGGACCATTCGAAGCCACTTAATCTGAAGTCACCCTGTCCGTCTGGACCTACAAAAACAGACGCAGGAGAGATTGAACGGTGTAACGTACCTTCATCATGAAGGATCGATAGAGCTTCAGAGAGCCTTAATAAGCCCTCCCAGAGCATGCGCCTTCGACCTACTTCTCCTAGATTTTGTAGCCATGGGTGTTTGCTGCGGTTTTGTAGAATTTCAGAAAGCAGCATTCTCCTGCCGCCGTCGAGAACGGCATAGAAGTGCTTGGCACTAGTACCAAGATCGCGGAGCTTGACGAAGAGTTCACCAGCGCCAGGATAACCCTGAAGCCGCATTAATCCTCGTACCTCGCGGTTCCATAGCGCTCGAAGATCCGCCCGCTCTTCTCCGCGCCGTCGCCAGAGTTTGATGTAGTAGAGGTCACCAGCGTCTTGTGCTTGCCACAGATCGGGAAGACCCCGAACAGGATCGCCTGAGAGCACCTTTCGGATCAGCCTGTATCGTTCCCCTATAAGCTCTTCGGCCATGCGTCTTCCTGAGCGCTTGTTCTTCAAGTCTAGGATAACGGTTTGGACGAGAGAAGTGCAAGCTGGCTAAGCTTGTCGCTCTGTTCCTATGGCTTCTGGAGCTAAAGACCGAGCACGATGCCCCGGCTTCTGCCCCACAGATACAAAGTCGATATTCTACCAGCCGATGCCATCGGCCCGAATCCAACGTCTGAAGGATAGGGTTATATGGAAGCGTGGGTGAATTCGTGGGTGCTTCGGTACGGACTAATACCGGTTCCGGCTCTTCACTGCCGATGGAAGCCTGTCTGTACCCAGAGCGGCCTTTCACCGAAACCCATTCTTCTCGAAGGGTTTAATGGTCGGAGCGAGAGGATTTGAACCTCCGACCCCTAGTCCCCCAGACATGCCAACCGGGCTGACAGCGCCTGACTGGGAGCGACAGGAACCCTTGTTGCATAAGGGTTTGTCGGCTACTGTCATGACACAGGGCGACGCACGAGGACAGCGTTTCGTGTCCCCAGCGCGTCCCCGGACCGCTCCCGTGCCGTCCCTGTCCGACCCTGAAGCCCGACCCTTCTCCCATGCCCAAGATCGCCCTTTCCGAAGCCGTCATCGCCAAGCTCAAACCGCCCGCTTCAGGACGTGCCGACTATACCGACAGCCGGACGCCCGGCTTGACCTTGAGATTGACCGCCACTGGCCATGGCTCGTGGTCATTGCGCTATCGGCCACGCGGCGGTAAGCCCGAGCGCCTGACCCTCGGCAGCCTGAAGGCTGTCACCCTCGCCGAGGCGAGGCAGCGGGCCAAGGCGCTGAATGGTTCCGTCGCGGACGGCCAGAACCCGCAGGCGATCCGTCGCAAGGCCAAGGGAGCGATGAGTTTCGATGCCCTGGCCGACGCCTATCTCACCGGCCATGCGATGCCCGGCAAGGCCAGTTGGAAGAACGACCTGGGCTATCTCAAGCGCGCCAGGAGCGCTTGGGCGGGCCGCTCGGCCGAATCCATTGTCCGGTCCGATGTCGTTGCACTGCTGGAGGCGATCCGCGCGACCGCGCCGGTCTCGGCCAACCGCACCCGCTCCGTGCTCGTCACCCTATTCAACTGGGCCGTGGAGACAGGACTTATCCCGGCCAATCCCGCCGCAGGCGTTCGGGCCAGAACGAAGGAAACCCCGCGCGAGCGCGTGCTGACCGTGGACGAGGTCCGTGATCTCTGGGCGATGACCGGACCGGACGGCAGCATGGACCCGAACATTGCCGGGGCATTGCGCCTGATCCTGCTCACCGGCCAGAGACCGGGCGAGATAGCCGGGCTGGTGCGAACTGAAATATGCGACCTCAATGACGGGACCCGCGCTCGCATCGAGCTTCCCGCGAGCCGCACGAAAGCGAGACGCAGCCACCTCGTGCCTCTGTGCCCGCTGGCCGCCGCCCTGGTGCGCGAGGGCATCGCCCGCAACGTCGGAAGCGACGCCGTGTTCGCGTCCGCCTTTGCCTCGCGCACCACGCTTGCCCGCCATAGCCTGTCCCAGGCGTTGCGTCGCAAGAAGCTTAGTTATACCCCACACGACTTAAGAAGAAGCTGCCTGACCGGGCTGGCAAGCCTCGGCATCCCGCGCGAGGACCGGCTCGCAGTGGCGGCGCACGCGCCCTCCGACATCCACGGGGCGCACTACGACAAATACGAGAGGATGCGCGAGAAGCGCGCGGCGTTGGTGGCCTGGGAAACCCGCATCGGCGAGATGGTCGGTGCGGGACGGCAGGTGCAAGCCGCGTGAGCCGGATCTCGCCCGATACGAAGGCTGCGTTCACCCGTCTGGGGGCACCGCCTCCACCGGATGTTGAAGGCCCCTTCGCCGATGCCATCGCGAAGCTGACGCTTGGCGGTATCTTATCGAGCTCGGTGGCATCCGCGCGGGCGGGCATGATCGCTCAAATACATGCCGCGATTTCGGCCTTCCGCGAGATAGGGGAAGACCCGTCCGCCCTCGTGCCCCTCGCCAATCTCGCCCGTATCCTGCGCGGCCTCGAGCTTGGCATTAACGATCCCATTGTGACCCCGGCCGCCCGGCCTGCCTCGCGTCCTCAGGATGGGGATCGGGTCTGGGGAATGCGGGCATGTCTCGTCGCGGCTTATGAAATTCGAGTCGCACTCGGGGAAAACAATAGGTCTGCCGCATCGCGGGTCTGCGCTGACATTCGTCAACGAGTCAGTCTGAACCTGGAGGCAAAAACGCTTCTGGACTGGCGCAAGCGGATGGGCCGCACAGGACAAAACGCGGCTCCGCGTGATGGAGAACACCGAGAAATCCTGTCGCTCATCCGGGAGGCCATCGCTCACGCGAGCACACTTCCCATGCCGGAAAGGATGTCACTTCTGGCGCGCAGCTATGAGCCTCTCCTTGAGGCTGCCCGGAACCGCATGCCAGAAGGGCCACAGGCACGAAGGCAGGGTGTTTAACAGCGGGTATTAAACACCTGGGACGACGGTCAGCATGATGGGCTCCATCCCTGGAGACCCATCATGCGCCTCGGCGATTTTCCACTCCGCCACCTGCTGTCCCCGGCACAGGCCGCGCGCTACCTTGGCGTGGCCCCCACGACCCTCAAGACCTGGCGGGACATGGGCATCGGGCCGCCCTGTATCACCTACGATTTCGATCCCGGCATCATCCGCTACGACCTCGGGGCTATCGACGACTGGATGGTCACGAACACGCGGGTTCTGTGCGCGCCGCCCGGCACGTCCCTAAGGCTGAGCGACCGGACGGTGGAGGTGAAGTCATGACCGCGCCGCGTCCGAATGCCGTGCATCCGACCCAATCATTATCCGCAGCCGACCAGCATGCCCCCGCCCGCCTCATCAGCCGCAAGCAACTGGCCGAGCGCCTCGGCATCTCCGAGAGAACCGTCATGCGACTTGAGGCTTCGGGTCACCTGCCGCCGCCGGTCCGGGTCGGGCTGCGCCGGGTCGGCCATTGGGAAGGGACCGTCCCCAGACAACCCTGAAAACGAAACCCGCCGCAGGCCGGGAAGCACCGCGACGGGCAAGGATCGTCTCACGCGCCGACGATCCTAGCGTGATGCTGCTGTCTCGTCACCTACGGCCCTCTCGAAACGGGAGACCGTTATGGCCGCCGAATGCACGCTGCGCTGCATCGCATTCACGCCGCTGCGCAAGAATAACCTCGTCGGTCTCGCCGACATCCACATCGAGCCCCTCGGCCTGCAGGTCAGGGGCGTCACCATTCAGGCCCACGGCGAGCGCCGCTGGATCGGCCTGCCCGCGAAGCCGCAGATCGGTCCCGACGACAAGGTCATGCGCGACGATAAAGACAAGGTGCTTTACGCCGCCGTGCTGCACTTTCCCGATCCCGCCGACCGGCAGGCGTTCGAGAACGCCGTCATCGCGGCCGTGCTGGCCAAGCACCCTGAAGCCTTCGACGGGCTTGCGGCCCAAAAGCCTCTGATCATCAGCGAGCGGTGAGATGGGGCGCAGGCTTTACCTCACCGTGTTCGAATCGAGCACGCCGCTCTCGAAAAGCTACCGTTACGACGAGGCGACCGGCACCATCGAGAAGCGCGCCTCGGCGCAGATGAGCGACGGATGGGCGACGCGGCGCTTCATCGAATGCGGCCCGTTCTGCACGCGGGCGCTGGAGATCCTCGGCCAGCGCCTCGACGGCCTCTCGCACCTGCAAGCCATCGGTCTCGGCGTCATGCGCGACGGCGTCAGGCGCACCCCGATCACCACCCTCGGGCGTCTGGCCAGGATGTCCGGCGACAGCGCCTCAAGCACCCTGGCGCGCTCGCTGCAGCATTTCACGTTCACCGCCGGACCCGGCCTCGTGCTGATCGACAACGACGGCGGCACCGGCACGATGGAGCGCCTTGCCGACATCTGCTCGCCGCTGCGGGGCATGGCTTCCCTGACGCGGGCGGCAATGTCGGCGAGCATCATTCACCCCGGCACCGGGCTCACCATGCCCTCGGCCGGAGAGCACGTTTACGCCGTCATCGACGATCAGCGCCGTACGAAGGAGGTGCTGACGCTCCTGCACCGGGCCTGCTTCGCCTTCGGCCACGGCCGTATCGACTTGTCGAAGGCGGGCAGCTTCTTGCAGCGCAGCGCGGTCGATGTGAGCGTGGGGAGTCCCGAGCGCCTGATTTTTGAGGGCAGGCCGATGGCCGAAGCGCCGCTCGTCGTGCGCGAAAGGCCGATCAGTCTCGTCGCTGGCACAATGCTCGACGCCGACGAGCTTGCCGCCTGGGCCGAGGCAAACCACATCGAGCGGCGCTACCGCGATGCAGTGCACGCGCTTGAATCCGACCCGGAGCTGATCGAGCGGCGGCGGGCCGTGCAGGCGGCGCATGCGGACGAACTGGAGGAGCGCCACCGGCAGGCGGGCATGCCTTCGAGCGAAGCGCGCCGGAGGGCCCGCAGCACGGTGCAGGCGCTGTCGCGCACATCGCTGAAGACCGGCGTCATCTGCCTCGACCCCGACGACGTTTTCGTGACCGGTGATCACAGCGGCGTCAGCTACCGGACGATGCTCGCGGACCCGGCGTCTTGGCACGGCACCATCGGCTTCGACCCTGAGGAAGGCGAGGCTTACGGTCACACCACGGCCATCGTGTACCGGGGCGACCATGGCGGGCTG
Source organism: Microvirga sesbaniae (assembly GCF_025460805.1). GTDB lineage: Bacteria > Pseudomonadota > Alphaproteobacteria > Rhizobiales > Beijerinckiaceae > Microvirga > Microvirga sesbaniae. The sequence continues at coordinate 59,296 of NZ_JAMXFJ010000019.1, read as the reverse complement.
GTGATCCACAGTCAGGCGCATGGCGGACGCACCTTCATGGTCGATCCCCCGCTGTCCGACGTGCAACTGAAGGCGCTCAAGGACATTCGTCGCGCCCATGCCCGGGCCGTGCGCGAGGGCGGACACGGTCTCGCCGCGCTGCTCCAGGCGGTGCGCGCCAAGCCCGCCGCACTCACCCGGACTATCGCAGATCGGCTCGTGCTCACCGCGTTGAAGAGCGGCTTGCCCCGCACCGCCTGCGTGCATGTGGCCTGCGCCAGCGGCTGCGGTGCGGACGATGCGCGCGCTCTCGTCGAGAGGCTCGCCCGCCGCGCGACGATCCCTCGATCCCTCGGTGAGGCCCATCATGAAACGACAGGCTGACGATACGAACGGTGCGATGTCCGGGACATCCGACAAGGCGACCACCCGGGCGCATGGGCGGGGCAAGCCGGGAACCGGGCGTGGGGACAACGGCAACGACTCCGGCAACGGACGGGATACAGGCGCAAGTGCGAAATCCGACGAACTTGTCCTGGCGGCGCAGGCTCTGCCGAAGGGCGATGTCGCGGCCGTCAAGGCGCTGCTGAAGCGGATCGTGGAAGCGAGGCGGCATGTCGGCCTGGGCTCGGTCGCGCTGCTCGACGCCACGTCCAAGAAGTCGGGTTTCGATGCGAAGGAAATCGGGGCCGAGATCAGGCTGCTCACCTCCAAGGGAAAGTACGCGGAGTGCGACGAGGAGCCCCTCGATCCGTTCGACTATCCAGCCCCGGTGCCGGTGGCGCTCGAGGAGCGGCGTCCGTTCGGTGAGGTGCTGTCCATGGGCGTCGGTCTTGTGCAGAAACGCGTTGCCCTGTCCCGGCCTCAGGCCGTGGCCTGCGTTCTGTGGGGGATCGGCACATGGGCGTTCCAAGGGCATGGCAGCGACCGGGGACCAGCCTATTATAGCCGGCTGAACATCCGGGCCGGGTCGATGAATTCGGGCAAGACCACGCTGCTGGAGACGGTGGCGGTGCTGTGCAAGAAGCCGTTCATTGTCGATGCCGGATCGGCGGCGGCTTTGCGCGATCTCGTGCATGAGGAGCAAGCCTGCATCCTGGCCGACGAGGCTGACGGTCTCGTCAAGTCGGCTCCCGAGCTGCAGACCCTGTTCAACTCCGGCGTCCAGCACGGAAAGAAAATGATCAAGCAGGTGCAACTGCCGGACGGGCGCTGGAAGCCAAAGACCTACCGCACCTTCGCCCCGGCGGCGATCTGCGGCATCGGCGCGACGTGGCGCACGGTCGAGAGCCGCTCGGTTCGCATCCATCTGCGCAGGAGCCCGCCGCCGAAGGGGCAGATCCCATCGACGGGCCTCGCGGCAGAGCGCGAGCGGATTGCGCCGCAGATCGCGGCCTGGGAGGACGACATCACCGCCGCCCTGGAGCGAGACGATGTCTCAGACCTGCTGCCTGGCCTTGCCGACGGGCGCGAGCGGCAGATCTGGGCGCCGCTCCTGGCGGTTGCGGCCCTGGGCGGCCCGGAATGGCTGGCCGAGGCACGGGCCACCTGTCTGGCGCTGGCGGGTGATGCCAAGGGTCCGTCCCTGAACGAGACGCTGCTCATGGAAATCGCGGTCATGATCCGGGACCAGCGCATAGCGGTGGTTCGGGAGTATAAGCGTTGGTGTGAACTGTGGCGGCGCGAAGGGAAGCGGCGTTATCCGAGGGAGGGTCGCGATCCGCGCTATGGCGTGCCGACGCTGCCGCCCGATGTCTTTGACCGGTTCGGCCTCGGCCGAGAGCCGCCGGGCGCGAGCCGTCCGGGCCTGTCGCCTCCGGTCCTGCTGGCGACCATCGACATCGCCAGGCATCTCATGCAGCCGGATGTGCTGTGCCCGTGGTTCGATCATGCGTTCGAGCGCAGGCCGCCCGACGACCAGGGGCGTTCGATCCAGATCAGGGTAGCACGCGTGCTGGCCGAGTTCCGAATCGCACAGGCTGGGCTGATGCGCTTCCCCGGCGCGTCGCGGGCATGGCAACCCGTGCGGGCCTATCCGTTTGCCGCGCTCAAGCGCCTGATCCGCGATCAGGGGATCGCCACGCCTGCCGTCGAGCCATTCTTCTGGAGAGTCGGAATCGGGGATTGAATAGAGTTTTCCCCCAACCCCATTTCGACTCGTTACACGTTACATGGGGGTTTTTATCAAGCGGTTCCAAAGACTTACCGTGTAACGAAGCGATCGAAACCAAAACCAGCATCAAATGACTTCGTTACACGGTAACTAACTGATAAAAAAAGATTCTATGCCTCGTGTAACGTGTAACGAGGTGTTCCAGGAGTTGAAGGGTAATCTGTGTGTATCGATGTGTGTGCGTCGTATCGTACACGCTGTCCCTCGATGCTGAAGGAAGCCCTGTCGCGAGTGGGGTAGGCGCGGTCAGATCTCGACCGACCCGAGCGTATCGAGATAGGTTTCCTTTTCGAAAGTCGCATTTGAGCGGTACTGGCTGTAGAATGTCTTGTCGTCGCCGTAGAAGACGCTGAAGATGCCGTATTCGTCGGTGTCCTTGAAATGGATGCCGAGGCGACTTTCCGCAACGTGCGGCACGGGAAGGACGGCGAGTTGCCGGGTCTCGTATCGCTCCCTCCCACGCGTGAGGATTGTTGTTCCAGATCCCTCGTCGAGCCCTTGACGGTATGCAAAATATTCCTTCTCGGCCTCGATGATGCGCCGCTTGAAGCGCGTGTCCTTGATCTTTCTGACATACTCTCTCAGGTGCTCCAGAGCGCGTTCGCTTGTGGCAGGAAGATCCTTCCAATGCTCCTCCATGGCATGTTGCAGCGCGTGGAACTCGACGATCGCGAGGTAGTGCTGCTCGATGTCTTCAAACGAACGCCAGCTTAAAGCGTCGGCGTACAGGACGTGGTCGTGGGTGCCAACAATGTCGAAATCGGTGTAATACGGGATCCGGTCGGTGAGCACTTTCCGCCGTGCCTGCCGGTTGGCGTTGTCCGCCTTCTGAATGTCGAGATCCGTCTGCCGTGCTCGTTCGGCAACCCGCAGGAAGCGGTCAGGATCCTCGCGGATGAGAACGTTCGCTAGTTCACGCCGCAGAGCGGCAAGTGCGAGGGCGCGGTCCTGGGCCGATGCTCGCTCCACTCGCCAATCCTGTGCTGTCTGCGCGTCTCGCCGCAAGGCCCGCACATTGGTACTCCACCTCCACGCGGCATATCCGCCGAGCGCCAGCCCCACGACCCAGACCCAGGTCCACTCCATTGCTGCCCCCTTGCTGCAGGACCTGCTGACCTATTGTGTCTCGCCTGCGTCGCGCCGAAGCGCCTTGTCGCTGTAGACCACGACTGTGCAATGAGTCGAGGATTCCATCGATGAGGCCTCCGCCGGGAGATAACCTTCCTGCTAGAGCCCGACGCTGATGTGCCGGTATCCTCGGCTATTGCCGTCTTCGACACGGTGGCCCGCAAGCGATGTGATCATGCGCGAGGGGTATCTCTTCAAATCAGGCCCGCCGAGTCCAGGGACGGCGATTTAAGGGGCATCGGGTGGAAGGGGTGCATCCACCGCCCCAACCGCCCTCATGCCCGATTTCGCGACCTGACCAGTCGCATGCGCTGACATATGGCCGGCACGAGCTGAATTCGCCGCCGTCCAAGGATCGTAAGGTCGGGGCGCAGCGGAGATCTTTTCTCAGGCCGGCAAAACATTGGCCTGCGACAGCAATACAATCGCGGCATCGCGCGTGTAACAGCGGCTCATATTCCGACACGGCGCCTCGACCCTTTTTCATCGACAAACCACGGCAATCGACTCCGTCGCGGCGACGGCTGGAGAAAGCTGGATTGTCAATGGGCCACCGCTTGAGCAGCGTGCAGAATGAGGCTGCGAGGCGTCTAGGGACGACACCGGCAAAAGCAATATCGCCGCCGCCGACAGCGGGTCGTCGCGGCGAGCCGACTGTCGCCCTAGGGTTACCCCTCCTGGGACAAGGACTGCCTCGACCGGTCGCCGCTCGGCTATTCCCCCTACGGGGATAAACGCTGACGCCCTACACATTCACCCACGACAATTTCCCGCCCAAGACGGCCATTGCTTTTCTGTATTTCGAGATCGATGCGCGCAGCATCGAAGGACCGCTCATCCATGGCCCTCTATTCGGCCGGTGGCGTAGAGATCGGAAGAAGAAATTTCTCCGCAGGTTTAAGTGAAGAGCTGCAGTACATCCATCGGCGAGGCCGTTGGCTCAGCGTAACAGTCGTAGTAGTTTTCAATTGGCTGTATTGCACCATCAGGTTAGGAATAGGCATGAGGTCGGTGCTAGGAATGTTCACCGAAGCAGCGACACTGGAGATGACGTTGCTTCTCGCGCTTGCTACTATCCCAACAGTCCATGCTGCGGACATATGCCACGGCCGGAATGCAAATGAGGATATGTTCGTCGGCTCGGATGCCGAGCTTGTCACATGCCTCAATGCCGGGGGCATAAGCGGTCTCGCAATAAATAGCGATCAGCTTACCTATGCTGTCCGAAAAACCACTTCGCCTCTGCGTTTGCGCAATGTGATGATCTTAGAGACCTTCAGCACAGCCCGTGCGGCCTTCGTGTCCCAGCCGCATCAAACTTATCACCAATGCGCCGTAATATATGATCCGATAAAGCGTGGCAGTTGCTCCGAGCTGGCCGCCTTGCCCAATGACGTTGATTTGGAAAACGTCTGGTCCAAGAGCCCTCTCGACTTCTCGAAGACAGTCTTTCTCGGGAAAGTTAGGTTGGCCGATGTCACGGCAAAAATGCTCTGGCTGGACGATTCGGTTTTTTCGCAATCCTTACAAATCTTGCGCCCCAGGACAGCTAATGGGCTAAGCCTGGGCGGTATCGTTGCTCAAGATAGAATAGAACTCGTTGATGTGACTGACGATCTTAGTATCATCGGGAGCGAATTTAGCGGACCCTTTGCAAGCAGAATGCTGAACATTGGGCAGTTCTATGTGAAGCAGGCATATTTTTGGGGAGCTACACAGTTCGCTTTATCGACATTAAAGGATGCGTTTATTTACGAATCAACATTCAAAAGTGACTTAGATTTGAAGAACGCACGCATTGGCACGCCAGCAACTTCGGCAAGTTTGAGTATTGCGAATTCAGAGGTCGCGGGACAGTTAGATCTGCGTAACGCGTCCATAACTGGCGAGCTTCGATTAAGTAGCAAGTTGGCAGAGAAAGCACGGTTGGACGGCCTTACATCAGCGACTAGGTGTACGATCAACGTAGACTGCAGGTGACTAGCGAAGCGGCGCGATGTCCGTTTCCTTCGTGTCGTCGCTGTTGCGCGGTTCCCGATTGTCCTCCAATTTGTTGTCATCGTGCTGGGGTAAGGCTTCCATATTATTGACATTCGTATCGGGAAGATCAAAAGGATCATATGCGTCATACTGATCGATATCGCTGCGTTCGTCGTTCCATCTTTCAATTTGTCGATCAAGTAACATGTCCCAAAACGGCGTGTTGAGTGTTTTCAAATATTCGTATTGCGTTGAAGGTGATGCGTTGGATTGGTCTGCGGACCCTTGTGCCTCCATACCCGCAGGAGGTGTAATGTGCGTGCGCAGATACCAGTCGTACCCGGCCTTTATACTGACTGCATCGCTCGGATCGTCGTAGAATGCGGATGGACCATAGTAGAACGGAGAGATTCGGTCCCATGCAAGTTTTAGGCGCCCGCCTGTGGGACCTATGCCGAAATCCTCCACCCGGAATTTCGAGAACCTATAGTTATTCTTCTCGATGGCGTAAACCTGTGCCATACCGGCAAGGAACTGTGCCTCCGGATACGTTAAGCCTAGTGCCGCAGCGGTCACACCGAAGTTGAAGTTTCCGGAAGCCTCGAGCCGAGTGAACTCCTGGGGAGACCGAAGATCTTTCTTATAATCCCAAATCCCGCCTATCCGAACATTCCAAACCCACACAAAGAATGCCGCCGTGGAGCTTACTCCAGCCAAAGCCTCGATCTCGTTTGCATTTTCTCGATAGGACGCCTCGGCTGGTGGAGTCGGGATGTAGCCCTCAACCCAAGGGCCCGGCCGCAAACTGTAATTAGGAACAGAGTCGGTCGACTCACCTGCGAGCGCAGTCGTCTGAAGAGCGATTCCTATGCAAGCAGCGGCAATGAATTTCATTGGGCCACCATGCGCCTCCAGGAGAAGTCTATCTCGGCTTGTTCCGCTTGCACAGGATCGGCAACTTCAATCGACATTGCTACTTTGCTGTCGGCTCCAATTGGACCGAGAGGAAATGCGCATAGTGACGTATCAACGCTATCTCCAGGACGGCAAAGGAAGCCAAGATCGCTCAGCATGACGCCCTCACCAACGGTAACGCTGAAGGTGTCCGGCACGTCGGCGATTTTGAGTTCGAGTGTCGCTCCATTATCTGTCTGCGCAACAGTTGTGGCATTTGCTCCTACGCCTTGCATGATCCGCTCGTATATTTTCGAGAGGTGAGCACGCGATAACCTAGGGGAAGAACTTGAGAGGATTTTTCGGCGTGCTTCGTGCGATAGCGGGGGGAGCCCTGTCGAACTGAACTTGATTCGGAACCGCGTACCAACAGGCAGCGAACCTAACCGGACTCCGGCATCCGACGCAGACTCTACAGTTACACGAAATCGCGATGTCGCCTCAGCTATAAGCAGTGGCTGGCCTACAGTAACCATGTCCTTTTCACGCGCAACTGTGGAAATGGTTCTGATTGGCTCCTTAACCCAGATTCGGCCGAAGTCGTATTCAGTTTTGATATCCTCTAGGCGAAGTGCAATCCGCTTCCATTCAAAGTGCATTGTCGTCGCTAAGCGCTCTTTCTCAGTGCGGGCTTCAAGCGCGAGGGCCGCCGCGTCCGACAGGGCAGCGATTCGCATATCTATAGGGCGCGATCTGTCGTCGAGGCGCAGAAGGCTGTAACCAAGGCGGCTGTCTATTGCCTGAAATGCTCTGTCGTAATCTGAAAGGTTCGAATTGGTCCGCTCATAGCCATTTGGAGCTAGATCCAAAGGGAAAACCGCAGGCGGCATCTCGTCGACGGAGAGGAGCTTACCCCGAAACCTAAGCACTCCAACACTTGCGACTGTTTGCTTCGACAGGGCCGTCGTTAACGTCTCAACCTCGAACTTGCTCAGACGCCTTTGGTTTCCTCGGAACTTGAAGCTGTCCCACTTCAATTCCTCAAGATGATCTAATAGGTTATGCCGAATAACTTGAGCATCTGCCACGGAGACGACGCCTTCGTCTACGCCGGATTGGCGGGCATGTTCCACGAGCCTAGTCGGATCAAGCTCAAGCGCGAATCTCTGCTCATTCCGCTTCATTCCTAGATCAAATTTTACAGCATCCGGAAGCAGCCGTGGATAGTACTGTTCTTCGTAAAAGAGGCCAGCCTCGACATCAATCAATGCCACGCTGTGGACCGCGATACTCCGCATAGCTTTCAACCGAGCGAACTCCTCGTGAGCTTTGTCGCATTCCTCCTCTATCTCGTCACCAATCAAAGGGATCGTCTCACCATACCGTGTTACATAGGGCAACTTAGCATTCGTCGGCCAGTCGTCTCCAGTTAGTCTACGCGCGAACGTCGCGTCTGCAGCAGTCCAAAGAGCATTAGACTCAACGTTACGCCAATAGGAGGCAAGCTCCTCGCAGTTTTGCAAGCCCTCGTTGAACGCAACTTGCAGACCAATCGTGGAACCTATCAGCAACTTTTCGCTGTTGGGAATACGGGGTTCAACATCATTAGACGATTGTCTCACCCGGATCTTCTCAAGGCCAAGCCGCGACCGCCTCACACGCAACGAAGCAGTAGCTAGCTCGAGCGCGATCTCTGCATCCGTTGCGATCGCGCGGCCGCCGAGAAGGCGTCTGGTCAAGGCGAGAGCTCGACTTAAGCGCGCGGACTCAACTAGCGCACTTAAGCGCATTGGATTGACGTCGTTCGTTCCCCAAGGATCAATAAGGTTCGCATTGAAGATATCTTCTGCAAGGGACTCGTCCTGACTGATGGCACTCCGGGCCGCTTTTTCAACCGGAGCATACTTGGATGATGGAAGAGCATTCAGTGCGAAGTAGTTCTTATCCAAATCAGCATAGAAGTATCCGGCGGTTTCGAGTGCGGATTCAATCGTATGAAGTTGTGACTCGTCATTAGCAATTTGTTGCTCAACAGCAGTTACAAGAACGCGTGCTGCGCTAAAGGGATGGTATATTTCTGTTAAACCCGTCGCTGGATCATTCCGGGTGAACCCGGTCATGTGGTCGGATTGGAGCAACTCGATTACCTTGCCATCGCCGGGCGCTGTGAGGGTTAGCCGTATTGGCTCTACGGCAGATAGTGACTCCACCGGGAATTGCTGTGCATTGGCAAAAGCAATGGGTAGGACCATAAGGATCAGCGGTAAACGCCAGAAGACCCTCTCAATTCGCGATATCATACCGTAGCGTCCGACGGTCATCACTTAACGTTCTCGAATGGATCGTCTGGAAGTTCACCGACAATTGGGCGAACAGCCAGATAGAACCCGGCCGGCGTCCAACGGCAGTACAACACAAGCGGCGGATGGCTAATTCTAGTAGGTTTCGGTTCTGGCACCGGCTTAGGATGCCACTCTAAGTGCTCTTTGTACGCGAACTGCTGCTCAAATGAACATTTGCGCAAGTCGTCAAAAGTAAACGAGAACTTCTGGAAGAGCTCTGACGCCCTCCCCATGTAATCCTTAACCAAAGAGTCAATTTTTGGATTTGGGAAATTGTGATTGAAAGTTATTATGTCATACCTGATATCCATGAGCAGAGCGTCATCAGCTGCGGCTAGGCGAACCTCCACATCCGTACCCTTATAGACGCAGTAGCCGAGTTCTTGACCATACCCTACACGGTAACGCCCGTCCGTGGAGCAGCTGGATTCTCTCGGGGATGCACTTTTGACCGCATTCAGTGCGGCGAACTTGTCGCCGAACATCTCGGCCCGCGCTGCTTCAACCTCAAGCAGAGTCGTCACGCTTATCACAAGTGCCATCGTCCAGCCAGCTAGTGCCACGGACGCCGCCTCCTAGCAAACCAAGTTAATGTAGCCCCTGTCCACGCTCAATATCAAAAATATTGTTTAAGTCTCAGCTTGAGATGACATAAATGCGGCAAGTCAACTCAACTAGACTATTTTTCCGGTGACTTCCAAAGAAGTAACCCTTACGGAATGAGTGCCAATTTGATACATTGAGTTCATCGTTCCACGTCAGCCGGGGTGATCCCGTCCTATCTTTCAGGGACAACAACAAATTCGCACGCGAATTAGGTGGCCTATAATATTGGGGGGAGACCGGAGACGCCCATTGTTGGCTGCGAGGTACTACACCTGAACCATATTCTCCTCTTAACCTATGCGTAAAAATTGAGTGAGTTGAGCCTGAATGGGTGGGCGGCAAAGGTCGAGACCGCAAAAATGACGTACTGGTGTTCGAATGGGATCTCTGAGGAAGAAATAAATAGCGGCTTTGTATGGTTGCCCCGGCGGGAGGGCCACAGTCATCCTACACCGGGAGATCAAGTATTCTCGGTCATCGATAATGAGGTCCGCCACGTAGGTTATGTCCAGGCACCAGTTATCAAGCACGGGTCTGTTCTAGATGGCAAACAACCTGTATCTGCCCGTATGCTCCGTAGGTGGGTGCTCAACACCGCAGGTGGCAATTCCGACAACGTACGTTTCAAGCCTCTCATGGAGAGCATTAGAGCCGATGCAGTGCCAGGAAAGCCATTGCCCTTTTTGAGGACTGGGGAAGGCAAACGTGCCGACATAATGAAGGTTTTGATTGGTGACGGATCGGACTTGCTCCAAAGCCGTACACTCACAGAGTTCCTCCGATACAGTGTCAAACTGGGTGCAAGCCGCTTTGAGGTTGAGGATCTATTGGCGGCGCTCAATGGCGGGTTCAGCAGAAGCAGCAGGTACTGGGGAAGGGCCTACATCCAGCTTGTAGTCAGTGCCAATCCGACAGAACAGACACACACGTCGCAGGATTGGCGCATGCTGCCGGTCGAATGGGTGGAAGCCGAACAGATCATTCCCGCCGGCGATCTGACTAAGCAGGGGACTACATCGGCTGTGCCTGTTCGTATTGACGATGGAGAGGCTGAATCTCTCCTAAGACGTCTCACTCTTACCAGAGGATTAGCTGATAAGGGCGACGGGCTCACAGATATCACTGAAGATGAACTCGAACATATGATTAGTGCTGATATCCAAATTGATCACACCGAGCGAGAGGCAGTGATTAAAGCTCGCCGTGGTCAAGGCGTGTATCGGATGAACTTGGAGATGATAGAAAAACGCTGTCGAGTAACGGGCGTAAGTGACCCCCGTCTGCTCCGAGCCAATCACATAAAGCCGTGGCGAGCCTGCAAAACAAACGAGGAGCGCCTGGACGGCTATAATGGGCTTCTACTAACCCCAAACGTCGACCATTTGTTTGATCAGGGATATATCACCTTTGATGACGATGGCGGCATGCGGGTGTCGTCATTGATCCAACAAAAGCAACTTCGGAAATTAGGTCTCGTCCGTGAACTCATAAATAGACCAAGGCCGTTCCGGCCAGAGCAAATACGGTACTTGGAATATCACCGTGAATATATCTTCAAAGGCTAGGCAGATGGGGGCATGAGAGATGCACACCGTGTGACGGATGCCCTCAGCAAGGCCCGTCCCGAGTCCAGAGACGGCGATTCGCGGGCATTTTGTGAATCATGACGGCCCGGCCTCAACCGGCTCCACGGTCCGATTTCTCGATCCGGCTAGAGCCTTTTCCGACTATTCCGAGTCGGAGGGATTCCGCTTTGAGATCTGATGTGGCCTGCTGGCGTCCAGACATGGAGGCACGGCATGGCACGCGCTTACAGTCAGGATCTGCGGGACCGGGTGATCGAGACAGCCCTGGGTGGCGTCTCAGTGCGACAGGCCGCCGCCCGCTATGGGGTCGGCATCTCAACCGCCGTTCTGTGGGTGCGCCGCGCTCGATCCGGCGAGGTGGCTGCCCGCCGGCAGGGTCAACCCAGGCACTCCAAGCTCGACGCGCATGCGGCTTTTCTGCTGGAGCTGATTGAAGCCTCCTCGCATATCAGTCTTCACGAGATGCAGGCGAGGCTGAAGCAGGAGCGCGGCGTCTCGGCTGGCATCGGCACGCTCTGGCGCTTCTTCCACGCGCGGGCGATCACCGTCAAAAAAAACCGCCCACGCCTGCGAGCGCGACCGGCCCGATGTCAGAGCCGCGCGCCAGGCTTGGTTTGACGGGCAGTTGGATCTCGACCCGGAACGATTGACGTTCATCGACGAGACCAGCGCCTCGACCAAGATGGCACGCCTGTATGGACGCTGCGCGCGAGGTCAACGCTTGCGGGTCGGACTGCCGCACGGACATTGGAAGACCACCACCTTTGTGGCCGGTCTACGCTTGAGCGGGTTTACCGCGCCGATGGTGCTGGATGGGCCGATGACCGGCCCGTGGTTTGCGGCTTATGTCGAGCAGATCCTGGTGCCGACCCTCCGGCCGGGCGACGTGGTGATCCTGGACAACCTGCCGCCGCACAAGAGCGCGACGGTGCGGGAGCTTGTCGCGGCAACAGGGGCGACGTTGAGGCGCCTGCCGCCGTATTCCCCTGACTTCAACCCAATTGAAAATGCTTTCGCCAAGCTTAAGGCACTGCTGCGCAAGGCGGCTGCCCGCACCAAGGACGCGCTCTGGCAGACCATCGGTGAACTGTTAGACGAGTTCTCGCCCGAGGAATGCGCTAACTGCTTCAGGGCCGCTGGATATGAACCGGAGTAAGCGGAAATGGCTCTAGTCGGATGCCTGAGTCAGCCTGATCGACATCGGACCTTTCGCTGCGGTACCGTTGCGTCAGGAGCATCTGAGATACCCATGGACGAGATCGTTGTCACCCTAAGACCAGGACGCAAGGGCACCCTCTTCGCCTCCTGGAATGGGACTGAACTGCTGTGCTGGCCGTCGCGCAGGGCCCATGTGGAAGCGGCAAGCGTGCTGCACCACAGCCACGCCGTCGCCCTTGAGCGCTCAATCGCCTTCCGGCACGGTGATGGCCCGGTGTGCATGCGGGCCACCATGGCCGATCTGATCCGGGCGGCCCGTATCCCGCCGCTCGAAGTGCCGCGCGAAGGGCTCGCCCTGGTGAAGGATTAGAAGAGTAGGCGTCCCGGTGCTAATGTCGCCGCGTGACAGGAGCCAAGGGCCCATGACAGACGCGGCGTCACTGACATCGCTGACAGGGCGCACATCCGATGGGCGCTTCACCTCGGGGCAGCACGGTCCTGGCCGTCCCCTGGGCTCGCGCAACAAGCTCGCCGAAGCCTTCATCCGCGACGTGTTCGAGGCATGGCAGGCGCACGGCAAGGAGGCGCTGGAGCGTGTCGCCCGGGAAGATCCGGTCGCCTTCCTGCGCCTCGCAGGAGCCGTGGCGACGCAGTCCTTGCCACGGGCCCGCGCTGTCGTCTTCGACGCGGACGATCCCTGATCGTCACGCGGTTACATGCGGTCAGCTATCCGCGCCATTCAAGTCGGCCTGATGCGAAAGCCATACCCGGCCCGCGATGAGCCGCACGCGAGGGCTCTTGTGCCCCCTGAAGGCCGACAGGACGCGCTCTAATAACCGCCGCGAGACATAGCTTTTCAAGCCTGCCGCATCGGCCTCGGAGGCCGCCCCGCCGCGCAGCAGCAGCACGCCCTGCCATTCGGGAATCGTCAACCTCAGGAGCGATGCCGCCGCCTCGATGTCGGCAAGGGACCACACGATTGGCCTGGGCCGGACGGGCACCACGCCCGAAGGCTCCGGGATTGGCGATGACTTCGGCACCAGCCGCAACGACGTGCCCGTGGATGTCGTGCGCGGTCCCGGGCTTCTGCGGCCCTTAAGGTTGTTCCTCCGCTTCACGCCCAGCAGGCGCGTCAGCACCCGGTCGGCAGCGCGGACCCGCATCTCGTGCCGCACAGCCTCACGGCCCGCGACCTGCCACGCCAGGACGTTGAAGGACAGGATCTTGGCGGGATCGGCCAGGGGTGAATCGATGATGTGCCTGAGCGCCTTGGCGTGCAGGGCGTCCCGCGCGTCCCTGATCGTGTGGCCGCAGCGCAGCAGCAGTTCCCGCCGCGAGATGCCCATGAGCCGCGCGGCGCTGCCGATGCCGTCCGGCGCGGGGCCGATGGCGAGGTTGAGCAGGCCCGGGTCGAGCCGCTCGCGCATGGTGTAGGGCTCACCGGGCTCGCGGGGCGGCAGGGTCGTGAAATGCGGCATCCCCGCCATGTCATTCCTCCCCCGCAGCCTGCATACGGCGCTCCAAGCGCGCGATCTCGTCATTAAGGGTGGCGAGGTCCATGTCGTCGATCTGGGACGCGGACGGCAGGGCGTCGGTCATCGGCTCGCGCCAGGACCGCACGCGGGTTCCAAGCACGGCCTGATTGGCGCGAAGCGAGACCCCCAGGTCGGCGCGCTGGTGGGCCAGGAACAGCATGTTCGAGGCCGCCTCGATCAGGACGCGGTCGGTGCCGTAGGCGAGTTCGTCGCGGTAGTGGCGTTCGAGGTCGGAGCGGTCGATGCCAATCAGTGCCGCGATCCGGTCGGCGGGCAGGTTGTTGAGGCTGCCGAGGACGACGATCTGGCGGGACTCAGGCGTCGGCTCGTGCGGGGCTTCGCCCGAGCCTCCGACAAGCGTGAGGGCGGTCTTCCTGCGGGGCATGGATATCTCCCGTGGCTGATGGCTCCAGTTTACCACCCAACCAACTGATGATGGACAGGAAGCGTCCCAGTCATGCTAGCGTGCGGTTGGAGCAAATAGGGCAAGTGCCGCCGTGTCAGATTTCGCATTCGACCTTCCTGACCTGACATGAAATTTCTTTCCAATGGACCAGACATCCCGGATGACCTCCTCGTCGCGCGCGATGCTGGCGACGTCATCCTGTTTTGCGGAGCAGGTGTCAGCCAGCAGAGCGCAAAACTGCCGAATTTCCCCATGTTGGCCGACCGGGTCGTCCAAAGCTTGGGCGCGGCTCTGGACAGCCGCGCCCGTACCCTGCTCAAAAAGGCGTCTGAGATCGAGCCAATGCCAGATATCGGCGGCCTCGTCGCAACCGACCGTGTATTCGGGCTTCTTGAGCAGGAATTTGAAGCAACAGATGTTCGGGCAGCTGTTGCTGAGGCCATCCGGCCCGGCCCTGAGGCCAAGCTCGATGCTCATCGCGTGCTGCTCGATCTTGCCACCACGCATGGCGTCACCCGTCTGGTAACGACGAACTTCGATCTTCTGTTTGAGGCGTGTGACCACAACCTACTCAGCGCCGGACCGCCCAATCTGCCCGATCCCCATAGCGACCGTGACTTTCGAGGCATCGTACACCTGCATGGCCGCGTCGATGCCAACTATCGAGCTGCTGAGGATGAAGAGTTTGTCGTCTCAAGCGCCGACTTCGGCCGCGCCTATCTTTCGGTGGGTTGGGCGACGCGCTTCATCCAAAGGCTTCTTTCACGGTACCAGATCCTCTTCGTCGGCTACACCGCCGACGATCCGCCAGTGCAGTATCTTCTGGAAGGGTTGAACCTCAGTGCTGGCACGCGAAACAGGCTCTACGCCTTTCAGAGCGGTGAACAGCGATCCGCCATTGCCCTCTGGGAGCATCGGGGTGTCCAGGCCATCCCGTTCGACGCCAGCCAGGGCTTTGCGCCCCTGTGGGATACGCTCTCGGCTTGGGCCGACCGGGCTCGAGACCCCCGACAGTGGCATGAAGCGGTGCTGTCCCGAGCGTCAGCCGGTCCCCAACACCTCACGCCCCATGAGCGCGGGCAGGTGGCCCATATCCTGTCAACCCGCGAAGGCGCTCGCCGTCTGGCGACGACGGCTCATCCGCTCGGCGCTGAATGGATCCTCGTCGCTGATCCGGCTCAAAGATATGCCAATCCAGAGCGAAAAGGCTCGGGCGAAGAGGATCGGCCAGCTTTCGACCCGTTTGACGCCCTTGGCCTCGACGGCGATCCGGCCCCTGAGCCGATTCATCCAGATGACATCTCGAAGAAGCGGGAGGCCGCTTCCGGGGCTCTCGATCTTCTGGTGCCAAACCTCTCGGACCGAGAGCAAGGAGCCCATCACTTTCGGCACGGGATACGGGGATCTCCCACTCGCTTCGACGCAGACCTTCCGCCCCGGCTGCTCGCCCTGGGATCGTGGATGAGCCGAAAGGCGCATGAACCTGTTGTACTATGGTGGGCAGCCCAGCAGCCCGGGTTGCACCCCTCGATCACGCGAGACATCGAACGGCGCTTGCTCCGTGACACTCGGCATTTCCCTGATGCGGTCCGGCGTGGGTGGCGGCTGCTCCTCGCTGCGTGGCGCGATCAACGCGTCGATCCCATGATGCGGAGATATAACATCGAGCTGAGAGGTGAGCAGGAGGGTTGGACCCACTCTCTCGTCCGTGACCTCGTCCACATGTACCGTCCCAAGCTGATCGTGGGGCCTGCTTTCAGCCACGCGCATCCTCTTCTCTGGGCGAGCGAGGGACTGCCCGATGACGTCATTCACGTTCATGTCGACTATCCGCGACCCCACCAGGGCGTCGCCGTGCCAGACGAGTTCTTGCCGTATGCGGTCGACTGCTTTCGAGAGAACCTCGATCTTGCCCTCGCTCTTGAGCGTGAGATCAGTGGTTCCGAATGGGTCTACCTTGCCCCGAGTCGTGGACCAGAGGGGTGTCCCGAGGAGTCGCGCGCAGATTTCGAGCTGACGGGACTCCTCGCCCTTTTTCAGAAACTCCTGACCCGACTTGCGAGCGTGAACTGCGAGGCGGCTCTCAGTCAGGTTCGCTCCTGGTCGACGCAGGACAATTACGTTTTTGCGCGCCTGCGGATTTGGGCAGCGGGCACCGGATTGCTGAGCGTGACTGAGGCCGGAGCAGTGTTCCTGACACTTTCTGAGCAGGCCTTCTGGGATCCAGCGCACCAACGTGACCTGTTGTACGCTCTGAAAGATCGCTGGCCGGAACTCCTCCTGGAGGATCGCACAGCGTTGGAACGCCGCCTGCTGACGGGATCGTACCCCAGGAACGCGGACAGTGTGAGAAGTGAGGAGGTGGAAACACACGCGCGAATGGACCGACTGCAGTGGCTGTCGTCCCATGGAGTGACGTTCACCTTTGACATCAGTGAAACCCTTCGTGCGCTGGGCTCCGCCGCTCCACAGTGGACGCCCCGTAGCGGTGACGCGGCGGCCGATTCGTCCGAGCCGGAGGTTTTCTCAATCACGACCGACAGCAGGCCGGACTCAATCCGGGAGACGCCGATCCCCCAGATTCTCCCCCGTGCCGAGGAACTTCGAGGCTATGACTTTACCTCGAGAACCGAGCGTGATCCGTTTCGGGGCCTCGCTGAACAGAAGCCCGTGCGCGCCCTGGGGGCTCTAACCCACGCAGCGAGGTCGGGCGTTGTACAACGATGGGCTTGGTCGGCATTTCTACACGCCGAAGGCCGAACGCATGATCGACTTCGCATGATAAGGGCGATTGCGGCGCGCCTGGGCAGGCTGCCCCCCGACAGGCTTGAGGATATTGCCTATCCGGTTTCCGAGTGGATGAAGGCGGTATCGGACAGGTTCTACACCGATGCTGCAGAGGTGCTTCCGAGCCTCTGGACAAGCCTGATGGTGGCGCTTCGCAGCGCCGGAACCGAGACGCGTCGCCGCGATAAACGCTCCTGGGCATACGATGCCCTGAACGCGCCGGTTGGGAAGCTGTGCGACCTCCTGTTCAAGGATCCCGCCAAAGACAACCTTGCGGAAGGGATAGGTTTCCCTCGTCATTGGACAAATCGATTCGAGGACCTGCTCGCACTGCCAGGTGACATGCGGCGGCACTCATTGGTTATGTTGGCGCATCAATTGAGTTGGCTGTTCGCGATTGATCCGCACTGGACCGAACAGCACCTGCTTGCGCATGTGGGGGACGAGGGACCCGATGGCGATGCGATCTGGGATGGCATTCTGTGGTCCCAGCGCGTGTCGCGGGCGCTGTATCCGGCCGTCAAGGATGCACTGGTGACGCGTACCAGACGATCTCGTCGGCGTGAGGAGAGCACGGTTCTGGCAGGACTGCTCCTGATCGGGTGGTCGTGGACGACCCCATCCGGGGAGCCTTTGGTCAGCGACGTTGAACTGCGCGAGGTTCTAATCCACGCCGACGACCAGTTCCGCCAGCACCTCCTCTGGCATCTCGAGCGATGGTGTTCGGAGCCCGTCACCGATGGGCGAGACAGAGTTATACCCTTTTTCGCCAACGTCTGGCCCAAGCAACGAGCCCTGCGCACGCCAGAGATGTCTGCGCACTTGGCTAACTTCGCTCTGGTGAGCGGCGACCTCATGCCACGCGTCGTCCAACTGATACTGCCCAGGCTTGTGCCCGCGCGTGGCACACCCCTCCGGCTGAACCTAGAGGAACTGGAGCCAGATGGGCATCCCGTCATCGCGCATCCGTCCGCGACGCTCGATCTGCTGTGGGCCGTGCTCGGCGAGGACACAGCGGCGTGGCCCTACCGCATTGAACCAGTCCTGGACGTCTTAGCCCAAATGCCGGAGACCGCATCAGATGCGAGGTTGTCCGAACTCCGGCGACGCCTCGATCTGCCCTGATGCTCAGTTCCCGTTGGGCATCAGATCTGAATCAACAGCAGCGTTCGCAGCCTCTGTGACTAGCAGCAAGTCCGCGTTTCTTCCGTAAATAACGAACGTCAAGACGTTCATCATCGACGCGCCGCGAATAGGTTCATTCTCCCAGGGATTGCTCATTGTGGAATGCCAAGTGCCTGTATGTGACCTAGGCTGAATCTACGCTCTCCCGGGGATAGCCCTCAAGTCGCATTATAGCCCGGGCCAATCACGCCCTTATCTACAGATCCCGATACCGTCTCCGCCGCTTCGTCTGAGCGACAGCCTCCAGCGCCTCTCCGGCCTCAATCTCGCTGGCGAAGACCTCGACCAGTTCCTGCCCGTTCGTGCCGATCCGGCCCCAGTTGCGCACCAGGCGCACGAGGCCGTAAACCAGGCTGCTGTGTCTACAGCATCTGCGACCATGCAAGTGGGCATTACAAACGTCAAGGGCTACCAGTCTGCCATGCCGAGAGACGCTATCATCGACGCGATTATGCGCCACCTACAAACCGACTCGGGCTTTGCGACCGATCTCCCACCAGGGGAGCGTGAACGCCTGATGGCCGACGTGGACGAACTCTCTGATACCGTTTTCAGCGATGCGGCCAGCGTCCTAAACTTGGGATGGGACGCAGGAACGATGGCGGCATCCGGCTACCTGTCGATCCGAGAATGGTATAGCGTCTACTTCATCACGTCGTCGGATCACGATCCTGCCGGTCCGTTCGCCTCACTGAGCGAGGCGCTCGGCCATGACTATCTCTCAGGTCCCATTCCCGGTCTGGAGCTTGTCAGCCACGTTGTGCCCCACGAGGAATTGGTGGCCCTCGGCGCGCGGCTACTCGGCGCTGGGGAGACCGAGGGGACGATCAACAATCGCCTCTATGTGCGCGGCGACGATGGGGCGCTCGTCGAGCGAGAGCCTATCGCCTGACGAAGGACGTCACTTCATCGGCCGCTTTAGCCGCGCGGTTGTCTTGAGCTTGCGTCAACGGGCTCGCTTTTGATTGGGATCGACCCGGAGGTCGCCAAGGCCCGCGAAAATGCCGGTGTAGGGTTCGCCAGGGGTCATGCCCCATTGGTCTTCGCATCGGACGAACGAGTCTTGCACGAACGTGGAGTGCGACCATTCGACGTTGCGCTGCCACGCGAGGGCAAGGCTCTCGCTGTCGAGAACATCGCGAAGGGCCCTCATCTCAGCCCGCCGCGCCTGGATTTCGGCTTGAAGGCGCGTGGCCTCGATCCGGCACACGAGGGTGACCGTCGCAGGCTCGGCAGATGCCGTGGGTATCAGTGTCACCAGCGAGACAATCAGAAGGGCGAGAGACGCCGCCGTTGGCCGCGTGCGTAGGCAGCTTCCATCGGAAGTGGTTAGGCGGCGGCGAACCCTGACAGTGCAGCCCCTCTGCCTGCAACAAGGTCCTTGAACGGACTGATCGACGCGGGGCTTAATCATCTCGGCTGCATGGGGCGCATCGTCTGGATCGGCACGACGTTGCAATCGTAGTTGACCCGCGTTTCCGGCATCTCGGGGAAATTCTTCGAGCGTTCGACCCGGGTCGCCCGAGCCTTCCCATCGCCGGTCGCACTGATGGCAATCGTGCCGCCGTAATACTGGCCCCTGTCATAGGTGATCGCCAGCGATGTCGTAGTGGCCGCCAGGGACGTCACGAGCCCCTGTTCACCCTCGCTGAGCACCGATGCTGCAAGAGGCGGCTTAGACCAAACCTGCGTTGTGATGTACAGCGTCCAGATCGTTGCGAACTTGTCGCGATCCTCTGCTAACCGGCCGGTGCAGACGAATGTATTGCTATGGTCGAAGCGGTCGGCCGCCACGGCGGGCGTGACGAGGACCGTCGCCAGCATGGCGAGGCTGACCAGAAACGGCCTCATGATTCGGTGCCCTCATTGCCGCAGCCGGTAGCGGGTCCAGGCGGGAGTGCGTCCCCGGCGTGTCCCCGAGGGTTCGAACCTCGCCATCAGCCCACCCCACTTAAGGGGTATAACTGGCTGATACTCTTCAGGAAAATAATGGTCGGAGCGAGAGGATTTGAACCTCCGACCCCTAGTCCCCCAGACTAGTGCGCTAACCGGGCTGCGCTACGCTCCGACTGCCGAAAGGCTTGGTTCCTCTAACTTTTAACGCCGGCTCGCGCAACCCCTGAAATGGAGCGCGGCGCGGAAAGACGATCTTGCCGAGCGTTCGGCTGCGTTTCGGGGCCGGGCCGGGCAGGGGCCGAGGAGACCATCGGCTCAAGCCCCGGGATGGGTCCACGCTTCGACGGCCTGCCGCAAACCGTCGGGCAGATCGGTCACGCTTTCGCCGTCCGGCGCCCCGGAGGAGGCGAGCTCGGACAGGAGCGCCCGATATTTCTCGGTCTTTTCCTGGGCCGCGTCGAACCCGTCGGCGGGCGCATCGTCCGGCAGACCCGAGAAGAGGCAAAGAAGTGCGAGGATGGCGCGCATGGTTCGACTCCGTTCGGGTGTCGTAAGGGAAGCACGGCCAAGGTGGCATTTTCACGATGAAAGAGGTGTGCGCGAAAACACGTCTGCCGCGAACCCCGCTTTCGGACGAGACGAAAGGTTAACCATCCGCGGGAAGAAGAGTAGGTAGATGTCGCGAGCCGGGATACACATTCCCGTGAGAGCGTCCCACGGTGCCCCCAGTGCCACGGCGCTCTCGGCGGCCAGCTTCATCGCGGCTGCCCCACTCCGTGTCTGTGCACACCCCCGCCCTCGCGCGGGGTTTTTTATCGACGGTTTCAGAAGGGGCCCCGTTTCGCCAGCGCCTCGAAGCCGTTTCTCAGCTGCAGCACCCTTTCCTCATAGGCTTTGCTCAGGCAGGATCGGTCCTCGGCGCAGCCTTCTCGCCGCTTGAGCCAGGCCGCCTGCGCGTCTTCCAAGTCGCCGCGGGCCCCCATGCCGAGAAGAGGCTTGAGCTGCCTGTAGAGCACGGCCATCTCGACATCCTGGTCGTTCAGCGCGCGATCCGCGCAGACGGCTTTCTCATCGCCTGTCCGGGCCTTGGCGCAATCGAAGCTCGCGGCCCGGGACGGCTGCGAAACGTTGGCCAGGAAGAGGCTGGCGGCTGCCGCGATGCAGTAGGCTTTCCCGTTCATGGAACCCGTCCTTGGAGACCTCGAGCTTGGGGAGGAACGGTTATCGCCCGGTAGGGCTCCATAACCAGGTCGGACTTTGCAACCCTTGGCTAATGGACGGTTAACGGCTGTCAAATCAGCGGCGGATCGCCGAGGCGTCTCCCGAGAGGGCGAGGCGAAGGCCCAGGCCGACCATGACGAGGCCGGCGCATCGCTCCTGCCAGGCGATCAGGCCCGGCCGCCGCGACAGCCACTCGCCGATCGTTCCCGTTCCGAGCGCAACCGCTCCCAGGACAAAGAACCCTGAGACTTTCTGCACGCCCCCCAGGAACAGCAGCTGCGCCGTGACAGGCCAGTCGCGGCCGGGGTCGACGAACTGGGGGAGGAAGGCCAGCATGAACACCATGGCCTTCGGGTTGGTCAGGTTGTTGATCATGCCCTGGCGCAAGGCTGCGAGATCCGACACGGGCTTCGGAGCCGTGCGGACGAGGCGATGCGGGCCGAACGAGCCGATCAGAAGCTTGGCGCCCAGCCACACCAGATAGGCGGCGCCGGCCCATCGAAGAAGCTCGAAGGCGAGGGGGGAGGCCTGGATCACGGAGGTCACTCCCAGGGCCAGGAGCGGCAGCTGAACGAGGCCGGCCAGAAGGGTCATGCCGATGGCGGTCAGGACGGCAATGCGCCGACCCTGTCCGACTCCGCGGCTCAGCAGAAGGACCATGTCGGGGCCCGGAGCCAGCTGCAAGGCCAGAACAGCGGCATAGAAGGTGAGAAAAGTCGGCAGATCCGGCATGTCCTGGTCTCTTCAGGGCGCTCGAGAGGCCATCCTATGGGGACGGCCGGCGCCATGCATCCAGATCGTCCAGGGACAGGTTGGATCCGCAGAGCACGAGGCCGATGACGCTGTCGTCCGGCAGAGACGGAACGACCATCTCAGCGGCCGTGAGGACGCAGGCCGCGGCCGGCTCGCAGAGCAGTTTCTCCGTCTGGAGCAGCCAGCTCACATCGGCCACGACCGGCGGGTCCTCGACAAGCAGGATCTCCTTCAGGAAGAGCCTGGCGGCCGCCATGGTCCGGCGGGTGGCGAAGGGCGCGGCGAGGGTCCGGGACAGGGAGGTCGGGCGAATGGTCACCGGCTGATCCGCCCTGAGGGCCTCGGTCATGGTCGGCGCGCCGGTCGGCTCGACACCGTAAACGGTCAGCGACGGCCGCCTGGCCTTCAGGGCGGCCGCCACGCCGGACATGAAGCCGCCGCCCCCGATCGAGACGAACACATGGGTGAGGTCGGGGATGTCGTCGAGAAACTCGAGGCCCAGCGTGCCGTGGCCCGCGATGATGGCGGGATCGTCGTAAGGATGCACGAAGAGGCGGCCCTGGCGCTGGTAATCCTCGGCCTTGGCGAAGGCTTCGGCGGCATCGTCGCAGAGCTCCACGTGGGCGCCGAACTTGGTGGTGAGGTCGATGTTGAAACGGGCGGCCGTCTTCGGCATCAGGACGAGCGCGTCGAGCCCGAGCGTTCCGGCGACCCGCGCCACTGCGATGGCGTGGTTGCCGCCCGAGACGGTCACGAGTCCGCGCCGGCGCTCGTCGTCGCTTAAGGTCAGCACCTTGTTGAAGACCCCTCGGACCTTGAAGGAGCCGGCAAGCTGCAGCGCTTCCATCTTCACCGCGCCGCGCCGCCCGAGCCGCGCCGAGATGTCGCCACTCTCGTACGCAGGAGTGCGCCTGACGCGTCCGGCGATGCGGTCGCGGGCAGCTTCGATGTCGGAGAGCGTCACGTCAAAGGCGGTCATGTGGGTGTCCGTCGGGCGGCATGTGAGATGAGACGGCCAATGGCGCCGTCGCGGGCGACGCGATCATGCGAGCGACGTCTTGGCTTCGTCAACGGGCGGCGATCGAATTTCCTGCTGATAAAAAAGCGACTTGACCGGCGGCTCGATAGGATTGGATGCTCACGCTCAACCACGGAGTCGAGCACGATGTCCATGTCACCCCGCGAGATGCTCGCGCGTCTGATAGCCTTCCCGAGCGTATCCACCAGCAGCAATCTCGATATCATCCACTTCTGCCGCGACTGGCTGAACGGCCACGGCGTCGAGAGCCATCTCGTCATGAGTCCCGAGGGCGACAAGGCCAATCTCTACGCCACGATCGGCCCCCGGGTGGAGGGCGGGATCGTCTTGTCGGGCCACACGGATGTCGTGCCGGTCGAGGGACAGAACTGGTCCACGGATCCCTGGACGCTCACGGAGAAGGACGGTCGCCTCTACGGTCGTGGCGCAACCGACATGAAAGGCTTCGACGCGCTCGTTCTGGCGCTCGTGCCCGAGATGGTGCACGCGCCTCTCAAGCGCCCCATCCACATCGCGCTGTCCTACGACGAGGAGATTGCCTGCCGTGGAGCACCGTCGATGGTGCACGCGATGGCTGGATCCATCCCGGCGCCGTCCGCCGTGATCGTCGGCGAGCCGACGCGCCATGCGGTGGTGACGGGGCATAAGGCGTCCGTGCAGCTGCGGACCCAGGTGACGGGATATGCGGTCCACTCCAGCCGGATCGACCAGGGAGTGAGTGCGGTCATGAACGCCGCTCGCCTGATCGCATGGCACGAGGACGTGATGGAGGAGAACCGGCGCAGAGCCGATCCGGACAATCCGTTCGAACCGCCCTACACCACGCTTCATTGCGGCATGATGGTCGGCGGCAATGCCGCCAACGTGGTGTCGTCCTCGGCCTGGTTCTTCAGCGACATCCGGGCGGTCCCGACGGAGAGCCCCATGGACTATCTGGCCCGCTACGAGGCCTATATCCGCGAACGGATCGAGCCTCGCATGAAGGCCATCGCTCCCGAGGCGCGGGTGGATGTCGAGCTCGTCGCCGAGGTGCCGGGACTCCGGCCGGAGACCGATGGTGCGGCGGAGCGGCTGATGCGTCGGCTGACAGGCGACAACGGCACTCATGTGGTGTCCTACGGAACGGAGGCGGGGCTGTTCCAGCGGGCCGGCTGGTCGACGGTGGTCTGTGGCCCCGGCGACATCGCGCAGGCCCACCAGCCGGACGAATATATCGAGGTCGGCGAATTCCAGGCCGGGGAGGCAATCCTGCGCCGCCTGATCGGGGACCTCTGTGCCTAAATGCTGAGCAGGACGGTCCACGTCGGGGCTAGACCACCGGCCACTTTCCTGCCTAAGTTCATTCCTCAGCGGAAGGAACGACGACAACAGTCGCGCTTCCGACAAGAGGAACACCGCGCAAAGACGCGGGCCTCCAGAGGAGAAGGACAGACAATGACGATCCGTTCGAAGTTTCTCGTCGCGGCCGCGGCGACCCTGATGGCCGGCGTAGCTTTTCCGGCCATGGCGGTGACCCTGCGCTATGCCAACCAGGGCGACCTGAAGTCGCTCGACCCCTATACCCTGAACGAGACCACCACCATCGCGCACCACGGCCACGTCTATGAGGGCCTGACGAAGCGCGGCAAGGACCTTGCGATCGAGCCGGGCCTGGCTGAGCGCTGGGAGATCAGCGAGGACGGCCTGACCTGGCGGCTCTTCCTGCGCAAGAACGTGAAGTTCCACAACGGCAATCCCTTCAACGCCGACGACGTGATCTTCTCCGCCAACCGCGTCCGCGCCCAGGGCTCGAACTTCCAGACCCGCGTTCCCAGCGGCTCGGAATGGGTGAAGGTCGACGACTACACGGTCGACGTGAAGCTCAAGTCCCCGAACCCGATCATGAACGCCCAGTGGGACACCTGGTACATCATGGACAAGGAGTGGTCGGAGGCGAACAACAGCGTCGCGCCCACGCCGGCCGCCGCGACGACGCCGAGCTTCGCGTCCCTGAATGCCAATGGCACCGGACCGTTCAGGATCGAAAGCCATCAGCCCGGCGTGAAGACCGTCTTCAAGGTGAACAAGGACTGGTGGGGCAAGGTCGAGCATAACCTCGACGAGATCGTCTTCACCCCGATCGCATCCGACGCCACGCGCGTTGCCGCCCTGCTCTCGGGCGAAGTGGACGTGATCGAGCCGGTTCCGTTGCAGGACGTTCAGCGCGTCAACGGCACGGCGAACGCCAAGGTGCTGGCCGGTCCCGAGCTCCGGACCATCTTCCTGGGCTTCGATCAGACCCGCGACGAGCTCCTGTTCTCGAACGTGAAGGGCAAGAACCCGTTCAAGGACAAGCGCGTGCGCGAGGCCTTCTACAAGGCGATCGACATCGAGACGATCAAGTCCCGGGTCATGCGCGGCATGTCCACCCCGTCGGCGCTGATGATTGCCCCGCAGCTGTTCACCTATTCGGCCGACTTCGTGCGTCCGAAATACGATCTCGAAGGCGCCAAGAAGCTGCTGGCCGACGCCGGCTACCCGAACGGCTTCGAGGTCGGACTGGATTGCCCGAACGATCGCTACGTGAATGACGAAGCTATCTGCCAGGCCGTGGTCAGCATGCTGGCCCGTGCCGGCGTCAAGGTGAACCTGATGGCTCAGCCGAAGGCGCAGTACTTCGGCAAGGTGCTCAAGTCGGGCAATTACAACACCTCGTTCTACCTGCTGGGCTGGACCCCGGGCACCTTCGACAGCCACAACGTGCTGTTCGACATCGAAGGCTGCCGGAACGATCCGCAATCCTCGCGGGGCGAGTCGAACCTCGGCAATTTCTGCAACAAGCAGCATGACGAGCTGACCGACAAGATCCTCGTCGAGAGCAACAAGGAGAAGCGCGACCAGCTGATCAAGCAGGCCTTCCAGATCACCTTCGACGAGTACGGCTATATCCCGCTGCACCAGCAGGCGCTCGCCTGGGGCGTGTCGAACAAGGTGACGCTGCCTCAGCGGGCCGACAACCAGGTGCTGCTCTACTGGGCGCAGAAGAAAGAGTAGTCCGCATCTGATCGCTTATCCCGGACGGCCTCCGCGCCGTCCGGGACAGTTTTTCGAAGGTTCGGGCCGTTGGGTCGCCCGGGCCGCAGCGATCAAGAGATTGTGCATGTTCGCATTCATCATCCGGCGCGCCCTTCAGGCCATCGGCGTTCTTCTGGCCGTCGGGATCATTTCATTCGCGATGTTCCGCTTTGCCGGCGATCCGGTGAACCAGATCGTCTCCCTCGATACGCCCGCCGCCGAACGGGAGCAGGTCCGGCGCTCTCTTGGGCTCGACGATCCGGTGCCCGTGCAGTTCCTGCGTTACCTCACCAGCGCGGCGCAGGGCAATTTCGGCGTCTCCTACCAGTTCCGCCAGCCCGTCTCGGATCTCCTGGCCGAGCGCATGCCGGCCACGCTCGAGCTCGCATTCTGTGCGACCGTCTTCGCCACAGGTTTCGGTGTGCTCATGGGGGTCTATTCGGGATTGAAGCGGGACAGCTTCCTGGCAAAAGTGTTCCAGACCGTGTCGCTGATCGGAATCTCGCTTCCGACGTTCCTGATCGGCATTCTGCTGATCTATCTCTTCTCCGTCACCCTCGGCTGGCTGCCATCCTACGGCCGCGGCGACACGGTTCGTCTCGGCTGGTGGACGACGGGGCTTCTTACCCTGTCGGGCCTGAAGGCCCTGATCATGCCCTCCATCACGCTCGGTCTCTTCCAAATGACGCTGATCATGCGCATCGTCCGTGCCGAGATGCTGGAGGTGCTGCGCACCGACTACATCAAGTTCGCGAGGGCGAGGGGGCTCACGACCAGGGCCATCCATTTCGGGCATGCGCTCAAGAACACCCTCGTGCCGGTCATCACCATCGTGGGCCTTCAGTTCGGCTCCGTGATCGCGTTCGCGATCATCACCGAGACCGTGTTCCAATGGCCAGGCATGGGCCTGCTGTTCGTCCAAGCCGTGCAGAATGTCGATATCCCGATCATGGCGGCCTACCTCATGCTCGTGGCGCTCATCTTCGTGGCGATCAACCTCGCCGTGGACATCCTCTACACCATCGTCGATCCTCGCCTGAGGACGACGATCCGGCAGCCGGCCTGAGGAGGCAGAGATGGCAGACGCAATCCAGGCAGCGCCCGCGCCTCACTCCCAACCCACAACCTGGGCCGGCCGCTTTTTCGACAGCGACGTCTGGGCGAGCTTCAAGCGCTCGAAGCTGACCATGGCCGCAGCCTTCCTGACGCTCCTTTTCGTCGCGGCAGCCCTGCTCGCCGGGCTGGTCGCACCGCAGGATCCCTTCGATCCTGCGCAACTCGACCTGCTGAACAGCCGCTTGCCGCCGCTCTGGGACGCGGAAGGGCAGGCGCCCTTCCTCCTCGGCACGGACGAGCAGGGCCGCGACATCCTCTCGGCCATCCTGTACGGCCTGCGGATCTCGCTTGCCGTCGGCTTTCTCGGCGTCGCCTTCTCGGCCACGCTCGGGATCGGCCTCGGTCTCGTCGCAGGCTATATGGGCGGCACGACCGATGCGGTCATCATGCGCATCGCCGACGTGCAGCTGACCTTCCCGGCGATCCTGATCGCGCTCCTCGTGGACGGGGTGGTGAAGTCGGTCCTCGGAGGCCAGCTCGACGGCGTCACGACGCTGTCCGTGCTGGTCTTCTCCATCGGACTGAGCTTCTGGGTGCAGTACGCCCGCACGGTGCGCGGCTCCGTGATGGTCGAGAAGAACAAGGACTACATCGCGGCCGCCCGGCTCATCGGCCTGCCGGCGCCGGTGATCATGCTCCGCCACGTCCTGCCGAATGTCCTTGGCCCGGTGCTCGTCATCGCGACCATCAATCTGGCGCTCGCCATCATCACGGAGGCGACCCTGTCCTTCCTGGGCACCGGCATGCCGGAAACCATGCCCTCGCTCGGCACGCTGATCCGTATCGGCAACAACTACCTGTTCTCCGGCGAGTGGTGGATCATCGCATTCCCCGGCGTCGCACTCGCGCTTCTCGTCCTTGCCATCAACCTCCTGGGCGACTGGCTGCGCGACGCGCTCAATCCGAAGCTGCGATGAGAGAGGGAACTCCCATGCCGCAACCCGTCCTCTCCGTCCGTGACCTGCGCGTCGAGTTCGTCACCCGGCGCGGGATTCTGAAGGCCATCGACGGCATCTCCTTCGACATCGCCAAGGGCGAGGTGCTCGGCGTCGTCGGCGAATCCGGGGCCGGCAAGTCGGTGACGGGATCCGCCGTCATCGGCCTCATCGATCCGCCGGGCCGGATCGCCGGCGGCGAGATCCTCCTGTCCGGCAAGCGCATCGACAATCTGCCGCCGGAGGAGATGCGCCGGGTGCGCGGCAAGCGCATCGGCATGATCTTCCAGGATCCGCTCACCAGCCTCAACCCGCTCTACCGGGTCAGCGAGCAGCTGATCGAGACCATCCGCACGCACACCAACCTGTCCGCCTCGGCGGCCAGGAAGCGGGCCATCGACCTCCTGGCCGAAGTCGGCATTCCGGCGCCCGAGCGGCGGATCGACAGCTATCCGCACGAGTTCTCGGGCGGCATGCGCCAGCGCGTGGTGATCGCCCTCGCGCTGTGCGCCGAGCCAGAGCTGATCATCGCGGACGAGCCGACCACCGCGCTCGACGTGTCGGTTCAGGCGCAGATCATCGCGCTGTTGAAGCGCCTCGGACGCGAGCATGGCACGGCCATCATGCTGGTCACGCACGACATGGGCGTGATCGCAGAAACGGCCGACCGGGTCGCCGTCATGTATGCGGGCCGCATCGCGGAAATCGGGCCGGTGCGCGAGGTGGTGCAGAACCCGCTGCACCCCTATGCCAAGGGCCTGATGGGCGCGATCCCGTCCCTGGAGACGGACGCGGAGCGCCTCGTCCAAATCCCGGGCTCCATGCCGCGGCTCTCGGCCATCCCCCCGGGATGCGCCTTCAATCCGCGCTGTCCATTCGTGTTCGACCGCTGCCGGGTCGAACGGCCGGAGCCGATCCAGCACAGCGAGCATCGTGTGGCCTGCCATCTCTACGATCAATCTTCCGTCCGGTCGGAGGCCGTCGCGTGACCGAGCACTCTTATGTCGAAGTCAATGACCTGCGCCGCCTGTTCGACGTGTCCAAGCCGTGGCTCAACCGGATGCTGGAGGGGGGCGAGAGGCAATACCTCAAGGCGGTCGACGGCGTCTCCTTCGACATCGCGCGGGGCGAGACCTTTGCCCTGGTCGGGGAATCGGGCTCGGGCAAGTCGACGGTGGCCCGGATGGTCGTGGGTCTTCTCCCGCCGACGAGCGGCACCGTTGCGATCGACGGCGTCTCGATGACGTCGGCAGCCGCGTCCGCGGAGCGCCAGCGCCTGCGGCGGCGGATCCAGATGATCTTCCAGGATCCCTATGCCAGCCTCAATCCGCGCTGGCAGGTCGACCGCATCGTGGCCGAACCGATCAGGGCTTTCCGGTTGATCGAGACCGAACGGGACATCGCCAGCCGGGTCGGCGAGCTTCTCTCCCTGGTCGGCCTCCATCCGGCGGACGGCGGGAAGTACCCGCACGAGTTCTCCGGCGGACAGCGCCAGCGCATCGCGATTGCCCGTGCGCTCGCATCCAATGCGGAGTTCATCGTCTGCGACGAGCCGACCTCCGCCCTCGACGTCTCGGTGCAGGCGCAGATCCTGAACCTCATGCGCGATCTGCAGGACCGGCTGGGGCTGACCTATCTGTTCATCAGCCACAACCTCGCCGTGGTGCGCCACATGGCCAGCCGAATCGGCGTGATGTATCTCGGCCGCATCGTCGAGATCTCCAACGGGCGCGAACTCTTCGCCCGTCCGAAGCATCCCTACACGCGCATGCTCCTCGATGCGGTGCCCGACGTGGGCATGACCGGCCGGCAACGCATTCCCGTGCGCGGCGAGATCCCGAACCCGATCAACCCGCCCTCGGGCTGCACCTTCAATCCGCGTTGCCCCTTCGCCAACGATCGCTGCAGGATGGAGATTCCGCCGCTGCTGGGGGGCGTGGCCTGCCATGCCATTCACGAGGGACGTCTGGCCGTCGACGCGGCCGCCTGACGCGGCATTGCCGCTTCCTCCGCAAAATAGTTGACTCAGTCAACAATATGCCCGAGTCTGTGCGCCAGGGAGCCATCCATGTCGCACATGCCGAAATTACCGACGGACGAGCAGATCGAGCGGGTCCGGAGCTTCAACCGGTTCTACACGCGCCATATCGGCCTTCTGAACGAGGGATTGCTCGAGAGTGCATTTTCGCTGACCGAAGCCCGGGTGCTCTACGAGCTTGCCCATCGGGGCCCGGTGACGGCGGCGGATTTGGGCCGGGAACTGGGTCTCGACGCCGGCTATCTCAGCCGCCTCCTGAAGAGGTTCGGCGCTCACGGCCTGACCCGGCGCACCCCGTCGAAGGATGACGGACGGCAGTTCCTCCTGTCGCTCACCGACAAGGGCCTTGCCGCCTTCGAGCCCCTGAACCAAGCCTCTGCCGCTCAGGTCGCCACGATGCTGTCGCGCCTGTCGGCGGGCGAGCGGGAGCGGCTCACGCAGGCCATGACGACCGTCGAGCATCTGATCGGCGACGGCCCGCGTCCGGATCGGCCGTACATCCTGCGCCCCCACCGGCCTGGCGACATCGGCTGGATCGCCCACCGGCAGGGGATTTTGTACGCGCAGGAATATGGTTGGGACGAGACGTTCGAGGCGCTGGTGGCGGAGATCGCCGCCGCCTTCGTCAGAAACTTCGATCCCGCACGGGAGCGATGCTGGATCGCGGAGCGGGACGGCGAGATCGTCGGGAGCGTCTTCCTCGTGCGGTCGTCGGACGAGGTGGCCAAGCTCCGGCTGCTGTATGTGGAGCCGTCCGCCAGAGGGCTCGGCCTCGGGGGTCGGCTGACGGAGGAATGCATCGCCTTCGCAAGGGACCGGGGCTACAGGACCCTGACGCTCTGGACCAACGACGTGCTCGTGGCCGCCCGCCGCATTTACCAGGCGAAGGGATTCCGGCTGGTGAAGGAAGAGCAGCATCACTCTTTCGGAAAGGACCTGGTCGGGCAGACCTGGGATCTCGTTCTGTGAGGCGTCGGGACGGGCTCGCCCTCGCGGCTGCGGCCGCGACGGGCGTCCAGGTGGGTGCGGCCCTGGTGGCCACGCGCTTCGTCGTGCATGACATCGGTCCGGCATCGCTGGCCTTCCTGCGCTACGCCATCGCGGTCCTCTGCCTCGCGCCGCCCCTCTGGATGAGCGCACGGGTGAGGTTCGCGCCGCGCGATCTCCTGGCCGTGATGGGGCTGGGCGTCGTGCAGTTCGGGGTCCTGATCGTTCTCCTCAATCTCGGACTGCAGTCCATCGCCTCCACCCGTGCGGCGCTCCTCTTCTCGACCTTTCCGCTGATGACGATGTTCATCGCGGCAAGTCTCGGTCGCGAGCGCCTGAGCCGGATGAAGGTGGCGGGCGTCGTGCTGACGATCGGTGGCGTGGCGGCGGCACTGGGCGAGCGGTTGACCACGCAGAGTGCAACGGGCGAGTGGCTGGGAGCCCTTCTCGTGCTGGCTGCCGCACTTTGCGGTGCCGCATGTTCCGTGCTCTACCGACCTTACCTCGCCCGCTACCCGACCCTCCCGGTCGGCGCCTGGGCCATGCTCGCATCGGTCCTGTTCCTGGCGATTCCCGCGGGCTTGGAGGGGCTCTTCACGGACCTGCCGCCCCTCGATCGAGCCGGCTGGCTCGCGGTCCTGTTCATCGGTCTGTCGAGTGGGGTCGGTTATGTCCTCTGGCTCTGGGCGCTCAAGAACGCCACGCCGACGCGGGTCACGGTGTTCCTCTCCCTGAGCCCGATCACGGCGGCTCTGCTTGGCGTGTCGCTGCTCGGGGAGCCCTTCACGTTCGGCGTGCTGGTCGGTCTTGCCGGCGTCGTTGCCGGGCTCTGGCTCGCCACCAGAATGGAGCCGTCGCCCGAGGAGCCATGACACGCGCCGGCGTCAGCCGCGAGCCCGTCATGTCGAGACTGTGATGAACATTCGATTCGAAGTTTGGAACAATCGTAGTCTATGTCCACGGACAGCCGGCTTATCCGAGAGTAGAGCATCCGGGACCTGATGATCTCTGCATATTCGAGGCTGGGCAATTCAAAAGCTTTGCTTTTGATGCCGCGACAATCACAAGTCTGTGTGGTGAAATTACGTTGGGAAACGATCCGCCCCGACCGCGTTTAGCCTCTGTCATATGTGGCGATCGGCCATGTTCAAGGAAAGCACAGGAGACATTGATGAAGAAGCTCGCGATCTTCGCCGGCGCTGGATTTATGGTACTTGGCGGCATGGGCGCCGCTCTGGCGCAGTCATCGCCGGCGATCTCCGGAACGCCCGGATCCCTGTTCCCGGATGCGGCTCCCCATGAGATCCGCTGGATCAACGGCGTTCCCTGCCGGACCATTCTCGATCCGAACACCCGGGATACGCGTATCCCGATCGCCTGCGCCGGACAGGTCAGCGGGGTCGTGGCGGCCCCGATGCCCGGCGACGTCGTTTCGACCGGAAGCATCGTTCCCGCTCCCGTCGGTCCGATGATGGGCGCCCCGGCTCCCGTCGGCGCAGCCGATCCCTATGCCGCTCCGCACGAGATCCGCTACATCAACGGCGTGCCGTGCCGCACGGTGCTCGATCCGAACACCCGGGACACCCGTATCCCGATCGCCTGCGGTCAGTAAGCGAGTCTCACGGGAAATAGCGCGGGTCGTCCGACCCGCGCTAATTGATGAGAGCGTGACACAGGAAAGCCCCACACCACGGAGCGTGGTGTGGGGCTTTGGCCGTGCCGTGAGGTTGCGTCCTACTCGGCGGCCTGCCGGAGAGGGAGGAAGCCGATGGATTGCCTCTGCGGTCCCTCCTGTTTCAGGGTCCGGACCATGTCCTCGTATTCCCGCTCCATCTCGGGCGTGACGGAGGGACGGGTTTCGCGCAGAGCCTGCTCGAACTGCGCCATGGTCACGTGCTCGGCCTGAAGCGATTCCCTGAGGGCGAGGAGACCGGCCCGGCGGGTGAGATCCTCGAGATCGGCGCCGGTGAACCGGGCGGTCCGCTCCGCGATCATGTCGAGGTCCACATCGGGGCCGAGGGGCATGTCCTTGGTGTGGATCCCGAGGATGTGCCGGCGGCCTTGAGCGTCGGGAACCGGCACGTAGATCAGCTCGTCGAAGCGTCCCGGCCGGAGGAGGGCAGGGTCGATCAGGTTCGGCCTGTTCGTGGCCGCCATGACGACGACGCCCTGCAGTTCCTCCAGGCCGTCCATCTCGGCCAGGATCGTGTTCACCACCCGCTCCGTGACCGCAGGTTCGCCGAGGCCGCCGCCGCGCACGGGGGCAAGGGAATCGATCTCGTCGATGAAGATCACCGTCGGGGCGACCTGCCGGGCGCGGGCGAACAAGCGGGAGACCTGCTGCTCGGATTCGCCGTACCATTTCGACAGGAGGTCGGAGGATTTCGTCGCCACGAAATTCGCCTGGGCCTCGCGGGCGACCGCTTTCGCCAGGAGCGTCTTGCCGGTGCCGGGAGGCCCGAACAGCAGGAATCCCTTGGCCGGGCGGATGCCCAGGCGCCGGAAGGATTCCGGGCTCTTGAGCGGCAGTTCCACGCCCTCCCGCAGACGGGTACGGGCCTCCTCGACACCGCCGATGTCGTCCCAGGTCACGTTGGGCACCTGGATCATGATCTCGCGCAGGGCGGAGGGCTGGACGCGCTTCATGGCGTTCATGAAATCCTGTCGCGTGACCTGCAGGCTCTCCAGCACGTTGGACGGTATGCCGTCCCTGAGATTGACGCCCGGCAGGATGCGCCGAAGGGAATCCATGGCCGCCTCCCGGGAGAGGGCCGCGAGATCGGCGCCGACGAAGCCATAGGTGGTGCGGGCGACCTCGTCGAGATTCACGTCCTCGGCCAGGGGCATGCCGCGCGTGTGGATGCCGAGGATCTCCCGGCGCCCCGGTTCGTCCGGAACGCCGATGACGATCTCCCGGTCGAACCGTCCGGGACGGCGGAGGGCTTCGTCGATGGCCTCACGCCGGTTCGTGGCGCCGATCACCACGATGTTCTGGCGCGGCTCGAGGCCGTCCATCAGGGTGAGCAGCTGGGCCACGATGCGCCGCTCGACCTCACCCGTCACCTCCTCGCGCTTGGGAGCGATGCTGTCGATCTCGTCGATGAAGATGATCGCCGGCGCGTTCTGCTGGGCTTCCTGGAAAACCTGGCGCAGCCGCTGTTCGGACTCGCCGTAGTGGCGCCCCATGATCTCGGGTCCGGCAATATGGAAGAACTGCGCCTCCGTCTCGTTGGCAACCGCTCGGGCCAGCCGGGTCTTGCCGGTGCCGGGAGGGCCGTAGAGCAGGACGCCTTTCGGCGGATCGATGCCGAGGCGCTGGAAGAGTTCGGGATGGCGGAGGGGGAGTTCCACCATCTCGCGGACCTGATCGACCGTGCTGCCGAGACCGCCGATGTCGTCATAGGTCACGTCGGCCCGGCGGGCCTCGCGCGGCTCCTCGAATTGCGGGCGCAGCTCGATCTCGGTCTCGGCCGTCACGTGCACGATGCCGCGCGGCTGGGTCGAGACCACGACGAGGCGGATCTCCTGCAGGCCGTACGCCGGAATGTTGAGAAGCCCGCGCATCTCCTCGGGCATGCGCGGGTCTGCCGAACGCTGCGAATAGACCGACGTGGAGATCACGTCCCCGGCGGTCAGCGGACGCTGGTAGAAAGTGCGCTTCAAGGCATCGCCCGAGCCCTGCAGACGGAGCCCCTTCTGGGCCGGAGCGAGCACGACGCGCGCTGCAGGACGGACCTCGGCGCGCTTCACTTCCACGTGATCCCCGCTGCCCACACCGGCATTCACCCGCTGCAGACCGTCGAGGCGAACGATGTTGAGGCCCTCGTCCTCCGGATAAGGCGCCACGGCGATGGCCGTCGTATGGCGCTTGCCGATGATTTCGATGGCTTGGCCTTCCTGGAGGCCGATCTCGCCCAGGGCCTGTCGGCTCATGCGTGCGATGCCACGGCCCGAATCGTCCGGCCGGGCGTTCGCGACCTGGAGGCGTACACTCTGCCCATCCTCTGCCATTGCTGTTCTTCCCATCGTTCGAGCGCTGTTGGTGCGATGGCAGATGAGGGGAAAGCCAAGGCTCGCGCTTCCCGGGTGCCACGCGTTCGAGGCTTCGCAGGCTGCTGCAATCGACAAGCGACGAAACCGCAGGGCCAACGCAACATGCCCGGAAATGTTGCAGAGGGAGCCGGGCGGCCGCGCGCTCTAGCATCGGACGTGAAAAGTGGACCCGCTTTTGGGATCGATTCCGATGCTCCACTCTCGGCTGGCGCATCGTTCGGGTCGCTGACGCGGCCCGCTGGGTCCGCACGATGCGCTAGGACGAGATGCCCCCGGAGGGCGACCAGAGCCGTCTCAGGGATGCCTCCATCTCATCCTCGCTGGAGCGCAGCTCGACGAGATCCGTGCTCGCGGGCATGAAGGGAGCAATGGTTGGAAGCTTCGTGGATCCTTCGGCGCCCTCCACGGGCGGATCGATGAGTTCCCAGCTGTCGAACAGGTCCATCGAGGAATGGCCGGGAAGGTTCGGCCCGAGATAGGGCACGATCTCGATCCAAGGCCTGCCGTTGCCCCGCGGCGTGACTTTGGTGACGCGGCCGAAAAAGCGCGTGAGCGGGCAGCGGACGAAATCGCCCGGCACGGGCATGCGGGTCTTCTCCAATTCGAGCGCCGCCTCGGCCTCCTGCAGCTCCGCTCGAAGCTTGGCGATACGCTCCACCAGCTCGGCGACGCGTCTGGTGCAGGGGCTCTCATGCGACTCCGACATTGCCGAGACCAGGGACAAGCTCCTGTCCAGACTGATCCCCATCACCGGGAATGTGCTCACGCCGGCTCTCCTCTGATGAACGATTTTGGAGCTTCGGCGCGCGAGTGCAAGGCGCCCGGAAGACTGAGATGGAACTGAACCTTGGCGCATGAGGGTTATACAGGCAACGAGCTTGAGAATAGGAGACGGAATGGGTCTTCGAGGCCGCATGATAGGATGTCGTGCAAGCGTCATCGGACTGACGTTGCTTGCCTCTGCCGCCTCGGCCCAGGATCCGGTGCCGCCGCTACCGCCGCCGCGACCGGAGCGTCCGGTGGAGCCGCTGCCGCCGCCGAGGCCCGCCGAACCGGCTGCGCCGGAGGCCGAGCAGCGTGCCGAAAAGGAGCCGCGGAATGAGACGCCGCCTCAGAAGGCAGATCTCGACAACGCCTCGGATGGTGCCTGTCTCCAGCGTCTGACGCAGCTCGGCCTGAGGTTCGAAAAGCGTCCGCCGGTCAAGGAGAATACCTGTTCGGTCGACGATCCGGTTCTCGTCTCGGCGCTTCCGGGCGGCGTCGCGGTCGTCCCGGCCTCGCTGATGAATTGTCCGGTGGCCGAGAGCATCTCACGCTGGATGAGCGAGGTGGTAGCGCCCGAAGCCGAGCGGCGGTTTCAGAGCGCGCCGACGAAGCTTCTCATCGGCACCTCCTACCAATGCCGAGACCAGCGCAATGGCCAGAAGCTGAGCGAGCACGCCTTCGGCAACGGCCTCGATGTCATGGGGTTCGAGTTCGCCAAGAGATCCGCCCTGACGATCGGCCATCAGACGGAGGGCTCCTCGGAAGCGACCTTTCAGGAGAATGTCCGGAAGGCCGCCTGCCCGATCTTCAATACGGTGCTTGGACCGGGCTCGGATTCGGACCATGGCGATCACCTCCATCTCGATCTGCGCCAGCGCAAGGGCGACTATCGGATTTGCCAATAGATCGGCGGGAACACGGGCGCAGCCAGGGCTTTGTCTGTCCACGGTAGTGCCAGTGGAGCTTTTCATGAAGATCGTTGCGTATGTGGCTGTTGGGATCCTGGGTTTCTCGACTTCGGTTCTGGCCGCCGATCGGAACCTCAATCTCGAATCCGTCAACAAGGCCGAATGGGCGCCGAAGGAGGGCAGGGGCAAGGAGATCGATCCGGTTCTGGTCAAGGCGCAGGTCCTGCTCGATCGGGCCCGCTTCTCGCCGGGCGTGATCGATGGACACGACGGCGACAATCTCCAGAATGCCATCAAGGCTTTCGAGAAGGAGCGCGGCCTCAAGCCTGACGGAAGCCTCGACGAGGATGTCTGGTCCAAACTGAAAGAAACGTCATCGGACCCGGCCCTGACCGAGTATTCGATCCGCGACGAAGATGTGAAAGGGCCCTTCGTGACGATCCCCGACAAGCTGGAAGACCAGGCCCGTCTCGACCGGCTCGGCTATTCCAGCCCCGAGGAGCTCTTGGCCGAAAAGTTTCACATGGATGTGGATCTGCTCAAGGCCATGAACCCCGGAAAATCCTTCGACAAGGCCGGCACGTCCATCACCGTGGCCAATGTCGAGGCGAAGCCCGGGTCCGAGAAACCCGAGAAGGCCGGAAAGATCGAGATCATCAAGAGCGAGCATGTCCTGCGCGTCCTCGCCAAGGACGGCGCTCTGGTCGCGGTTTACCCGGCCTCGATCGGCAGCGAGGAGAAGCCCGCACCGAGCGGCTCGCACAAGGTGCGTGCCGTGGCCCCCAACCCGAACTACACCTACAATCCCGATTATGCCTTCAAGGGCGTGAAGGCGAAGGAGAAGTTCGAGATCAAGCCCGGTCCGAACAACCCCGTGGGGAGCACCTGGATCGACCTCTCCGTCGAATCCTTCGGGATCCATGGGACGCCCAATCCGGAGAAGGTCGGCAAATCCCACTCTCAGGGCTGCGTGAGGTTGACGAACTGGGACGTCGAGGAACTGTCGAAGATGGTCGAGAAGGGGACCCCGGTCGAGTTCATCGACTAGAGCCTCGGACGTGAAAGGTGGACACCACTTTTGGGATTCATCCGAGGCTCCCTCTCTTGACCGGCGCATCGGATGAACCGGACCCGGAGGGCCGCGTCAGCGACCCGAAGGGCCACGCCAGTGACCTCAAGGGCCGCGCCAGCGAATACCGGGTCCACTTTTCGCTGACGCGGCCCGCTGGGTCCGTCCGATGCGCTAGAGCATCGGATCCGATGCTCAATCCCTGAAGCGACGCATCGGTCGGCGCGGCCCTCTGTGTCCGCTCGATGCGCTGGCGCCGTTCTCCGCCGCGGCCCTGGTCAGTCGTCGTTGGCGGAGTTCAGCTGATCCGGCCGGAGGCCCTCGTCGACCTCCTGGTCGTGCGCTCTGACGAGCCATTCCAACTGCTCCTGGACGAAATCGGGATCGCTGTGGAAACGCATGGCGCAGGCCACGAGAAAGATCGCGACCTCGGGCAGATCCTCGTCGCCCAGATCAGGAAGAATCAGCTCGAGGTCCGTCATGTTGCCCGAGGTCAGAATGGCGGCCTCATTGGGCGGAACGACGGTGCCGGCACTGTCAGTGTCTTGAGCCATTGCGGTGATCCTAAGCCTTTCGTCTGGCGGGAATGCAGGGGCGGGAAGAGTCTCGCCGGGTCGGCGGCCCCCCGCCTACGGTCGGTCTCGCCTTGTTCTAGCGCATCGTGCGGAAAAGTGGACCCGGTATTCGCTGGCGCGGCCCTCCGGGTCACTGGCGTGGCCCTTCGGGTCGCTGACGCGGCCCTCCGGGTCCGCCCGAACGATGCGCCGCTCAAGGAGGTGAGCATCGGATCCGCTGCTCTACGGCGCACGTCCGTCGGGCAAAGGTTCGGCGTCCTGTCGAGGACAAGACGCCTACGAAAAAGCCCTGCCGCAAGGCTGCGGCAGGGCCGTGATGCGGCGGAGCCGCCAGATCGCTCAAGCATCGAACGTGTCATCGAACTCACGCCCGATGTATTTACCTTTTGTTGTGGAGCATCTTTTCACGCAAAACCGGTTCCCACTTTTGCGCCCGATGCTCTAATAGGTGCAGACGTAGCGCATCCCGTTCGTCGCCAGGAAAGTTCCCGTCCCCGGATCGTACGACCGGTACTTGCGGGCGCAATAGGCGGCGAGCTGCGGATCCACCGTGCCCGGAGGCGGAGGGGCAGCAGGCTGCGCCTGAGCCTGGTTGGCGATGGCGCCGGCGATCAGCGCCCCGGCTGCGAGCCCCGCAACCCCGGCGGCAACGGCTGCGCCGTTGTCGCGCCGATAATAGTACCGGTCACGGTCATAATAAGGACGGTAGCCGCGACGGTAATACTGGGCGTAGCTCTCATTCGGGTACGCCCGGTCGAGCTGGGCGAGGGTCCGGTTCGGAACAGGGCTGGCGCTCGCGGGCAAGGCCGACACCAGCATTGCGGCGCCGACGAGGGCCAGTATGGGTTTGCGCATCGTGTTTCTCCACATGTGCGGGAAAACGCCGGCAGAGGACCTGCTGACAGTCGGGCGCAAATATAGCGCCACCTGCCAAGCTCGCACAATCCCGTTCTGCTGACGTCCATAAGGTGATCGTCTCAGGACTTCGTGTAGTTTTCGACGGGCTGCGAGACGATTCAGAAAGGTCGCCGACGAAGTATAATCTGGCTTCCGGTGGAAACCGCAATGATCGTGTCTCTCCCGACCGCAATATTGCTGGAGTGCGAATATCGTGAAGACATAGATGTAAATTCATATGATTATGCTTGTTCCTTGAGAAAATGCCTCATGGAAAGAGGGCGTGTCTTTCTCAAGCGCGGCACTGGATTTTTTCCAATAAATCGCCAATGATGCGCATGTATTATTGTATCCCTCCGGGGTCGTGGGCTTATGCTGAACCTCATGTTCCTTGTTCCGGTGACGGCTCGTCTGGGGAGCGGAATGCATTTCCCCGATGGAGTGCCGCTCCCTTCTGACAAGGGAGCGGTCGGACGGGGTGATTTGACCAAGACCGGACGGATCGTCTCGACAGGTCGTCCGGCATCGGGCGGAGCCGCGTCGGAGGTGCTCGAGAGAAGGTCCCTCGTGCCGGTTGCGAGCGCCCAGGCCATCGATGGAAGCGCCGAGCGGGCCTTCATGGAGGATCCGTTCGGGGCCCATGGCTTCCCGCCGCGCGACGCCACGCGCACCTTCTGCCGGGAGTGGCGGCTCGAAGGGCCGTCGGTCGTGCCGCCATGACGCTCAAACTGAGAAACTACAAGGCTTCCCTGGTCACTCTCGCGGCGATCGCGGTTCTCGCCATCTCACTCACGTTCACCGTCTGGCGATTGCTGCACGTGGAGCAGGATTCGCCGCACGGTGATCGCTACAGCAACCTGTGGGAGATCTCTCAAACGCAGTTCGAAGCATCGGCCCTGGCCGAGACCCTGGCCCGAGCCGCCAAGGGTGAAACATTCTCCGCTCCCGAACAGACTCCAGCCTTCCGAACGGCCATCCTGATCAGGCGGCTGTCCTTTCTCCTGGAGGGCGATCAGAGCGAGGTGATTGCCCGGGTCGGTGGCCTCGAGACCCTCAGGAAGGCCCATCGGCAACTGACCGAGGCCGAACCGCTCCTCGAGAACGCCGTCGACCCGCAGGCCGCCGCGGGCCTGGGGATGCTGGCCCACGATCTGGCCTCGGAGCTGCGGGGAATCGCCAACAAGGTCATGCTGCTCAATCATGAGGAAAGGGCCGAGCGGCACTCGCTGTATCTCCGCTATGTTTTGGAGAGCTTCGCCTACATCATCGGGATCGCCATCAGCACGGCCTTTCTGATCGCTCGCCTGTTCAGGGGCGTGCAGGAGACCACCCAGGCCCGGCAGCTGCTCAAGCAGGAGCAGGAGCTCTCCGACCTGGTCATCAACAACATCAGCGATCAAGGCATTGTCATGTTCGATGCCCAGCTTCGATGCCTGCTCTGGAATCCCGGCATGGAAGACCTGCTGAACATCAAGCCCGATCAGGCGGTCGGACAGCACATGCGGGAGCTTGACCCGATCTTCGCCCAGGAAGACGTGATCGGCTCGCTCCTGCGGGCCACGGAAGGAATGAGCTCGGTCTTCGAGCACGAGGCGGTCTCTCCCGACGGACACGACCGATGCCTGGAGATCAACTGCTTTCCTGTCTCCATGGCCGAACGCAAGCTCGGCATCGCGTTCATGCGGGACGTGACGGAGCAATGGCTGGCCCGCAAGCAGGCGGAGCGCCAGAACTTCGACCTCGAGATCAAAGTGCTTCAGCGCACGGCCGCCCTGCGTCAGGCCGAACGCCGCCTGATCGCGGCCATCAAGTCCGCGTCGGAGGGCTTCGCGGCCTTCGACTGGACGGGAAAGCTCCTTTTCGCCAACGAACAGATCTGGGCTGCCGCTCCCGTGTCCCTGTGGTGCCAGGACGAGATGACCCTCTCGGACTTCCTGCAGGGCTTCGCCATGTGCGAGGGCGCGGACGCGCGCCTTGTGAACGCGCAGCCCCCCTTCGAGGAGATCGAGCTGGATCTTCTGGTGAGCAAGGACACCTGGGCTCGCCTCTCGCTGACAAAGGCCGATGGAGCAACGATCTTCGTGCGGCTGACGGACATCTCCGGATACAAGCAGGTTGCGAAGGCTCTTGAATCGGCCCTCGACCGAGAGCGTGAAACGACGAGCGCGTACCGGAATTTCGTGTCCATGGTGTCTCACCAGTTTCGGACGCCGCTCGCCATCCTGGACTCCAGCGCCCAGCGCATTCTGCGGCGTGGAACGGATCTGACGCAGGACGAGCTCGTCACCCGGGTCCAGAAGATCCGCAATGCCGGCACCCGGTTGACGCGCCTCGTCGAGAGCGTCCTGAATGCGGCCAAGCTCGACGCCGGAACGATCGAGGTCAATCCGGCCTCCTACAATCTGGTCGACCTCGTCATGGACATCTGCGAACGGCAGCGCGAGGTCAGTGCGCGGGCCGAGATCCGCTTCGATGTTCCGGATGTCCCGGTCAGGGTCTTTTGCGACGGCATGCTCATCGAGCAGGTCGTCGTCAATCTCCTGTCCAATGCGATCAAGTATTCGGGCGAGAAGCCGTTCGTCGAGATCAAGATCTGGATGGAGGGGTCGCGCGCGTTCTGCTCGGTTCGCGACTGGGGCATCGGAATTCCGG
Organism: Microvirga sesbaniae; assembly: GCF_025460805.1. Classification (GTDB taxonomy): domain Bacteria; phylum Pseudomonadota; class Alphaproteobacteria; order Rhizobiales; family Beijerinckiaceae; genus Microvirga; species Microvirga sesbaniae. The sequence goes on along the minus strand of NZ_JAMXFJ010000019.1, from coordinate 17,579 downwards.
CCGACGAACTGCCGAAGATCTTCGATCGATTCTACCGGGCCCGAACGGCGTCCGGGATCGCCGGCACCGGGATCGGATTGAATTTCGCCCAGAGGATCATGCACTTGCATGGGGGCGAGATCCAGGTTGAGAGCGATGAGGCGGCCGGATCCTTGTTTACCTTCGACCTTCCCATAGCGAGTGCCGATCAAACGCAACAGGCTGCATGAGTGACAGACTCCAATGAACCATCAAAAAACAATACTTTGCGTTGAAGATGAAGACGACCTGAGAGGCGATATCGCCGAGGAGCTGGAGGCAGCCAATTACCGCGTGCTCCAGGCCGCCAACGGAAGCGAGGCGCTCAGCCTGCTCGAACGGCATCGTCCCGATCTCGTCCTCTGCGACATCACCATGCCGGGCCTCGGCGGCTATGATGTGCTCAAAGCGTTGCGCGACCAGGGCACGATGGCCGATATCCCGTTCATCTTCCTGACCGCCTTGGCGGAACGGAACGATGTTCTCAGCGGCAAGCAGGCGGGAGCGGACGACTATCTCGTCAAGCCGATCGACTACGAGATCCTGCTCGCGACCATTGCGGCCCGTCTGGACCAGGTCGTCCGGGTTCAGACGAGCGCCGTTCATCGGGCCGAAGAATCCTGGCAGGAGATTCTGAAATCCGCCAAGGGGCGCACGGTCGATGCGCTCTACAAGGCCACCTTCGCGTTCGACCGCTTCCTTGTCGGCGTCGTGATCGTCGACGAAGCGGGCGCCGTCCGCGTGATGAACAAGGAGGCGCAGCGAATCCTGGCCGAGGGCGACGGCCTGAGCGTCTCTCAAGGGATCCTGAAGGGATCGGTGGCGAAGCAGAACAGCAAGCTCCATTCGTCCATCGAAAAGGCCTTCGAGGAGGAGTCGCTCGATGAGATCGTGTCGTTCCCGCGCATATCGGGCGGCCGGCCTTATCTCGTCCTGATTCCGGGGCAACGGTTCTCCGCCGAGGAGAGGCCGGAGGCCGTCGTCCTGCTGGTGATCGACACCGAGCAGCGGGCCAAGGTCTCGGGTGACACGCTCGTGAGGCTCTATGGCCTCACCCCGTCGGAGACGCGGGTCGCTCTCATGCTGATCGACGGCAAGCGCCTCGATCAGATCGCCGAGGAACTGGAGGTTGCTCAGACCACGGTGGTCTTCCATCTCAAGAACCTGTTCCGGAAGACAGACACCAACCGCCAGGCGGATCTCGTGCGGGTCCTGCTGTCGGTTCCGCTGCGCAGCACCAGCGCTTGAGGCGCCCGCTCGGATCTTGAGCGGCGGATGTATCCGTTAAGACCTTGATCACCATTCCGACAAGTTTGGCCCACGCCCAAGCTTTGCCACATTCTGTTCAGCTTTCGGAGAGGTTTTGAACAGTATATCTCATGGCATGAAGAGGAAGGCATGCGGCCTTTCTCCCCTCGTAGGTGATGATCATGAAGGTCTTCCGTCTTGTTTCCGGGACTGCCGCGGCTCTGGCGCTCGTCACCGGCTTGGCTGCCGCCCAACCGGCCGCAGCGCGTGATCGCCTGTCTCCTGGGGCCGCCGTGGCTATCGGGGCACTGGGAGGTCTCGCCGTCGGTGCTGCCGTCGGATCGGCCATCGCCCAGCCTCAGCCGCCGGTCGTCTATGCGGCACCTCCGCCGCCTCCGCCGCCGGTTTATGTCGAAGAGGCCGCACCGGTTTATTACGAGCGACCGGTCCGCGAGGTTTATGTGGAGCGCTGCTTCACGGAGCGTTACCGGGAATGGGTTCCCGGCTGGGGCTGGGAGCATCGCAACCGCCGGGTCTGCCGCTGAAATGGTCGAGATGGCCCGCTTCCGGCGGGCCTTTTCTTTTTTCGGGACAGAAACCCGGATTCGGCTGCCGCGTTGATCGCATGACATCTCATGCGAGCTTAGCCATGACCAGCACACCGAAAGATCAGGCCGGTTCCGATCAGACAAAGCTCAATCCCGGTGATCAGGCCGAGCCGGGAACGCCGGGCGCAGGGGAGAACGTCTGCCCCGAATGCAAGGGCAGCGGCCGCATTGGCGCCACGCCCTGTCCGATCTGCGGCGGCACGGGCACGATCATCGAGGGGATCGGCGGAGCTTAGGATCGAGCCCGGACCGGCAGCCGTTCGTCCCGGCCGCGGGATGGGCTAGGACTTGTCGGGCTTCGCCATCCAGCGGACCAGCGGCATGAGCGGGACGATCCAGATCAGGCCGAGCACGATATAGGCTACGGTCTGAAGAAGTTTCGGCGCCTGCGTGATCCGGCCCTCGGCGATCGCCATCGCGAACAGCGCGTAGAAAATGATGAAAGCCAGCATCACGACTGTGCCGATCAGCTTGCGCAGGCGAATGCCCATGGCGAAATCCTCACATCGTCACCATCGGGTCGGGATGGTGCGTCACCGGCATGAATTGCCTCGTCGAGGCACAGCCTCTATGTGACGTCCATATCCCGGGTTCAAGCCCTAAACGACGATGAGAGTGAGCATGGCTGTCGCAGCCTCCCCCGAGGGCATGCCGTTGGCGCGCGTGCCTCGAAGCCGGTCCGTGTCCGCCGTTCGCGCCTGGATCTACTGCCTTGCGGCGCTGGTCGTCCTGATGGTCGCGGTCGGCGGCGCCACGCGTCTGACCGGCTCGGGTCTTTCGATCACGGAATGGAAGCCCGTCACCGGCGCCATTCCGCCGCTCACCGAGCAGGCCTGGATGGCCGAGTTCGAGAAGTACCGGCAGATTTCGCAGTACGAGCTCGTCAACAAGGGCATGAGCCTGTCGGAATTCAAGTTCATCTATGCCTGGGAATGGGGACACCGGCAGCTCGGCCGCCTGATCGGCCTCGTCTTCTTCCTGCCTCTGGTCTGGTTCTGGGCCAGGGGAGCCATCAAGGGCCGGCTGGCCCTGACGCTCCTGGGGATCGGAGCCCTGGGTGGTCTTCAGGGCGCCATCGGGTGGATCATGGTGGCATCGGGCCTGGAGCCTGGCATGACCGCCGTCGCGCCGATCAAGCTCGCCCTGCACCTCACTGTCGCCAGCGTCATCCTGGCCTGCCTCGTCTGGGTCGCGTCCGGGTTGAAGGACCGTTCCGGGGCGATGGGCCTGGAAGTCCCGACCGGGCCTGCACCCCGCATCCTCGTCGGACTGATCCTGTTCCAGATCGCCCTCGGGGGGCTCGTCGCAGGCTCCAAGGCCGGGCTGACCTACAACACCTGGCCGCTCATGGACGGGTCTCTCGTCCCGCCGGCCTCGGGCCTGTTCGTGGTCAAGCCCTGGATCGAGAACTTCGTGGACAACGTCCTGCTCGTCCAGTTCAACCACCGTCTCGTGGCCTATGCCATCGTGGCTTTCGCGGTCTGGCACGCCTGGTCGGTTCGCAGGCAGGACCCCGGCTCAAAGACCGCCGGACGCGCAACCGGCATGGCCGGGCTCGCGCTGGGCCAGATGGCTCTCGGCATCGTCACCCTGCTGCTGGCCGTGCCGCTCTGGGCCGGCCTGGCCCATCAGGTCTTCGCCATGGCGGTTCTCGCCATGGCGGTCGTTCATGCCCGCGTGAGCAAGGCCTGATACAAAAGCGAAGGGCGGCCGCAGAGGCCGCCCGAACGCCATGTCCGCGAAGCTTAGCGGACGATCTGAACGATGCGGCGGGTGCCGGGCTCGACCAGAACCGGGGTGTCGTTCACCACCGTGTAGCGATAGTTCTTCACGCCGTACTCGGCCGGAACCTCGTAGTACTGCACGCCGGAGGCCGGGAGTGTCGCGCCGACGCGAACCTCTTCCTGGTAGCGGTAGGACGGGACGCCCTGGGTCACCACGTACTGGCGGAACTGCGGCTGCTGCTGGTCGGCCAAGCCGCCGACGATCGCGCCCGTCACGCCGCCGACCACGGCGCCCACGGGGCCGCCCACGATGGCGCCGCCCACGGCGCCGGTGGTGGCACCGGCGGCCGCGCCGCCGGACTGAGCGAAGGCGCCAACCGGCGCGAGAGCCACGAGCAGGGCACCTGCAAACAAGATCTTCTTGGACATTTGTCAGCTCCTAAGACTTGTGAAGTCTGGAGCTTAACGGCCAAGCGGAGCGGTGGTTCCGCGCCCGAAAGCGTGCGGCGGACCAAGAAAGCAAGCCGGACAGCGGGGACGTCGGCGAGCCGCGACGCTCGGCCGGAATCCCGCGCAGGACCCAGGGCGGAAGGCGGGACGGGTTAGTTTCGGCGTGCGTCACGGGCGCCGCGAGGGACGGAAGCCGCGAAGGGTCGCGTGCTCGCCGCGCGAGGATTTTCGAGGCTTTCGTGCGCGGGAGGATCCCGCCCGCTGCGGCTCAGCCGCTCGGCCAAGGGCCGGCAGGGCCGTCGATCCGCAAAATCGCAGTGGGAATACGGCGAGAAATAGGAAATCAGTACTTGCTCTGCTACAGGTGAACAATATTAAGATAGGGTTAACCCCTAACGCAGGGCTGTCGGAAAAGGCTTATGAGGAGTCAGGCATGAATGTGCTGGTCTTTGCTTCGCGGAAAGGCGGCTCGGGGAAGAGCACGCTCGCTGCTCACCTCGCGAGTTATATCGCCAATCCTTCACGCCCCACGTTGCTGATCGACAACGATCCTCAAGGCTCCCTGTCGCTCTGGCACAAGATCCGCAATCAGGAGTACCTGGGCCTGAAGCACAACGTGCGCAACATCGCCGAGGCCATCCGGGACGCCAAGCGGGAGGGCTACGAGTGGGTTCTCGTCGATACGCCGCCGAACAAGTCGGCGATCGTGGCCGAGGCGATCAAGCAGGCCACCCTGGTGATCGTTCCGACCCGCGCGAGCCTGTTCGACATCGCGGCCCTGCAGGACACGGTGGCCATCGCCCGTGAGCACCGGAAGCCCTACGCGGCGGTCATCAACGCGGCTCCGGCCAAGCACGGGGAGGCCGAGGCCCACGTGGTCGCCGATGCCCGCGGCGCGCTCAACGCCCTCCAGGTTCCGGTCTGGGCCGGCCAGATCACCCACCGGCCCGAGCTGACGCTGTCGCTCGCGACGGGCGAGGGTGCGCGGGAATACGATGCGAATTCGCAAGGGGCCGAGGAAATCGGCCGCCTCTGGACGGCGCTGGAGCGCTCCCTCAACGCGATCCACAACACCTACAAGAAGGCCGGCGCGTCGCGGGCCGCGTAGGTCACGGCTTCATCTCGGCGGAAAGGGCGGCTCTCGGGCCGCCCTTTCTGTTTGATCGCTCTCGCTGGCCCACACAATCGTCACCGGCACGGGCCCGGCCACGATGGGCCGGGGACCGGAAACGGAAGCGCTCGCTTACGCTGCGTCGAGCGCCTGGTTCAGGTCGTCGATCAGATCCTGCGTGTCCTCGAGGCCGATGGAGAGGCGCACCACCTCCGGGCCCGCTCCGGCCTGGGTCTTCTGCTCGTCGGTGAGCTGGCGGTGCGTGGTCGATGCCGGGTGGATGACCAGGGAGCGGGTGTCGCCGATATTGGCCAGGTGGGAGAACAGCTTGAGGTTCGAGACCAGCTTCACGCCGGCCTCGTAGCCGCCCTTGAGGCCGAACGTGAAGACCGCGCCGGCGCCCTTGGGGCAGTACTGTTTGGCGAGGTTGTGGTAGCGGTCCGAGCGCAGGCCCGGATAGCTGACCCAGGAGACCTTGTCGTGACCCGCGAGATGCTCGGCGACCGCCAGGGTGTTGTCGGAGTGGCGCTGCATGCGCAGCGGCAGGGTCTCGATGCCGTTGAGGATCAGGAAGGCGTTGAAGGGCGAGAGCGCCGGGCCGAGGTCGCGCAGGCCGAGCACCCGGCACGCGATGGCGAAGCCGAAATTGCCGAAGGTCTCGCCCAGCACCATGCCGGCATATTCCGGACGCGGCTTCGACAGCATGGGATAGCGGTCGTCGCCGGCGAAGTTGAACGAGCCGCCGTCCACGATGAGGCCGCCCACCGAGTTGCCGTGGCCGCCGAGGAACTTGGTGGCCGAGTGCACGATGATGTCCGCGCCGTGCTCGAAGGGCCGGATCAGATAGGGGGTCGCCATCGTGTTGTCGACGATGAACGGGATCCGATGCTTCTTGGCGATCGCGGCGATCGCCTGAAGGTCGACGATCACGCCGCCCGGATTGGCGATGGATTCGACGAAGATCGCCTTGGTCTTCGGAGTGATGGCCGCCTCGAAGGAGGACGGGTCGTCCGAATCGGCCCAGACCACGTTCCAGCCGAAGTTCTTGTAGGCATGGTTGAACTGGTTGATCGAGCCGCCATAGAGCTTGCGGGCCGCGACGAACTCGTCGCCGGGCTGGAGCAGGGTGTGGAAGGTCAGGAACTCGGCCGCGTGGCCCGAGGCAACCGCCAGGGCGGCCGTGCCGCCTTCGAGGGCCGCCACGCGCTCCTCGAGCACGGAGCAGGTCGGGTTGCCGATTCGCGAATAGATATTGCCGAACGCCTGCAGGCCGAAGAGGGAGGCCGCGTGGTCCACGTCGTCGAACACGAAGGAGGTCGTCTGGTAGATCGGTGTCGCGCGGGCGCCCGTGGCAGCATCGGGAGCCGCTCCCGCATGGATGGCGAGCGTGTTGAAGCCTGGCAGGCGGTCGGTCATGGGTGGACGTTCCTCAAGGATAAGAATGCGTTCTATTTAAAGAACGGCTTGTTCGTCCGTCAAGGAGCGTGTGACGCGAGCCGGGTCCTGCGCGGGCGAGCGGCCGGAACGGGAAGCGCCGCTTCAGGCCAACGCCGGGCTTGTGCCGGTTCCCTCCCTGGGAACCCGGCGCTTTTCCGGCCGGTGTGGCCGCGACAGGCCTGGCCATGGTGTCTGAAAGGTCGCGCCACTCCGACGGTGACCCTTCCACCGTCATCACCGGGCTTGTCCCGGTGATCCCGATACGAGAGGCGCCGCGCTTGTCTCCACGTCATGGCCGGGACAGGCCCGGCCATGACGTGGAGGGTTGCACGAGCGGACGACCAGGCACCACGTCATCACCGGCACAAGGCCGGTGATGACCTGCGGAGCGTCACCGGACGGGGCGCCGCCGGCCGTGAAGCCTTCAAGGCCGGTTGAGGCTGAGCTTCTGGAAGCCCTTGCCGGACAGGACCGGTTTCTTGGCGCTCAGCATGCGCGAGTTCACTCCCTGCCAGGAGATCTCGCCGGACAGGCGGCCGAACTCGATCTTCGGGCAGCGGTCCATGACGACCTTCAGGCCCCTGGCTTCCGCCCTGGCCGCGGCCTCGTCGTTGCGCACGGAGAGCTGCATCCAGAGCACCTTGGGCAGGGGATCGAGCGCGAGTGCCTCGTCGGTGATCGGACCGGCGGCTTCCGAGTTGCGGAAGATCTCGACCATGTCGATGGGGACCGGCACCTCCTTGAGGGAGGCATAGACCGTCTTTCCCAGAAGCCCGCCGCCGGCGAGCCCCGGGTTGATCGGGATCACGTCGTAGCCGCGCTCCAGCAGGTACTTGGTGACGATCCAGCTCGGACGGGCGGGATTCGACGAGGCGCCGACCAGCGCGATGGTCTTCACGCTGTTGAGGATGCCGCGGATGTAATCGTTCGGGTAATTGCTGTGATCCATGGCGGGAACGTATGGGATAGGGCAGGGCAGTTCAATGAGCATTTGACGCATGGCTTCGCATCACCCGATCATGACCAAGGACGACCTGACGGCGTTTCTCGACCAGGAGTTCCCGCAGATGCACGCGGGAGGCCGGACCTATTTCGTCGACGAGATCGGCCCGCTCTCGGCCCGCATGCGCATGACCTGCCACGAACGCCATCTGCGGCCCGGCGGCACCATCTCGGGTCCGTCCATGATGGGGCTGGCGGACCTCGCCCTCTATGCGGCGATTCTCGCCCATATCGGTCCCGTGGCGCTCGCCGTCACCACGAGCCTCACCTTCAACTTCCTGCGCAAGCCCGAGCCGCGCGACCTCATCGCCGAATGCCGCCTGCTCAAGCTCGGCAAGCGTCTCGCCGTGGGGGAAGTGTCGATCCGTTCGGAGGGCAGCCCGGACGTGGTCTGCCACGCGACCGGGACCTATTCGATCCCGGACCGCCGGTAGCCAATTCGCCTCATGCCTTCTGAGGCGCGAGCGCGTCATCGATCTCGCGCGCCCGGATGGCGGCGGGGCGCGAGCCGATCCGCTGCCAATAGGCCTCGAAGGCAGGGCGCTTCTCGAGAGTGCCGAACATCATGCCCCAGCCGATCTGGGAGCCCACATACACGTCGGCGGCGGTGAACCGGTCGCCCGCGATGTATTCCGACTGAGTGACCGCATAGTCCAGGGCGTCGACCACGTGCTCGATGCTGCCGTAGCCGATGGCCCGCTGGCGGTCCTCCGGAACCTCGAATCCGAAGGCCTTGTTGCTCAGGGCCGCCTCCACGGGGCCGGCCGCGAAGAACATCCAGCGGTAATAGGCGGCGCGGTCCTGGAGCGGCGGGGCGAGGCCGGCCTCGGGAAAGGTGTCGGCCAGATAGGCGCAGACGGCCGCCGCCTCGGTGACGATCCGGCCCTTGTGCAGGATCGCCGGCACCTTGCCCATGGGATTGACCGCCAGATAGCCGGGCGACTTCATGTCCGGGCCGAAGGCGAGCACCTCCGTCCGGTAGGCGCAGCCCGTTTCCTCCAGCATCCAGCGGGCGATGCGGCCGCGGGACATGGGATTGGTGAAGAATATCAGATCGTCGGTCATCGGGAGCCCCTCCGGAGCGGCACGGATCCTGTGCGGCCGGGCAAGCATAACCATAGTCCGGCCGGATCCCAAACGTGCTGTGGTGCCCTAATACCGTTCATGTGGTAAAAAAATACCACTCTCTGCTAAGGCTTGTTTTATAAGGGTTTTGTGTGCTCCTGGGGCTCGAAAACGCTGTTGACTTGCCCGGCCGATGTGACTAAACAGCCGTCACTCGCCGCCGCATCTCGCGGCGGTTTGTCGTTTTCAGAACCTGAGCCATCTGGCTCCAACGGGATACAGCGCAATGAAGACTACGACTTCGCTGAAGCCCGCCGAGGTCGAGAAGAAGTGGGTTGTGATCGACGCGAAGGGCCTCGTGGTGGGCCGTCTCGCTTCGGTCGTCGCCATGCGCTTGCGCGGCAAGCACAAGGCGAACTACACGCCCCACGTCGACTGCGGCGACAACGTCATCGTCATCAACGCCGACAAGGTGGTGTTCACCGGCCGCAAGCGCGAGCAGAAGGTGTACTACCACCACACCGGTTATCCGGGCGGCATCAAGGAGCGCACCGCGAAGTTCATCCTCGACGGCCGCTTCCCCGAGCGCGTGGTCGAGAAGGCTGTGGAGCGCATGCTCCCCCGCGGCCCGCTTTTCCGTCAGATCATGGGCAACCTGCGCGTCTATGGCGGCGCTGAGCATCCGCATACCGCTCAGCAGCCGGAAGTCCTGGACGTTGCCGCCCTCAATGCCAAGAACGTGAGGGCTTAAACCCATGGCGACCCTTCAGTCTCTCGCCGATCTGGGCCAGAACGCCCAGGCTGCCGCTCCGGAAGCTCCGAAGCACGTCCAGAAGCTCGACTCCCTCGGCCGCGCCTATGCCACCGGCAAGCGCAAGGACGCGGTTGCCCGCGTGTGGATCAAGCCCGGCTCCGGCAAGATCGTGATCAACGGCCGTTCGGCCGAGGTCTACTTCGCCCGTCCCGTGCTGCGCATGATCCTCGCCCAGCCGCTTCAGATCGCCCAGCGCGAAGGCCAGTACGACATCACCGTCAACGTTGACGGCGGTGGTCTCTCCGGCCAGGCCGGCGCGGTCCGCCACGGCCTCGCCAAGGCGCTGACCTACTACGAGCCGGAGCTTCGCGGCCCGCTCAAGAAGGAAGGCTTCCTGACCCGCGACCCGCGCGTCGTCGAGCGCAAGAAGTACGGCAAGAAGAAGGCCCGCCGCAGCTTCCAGTTCTCGAAGCGCTAAGGCTTATCGGCCATATGGTTTGGAATGGGCGGCTCTTGGGCCGCCCTTTCTGCGTTCAGGCGAGGGCGCGCTCCAGCTCCGCCTTGCTCATGCGCGAGCGGCCCGGGATGTCGCGCTTGCGCGCCCTCTCCATGAGCTGCGCCTTGGTTGTCGCGGCTTTGCCGGTGCTCGTGCGCGCGGCCGCGGCCTTCCGGGCCACGTCGCGCGGCTGCTTCGAGAACTGCTTGCCCTTGCGGGTATCGGCGCGCTTCTTGTCGCTGGAGCGCTGGTATTCGCTGTCGCTCAGCGCCTTGCGGCTCTTGGCCGGAAGGTAGCGTTCGCCGGTCTCGCCGCTCGTCTTGCCCGACTTCGTGCCCCAATCCTCGTCCTGCCATTGCTGGAGGTGATTGTCGGCGGACTTGCGGCCCTCGTAGCCGCCGCCTTCATTCTTGTACTCGGCCACCGCCATCTGGGCCTTGCGGGCCGACCATTGGCCCGGCTTTCCGCCCTTGGCGCCCCTGGTAACCTTCGCCTTCACCGTCTCCCAGAGCCTGGGATTGGTCTTCTTCGCCGTGCCTGCCATGAGAACCGCCCGTCGTGATCCGGATTCCCAGGGGAACCGCGGGATCGCGGGAGGGTTCCGCTGTTCGTTTCTTGACAAGCATGGCCGTCGGGCGCCATAGATCCGGCATGACGATTTTTTCGGACATCCGACGTTGCTTCTCCGCCGCGCCTGCGCGCCTGCGATGAGGGCTCTTCGTCCGCTCGTCTGCCAGCCGCGCCCTCTGCGCGGCTTTTGTTTTTCCGACATCTTGCGGGGCTGAAGCGTCCCGCCCTATCTCCCAGCATCGACGACAGATTGGATCGACCATGACCGCGACGCTCGACAGATCATCAGGCCTCGATCAGCAGACCCGGACCGTGTTCATCGACGGAGAGGCCGGCACCACCGGGCTCGGCATCCGCGAGCGGCTGAAGGACGTTGCCGGCGTGGCCATCCGGAGCATCGATCCGGAGCGGCGCAAGGACCCGGCGGCCAAGCGCGAGATCCTGGCCGAGGTCGATCTCGTGGTGCTCTGCCTGCACGACGCCGCCGCCCGGGACACGGTCGCGCTCGTCGACGGCCTCAGCGGCCGCAAGCCCCGGATCCTCGACGCCAGCACGGCGCACCGGGTCGCGCCCGGCTGGGCCTACGGCTTCGCCGAGCTCGATGCCGGGCAGCGCGACGCGATCGCCAGGGCGGACCGGGTGGCCAATCCCGGCTGCTACCCGACCGGCGCGATCGCACTCATCCGGCCGCTGGTCGATGCGGGCCTGATCCCGGCCGATTACCCGATCAGCGTGAACGCGGTGAGCGGCTACAGCGGGGGCGGGCGCTCGATGATCGAGGCCTACGAGGCCGGCACGGCCCCGGCCTTCGAGCTCTACGGTCTCGGCTTCGAGCACAAGCACGTCCCCGAGCTGCAGACGTACACCGGCCTGGCCCGGAGGCCGATCTTCATCCCGTCGGTGGGCAATTTCCGGCAGGGCATGCTGGTGAGCGTGCCGCTGCATCTCGACCTCCTGCCCGGCAAGCCGAAGGCGGCGGATCTCGAGGCGGCGCTCCTGAACCACTATCGGGACGGCGGCCTCGTCAGCGTCGTGCCGACCATCCGGGACGGTAAGAAGATCGAGCGGATCGAGCCGGAGGCCCTCAACGACACGGACCGGCTGGAACTCTTCGTCTTCCAGCACGAGGGCTACAATCACGCCGTCCTGGTGGCCCGGCTCGACAATCTCGGCAAGGGCGCCTCGGGCGCCGCCGTGCAGAACATCCAGCTCATGCTGGGACTGGTCTGAAATCGTCCTCCCACGTCATCACCGGCTCTCATCATCCTCCCATGTCATCACCGGGCTTGTCCCGGTGATCCCGCTTCTGAGAGGCGCCGCGCTTCACCTAATCGGGATGGCCGGCGAGAGGAGGGTGATGACTGGCCGGCCATGACGTGGGAGGGTGGAGCGCGAACCGAACGATCACCCTCCCACTGTCATCACCGGGCTTGTCCTGGTGATCCCGATCGTTTGGAACGCCGAGCCCTTCCGATCGAGATGGCCGGCACAGGGCCGGCCATGACGACAGGGTGGGGCGACTAGTGCCCCCTCCAGCTCTTGCTCGTGTCCACCGCATTGCCCTCGAAGGCGACGAAGCGCTGGCGCTGCTCGCCGAGGCCCTCGATGCCGAGGCTCACCACGTCGCCCGCCTTCAGGAAACGCTGCGGCTTCATGCCCATGCCGACCCCGGGCGGGGTCCCGGTGGTGATCACGTCGCCGGGCTCCAGGATCATGAAGTGCGATACGTAGGAGACGATCTGCGCCACGTTGAAGATCATCGTCTTGGTCGAGCCGTTCTGCACGCGCTCGCCGTTCACCTCGAGCCACATGGAGAGGTTCTGCACGTCGGCGATCTCGTCCTTCGTGACGAGCCAGGGGCCCAGGGGGCCGAAGGTCGGGCAGCCCTTGCCCTTGGTCCAGGTGCCGCCGCGCTCGATCTGGTACTCGCGCTCGGACACGTCGTTGCAGACGCAGTAGCCGGCGACGAAATTCAGGGCCTCGTTCGCCCCGATATAGGAGGCGCGCGCGCCGATCACGATGGCGAGCTCCACCTCCCAGTCGGTCTTCTGGGATCCCCGCGGGATGACCACGTCGTCATTCGGGCCGACGATGCAGGACGGGGCCTTGTTGAAGACGATCGGCTCCGCGGGAATCGGTGCTCCCGTCTCGGCCGCGTGATCGGCGTAGTTGAGCCCGATGGCGATGAAGTTGCGCACCTGGCCGACACAGGGCCCCAGGCGCTGGCCCGACGGGGCGACCGGCAGGGTGCTGGGGTCGGTGTTGCGGATGCGGTCCAGGGTGTCGGACGACAGGGTCGCCCCGGTAATATCGGGCACGAGTCCCGAGAGGTCTCGGATCTGTCCGCTCGAATCGACCAGCCCCGGCTTCTCCCGTCCAGCGTCCCCAAATCTCACCAGCTTCATCAAGCGCTCCTCTTGTTACGGCATGGGCATCATCGGCCCGAATGCGCCACGGTACAATGCACGTTCTGGGCGCAAATATGTTGCTGTTATGCCACGACGGCCCACAAAGTACCGGATGTCCACTCATCCGTCCGAGGTATCCTGGCTCAAGATGTCAGCCGACTATACATCGGTTTACATGTGAACCATTCGTGCATACTTTCCTTGTATTTGTGATTAACAAAGCAAAAGGAAGATCATTTAAGTAAGCGCCAGCAGTTTTTAGGAAAATTTAAGGCCTGGGCGGAAGCTCAGGAAAAGATTGCGGCCAAATTTAAGCATTGGCACATTGCCCACACGACGGGATTCTCCCGTATCAAGAATACCAAGGGCAGGAAAACTCCATGGGTCGTCTCTCTCGTTCGTTGTCACTGGCTGCGGTGTCCCTCGCAGCCCTCATCGCCGCTCAGGGCGGTGCTCAGGCCGGAGCCTTCGCGCTCCGCGAGCAGAGCGCCACCGCGCAGGGATATTCCTTCGCCGGCGCGGCCTCGGGTTCGGGCTACCTGTCCTCCATGTTCTGGAACCCGGCCGTCATCACCATGGCGCCGGGCTGGCAGAGCGAATGGCACGCTTCGGTGATCATTCCCCGGGTCGACATCAACCCACTGCCGTCCGTGCCGACCTTCGTGTTCGGCGGTTCAGGCGACATCGGCGAGGACGCGGTCGTTCCGGCGGGATACAGCTCCTACCAGATCAACGACACGCTCTGGCTCGGCGTCTCCAGCACGACGCCGTACGGCCTCGTCACCGACCCGCGCCAGAACTGGTCCGGCCAGCTCTATTCGCGCTCGTCGCGGATCTTCTCCGTGAACGTCAACCCGGTGCTCGGCGTGAAGGTGAACGACTGGCTGTCGGTCGCCGTGGGTCCGTCCCTGCAGTATTTCGACATCCGCCTCAAGCGGGCGGTGCCCTTCCCGGGCGGTCCGGCCACCTCGGCGGTGCTGCCCGGCGCGCCGAGCGCGATCCTCGACGGCGACGACGTGGGCTTCGGCTTCACGGCCGGCGTGACGATCACTCCGTTCGCCGGAACCACGATCGGCGTCGGCTACCGGTCGCAGGTCGAGCATGAGCTCGAGGGCGACCTGTCGGCGCCGTTCGGCTCCATCGGGCCCTTCGCGCAAATTCCGATCACCGCGAAGCTCAAGACGCCGGATCAGCTCACCATCGGCCTCTCGCAGGTGATCACGCCGAACATCACGGTTCATGCCGGCTTCGAGTGGACCAACTGGAGCGTCCTCAAGACGCCTCTCGTGATCGGCCCCGGCGGCGTCGCCGTCACCGACATCCCGCTCAACTACGAGGACGGGTTCTTCTACTCCCTCGGCGCGGATTACCGGCTGAACGAGCAGTGGACCCTGCGCGCCGGTCTCGCCTACGAGCAATCGCCGATCGACACGGAGATCCGTTCGACGCGCCTGCCCGACAACGACCGCATCTGGGCGTCGCTCGGCGCCAGCTACCAGTGGAACGACCGGCTGTCCTTCGACCTGGCCTACACCCACATCTTCGCCAAGGAGACGGATATCCGGATCCTTCCCGGACATCAGGACTACGCCGGGCTTCCCTACGTGGCCGATGTGGATTCGGACGTGGACATCGTGTCGGCGGCGGTTCGCTACCGCTGGGACGACCCGAAGGTCGCCATCCCGGCGGTCCCGCTCGTCCGCAAGTACTGAGCGCTCGCAAAGCGACGACCCGAAGGCCGGCAGAGATGCCGGCCTTTCCTGTTTGGGGTTGAGCTCGCTCCCTCGACGTCATCACCGGCCTCGTGCCGGTGATCCCGATTTTTCGAAACGCCGAGTCTCACAGGACCGGGATGGCCGGGACGAGCCCGGCCATAACCTGGGAGATTATCAGGGCCAGCGACCGAGCGCGTTCCTCAGACGCGATTCAGGATTTCTCCAGGACGTAGGTTCCCGGCGCGTCGCAGAGCGGCTCGAGCTTGCCGCCGCCAGGCTCGCGGGCGGACACCATCCGGGGCGCCTGCGCCTTGATCCAGTCGAACCAGTAGGGCCACCAGGTGCCGGTGGTTTCCTTGGCCTGCTTCAGCCAGTCCTCCAGTTCGCCCTCCACGGGGCCGCCAGTCCAGAACTGGTATTTCGCCTTGCTCGGCGAATTGACCACGCCGGCGATATGGCCGGAGCCGGCGAGCACGTAGTCGACCGGCCCGCCGAACGCCTTCGAGCCTGCGAACACGGACCGGGCCGGGGCGATGTGGTCTTCCTTGGTGGCGAGGTTGAAGATCGGCACCTTCACCTTCTTCAAATCCAGCTTCACGCCGGCAAGCTCCATCTCGCCCTTGGCGAGCCTGTTCTCGAGATAGCAGTTGCGCAGATAGAAGGCGTGATTGGCCGCCGGCATGCGGGTGGAATCGGCGTTCCAGTACAGCAGGTCGAACGGGAAGGGCGACTGGCCCTTCATGTAGACGTTGACCACGTAGGGCCAGATCAGATCGTTGGGCCGCAGCATGTTGAAGGCGTTCGCCATCCGCGAGCCCTCGAGGTAGCCGCGCTTCTTCATGGTGGCCTCGAGGCTGCGCACCTCATCCTCGCCGGCGAAGACCTTCAGGTCGCCCGCATGGGTGAAATCCACCTGCGCGGTGAAGAACGTGGCGCTGTCGATCCGCTTGTCGCGCTTGGCCGCCATGTAGGCCAGGGTGGTGGCGAGCAGCGTTCCGCCGACGCAGTAGCCGATGGCCGTCACCTTCTTCTCGCCGGTTGCCTGCTCGACGGCGTCGAGCGCGGCGAAGATGCCGTCGACCATGTAGTGCTCGAAACCCTTCTCCGCGTGCTGCTCGGCCGGATTGACCCAGGAGATGCAGAACACGGTCAGGCCCTGCGCGACCGCCCAGCGGACGAAGCTCTTCTCGGGGTTGAGGTCGAGGATGTAGAACTTGTTGATCCAGGGCGGGACGATCAGCAGGGGCCGCTTGAGCACTTTCTCCGTGGCCGGGGCATATTGGATCAGCTCGATCAGGTCGTTGCGGAAGATCACCTTGCCGGGCGTGGTGGCGATGTTCACCCCGACCTTGAACTTGCTCGTGTCCGACTGGCGGATCTTCAGCTCGCCGCCGCCCGCCTCGATGTCCTCCGCCAGCATGCTCATGCCGCGCACGAGGTTGGCGCCGTTCTCGCGCAGGGTCTCCCGGATGAGCTCCGGATTGGTCAGGAGAAAGTTCGACGGGGAGAGAGCGCTGGAGAGCTGCTTGAGATAGAACTGGGCCTTGTGGCGGGTGCGCTCGTCCAGGCCCTCCGCGTCCTCCACGAGGTCTTCGGCCCAGCGGGACGAGATGAGATAGGCCTGTTTCAGAAAATCGAAGATCGGATTCTCGGACCATTCCGGGTCCTTGAAGCGGTTGTCCTTGGGCTCGGGCTCCGCCACCGGGTCCACGGGCTCACCCTGGGCCCGCTTCAGGGTCGAGGCCCAGAGCGACATGAACTGCGTCCCGAGACGGGACTGAGCCTCGAAGCTCCTTTGCGGATCGCTCATCCAGGCTTCGGCCACGCGGCTGAGGGACTTGATGGCCTCCGAAGCGTCGCTCGACAGCTCCGGCGCGGCCTGACCGTCCTGAACGGGCTTGAGGTAGGCGGCCGCGGCCTTGCCGGCTCCCTCGATGAAGCGGGCCATGTTGTGGGAGAGGGCCTCGAAGTCCGGCATCTGGCCTTGGGTCTTCTCCTCACCGTATGGCTTGTCCATAAGGCGATCTCCCTCTATCGCAGCAGCGTTGCTCCCAGGCTGCATTTCCGACATCTTAGAGCATCGGACCCAAAAGTGGATTCCACTTTTGGGATGGATCCGATGCTCACGCCTCCGAGCGGCGCATCGTGGGACCGGAAAACCGGGGCCACTTTTACCGCACGATGCGCTAGCGTTCGGCTCGTCGGATATGCCAGAGCCATTTGCAGATCTTAGGTATCACAATGCGTACGAAGCCCTTTCTGATCCGCCGCATCCCGGCTTTTGCCGCCGCGGCCCTTGCCGCCGGGGCCCTTGCCGCCGGTCTCGCCGGCTGCAACGGCAGCTTCAATCCCGTCCGGGACGTGGCGACGGCCGTGGGAGCGGGCCCGCAGACGGCCGCGACCCCGGATTTCGTGGCCCGTTCGAGGCCCGCCAATCTGGAATACATGCCGATCGGAACGCCCGCCCCGGCGCGCCCGACGGCTGCGCGCACGGCCGATCAGGTCAAGGCCGCCGAGGCGGAGCTCGATGCCATCCGGGCGCAGAACGAGGCGGCCGGCGCAGCGGCGGCCGAGCTCGGCAAGACGCCGCCCCCTGAGCCCGTCAGGCTTCCGGCCAACACGTCGCAGCCGGCGCGCCAGAAGACGAATTCCAAGAGAACGCCTTAGAACCTATACCGGAACCCCGTGATTCCGCCCGAGGACGAGACCCATGCCTGATTTCTACCGGATTAAGCGCCTCCCTCCTTATGTGTTCGAGCAGGTCAACCGCATCAAGGCCGCGGCCCGCGCCAACGGGGCGGACATCATCGACCTCGGGATGGGCAATCCGGACCTTCAGGCTCCCCAGCACGTGATCGACAAGCTCGTCGAGACCGTGGGCAAGCCGCGCACCGACCGCTACTCGGCGTCGAAGGGCATCGGCGGCCTCCGCCGGGCCCAGGCGGGCTATTACGAGCGCCGCTTCGGCGTGAA
>NZ_JAMXFJ010000018.1 GCF_025460805.1 Microvirga sesbaniae | reverse complement strand
TGACCGGCACCGGCATCACCCTGCCGGTGGCCAACGCGCCGGCGGCCTCGGACGGGCAGCCGATCATCTACGGCATCCGGCCCGAGCACTTCATCCTGGACGATGCCAACGGGCTGCCGGCCGAGGTGGCGGTGGTCGAGCCGACCGGCTCGGAGACCCAGGTCTTCGCCAAGTTCGGCGGCGCCGACGTGGTGGGCGTGTTCCGCGAGCGCGTCGACGCGCAGCCCGGCCAGCAGATCCGCGTCACCCCCGATCCCAGGCTCGTCCACCTCTTCGACGAGCAGACCGGCAAGCGCCTGTCGTTCGGATTGCGACCATAGACGCATCACAGGATCGGGCCTCCAGCCTCGTTGCGGTTCGGCTTCAAGTGCCGCGACACCATGGCCGTTGAGACGCTCATGAGAAAAAGTCGCGGTCGTCTTCGGTCAGGTATTCCTTCGCCCGATCAGGGATGAGCTCGACTCCCATGCCCGGCCGATCGGGAACGTCGATCATGCCGTTTCGGACGATAGGGCTGGGGAGCCCTTCCACGATCTCGCTCCACCATGGCGGATCCGCGGTTGTGTACTCAAAGGCAATGAAGTTGCCGGGAAGCGTGGCGCTCACCTGGATCAGGGCCGCGAGACCGAGCAGGCCGTTCGCGGTGCCATGAGGGGCGATCGTGATGCCATGCAGGTCGGCGAATTCAGCGATCCATTTCAGCTCGGCAATGCCCCCGACATCGGCGGGATCCGGACCGATCACATGCACCGCATGGGTCTCGATGAGTTCCTTGAAGTTCTGCCGCAGGTAGATCTGCTCCCCTGTGTGGATCGGGGTGACGGAGGCGCGGGTCAGCTCACGATAGACGCCCGCATTCACCCAGGGCGTATAATCGCCCGACAGCACGTCCTCGATCCACAGGAGGTTGAATGGCTCGAGCATGCGGGAAAGTCGAATGGCGTCGCCAAGCATCCAGCCGGGGCCGCAATCGAGCGCCAAGCCCACGGTGCTTCCCGCCACCTCCTTCATGGCGGCGACGCAGTCCACAAGGTGACGGAGTCCTTTCTCCGTCACAGGGCCACGGTCGAGAGCGCCATGGAATGGGCTGGCATTCGGCTCGCCGTAATAGAAGTTCGGCACCTCCCGCTTCATCGGGGAGTGAAAGCCGATGGGCTGCTTGAAGATGGTGAACCCCTCGGGGAGCGCCATCATCCTGCGCATGTCGTCGGCGTAATCTTCCGGCCTGTGGCCCGCGAGAGGGAAGCGGATGGAGCCGTTGTAGACCCGCACCTTGTCGCGGACCTTGCCGCCGAGCAGCTTGTGAACGGGCAGGCCTGCGGCCTTGCCCGCCAAATCCCACAGTGCCATCTCGACGGCGCTGACCGCCGCTCCCCATGGCTTGAACCCTCCGCGCTGCCTGATCTTGAGCATGACCCGCTCGACGAGAGTGGGATCTTCACCGACCAGCGCCTCGCGCAGAGCGAGGATGTGCGGCTTCAGGTAATGCTTCCATGTCTCTGCCTGGGCATAGCCCGAGACACCTTGGTCCGTGACGATCCGAACGACAGGGCTCTTGCCGATGATGGCGCATTTGAGATCGACGATTTTCATCTACTTCTCCGGGCGGCTGGATCTGCCCCGAACGATGCTCTCTTCAAAGAGTGGAGCATCGGACCCAAACCTGGGTCCACTTTCCACGTCCGATGCTCTAGGCTGGCATCGCATTCGTCATGGCACGAGCGGTCTCGATGGCGGCGATGCGGATTTCCTCCATTCGGCTTGGCTCGGCACCGGCCAGGAACGGCACGCTCACAGCCGCGGCAAGCTTGCCTTCCTTGAAGAAGACAGGAGCCGCGAAGGCGCAGATGCTCGGCGCGCTCTCTCCCTTGTCCTGGGCCCAGCCGAGCCTCCTGATCCGCGTGAACTCGGCGCGCAGGCGCTTCGGATCGGTGATCGTCTTACCGGTGTAGGCTGGGAGAGGTTCGGCGAGCCATTGGTTCAGCCTCTCCGGCTCCATGTACGACAGCAGCAGCTTGCTCGCGGCGCTCGCATGGATCGGCATGCGCTGGCCGGGCTTGACCGTCAGGGCGTATTCCCGCCGCCCTTGCGCAGCGGCCACGACGATGATGCCCTCATCATCGATGACGCTGAGCTTGACGCCTTCGCCGAGGTCGGCTGAGAGCTTTTCCAGGAAGGGCTGGCTGAACGCCGCGATATCGAAGTCGTTCGCGCGGGATGCGACGTGAGAGGCCAAAGCCAGAAGCCGACCCCCGAGGCTGTAAGCCCCCGCCTTGTCGCGATACACCATATCGTGTCGCTGCAATGTATTGAGAATCCGGTAGACGGCGGTCCGCGGCAGATCGAGGAGGTCGGCCAGTTCTCGGATGGTCAGGCCGGCGCCGTTGTTGTGCTCAAGCGCTTCCAGGACCTGCATCATCCGATCGATCGCAGGGATCGTATGTTTGTTTTCTACGTCCTGCGTCATCTCGTCCATCATCGTCCAAGTCCGCTATTGACAAGTCTTAGTCGACCAGTACCATACATATTTGAACTGTCAAAATTCATATTTGAATAAGAGGCCGCTTTCAACAGGCCGCGGGAGGAGACGAAGATGGAGCACCGCAGTCGTTCTGAACTCAGTCCATGGGGCGCGGTGGCCGGGATGATGCTGCCATGCTGACGGTTTCGTCGATCGCTCATGTGGCCATCCGGGTGAAGGATGCCGCGCGGACCCTCGATTTCTACACGAACAAGCTCGGCTTCTCGGAAATGATGCGGCTTGACCGGGATGGACGGCTCTGGCTCGTCTATCTCAGGATCACGGACGATCAATTCCTCGAGGTCTTCCCCGAAGGGGAGGGAGAACGGGCGGCGGAACGGGAAGCTGTCGGCTACAACCACATGTGCCTGTCCGTTCCCGATATCGATCAGGCTCTGAGCGAGCTGGAGGCCAGCGGGGTTCCGCTGATCCGTCCCAAGACGCTGGGAGCGGACGGCAATTGGCAGGCCTGGATCGAGGATCCCGATGGACATCGGATCGAGCTCATGCAGATGGCTCCTGACAGCATGCAGGCGGCAGCCATCGCGCGGCTCAAGGGGGCCTGATCCGGTCAAGGTCCGCGTCATCCATCGGCGAACTCCACCCTGTGAGCGCGTAAGACGCCGAGAACGATAAAATGCTGATCGGCCTCCGGCCGACCTGAGCCAAAGCGTATGAAGCCCGCCTTGCTTCAAGAGCCGCGCCAAGGGCCGTGCTGGAGGAAACCGAATGAAAATCGTGGCACAGAAGGTGTTCGTCGCCAATGTCTCGCGCACGAACTTCGTGTTCGTCAAGCTCTATACCGACGAAGGCATCGAGGGGATCGGGGAGGCCACATTAGAGTGGAAGACCAAGACCGTCGTCGCCGCTCTGGAGGAGCTGGAACGCGTGCTCGTGGGGCGCGACCCGTTTGCGGTGGATGCTATCGTCGAGCAACTCCACCGTGACAGCTACTGGCGCACAGGCGCGGTCTTCCGCACGGCTCTGGGGGCGATCGAGGCGGCTCTGCTGGATATCAAGGGAAAAGCCCTCGGCGTACCGGTCTTCGAGCTTCTTGGGGGCAAGTTCCGCGATCGGGTGGCCTGCTATGCGAACCATTGGTTCTTCGGATCCGAGACCCCGGAGCAATATGCAGCCAATGCCCGCAAGGCCGTCGCCATGGGATATCGGGCCCTGAAGTGGGACCCCTTCGGGGCTGCCGATCTGGAGATGGACCGGCGGCAGCGCCGCACGACGATCGAGATCGTGGAGGCGGTGCGCGATGCCGTTGGCCCCGATGTCAACCTCATGCTCGACGTTCATGGGCGGCTGAATGTCCCCACGGCCATCGCCATGTGCAAGGCTCTCGAGCGTTACGACCTGACTTGGATCGAGGAGCCGACGCCCCCTGAAAGCATCGACGCGCTGGCGGAAGTCCGTGCCAGCAGTCCGGTTCCGATCGCAGCCGGCGAGCGCTGGTTCGAGCCCTCCCGCTTCATCGAAGCCCTGAACAAGAAGGCCGTCGACATCCTTCAGCCGGATGTCTCCCATGCGGGCGGTCTCGGCGAGACGAAACGGCTCGCGCATCTGGCGCATAGCCATCTGATCCCGGTCGCGCCGCATAATCCCGTGGGGCCCGTGATGAATGCCATGACGCTCCACATGTCTGTCGCCATCCCGAACTTCTCGGTCTTCGAGACGGTTTCCGTCGATGTTCCATGGCGTAAGGAGTTGGTGCGCGAGACCCTGCGGTTCGAGTCGGGACATATCCTCGCGCCCACGGCTCCGGGCCTTGGCGTCGAGCTGATAGAGGAGGCGTGCGCGCGGTTTCCCTATGAAGACCACGATGTGCCGCTGTTCGATGGAACCATCAACACCCGCGGAATAGCCACCGGCGAGAAGACGTTCTGAGACTGGGAGCTTCCAAGAGGTCTGGGCTGTCGATGGAACGGTAAGCTTCCGAGGGCCGCGATGAGTCGGAGGTTGCTCATAAGGAACGGACGCCTTCTCGATCCCTCTTCCGGGCGCGACGGGATCCTGGATGTCGCAATAGCGGATGGCAAGATCGTAGGCCTTGCCCCCCAGATCCACCCTGACGGTTACCACGTGATCGACGCGACCGGTGCTCTCGTCGTGCCGGGCCTGGTCGATATGCACACCCATGCCTATTGGGGCGGCACTCTGCTCGGTGTGAACGCCGACAAGGTCGGCCCGCGGAGCGGCGTGACAACGTGGGTCGACTGCGGCTCCAGCGGGGCGGCAACCTTCGAAGGCTTCTTTCACCATGTGATCAAGCCGAGCCGGCTGCGGATCATTCCCTTCATCAACCTTTCCTATATCGGACTCACTCCGGCCGGGAACCTGAGCATCGACGTCGGCGAGCTGTTCGATTGGCGGTTCGCGGACCTTCGCGAGCTGCGGCGCGTCAAGGCGGAATACGGATCCGTCATCGCGGGCGTCAAATTGCGAGCCAGCAACAACGCCTGTGGCGCAAACGGCCCTGTCGTGCTGCCGCTCGCGCGGGAGGCCGCGGACATCCTCGAGGTGCCGCTGATGATCCATATCGGGGCCGCTCCGCCGACGATCGACGAAGTCCTTCCGTATCTCAAGGCCGGCGATATTCTGACCCATATCTACAATCCGTCCGTCGGTGGATGCGTCCTCGACGAGCGCATGCGCCTGCGGCCGTCGGTGCGCGAGGCGCTCTCCCGCGGCGTCAAGATGGATGTGGGGCACGGCGGAGCGAGCTTCTCATTCGAGGTTGCACGGGCTGCCATCGAACAGGGCCTGCTCCCCGATGCGATCAGCACCGATATTCACGCGCACAACATCGACGGCGTCGTCAAGGACCTTCCGCACGTGATGGCCAAATTCATGTCGCTCGGCTTCTCCCTGGAGCAAGTGATCAGGCTGACGACGTGCTCTCCAGCCGACGTTCTCGGGCGGCCGGATCTCGGCCGGGCCGAGCTTGGAGGGGAGGCGGATCTGGCCGTATTCCACGTCCGCCATGATCCCGTTCAGCTCCATGACTCGCTCGGCGTCGGCAGGGAAGCGCCAGCCACCCTCGCGTGCACGCTGACCCTGTGCAAAGGACAGATCGTCGATACGTTCGATGACGGGCGGGCGGAGGGCCGCGCCTACTCACCGGGTCAGAGCCGGAAAAGCCGGGATCATGGTGATCGGAAGTAATCGCGAACGCGAATGCCCCGGCGATGAAGTCGCGCAGGATAAACGGTTGACATCCATCTCACTTGGACCATAACTTTAGTTAATTTGAATTGGCCTTGTTCAAATATGAACCAATAGAGAAGCCAATCAGCTGGGTTGCCCGGCGCGCATCCGCGCAATGATGCAAGGCCGGTTCCTTCAGGGAGGAGAGAAGATGAAGACATCAAAAGTGTCCGTTGGTTTCCTGGCCGTCTCCATGCTGGCGCTGTCGGCCGGGAGCTGCCTTGCCGGTGACGTGGTTTGGTGGACGCCCAATTGGGGCGAGGCACGGGCCCGCGACTTGGCCGACAAATTCATGAAGGCGAACCCGGACACCAAGATCAAGATCGAGGTGACGACGTCCGATGGCTTGCCGCAGCGCGTCCTGACCACGTTGCAATCCGGTGCTGCGCCGGATGTCATCGAGGTGCAGCACGGATGGGTGAACGGCTATGCCCAGAACAACCTCGTCATTCCCCTCGACGATACGCTGCAGGACCGAGGTGACTATGTTCCCGCCGCGCTCGACTACGTCACCTGGAATGGGAAGCTCTGGGCGATCCCGTACCGCATCGAAACCCTTGCGGTGATTTACAACAAAGGCCATTTCAAGGAGGCAGGGCTCGATCCTGAGAAGCCGCCACAGACCTGGGACGAGTTCGTGAAATCCGCCACCACTCT
Source organism: Microvirga sesbaniae (assembly GCF_025460805.1). Lineage (GTDB taxonomy): Bacteria > Pseudomonadota > Alphaproteobacteria > Rhizobiales > Beijerinckiaceae > Microvirga > Microvirga sesbaniae. Next base: position 112,173 of record NZ_JAMXFJ010000018.1, on the reverse strand, counting down.
GACCCGCGAAGGACGGTTCGGCTTCGCGATCACGGGTGGCGGTGAGGTGGGCAACACGATCTTCCGGTCGCTGCCCTTCATCTGGATGAACGGCGGAGACATCATCTCGAAGGATGCCAAGACGGCTCTCGTCAACAAGCCCGAGGCTGTGGAAGCGGTGAAGTTCTATACGGACTTCTACAAGAAGAAGATTTCTCCGACATCGACGCTGGAGAATGACGGCATTGCCAACCGGCGCCTGTTCATCGCCGAAAAGGTATCGATGTACCAGGCGGGTCAGTTCGACCTGGCTTCGATCCGGAAGGAAAATCCGAAGATCGACATCGGCGTGATGCAAATTCCCCATCCGCAGGGTAAGAATACCGCGGCCATTCTGGGGGGCTGGAGCTTCATCGTCCCGAAGAGTGCGAAGAATCCGGCAGAGGCCAAGAAGTTCATCCAGTTCCTGAACATGGCGGAGAACCAGGGCTACTTCACCGATACGTTCCCGGCGCGCGTCTCGTCGATGAAGCTTCCTCGTTTCGATGAACCGATTCTGGCAGGCTACAAGGCAATGCTGCCATATGGACGGCCTGCCCCGAGCCACAAGAACTGGGTCCAGATCACCCAGGCCTACTTCAACGGCGTCCAGGCCATCATGCTCGGCAAGGAAGAGCCGCAGGAGGCCATGGACAACGCGGCCGACGATATCCAGTCCCTGCTCGACGAGTAGGTCTCGCGAGCCCGAGTTCCAGGCTTCAGCGGCGCGTGCCGCTGAAGCCCCCTTCCATTCGAGGACGGTCTCATGTCTCGTCAATCGACAGGCTACTGGTTCATTCTGCCTGCGTTGGTGGTCCTGGCGATGCTGATTGCTTATCCAGTTGCCTACACGGGTCTGCTCAGCGTCACTGACAGCCAATCCAATTTCGTCGGGGTCAAGAATTTCGCCACCGTGCTCCGCTCCCGCGCGACGCCCCAGGCTTTCTGGAACACTCTGTATTGGGTCGGCGGCTCCATCGTCTTTCAAGTCCTGCTCGGGACCGCAACCGCGATCCTGCTCAATCAGAGCTTTCCTGGCCGCTCCGTCGTGCGCTCCATAGCGCTCATTCCCTGGGTCATCCCCAGCATCGTTGCGGCCACCACATTTGCGTGGATGTTCCACACCGAGTTCGGCATCATCAACTACATGATGACCGCGCCCGGTCTGATCGAGCAGCCCATCGGCTGGCTCACCAACCGCGACACCGTCATGCCGGTGCTCATCGCTATCAATGTCTGGAAGCTTTTTCCCTTCGTCGCCGTGATGGTGCTGGCCGGCCTGCAATCCATTCCCAAGGAGCTCTATGAAGCCGCTCGGGTCGACGGCGCCAACTTTTGGGAGGAGGTGCGCCACATCATGCTGCCGCAGGTGCGGCCGGTCCTGGTCGCCGTGACCCTGCTTCTGGTCATCTGGGGTCTCAACTCCATCACCATCATCTATGCCATCACGCGGGGCGGTCCGGCCAACAGCACCTTGATCACGCCGATTCAGATCTTCCGCATCGCCTTCGAGAACGTGCAGTTCAACCAGGCCGCGGCGTTGTCCGTGATGTTCTTCGCCGTCGCGATCCTGATCGTGTTTTTCTACATCAAGGCACTTGCCGCAGCTCCGGGAGAGGCGCGATGACCACGAATGCTCACGTGCTGCCCCCCAAGCAGGCCGCCGCGGCGGAAAACACCCTGGCATCCGCCAAGCCGGCCGGCAGGTCGGATCGCACCGGTCTTGGCACGCCGTTCATCGTCATCGGCTGCGTTCTGCTGGTGGCGATATGCCTCTTTCCCTTCTGGTGGATGAGTCTCTCGTCAATAAAGACCCTGCGCGAGCTCTATACCGTTCCACCGATCTGGTGGCCGGCGGCGCCCACCTGGGGCAACTACCACAAGGTTCTCTTCGAATCGAACATTCCCCGCTATTTCCTCAACAGCGTGATCATCTCGGTCGGAGCGACCGGGCTGGCGCTGTGCTTGGCTGTGTTCGCGTCCTATGGCTTCGCGCGGTTCAACTTCAAGGGCAAGCCGCTCTTCCAGGCCTTCGTGCTTGTGGGTCAGCTGCTGCCCACAGCGGCTATCATCGTGCCGCTGTTCGTGACGCTGCGCGTGCTGGGATTGGTGAACACCTATTTCGGGCTGATCCTGGTCTACATGATCATCACGCTGCCCCTCTCGGTGTGGATGCTGACCAGCTACTTCAAGGCGATTCCGGTCGAGCTCGACGAGGCAGCGATCATCGACGGCGCCTCCCGCGTGGGCGTACTGTTCCGGATCACGCTTCCCCTCTCGAAGCCCGGGATCGTGGCCGTGGTGGTGTACTCCTTCGTGACAACCTGGAACGAGTTCATCTTCGCGCTGTGCTTCGCCAGCGATTCATCGGTCAAGACGCTTCCTATCGGGCTGGCGGAGTTCTCGACGGAGTTCAACACGGATTGGGGTGCGGTCATGGCGGCATCCGTGATCATGACCCTGCCGATCGCACTCTTGTTCCTGTCCATGCAGCGCCTGTTCGTAGGCGGCCTGACCGCCGGCGCCACCAAAGGCTGAGGAGCCATCCATGACAAGCATCGCCAACATGATCCCGGCCATTGGTCTCGGCACATACGGGAGAACCGGAGATGCCGGGATGGCAAGCATCCTGGCGGCCCTCGAGATCGGCTACAGGCATATCGACACGGCCCAGAGCTACGATACCGAGCGACCTGTCGGTGAAGCCCTTCGCCGGTCCGGACTTCCCAAGGAGGAGGTCTTCATCACGACGAAGGTCGCCGATACGAAGCTCGACAGGGCGAGCTTCATGCCGAGTGTCGAAGCGAGCCTGGAGGCCCTCGGACTCGGCCATGTCGATCTGCTCCTCATCCACTGGCCATCCCAGAACAATGCGGTGCCCTTCGAAGACTACATGACGGAGCTCAAGCGGGCACAGGATCTCGGCCATTCCCGCTTCATCGGCGTCTCGAACTTTCCGATCGCGATGCTGGAACAGACACGGGCACTTCTCGGAGACGGGGCAGTTGTCACCAACCAGGTGGAAATTCATCCTTATCTTCAGGCGCCGCGGCTCTCGAACTATGCGCGCTCGATCGGCCTTCCTCTCACGGCATACCAGCCTCTCGCACAAGGGGATGTAGGATCCGATCCCGTCCTGGCCGGCATTGGAGAGCGTCATGGGGTGACTGCGGCTGCGGTCGCCCTCGCTTTCCTGATGGAGGAAGGCCATGCCGTCATTCCGGCCTCGTCCAATGCCGTCAACCTGCGTGAGAACATGCGATCCCTCGAAGTGCGCCTCTCCGACGAAGAGATGGGGCTTATCCGGGCTCTCAACCGCGGCGAACGGCGGATCAATCCGGCCAAGTCGCCGCGGTGGGACGACTGACCTCCAGCCAGGTCGAGAAAGGACATCATGGATGGAGCATCCATCAGCAACGTGCAGAAGGTCGCGGCACTGTTCCGTGGCGGGATCCTGCCGCTGCCGTGGGGCGCGTTGCCTTCGCGCCACGTCTCGAACGAATCCATGTTCTTCGACAGGCAAGCCGCCTAGCGGACCGCGCGTTTGGCGGGAAGGCGGGCCTCATGAACGGCCATGAGCTCATTGTCAATCCCCTCTCAACATGAGGATTTCAGAGTGCAACCTATCCCTCAGATCAAAGACATCGCGCGGCCTCCGCGCGAACTCTCGGACGCGCTGGCGCAGATCGGAACGGCCACTGCGAGTAGCGAGCTCAGCCTCATGGGCATTCGCGACCCGCAGATCCGTGGTCCCCTGCCGCTCAAGCAGGGGAGGTCAGTCGCCGGACCTGCGCTGACCTTGCAGTGCATGCCCAAGCGCGAGGACCTCTACGGTACCAACGAATACGAAAATCCCGAGCTGCAGCTGCACAGGCACGTGCTCTATCCGGCCCGAGCGGGTGACATGGTGATCGTCGACGCGCGCGGGGATATGGCCAGCGGCATTTTCGGGGAAATGATGCTGACCTTCTTCGCCGGCAGAGGCGGGGCCGGCGTGGTGGTCGACGGCTGCATCCGGGACTCGGCCAAGGCCAAGGAACTGGATCTTGGAATCTGGGTGAAAGGCGTGACGCCGAATTATCATGCCCAGACGAACCTGATCCCATTCGCGGTCAATGTTCCGATCGCCTGCGGCAACGTTCTGGTCATGCCGGGAGATATCGTCGTTGCCGATGACGACGGTGTCGTGGTCGTTCCGGTCGCGCTTGCGCCGAAACTCATCGAGGTGGCGAGCGAACATGCTGAATGGGAGGAGTTCGCCCGCTATCGCCTCTCGCAGGGTGGCGATCTGCAGAAATATTATCCGCTGACGGAAGAGGTGCAGGAGGAATATATCGCGTGGCGCAACGCCCAGAACGGATCTGCCCGTACATGAGCGTTGCCGGTCTTTCACGCCGGGTCGCGCGGCGCCGGGTCGGATGCCTGTCCTGGCCACGACGGCGTGTCGTGAGGCCGTTTGCAAGCGGATGGCGACGATGGCCGGCCATGCGCCTGTGACGCTGGATGAGCGCTTCCGACGGCTCGTTGATCCGACCTCCCGGCTTGAGAATTCCGACGAGGGATGCTTCTGGGCAGAAGGTCCTGCATACTTTCGGGCCGGGCGCCGCCACGTCGGGGACGACCTGCCCAACGGCCGTGTGATGCCCGACGACGAGACCTCCCACCCCGTCAGCCTGTTCTGGCGGATTCTCTTTCGACAGCGGAGGCTGTGATGACAATGGATACGTTCGCACCTCGGCTCTATGAAGGCCGGACCGTCCTGGTCACGGGAGGAACGAGTGGGATCGGGCTTGCTTGCGCGAGGGCCTTCCGGAACCTCGGGGCCGAGGTCGTCGCGACCGGAGCGACCCCATCCGAGCGCGACCGGGCTTCGGATGATGCCCAGAATGCCGGTCTGGTGTTCGAGGTTCTCGACGTGCGGAACGGTCCCGCGATCATAGACCTGCTCGAGCGGATGGAGCATCTGCATGTGCTGGTGAACGCGGCCGGGGTGATCCGCCGTGACATCGAACACGACCCGGATGTCTTCGCAGACGTCGTCGATATCAACCTGAATGGGGCGATGCGCGTCTGTTCGGCCGCGAGAGCAAAGCTGCGCCACAGCAGGGGAGCCGTCGTCAATGTCGCGTCCATGCTCAGCTTCTTCGGAGGAGCGAGAGTGCCCGCCTACAGTGCCTCGAAGGGTGGAATCGGCCAGCTGACGAAAAGCTTGGCTGCTGCCTGGGCATCGGACGGGATTCGGGTGAACGCCGTCGCGCCCGGTTGGATTGCAACGCCACTGACCAAGGATCTTCAGGCCGATCCGGAGCGCAACCGTGCCATCCTGGCCCGGACGCCGATGAACCGATGGGGACTTCCCGACGAGGTCGCCAGTTGCGTAGTCTTCCTCGGCTCGCCTGCCGCGTGCTTCGTGACGGGGGCGATTCTGGCAGTCGACGGCGGCTATCTCACCGTTTGATGATATCGCATCTCGCAGGAGCATATGGAATGTCAGAGCCCGAAGTCACTCGAAACAGCGACAAATGGATTCCCTACAAGCATTCCCAGCCGAAGGATTCTCCGCCGGAACTCGTGGTTCCGAACGCCATCCCGACAGATGAGCGGATATGGGTCCCGGTCGAGGAGAACGTGTGGTTCCGACCCCTGCTGCTCGCTGCATCACGCGGCTATTGGATGAACCTGTTGCGTGTGAGGAAGTCCGGCGTGCTTTCGCGCCATCGGCATCCTCAGCCGGTTCACGCCTTCGTGCTGAAGGGAGAATGGCGCTACCTGGAGCACGACTGGATCGCCAAAGAGGGATCCTATGCCTACGAGGCACCGGGAGAGACGCATACGCTTGTCGTTGATCCCCATGTGGATGAAATGATCACTCTTTTTCAGGTCAACGGGGCAATGATCTATGTCGATCCAGATGGCCAGGCCACTGGGTTCGACGATGTGTTCACTCGGATCGAGAAATGCCGCAATCATTATGCGACGAATGGCCTGGGAGCTGACTATATTGACCAATTCATTCGATAATGGGGCGGCGCCGAGCGTTGTGGCATGGTCCACCCGCGCCGTCGAGGTCGAATGCCTGGTCTATCCGGGGCGACGGCCGATCGGAGGTTTGACGCGGAAGTCTCGTCGATCGTGAGTCGCCGATGTGAGATCCCGGCTATGCGAGCATCGGCGGATGTTGAATCGAGAGCCCCGAAACGTGCTTGTGCCGCCGCAAGCCGTTTCTCGGCAATGTAGGACAGCCGCGGAAGACGTTTCCCGGAGACGGTGACAGGTTGGCCATTGCTTGAGATGCCGAAATCGCCGAGGTTCGTGCAGTCGTGTCGATGGTTGCCCGGGCTTCCTGTCGAAGCGACGATCGGCGACCCAAGCGCATCGCGCGTGTCCAGGTCAGGAGAAACGGAATGTCACTGATTACCTATCTGACGACCATTCGCTTTGCGCCCGGGGCCATCGCTGGGCTCGGCGACGATCTGCGGGACCTGAATATCAGCAACCCGCTGATCATCGCCGATGCCGGTCTCGAGCGGGCCGGCCTGATTGATCGCCTCAGGAATGTGCTTCCGAACGGCTCCGACGTGCCGGCCTTCACGGGAACACCGACAAATCCGACCGAGGGGGCGGTTCTCGCTGCGCTCGATCTCTACCGCTCCGGCGGGTGCGATGGATTGATCGCCATCGGCGGCGGCTCGCCGATCGATCTGGCCAAGGGGGTCGCGCTGCTTTCCACCCATGGCGGCCCTCTGGAGGGCTATGCCGCGATTCTCGGTGGGATCCCGAAGATCACGGCAGCGGTCGCGCCTTTGATCGCCATCCCGACCACGGCGGGCACCGGCAGCGAGGTGGGACGGGCGGCTCTGATCACCCTGGAGGATGGGCGCAAGCTCGGATTCATCTCTCCCCATCTCATCCCTCGGCGGGCGATCTGCGATCCCGAGCTGACATTGGGGCTTCCCCCGGGTCTCACAGCGGCAACGGGCATGGACGCCATCACGCATTGCGTCGAGACCTTCCTGAGCCCGCGCTTCAATCCTCCGGCGGAAGCCATTGCCCTGGATGGCCTCGAGCGCGCCGTCAAGAACATCGAACGGGCGGTGACCCACGGTGACGATGCGGCGGCCAGGCACGAGATGATGATGGCTGCGCTGGAGGGAGGGTTGACCTTCCAGAAGGGCCTCGGCGCCGTTCACGCCCTCTCTCATCCTCTCGGCGGCCTGAAACAGGTCTCACTGCATCACGGGACGCTGAATGCCGTCCTGCTGCCTTTTGTCATCGCGTTCAATGAGAGGAATTGCGGCCCCAAATACGACGTTCTCCGCCGGCGCCTGGGGATCGAGCCCGGAGCGGATCTCGCCGATTTCTTCCGTGATCTCAATGCCCGCCTCGCAATGCCGGCGAGCCTCGCGGCGATGGGCGTCCCCCGCGTCACGCTCCCCGGCATTGCCGAGAGCGCGACCAAGGATCACTCTTCGGCCACCAACCCGCGACCGGCAAATGCCGGCGACTATCTCGCGATCCTGGAGGCGGCCTACGAAGGCGGATCTCCTCACGCCCTCACCTGAAGCATCGCTCAACCGGGCGATGAGGCGAAGACCACCCGAGGCGGGCCCTTCCGGCATGTGCGGCGCCAAGAGGTCGAACAGGGATCTGAACCCCTCCGGCAGGATTCATCGAGCAGCAGGAGCACGGCGGCGACGGACGGCTCTTCGGGAACAAATCCCGGCTCGTGCTGGTTGGCGGCCAACGGCCCGACCGATCGGCGAATGGAGGGAGAGGGGACCAATGATCCAAGCCTCGGCTCAACGTGCATCGGCACCCGCACGGCCGGGATCGGCTTCATGACCGCAGGCTCCGAGCGGCTGGCCGGCAAGGTGGCCCTTGTGACCGGAGGCGGGCGCGGCCTCGGCCGCTCCATGGTCCTTGGACTCCTGCGCGCCGGCGCCAGCGTTGTTGCGACCGCCGCGCGCGAGCAAGCGGAGCTTGAGCAGGTGGCGGGTGAAGCTCGAGGGATGGGTTATGGGGACCGGATCTATCCGCTCACGGCTGACGTGACCCGCGAGGAAGACTGTGTTCGAACGGCCGAGGCTGCTCTCGCGCGGTTTGGTCGTCTGGATGTTCTCGTGAACAACGCCGGGCGGGGCATGAAGTATGTCAGCGAGGCGTTCCTCACGGAGCCGACCCGGTTCTGGGAGGTTGCGCCCGAAACCTGGCGCATGGTGATCGATACGAATGTGAACGGGCCCTTCCTGATGGCCCGAGCTGCCGTGCCGAGCATGCTCCAGGCGGGCTGGGGCCGGATCATCAACATCTCGATGAACCAGGAGACGATGCGCCGCCGGGGCTTCTCACCCTATGGTCCGTCGAAAGCCGCGCTCGAATCCGAGACCCTCATCTGGGCGCAGGATCTCGCCGGAACGGGGGTGACCGTCAATGCGCTGCTGCCGGGCGGCGCCACGCTGACCGGCATGATCCCCCGTGGCGTCTCCGAGGCCGTGCGTGCGCACCTGCTCGATCCCGAGATCGTCGTTCCACCGCTGCTGTGGCTCGCCTCGACCCAGGCCGACGGGGTGACTGGCCGCCGATTGGTCGCCAACCAATGGCGTTCCGAGCTCGACGAGACTGTGGCCGCTGAAGGCTCGATGGACGATGCAGGATGGGGGCCGCCATAGGATGGTTCTTATCGAGCAGGGTGGCGCCGCGGGGCTGACCCGGAAGGGGATGCATCCTTGCAAGATCGTCCACTTGGCCGGCCACGCCGGAGGACAGTCGTTCTGTCGCGGGCAGATACCCGAGGGGCCTGAACGAGCGCACCCGGTGTCAGATGCGTTCCTGTTGTCCCAGCAAACTGGATGATTGCCATGGATGTGCAAACGCTCTTCCAACCGTTTAGCCTCAAATCCCTCAAGCTGAAGAACCGGATCGTCATGGCGCCCATGACGCGGTCGTTCTCGCCGAACGGAATCCCGACACCGGACGTTGCGGCCTATTACGGCCGACGGGCCGGGGAGGTCGGGCTGATCGTATCCGAGGGCACGGTGATCGAACGACCGGCCTCGTCGAACGACCCCGACGTGCCGCATTTTTATGGGGAACGGGCCCTGGAGGGCTGGAGGCGAGTCATCGACCAGGTCCATGCGGCCGGAGGCGCCATGGCGCCGCAGATCTGGCACATGGGTGTCATGCGCCCGCACGCATCTGGTTGGAAGCCTCCGGTTCCGTTCGAGGGGCCGTCCGGGCTCGTGATGCCCGGGGAGCGAACCGGTGTCGAAATGAGCGAGGCCGATATCGCGGAGACCGTTGCCGCCTTCGGCCGCGCCGCAGGGGATGCCAAGCGGTTGGGCTTCGATGCCGTCGAAATCCATGGCGCTCATGGTTACCTGATCGATCAGTTTCTCTGGGCCGGCCTGAACAAGCGGAGTGATGGATGGGGCGGAGCGACCCTGCCGGAGCGCAGCCGCTTTGCCGTTGACGTGGTGAAGGCGGTCCGTGAGGCTGTCGGCGAGGACTTCGTCGTGATCCTGCGGCTGTCGCAGTGGAAGCAGCAGGACTTCGCCGTCAAGCTGGCCAAGACACCGGAGGATATGGAGGCTTGGCTCACCCCACTCGCAGAGGCCGGGGTGGACATCTTCCATTGCTCGCAGCGGCGCTTCTGGCAGCCGGAGTTCGAGGGCTCCGACCTCAACTTCGCCGGCTGGGCCAAGAAGCTGACCGGCAAGGCGACCATCACGGTCGGATCAGTGGGCCTGTCGGGCGAGTTCATCGCTGCTTTCCAGGGCGAGAGTTCGCATCCCAGCTCCCTGGATGAGCTGCTGCGCCGGTTCGAGCGCGGCGACTTCGATCTGGTGGCGGTTGGCCGGGCGATCCTGTCCGATCCACAATGGCCGACGAAGATCCGCGAGAACCGCAGTGGGCAATTGCGCGACTTCACGCGAGAGGCTCTTGCGACCCTCTCCTGAGGGGCGGCCGTTGAACATATCCGCGACTGCCCGTCCGGAGCATGAGGCAGCGGCTATGCCCGTTCCAATCACTCCAAGTTGCAGAATGGCGATGGAGGCTGCCAATGAAGGGAATGACGCTGCGTTCACCCGGCGGATTGGATCGGCTCGAACCCCTCGACCTGCCGGAACCAGGCGGCCCCGGGCCAGGTGAGATTCGGGTTCGGCTTCACGCAAGTTCGCTCAACTATCACGATTATGGCGTCGTGAGCGGACGGATGCCGACGGAAGATGGGCGTATTCCGATGTCGGACGGCGCCGGGGTGGTCGAGGTGGTGGGCGAGGGGCTGACCGAGTTCGCCGTGGGCGATCATGTCGTCTCCTGCTTTTTCCCGGGCTGGCTGGAGGGGCCACCGGCGGTGAGCGATTTCTCGACGGTGCCCGGTGATGGAGTCGATGGCTATGCGCGGGAGGCGGTGGTGCGGCCGGCGACCTGGTTCACCCGAGCACCGAAAGGCTTTAGCCACGCCGAAGCGGCGACGCTCACCACAGCGGGGCTGACCGCCTGGAGGGCTCTCATCGTCAACGGCGGCCTCAAGGCCGGTGATGTCGTGCTGGTGTTGGGCACCGGCGGGGTCTCGATCTTTGCGCTTCAGCTGGCGAAGCTGATGGGGGCGTCCGTCGTCGCCACCTCTTCCTCGGACGAAAAGCTGGAGCGTGTCCGGGCCCTCGGGGCCGATCACACGATCAACTACCGCCAGCACCAGGATTGGGGCGTCCGCGCCCGGGACTGGGCCGGCGGGCGCGGCGTGGATCATGTGATCGAGGTCGGCGGGGCGGGCACGCTGGGGCAATCGATTGCCGCGGTGCGGGTCGGCGGACACATCTCGCTGATCGGCGTGCTGACTGGTCGGGCAGGCGAGGTCCCGACCGGAGCCCTGATGGCAAAGCAAGCGCGGCTCCACGGCCTCATCGTCGGCAACCGAAGCCAGCAGATGGACTTCGTGAGAGCCATCGAGGCGACGGAGCTGCGGCCTGTCATCGATCGCAGCTTTGCTCTTGCCGTCATGGCCGAAGCATTCCGGTATGAGGAATCGGGAGCCCACTTTGGCAAGATCTGCCTGGAGTTCTGAGGATTCCGGATGTCGAAGCACTTCCGGAAAGCAAGCTGAATGCGGGAACCAAGGCCGTGGAGCCGTTCACGTCGAATCAGCGCACCTTGCGAAGGGTGGTGTTTTCCTGGACGTGGGTCAGAGCGTTGGTTCTATCGTCCAGAACGATGTTCAGTGTAGGATTTCGCTCTAGATCGGGTCCGTGACGTTCGCCGGACGGTGCAAGTTCGCCTTCGCGCGGCCCCGCACATGTCGGAAAACCGTCGTCCAAGGGAGGCAGACATGAAGATCGGCATCATCGGCGCAGGCAACATCGGCGGCAACTTGACCCGTCGCTTCTCCATGCTCGGGCACGAAGTCTCCGTGGCGAACTCCCGCGGACCTCAGACGCTCGCCTCCTTGGTGCGGGAGACCGGCGCCAAGGCCGTCTCGGTCGCGGAGGCCGTCCGTGACAAGGATCTCATCGTCGTCACGATCCCGGAAAAGAGCATCCCCGATCTGCCGAAGGGGTTGTTCGACGGCGTCGGTCCTGACGCCGTCGTCGTCGACACCGGCAACTACTATCCGCAGCAGCGCGATGGTCGCATCGAGGAGATCGAGAATGGCATGCCGGAAAGCCGCTGGGTCGAGCGGCAATTGGGACGGCCGGTGATCAAGGCTTTCAACAATATCTATGCCCGACATCTGCTCGAGCGCGGTCAGCCGCGGGGCGCCCCCGGCCGTATTGCGCTGCCGGTCGCGGGAGACGATTCCAAGGCCAAGGCCGTCGTGCTTCAACTCGTCGACGAACTCGGGTTTGACGGCGTCGATGCCGGAGGACTCGACGAGTCCTGGCGGCAGCAGCCCGGAACGCCCGTGTATGGGACTGACCATGATGCCGAAGGCGTCCTTCGCGCCCTGTCCGAAGCCCGCCGGGAGCGCACGCCGGATTGGCGCGCCAAGTGAGACTGCAACGTCGGTCGTCTGCTTTCACAAGAAGCGCCGCGGTGTCGTTCAGCCCTGTCCGCTGTGCTTTTCCGAACCGATAGACGCTGTCCGATTAAGGTGACTGTGGCGGAATCTATTCTTGTTGACATGTGCACCCGCATTGGTCCTTATGCCGTGACGCGGATGGGGTGAGCGCCTGGTGAGGCCAGGCGATCTTTCATTCGCTCAACGTTCATCGGCACGTGAGCCGATCCGGTCGCAGCCTACCCGGTCAAAACAAGGAGCTCCGGTGAAAACGCTCGTCATCTGTTCCGGCGGATTGGACTCCGTCACGCTCGCGCACAAGGTTGCGGCGGAGCGAACCCTCACGCGCCTCGTGTCCTTCGATTACGGGCAGCGCCACAGGAAGGAGCTGGCCTCGGCACAGGCCTGCGCCGTGCGGCTGGGCGTGCGCCACGACGTCATCGACATATCCGCCGTCGGGCGTCTCCTGACCGGATCGGCTCTCACCGGCGGGAAGGCGGTACCGGAGGGCCACTATGCCGAAGACACCATGCGGGCCACTGTGGTGCCCAATCGCAACGCAATCATGCTGGCGATCGCCTTTGGCGTCGCAGCCGCCGAGCAGGCCGACGCAGTGGCGGCTGCCGTGCATGGCGGCGATCATTTCATCTACCCGGACTGCCGTCCCGACTTCATTGAGGCGTTCGAGACCATGCAGCACCACGCGCTGGAAGGGCTGGCGAGCATCGCCCTCTACGCACCCTTCGTCCGGCGGAGCAAAGCTGACATCGTGCGCGACGGCGCAAGGCTGGGCGTCCCATTTGCCGAGACCTGGTCCTGCTACCAGGGTGGTGAGCAGCATTGCGGACGTTGCGGCACCTGTGTCGAGCGGCGCGAGGCCTTTCACCTCGCAGGCGTAGCGGATCCTACTCTGTACGACGACCCTGACTACTGGATCGAAGCCTGCCGCGAGCACCAGGCCAAACAGCCTTCCTAAGTTCGGCTGACGATCATCACAGAATATTGGGACGATTCGAACATGACCCCTGATCTCCGCCGCAGAATTGAAGGAATGGCGGTCCTTGCGGGCTTTACCGCCTGCATCCCGGCCGCCAACTGGCTCGTCGGCCATGTCGGAACGGTCTGCGTTCCAGAAGGCCCTTGCCTGATCCCCGTAGCCCCTGGCCTGGCTGCCCCCAGCGGTGTGCTGGTGGTAGGCCTGGCGCTGGTGTTGCGCGACCTCGTGCAGCGGCGTCTGGGTCGGTACTGGGCGCTGGCCGCCATCGGGGTGGGAGGCATCCTCTCGGTCGTCTTTGCACCTCCGGCGCTCATCCTCGCCTCGACGGCAGCGTTTCTTCTGTCCGAGTTGGCAGATCTGGGCGTCTACACGCCGTTGCAGCAGCGTGGCCTGATCCTGGCGGTTGTCGCGAGCAGCCTCGTCGGCTTGGTCGTCGACAGCGCGGTATTCCTGTTCCTGGCCTTCGGGAGCCTCGAGTTTCTGCTGCCGCAGATCATCGGAAAGGTCTGGATGGTGCTCTTGAGCATCCCAGTCATGGCATGGCTGCGGCGGCGCGACGAACGGATCGGCATGCCTGTGTGCACCTGACCCTGGATGAGCGGCTGCGAGATCCAGGACGGGCCGACGTCGTCCTTGGCACCGAGCCGGCTTTTCGCAGTCAGCGGTGCGCCGGCCATGAGGGGAGCATCGGACAATCGGGATCACCGGGACGAGCCCGGTGATGACGTGGCGGGTTGTGTGAGAGGGCGATGACACCCTCCACGTCATGGCCGGCCTTGTGCCGGCCATCCCGATAAGGTGAAGCGCCGCGCCCCAAACAATCGGGATCACCGGCACAAGGCCGGTGATGACGTGGTGGTGGATTGGACAAGCCCGGTGATGACGTGGAGGGTGGTGCGAGGCGGTGCGATCAAGACTGGGTCCCGAACGGTGCGCCGCCCAAGGGATTGAGCATCGGATCCGATCCCAGAAGGGGATTCCACTTGTCGCGTCCGATGCTCGAACCACCGGGCCTTGACCTTCAGAATCAGAAGCCATCCCTGTGGCGGGAGCGCTGAATCACCCTAGATATTCGCGGGTCCGACACTTCACCAGGCGGCCCGATGCAGAAGGATCGTATGCCCCATTCACCGACCGGTGTGCAGGAACGAGCGGGCTTCGTGCGCGTCCGCGGAGCCCGTGAGCACAATCTCAAGAATATCGACCTTGAGATCCCGCGCGATGCTCTGGTTGTTTTCACGGGTGTCTCCGGCTCCGGAAAGTCTTCGCTGGCCTTCGGAACCCTTTATGCGGAGGCGCAACGGCGATATCTCGAGTCGGTGTCGCCCTATGCCAGGCGGCTGTTCCACCAGATGCCCGTTCCGGACGTGGACGATATCGATGGTCTGCCCCCCGCCGTCGCGCTCCAGCAGCAGCGCGGTTCACCGACCACGCGCTCCTCCGTGGGCAGCGTCACGACCCTGTCCAACCTGCTGCGCATGCTTTACTCCCGGGCCGGCGACTATCCGCGCGGCCAAGGAATCCTCTATGCCGAATCGTTTTCACCCAATACGCCCGAGGGGGCCTGTCCCCGGTGCCATGGCCTCGGACGGGTCTACGAGGTCACCGAGCGATCGATGGTGCCCGACGACACGCTGACCATTCGCGAACGGGCCATCGCCGCCTGGCCGACCGCATGGCATGGCCAGAACCTGCGTGACATCGCGACCACGCTCGGCTTCGATGTGGATCGGCCCTGGCGGGACCTGCCCAAGAAGGACCGGAACTGGCTTCTTTTCACCGACGAGCAGCCGACTGTTCCGGTCTATCCGGGATACACTCAAGCGGAGGTTCGGCACGCGCTCAAGCGCAAGGAAGAACCGGCTTATCAGGGCACGTTCACGAGCGCCAAGCGCCATGTTCTGCACACCTTCGCCAACACGCAGAGCCCGCTGATGAAGCGGCGCGTGGCGCAATACATGGTGAGCACCGAGTGCCCGCTTTGCCATGGCAAGCGCCTTCGGCCCGAGTCCCTGTCCGTCACGTTCGCGGGGCTGGACATCGCCGACATCTCCGGTCTGCCACTCATCCGTCTCGCCGACATTTTCCGCCCCTATGCGGAGGGAACCGCTCCGCGGCTGGCAAAGATCGAGGCGGAGCATCCGGAGAAGGCGGTGGTGTCGCAGCGCATCGCGCAGGACCTTGTCGCTCGAGTCAGCGTCATGCTCGATCTCGGGCTCGGCTATCTCGCCGTCGACCGCAGCACCCCGACCCTTTCGCCCGGCGAGCTCCAACGGCTGCGACTGGCCACCCAGGTGCGGTCCAATCTCTTCGGCGTCGTCTATGTGCTCGACGAACCGTCCGCTGGGCTCCATCCGGCCGATACGGAGGCACTGCTGAAGGCGCTCGGGCAGCTGAAGGCATCCGGAAATTCGCAGTTCGTGGTCGAGCACAATCTCGATGTCATCCGTCATGCCGACTGGATCGTCGATGTCGGCCCCGGCGCCGGAGAGCAGGGGGGCCATGTCATCTATAGCGGTCCTCCTGACGGGCTCAGCCAAGTTGAGGCCTCGCAGACCCGGCGTTACCTGTTCGGCGAAAGCTCTCTTCCGCTTCGGGAAGTGCACCCACCAAGCGGCTGGCTGCGCCTCGCCGGGGTGACGCGCAACAACCTGGACCGGCTCGACGTCGCATTTCCCTTGGGCGTGCTCACGACCGTGACGGGCGTATCCGGCTCGGGCAAGTCGAGCCTGGTCAGCCAGGCACTGGTCGAACTGGTGGCCGATCATCTCGGTCACGATATCCGTGAGCCGGAAGACGAGGGCGAGGAACTGGAACGGGCAGCGACAATGGCCAGCGAGGGCCGGATCGTCAGCGGCATGGAAGGCATCAGGCGCCTGGTGCGCGTTGATCAGAAGCCGATCGGCCGCACGCCGCGATCGAACCTTGCAACCTATACCGGCCTTTTCGATCATGTCCGCAAGCTGTTTGCCGCAACCAAGCAGGCGCGTGCCCGCCGCTACGATGCGGGACGCTTTTCCTTCAACGTCGCCAAGGGCCGCTGCCCGCATTGCGAGGGCGAAGGTTTCGTGATGGTCGAGCTGCTGTTCCTGCCGAGCGTCTATGCTCCATGCCCGACCTGCCACGGCGCCCGCTACAACCCGGACACCCTCAAGATCAAATACCGCGACAAATCCGTCGCCGACGTGCTCGGAATGACGGTCGATGCAGCCTGGGAATTCTTCGCCGACGAGCCGCCTCTGCATCGGTCCCTCACGATCGTCCGCGAGGTGGGACTGGGTTATCTGCGGCTGGGCCAACCAGCGACCGAGCTGTCTGGAGGGGAGGCACAGCGGATCAAGCTTGCGGCCGAGCTTCAACGGATCCAGCGCGGCGATACGCTCTACGTCCTCGACGAGCCGACGACCGGACTCCATCCCGCCGACGTGGAGAGGCTCGTGGCTCAGCTCGACGGGCTGGTCGAAGCCGGTAACACTGTCATCGTGGTCGAGCACAACATGCGCGTTGCTGCGGGAAGTGACTGGATCATGGATCTGGGTCCAGGCGCTGGCGACGAGGGCGGGCAGGTGGTTGCATCCGGGCCGCCAGGCGAAGTCGCAAAAGCATCACGCAGCCGCACGGCGGCGTATTTGTCGCGAACTCTCGTTTGATGCACGTCAGGCCACAGGCGCCTTCGACAACGGTCGATTGAGAGCGTGACGATTTCCATGTGGACATTCACGATCTCTGTCCGAGGCAGCGGCCGCAGCACGAAGCCCGCTGCCTTCCTCATCTCCGGTGCTCAGTGAATGTTCGTCCATCGCGTCTTCAGGGGCCATGACAAGAGCGGGAGCATGCATCCTGTACCCCCGATTGTTCCACAGCCCTGGATAGTGTCATGGACATCGTTCCGGTTCAGGGAATGAACACGGAGCGGACGCAACCGTCTTCCTTGTGCTTGAACATGGCGTAGCCACGCGGTGCATCTTCGAGCGGGAATCGATGTGTCGCCAGGAACGATGGGTTCAGCTCTCCCTTCTGGGCATGGTCGAGCAGGCGGTCCATGTAGGCCTGCCCATGCTGTTGAGCTGTGCGCACCGTC
The DNA here is from genome assembly GCF_025460805.1 of Microvirga sesbaniae. Taxonomy (GTDB): domain Bacteria; phylum Pseudomonadota; class Alphaproteobacteria; order Rhizobiales; family Beijerinckiaceae; genus Microvirga; species Microvirga sesbaniae. Next base: position 95,079 of record NZ_JAMXFJ010000018.1, on the reverse strand, counting down.
AGGCCCTTGTTCATGATGGCCCCGATTGGAAACTTGTCCATCACGCCGTAGACGCCCAGGATCGAGAGTGTTCCCCCCTTGCGGCAGGCCAGGATTGCCTCGCGGAGCGCTTGGCCGCGATCCGTGTGCATGTACATGAGCTGTTTGGCGCGGTCGTAGGCGTATTGCAGACCTGTGCCGTGCGCTTCCATGCCGACCGCGTCGATGCAAGCGTCGGGGCCCCGGCCGCCCGTCATTTCCTTGAGCACCTCCAGGACGCTGTCCACCTCCTCGTAGTTGATGGTCTCGGAGCCGACATGCTCGCGGGCCATCCGGAGCCGTTCAGGCAAGCGGTCGATCCCGATCACCCGCTCGGCCCCCATGAGGAAGGCGCTCTTCTGCGCCATCAGGCCGACGCCGCCGCAGCCCCACACGGCTACCACGTCGCCCCGCTGAATGTTGCAGAAATCCGCCCCCATGTAGCCGGTCGGGGCAGCATCGGAGAGAAACAGCACCTGCTCGTCCGGCACACCATCCGGCACCTTGAAGCAATCGTTATCGGCAAACGGCACGCGCACATACTGAGCGTGCGCTCCCGCATAGCCGCCGAACGCGTGGGTATAGCCGTAGATGCCGGCGGTCGGATAGCCGAAGATGGGCTCCTGCAGCTCGGGCTTGGGATGGGTGTTGTCGCACAGCGAATAGAGTTTGTTCTTGCAGTACCAGCACTGGCCGCAGGTGATGAAGGACGGCACCACGACCCGGTCGCCCTTCTTGACCTTCTTCACCTCGGGGCCGACGTCCTCGACTACGCCCATGAACTCGTGACCGATCACGTCACCGGCCTTCATGGTCGGGATGTAGCCGTCGATGAAGTGCAGGTCCGAGCCGCAGGTGGTCGACATGGTGACCCGCAGGATGCAGTCATGCGGATTGACGATCTCGGGGTCCTTGACGGTCTCGACACGCAGATCATTGACGCCGTTCCAGATGAGCGCACGCATGGGAAGCTCCTCGTCAGCGAGGGTCGGGCCGAGCCGCCGGCTGGCGCTCGGTGGTCGGGATCTCGCCGGTCTGGACGAGGGCCTTGAAGTAGTGCAGCGACTTGCTCGCGAGCGCCGCCGGTAGCGTATTGCCCAGCATCTGGGTGGCGATCCGGCCGAGCATGCCACCGGGTGGATCGAGGCTGGCGCGCAGGACCACCACGGTGCCGCGGTTGCCCGTTGCGGGACGGAAGCGAACGGACGTTTCCCGGATCAGAGCGCCCCGGCCTTGTGCCTCCCAGCGCATGAACTCGCCCGGCCGGTCATCGGCCAAGCGCATGTCCCAGGAGCCCAGATTGGGGCCGGCGTTCCAGCGTGTTTGCCCGTCACCCGTGGGCTGGACGTCGGCAAAGGGCGCCATGATCCGCCTCATGGTTTCGGGATCGCGCCAGCGACGGTAGAGTTCGTCCGCGGGAACGTCCTCGATCGTGATCGAACGCTCGACCTCCGGCTCATCGCCAGCATCTGGCTGTCGGTTCGGACCTGTCCTGGTCCGGCTTCCGGTACCGCGCATTTGGGTCTCGATCAGGCCGATGGCGGCCACGCCCGCAGCGGCCGCGAGGGCAAGTCCAACCATGCCAAAGCTCGAACGGCGCCCGCGAGCATCCTGTTGCCCTTGCCGTTGACCCAGCCAAGACTGCGCGGCTCCCGTTGCTCTAGGGCGGGCCGGACTATCGTTGCGGACCCGTCGGGGCCGTTCATCGTGTTGGTCCATCATGGCACATCTCGGTGGCGTCGAGGGACTTCGTTAGCGCCCCACCTGAGGAGATCAGATGGGCTGACGCTAATAATCGTCGTTCCGCGGAACTTGTGGAGGGTAACAATCGTAGGGGCCTAAACGCCTACCGGTCGATTCCTGAGGGAAGATACGCGGCTGCGAACCAACGAGTGTGGGCTGGCCTCCATCAGCCCACACTTACATCACGGAGCAGCTAATGGGGCCAGGTGCGGCAGGATTGGCGAAGACAGACGAGCAGCCGTGGTCCCGTTTTGGGAAGCCGCCCTCACAACCGTTAAGTTTTGTCGGAAAGGCCTCTCATGACATATTTCGAGGAAGAATGGAGATGAGCACGGCGGAAGCTATTACCGGCGGCATCATGGGTGAACGCGTGCGAACCCATGACTGGGCTGCTACGCCCCTCGGGCCAACAGAGACTTGGCCGCAATCGCTGCGCACCGCGTTGAGCATCATGCTGAGCTCCGCCTTCCCCACCTACTTGGCCTGGGGGCCGGAACTGACCAGCTTCTACAATGATGCCTACATTCCGATCATGGGCGACAAACCGAGCGGCCTCGGGCGGCCATTCCCCGAGGTCTGGTCGGAGGTGTGGGACACCATCGGTCCGATCACCCATCGGGCCATGCAAGGGGAGGCCAGCTACTTTGAGGACCTGCCGCTGACGCTCATGCGCCACGGCCATCCCGAGGCAACATGGTTCTCATTCTCCTACAGCCCCATTGGGGATGAGACAGGCGGCGTTGGCGGGGTGCTGTGCACTGTCCACGAGACCACCGAGCGCGTACGAGCCGAGGCAGCCCTGCGCGAAAGCGAGAACAAGCTTGCAGCCATTCTGGAGCAATTGCCGGTCGGTGTGGGCCTCGTCGACCCTCAGGGGAACATTGTCCTGAGCAACCAGATCCTCCAGCAGTACGCTCTTGATAGAATCCCCTCCAGAGATCCCATGCAAAGCGAGGGCTGGCGGGGCTACACCCCGGATGGCCAGCGTCTCAGCCCCTCCGACTATCCGAGCGCCCGGGCGCTGCGGGGTGAAACGGTTGTTCCAGGTATCGACTTCCTCGCCACGCTTCCCGATGGCCAGGAGATCTGGACGCGGGTGAGCGCCGCGCCCTTCCGCAACACCGCTCAGGAGGGTCTGGGCGCAGTCTTCGTGGTGCAGGTCGTCGAGCGGGAGAAGCGGACGGAGCAGGCGTTGCGCGAAAGCCGAGCGCGGCTCCAGGCGGCCATCGACCTCGTCGGTCTGTCGCCATACACCTGGGATCCGGCCACGGGAGTCCTGGACTGGGACGCGCAGCTCAAGGCGATGTGGGGGCTGGAGCCTGATGCCCATGTCGACCACGAGGTGTGGCTATCCGGCATTCATCCCGAGGATCGCGCTCAGGTCGATGCCGCGCTGGCCCATTGTGTCGACCCCACAGGTGACGGTCTCTACGCCCTTGAATATCGCGTGATCGGTATCGGGGATGGGATCGAGCGCTGGGTTTCCACCCAGGGCAGGACCACCTTCGAGCATGGCCGTCCGGTTGCATTCATGGGAGCCGTCTTGGACATCACGACGCGCAAGCGGGCCGAAGCCGCCCTGCGCGAGAGCGAAGAGCGCTTCCGGCAGTTCGCCGAGAACTCCAGCAGCACCCTTTGGATCATGGACTTCGAGACGATGAACCTCGAATACCTGAGCCCCGCTTTCGAACCCATTTGGGGCGAAACAGTCGAAAGCACGCTTGGCGATCCCAGCCGGTGGAGCCGCTTCGTCCATCCGGATGATCGAGAGCGCGCGCGAGGCGCGCTTGAACGCGTCAGACTGGGCGACATCAGCACCGAAGAGTTCCGCATCATCCGGCAGGATGGGGTCGTGCGCTGGATCCGCAACACCTTCTTCCCCATTCGCGACGCTCAGGGCCGGATCCGCCGTGCCGGCGGCGTCGCCCAGGACATCACCCGCCATGACGGGCGCTTCGTCTATGTGGTCGATGCCGACGAGGCCTCGCGTCAGGATCTGACGCGCGGGCTGCGCGACGCCGGCTATGACGTGAGAGCCTTCCCGTCCGGCAAGGCTTTCCTGGAGGCGGCCCCGGCGCTCGCGGCCGGCTGCGTGGTGCTCGACATCCGCCAGCCCGAGGCGGGCGAACTGACCATCCCGCGGGAGCTCAAGGCCCGGCGCCTCGGCCTGCCGGTGATCGTCCTCGGCGACCCCAAAGGCGACGTGACCTTCGGGGTGCGGGTGATGAAAGCGGGAGTGGTGGACTTCCTGCCGGTCCCCTATGCTCCGGATGGGCTGCTGGCCGCCCTTGCGTCGGCGGCCGCCGACATCTCCCAGGCCGACGAGCGCGACCAGGAGTCCAACCAGGCCCGGGGGCGCATCGCCGAGATGCCGGCCCGCGAACGCGAGGTCCTGGAGGGCCTGCTGGCCGGCCAGACCAACAAGCAGATCGGGCGGGCCATCGGCCTCAGCCCGCGCACGGTGGAAACCCACCGCGCTCACGTCATGCAGCGGCTGGGCGCCAGGACGGTCCCTGAACTGGTGCGGGTCGCCGCCCTGGCGGGCGTGCAGGCCCGCCCGCCGGTGAGCCGTGACGCAGGGGCCGGCGAGCCTTGAGCTCCAGCGGGCCCTGATCGCCCGAACGCCGCTGCAACACGATACGGAACCATCCCCGGTGACCACCGGATGCCGCGTTCATCCTCATCCATGACACTGCCCCAATGGGCATGTGGCCATGCCCGGACCGCTGCGGATCGGCCGGGCCACATGCAGCATCGAAGCTTTGAGCCAGCCAGGAACAGGACCAGGAAAGCCCGTGACCTTATCAGTCTCGCAAGCAAGTTTGATCAACCGCCACGTGCTGATCGTCGAGGATGAGTACTTCATTGCCGACGACATCGCACAAGTTCTGGAGCGAGCCGGGGCGGCGGTGGTCGGACCGGCTCCAACCCGGGAGGCGGCGCTGGCTCTGCTGGCGTCTGAAAGGGTTGACATGGCCGTTCTCGATGTTGAGCTGCATGGCAAACCGGTGTTCCCGGTCGCCGATTCTCTCAGGGAGCGAGCGATCCCCTTCATCTTTGCGACCGGCTACAGCCAAGCCTTCCTGCCGGCCGCGTATCGCGACGTCGCGACATGGGAGAAGCCATTCGACGCCTACGTCTTGGCAGTAGCTCTTGCCAACCTGACCGGAGATGCCGGTTCCGGCCCCGCATTGGGAGATCCTCATGCATCCTTCCGGGCGATCCCCGTTGGCCCTGCTCGGCGGGGCCCCTGGCCATGTCCGTCTTCCCCGCTCACGCCGCCGGACCCGTCAGCCTCAGCCCTCGGACGGTAGAGAGGCACCGGGCCCACGTCATGCAGCGGCTTGGCGTGCAGACGCTGTCAAAAGCCGTGCCGGTCGCAACCTCCGCTGGGTTCGAGCCGCGCAGCCCAGGGGCGAAGGTGCCTCAGGGATCAGATACGCCCGAAACCTGACGGCCTAGCAAGAATGTCCCGCTCAAGGTGCTGTTCTCGCTGGAGGTCGGCAGAGCGGGAAATCTGCACTGTAATAAGCCGTATGAAACAGAGCGGAATGCCCCTCAGGGATCATCCGCAGCACTTCCCCTCGGCGCGGTCGTTCATGAGCCACAGGCCCGGACGACCATCCCCGCGACGCCATCGCCAAGGTGACGAGTCGCGCCTCTCGAGCATGCGGCTTCAGGTTGGGAGAACACGATGAGAGCAGTTGTCTATAACGGGCCGCGCGATGTTGCGCTGCAGGACGTGCCCGACGCGCGAATCGAGCGGCCGACCGACGTTCTGGTCCGGATCACGAGCACCAACATCTGCGGCTCCGACCTGCACATGTATGAGGGCCGGACCGACTTCCCGCGCGGCGGCGTGTTCGGGCACGAGAACCTCGGTCAGGTGGCCGAAGTGGGCGATGCGGTCGATCGGGTGAAGGTTGGGGACTGGGTCGCCATTCCCTTCAACATCGGCTGCGGGTTCTGCAAGAACTGCGAGCGCGGCTTGAGCGCGTTCTGCCTGACCACGGCGGATCGAAGCGTCGTGCCGAACATGGCCGGCGCTGCGTACGGCTTCGCCGATATGGGGCCTTATCGGGGCGGCCAAGCCGACCTTCTTCGTGTCCCCTACGGCGATTACAACTGCCTGAAGCTGCCACCGGACGCGGAGGAACGACAGAACGACTATGTGATGCTGGCCGACATCTTCCCAACCGGCTGGCACGTCACCGAACTTGCAGGATTGCGTCCCGGCGAGTCGGTCGTCATCTACGGGGCCGGGCCGGTCGGCCTCATGGCGGCTCACTCCGCGATGATCAAGGGCGCGTGCATGGTCATGGTCGTCGACCGCCATCCCGACCGTCTGCGCCTCGCAGGCTCGATCGGGGCTTTGCCCATCGACGATTCCAAGGGCTCCGCGGTGGACCAGGTCCTTGCTCTGACGAACGGCATCGGCGCCGACCGCGGCTGCGAGTGCGTCGGCTACCAGGCCCACGACCCGGACGGTCACGAGCACCCCAACATGATCATGAACGACCTGGTAAAGTCAGTGAAGTTCACCGGGGGCATCGGCGTGGTCGGCGTCTATGTGCCCCAGGATCCGGCGCCTCAGGACCCGCTCTACAAGCAGGGCGAGATCGTTTTCGATTACGGTCTCTTCTGGTTCAAGGGTCAGACGATCGGCACCGGCCAGTGCAACGTCAAGGCGTATAACCGGCAGCTGCGAGACCTGATCTCGACGGGCCGCGCGAAGCCGTCCTTCATCATCTCGCACGAACTGCCGCTGGGCGAGGCACCGAACGCCTACCAGCACTTCGACGCGCGTGACGATGGCTGGACCAAGGTGGTTCTCAAGCCCGCCGCGTGATGGGACGGGCCGGGCGGGCAGTCGCGCGCTCGGCCTGTGTACCATCTCGCCAAACGAGCTCGAATGTGAGGACCCCATGCCGATCTACGACTACGAGTGCCAAGGGTGCGGGCCGTTCACTGCAATGCGGCCCATGGCGCGGTTCCAGGACCCATGCGCATGCCCTCAATGCGGGGCTGAAGCGTCACGAGCATCTCTCAGCGCACCAGCCATCGCCCGCATCAACTCTGGAGGTCGCATCGCCCACGAAGCAACCCAGCGGAGCGCGACTGACCCGCGGCCTTCTTCGGCGGCGCATCCAGCCGGCTGTGGCTGTTGCGTGCGCCGATCGCCGCTGCCGGGCGCCCTGTCCTCGGGCGGACGGGTCTTCACGTCGCATGGGCCGATCCGGTGTAGCGGGCCGTGATGGGTGCAGCCTAAGCAGGCTTGCTGGCCGGCAAGACCAACAAGTCAATGGGTCGGGACATCGGCCCCAGCCCTCGGACCGTGGAGACTCATCGGGCCCACGTCATGCAGCGGCTTGGCGCGCAGAACTCGTCACAAGCCGTGCTGGTCGCAACCTCGGCGGGATTCCGGTCGCCCAGCCCAGGGCCGAAGGTGCCTCAGGGGTCAGGCACGCCCGAAGCCTGACCGTCTGGCAGGAATGCCCCATTCAAAATGCTGTCCTCATGAGAGGTCGGCAGAGCGGGAGAACCGCGCTCCATTCGAGGCAAAGCGGGATGTCCCTCAGGGATCATCCGCAGCACTTCCCCTCGGCGCAGTCGTTCATGAGCCACGACCCCTGACGACCATCCCCGCAGAGATCTGCCCCGTACTGTCACGAGTTCCGGACGCAGGATCCTTTGCATCTTCGTTGGACAAGAGGAGGAAGAAGGCATGCGAGCCCTCGTTTGGCACGGCAAGGAAGATATTCGCTGCGACACCGTCACTGACCCCGAGATCGAGCAGCCGCGGGACGCCATCATCAAGGTGACGAGCTGCGCCATCTGCGGCTCGGACCTTCACCTGTTTCACAATTTCATTCCTGCCATGCTGCCCGGTGATGTCATGGGGCACGAGATGATGGGAGAGGTTGTCGAGGTCGGGCCCGAAGCGAGGGGCAAGCTCAAGAAGGGGGACCGCGTCGTTGTCCCGTTCACGATCATCTGCGGCGAGTGCGATCAGTGCAAGCGCGGCAACTTCTCCGTCTGTCAGCGGAGCAACCGCAAGAAGGATCTCGCCGACAAGGTCTTCGGCCATGCGACGGCGGGCCTGTTCGGCTATACGCATCTGACCGGCGGCTATCCCGGCGGGCAGGCCGAGTATCTGCGCGTTCCCTTTGCCGATGCGACCCACATCAAGGTGCCGGACGGGATCCCGGACGAGAAGGTTCTCTTCCTCGGCGACATCTTCCCCACCGGCTGGCAGGCGGCGGTCCAGTGCGACATCCAGCCGACGGACACGGTCGCGATCTGGGGCTGCGGTCCTGTCGGTCAGATGGCGATCCGCAGCGCCGTGCTCCTCGGCGCCAAGCAGGTGATCGCCATCGATCATTTGCCGGAGCGCCTGGAAATGGCGCAAGCCGGTGGCGCCATCACCATCAACTTCGACGAGGAGAGCGTGGTCGAGCGTCTGAACGAGCTCACCGGCGGCGAGGGCCCGGAGAAGTGCATCGACTGCATCGGGATGGAAGCCCATGTCTCGCCTTCCATGCCGGATACGGTCTACGACCGCGCCAAGCAGATGCTGGGAGCCGAAAGCGACCGGCCGCACGTGTTGCGCGAGATGATCTATGTCTGCCGCCCGGCCGGGGTGATCTCAATCCCCGGTGTCTATGGCGGGCTGGTCGACAAGATCCCGATGGGCCAGCTGATGAACAAGGGGCTGACCCTTCGCACCGGCCAGACGCACGTCAACCGTTGGACCGATGACCTTCTGCGCCGCATCGAGGAGGGGCAGATCGACCCATCGTTTGTCATCACCCATACCGTGAGCCTCGATGAGGGACCCGAGATGTACAAGGTGTTCCGCGACAAGCAGGACAGCTGCATCAAAGTGGTTCTGAAGCCCTAAAGACCGGAGAGAGAAGACATGGCTTATTACATCTCGAACATCGCCCGGTCCAAGGGTGACCCGAAGGTCCTTCATTCCGGCCCCAGCTCGCTGGGGGCGGCCGACCGCTTGGCCAAGGCGTTGGGCTGGTACAGCATCGGCCTGGGCATAGCGGAGCTGGTCGCGGCGGAGCGCTTCACCCGTGCGCTGGGCATGGAGGGCAAGGAGGCCCTCGTGCGGGCCTATGGCGTCCGCGAACTCGGGCACGGCATCGTCTCGCTCTCGCCCGACAAGCACCTTGGATTGTGGAGCCGGGTGGCCGGCGACGGACTCGACATCGCCACCCTGATGGCGGCCATGCGGCACGACAATCCGAAGCGTCACAATGTCGGGATTGCTCTTGCGGCAGTGCTGGGGGTGACGCTGCTCGACATCATTGGCGCACAGGGCGTTACGGCCCGCCACAGCCGCCCCCGGGGCCGCCCGCGCTCCTATCGGAATCGCACAGGCTTCCCGCAGGGTGTCCAGGCCGCGCGAGGCGCAGCCAAGGACTTCCAGGTGCCGCCGGACATGCGGGCCGCGCCAAGCCTCGCAGCGGTGTCGGATCGAGCCCCGCAGGAGAGGCCACGTCCTCACTGACCGAGCGACAATACGGCTGCGCGCGAGCGGCGTTCACGCTGCGAGAGGGCAGCCGTATCCGATACGATCCTTGCCCACGATGGAGGCGAACATGCTCAGGCTCACACCGGTGACGCTGCTTCTCGGAACGCTCCTGGCCACCACAGCCATGGCACAGCAGAGTCCAGCCCCCTCTCAGGGTCCGGCGCAGTTGCAGCAGGTCGCCAGCTTTGAGCATCAGGTGACCGGAGTGACCGTTTCGAAGGATGGGCGCATCTTCGTCAACTTCCCGCGGTGGACCGAGGATGCCCCGATCTCGGTGGCCGAGGTAACGCGCGACGGCCAGATCAAACCCTACCCGGATGACGAGTGGAATTCCTGGCGCAATGCCAAGAAGAACCAGATGTCCGCCGGGGATCACTTCGTGTGCGTCCAGAGCGTCGTGGCCGATGCGCACGGCAATCTCTGGGTCGTGGATCCGGCCGCGCCAGCCACAGCACCCGTCGTGCAGGGTGGGCCCAAGCTCGCCAGGATCGACCTGAAGACAAACAAGGTTGCGCAGGTGATCCGCTTCGACGAGACGGTCGCCCCTCAGGGCAGCTACCTGAACGATGTGCGGTTTTCGCCGGATGGACGGCATGCCTACCTGACCGATGCCGGAGCCAAGGGCGCTCTCGTTGTTGTGGATCTGCAAAACGGCAAGGCTCGACGCGTCCTCGACGGCCACCCGAGCACCCAGCCGGAAAAGGATGTGGTGGTGAAGACCGATGGGCAGGAGTTGCGTCGGCCCGACGGGCGCGGAGTCGAATTTGCCGCCGACAGCATCGCGCTCTCTCCCGATGGGCGCACGCTCTATTGGAAAGCGCTGACCGGCCGGACGCTCTATCGAATCGCGACCGATGCCTTGGAGAACGCACGTCTGTCCGAGAAGGACCTCGAAGCTCGGGTGGAGCGTGTCACTGAGACTGAGCCGACGGACGGTCTTTGGATCGACGGGCGCGGGCGGCTTTATCTGAGCGCGATTGAGCAGGATGCCGTGAAGGTCCGCGATGGGGATCGCATCACCACCCTCGTCCAGGACAAGCGGCTGCGCTGGCCCGATACATTCTCTGAGGGACCCGATGGCACCCTCTACGTCACCAGCTCCCGCATCCAGGATATGAGCTGGTTCAAGCCCGAGAACGGTCCGCGCCTCGAGACGCAGCTGTGGCGCATCGAGCCCGGGCAGAACGGGGAGGCGACCGGCACGACCGGGCAGCCCCAGCGACCCTGACCGAGCAGCTGGGATGACAGGAGGCCTGGCATGATGGGGCGACTGGAGCAGGGCCTTGGGATATTGCTGATCCTGATCATCCTGCTCGATATCTTTCTGACCGTGCTCTATGCCCGGATCGGCACCAGCATCATCGGCTCCAGGGTCGCGCGGCTGGTCTGGGCCTCGGCCGTCAGCGCCTCGAAGGTTCTCGGCTCCAGACGAGGGGCGGCTCTGTCCTTCTGCGGTCCGGTCATCCTCGTGCTGCTGGTTGGGGTCTGGGCTCTCGGGCTGACGCTCGGGGCGGCGTTGATCATGCACCCGGAACTCGGCACCTCGATCCGCGCCAGCAACGGCGAGACGCCCACCGACTTCGTCACCGCGATGTATGCCGGCGGGACCAGCATGGCCATCGTCGGGGCGAGCGACTTCACCCCGCACACAAGTCCCACCCGGCTGCTCTTCCTGTTCAACTCGCTGATCGGAATGTCGGTGATGTCGCTGACGCTGACCTATCTGATGCAGGTCTATACGGCGCTCCAGCGGCGCAACGTGCTGGCCATGAACCTTCATTTCCTCTCAGGGTGCACAGGGGACGCCGCCGAACTGCTGGCACGTCTCGGACCTCGGGGACAGTTCAGTGGCGGCTACACGAACCTGTCGGAACTCGCCGTCGAGATGACCCAAGCCAAGGAGGCGCACCACTTCTACCCGGTGCTGTTCTATTTCCGCTTCAGCGATCCATACCATTCGGTGTCCCGTTCCACGCTGGTCGCGTTGGACACGGTGAGCCTGATCAGGAGCGCCCTGGATGATCAGAAGGACGGCTGGCTGAAGGAGGCCGGAGCCGTCGCGCAGCTGTGGGAGGCGTCGATGATGCTGGTCATCACCTTGGAGAACACCTTTCTCCCGCATGGGGCGCCGGACCGGGAGGCTCAACCGGACCCGCAGACCCGGGACCGCTGGCGAGCACGCTACCGTGCTGCCCTGCTTCGGCTTCAGCAGGCGGGGATCGAGGTCACGGCTGACGGGCAGGCTGGTGCCGAGGCCTACATCTCCTGCCGAATGCAATGGGACCATCACATCACGAACCTGGCTCCCTCGATGGCTTACGACATGGAGGAGATCGATGCTGCCATGAGCCGGTTAGAATCCATGGGCAGCCCCAACGGGCCCGAATTCCGTCTGCACGTGGCCGAATAGCCGACGTTGATCCGGTGGAGGCGAGAATGCCGCTCAGCGAGACAGCCTGCGAGATCCTTGGGTTCTTTCGTGAAACCCACCGAAAACCCGGCGCCCGTGTGACAATGGCAACACTGGATGCGCATTTCGGGACAGATCCCGCTGTTGCCGTGGCCATTTCCGAGTTGAAGCAGCTTGGGTACGTGACCGTGCCGGACGCTGGGACGGTCGAGCTGACGGACCTTGGCTTCGACGCGATCCATCGTGGCGTTGCATGAACGTCTTCTTCTGGCACCGGGCGGAAGCGGGCCGAGTGTCTGCAAGGGCTCAAAACGACAGACCTTCCTGAGGCGCCGGCAATCGCCGTGGAGAACCCCATCCGGACATTCCGGCAGGCATTCCATCCATCCGTCACCAGACTTCGCTTGGGAGCAGGGCGCTGTCGGAGGTCAGGTGCGTCGTGCGCTCGGAGTGCATGCTTTGCACTTTGCCGAAGCCGTCGGGCGACGGAGATCTCCTCCAGCAAAAAGGCCCGGGGCGCGCGCCCCGGGCCTTTCGTGTTGCTGTTGATCTGGCGATCCTAGTAGGTGCCGAACTTGAAGTTCAGCTTGGCCCGCGCGACGAAGAAGTCCTGATCGTCGTTGTTGCGCGGCAGGAACACGTCGACCGGCGCGCCGCCGACCGGCGTGAAGGTTCCGACGCGACCGTTGTTGTCGTTGTCCTGATCGATGCTGACCCACAGACCCTCCAGGCCGAGGGTGACAGCGCTGTTGCCGCCGAACAGATTGAAGTTCGTGGGAAGCGCCCACTCGACGCCGCCGCCGACCACCCAGCCGGTGTTGTCTTCCGTGTAGGCCAGACCGCCCGTGGCGTAGACCAGGAAGCGGTCGAAGGCCACGCCGGCGCGCAGGCGCACCGAGCCCCACCAATCCGCCGAGTTCTCGAACTGGCCGGGCACGAAGGTGCCGCCGGCAAAGCCCGGGCCCGGAATGAACACCGCATTGTTGTCGTCGTTGTTATCGATGCCCTGGATGTCGGCCTCGGCACCGATCACGAAGGAGCCGATCTGGTAGTTGTAGCCGATCTGGCCGCCGCCGGTGAAGGTGCCATCGTTGTTGTTATCGAAGAGCAGCGTGCCTCCCGCGATGCCGCCCGGAACGCCGGGGCCGGTCAGGATCACAGTGTCTTCGTTGCTGTCGCGCCAGCCCCAGCCGAGGTTGCCACCGATGTAGAAGCCGGTCCAGGTGAAGACCGGAACGGCCGCGATCACCGGAGGAGGAGCGGCACGGACCGGCAGGTCCGCGGCGGACACGGACGAGACAGCAGCCGTAGAGAGGGCAGTTGCGGCAAGCAAGCCAAGAATACGCGTTTTCATGGGCAATCCCCTTGTGGACCAAGATTCACAAGGACAGAGTATGGATCAACTGCCAAGAAGGGCTATAGCAAAGATGCAACACATGCTTGAACTTTACTCATTAGGTCAGTACAGCTGATATGAATATACGCCTATAGCGTCGTGAATACTTTTGTCGGATTTGACACGCTGCGTGGGACGTGACCTACTGGCCCGACTTCGGCGTAACCCCCGAAGGCGAGGAGATCACTCAAACCCTGCCCTGCGACGGGCAGGGTTTTTTTATGGCACGCCGGTCATGACCGTCCATTTCTCCGCACGACTTCCGTGGAATTTTCGGTCGACACTTGGCACACGCCGCTCGGGGCGGAGCAAAGGAGAAACGGATAAAGCTAGTCCGGCCCGCACCATCTCACATTTGCCTCTTTTTGTCCCTAATTGCTGTTCCTGCGCCATATTTGGCATCGAGTTCTCCACGAAGCACGAGGGCCGGGTTTCAACCGGTGCGGGGACGAGCAGATGGACAGAGCGCTTGCGGTACTGAGGGCCGGATTCCGGCTTTGCGCGATTGTGCCCCTGGGCATGGCGCTCGCTTCCTGCTCGGGATTGGGGCTGATGTCAGGCGTTGGAGATGCCAAGCCGCACGGCGGTGTCGCGAGTGCGCATTTCCGGCCCGTTCACGGCGTGGACATCTCTCGATGGCAAGGAAAGGTGGACTGGGCAGCCTTGCGTGACGGAGGCACCCGCTTCGCCTTCATCAAGGCCACTGAGGGCGGGGATCACGTCGATCCGAGATTCGCCGAGAACTGGGAAGGCGCCCGCAACGCGGGCGTCCTGCGTGGCGCCTATCACTTCGTGTACTGGTGCCGGCCCGCCGAGGAGCAGGCGGCCTGGTTCAGGAGGAACGTGCAGCCGGAGGCGGACGCTCTGCCCCCCGTGCTCGATGCCGAATGGAATGGCGCGTCTCCTTCCTGCGGCCGGAAGATCCCGCGGGACAAGGCCTTGGCCATGATCCGGGTCATCCTGCGCGAGATGGAGGCTCACACGGGCAAGAAACCGATCATCTACACGGATATCACCTTCCACAGGGAAGTTCTCGAGGGCGAGCTCAAGGACTATCCGTTCTGGATCCGAAGCACCGCCGCCGAGCCTCAGGTTCGCTACAACGACCGTCAATGGACCTTCTGGCAGTTCACGACCACGGGAAGGGTCCCGGGTATCGCCGGAAACGTGGACCGCAACGCCTTCCATGGCACGGAGGCGCAGTGGAGCGATTTCGTGGGCCGCCCGGCCCCGATCCAGATCGCCGAGGGCACGAGATCCGAAGGAGGGAAGAGTGTCACGGAGGCATCGTGGTCGGGACTTCCCGACGACTGAGGGAGCACCGTCCGCTTGCAGCGGCGCGGGTGCCCGACGGGGTCGGCCGGTGCTCAGCATTGCTAACGCCTCGCGCATCGGACGTGAACAGTGGACCCACTGTTCACGTCCGATGCTCTAGAAGAGGCAGGGGACCGGCAATCCAAGGGGGAACGATGCGTGACCTTTCGCAGTGGCTGTCGAGCGGCGTCCTGGCTTCGCTCGGCCTTCTCGCCGGCGGACTCAATCCCACCCTCGCCGCCGACTTGCCTCCTCCCCCGGCGCCCGTGATCGAGGCTCCCGCTCTGCCGAGCTGGTCCTTCCGCTTCGTACCCTACGGCTGGCTCATCGCCTTGGACGGCACCCAAACCGTACGCGGGCGGTCCGCGAAGGTGGACGCGAGTTTCGCCGACATCGTCAGGGAGAGCGACACGCTCGTGGCCCTCATGGGCGACTTCGAGGCCCGCAACGGTCCCTTTGCGCTTTTGGGCAACGTGGTCTGGACCAAGATCGGCGTCGAGCGCGGCAACGTCCGCAGCCGTTCTCTCGCACCCGGCGTGACCGGAACCCTCGCGACCTCCCTCGGCCTCGACATCGAGATGACCATCGCCGAAGTCGGCGCCGCCTACGAGGTTTACCGCTCGGGACCACTGGCCTTCGACATCCTCGCCGGTGCGCGCTACTGGCACCAGGAGGCCGACCTGTCCCTCGCTGTCGCGGCCGGGGTCCAGATCGGTGACCTCGCGGTGGAAGGCGGCCGCGCCTTCGCCCGCTCCGGTTCCGTCGACTGGCTCGACCCGCTGATCGGCGCACGCCTGCGCTACACAATCGCGCCGGGACATGAACTTCTGCTCCGCGGCGACATCGGCGGCTTCGGGGTCGGGAGCGACTTCTCCTGGCAGGCGATCGGCGCCTACGGGTTCGAACTCGGCACCTATCAGGGCATCACCTTCTCGGGTGTGATCGGCTACCGGGCCCTCTCTGTGGACTACACTCAGGGCGAGGGCCGGCAGCGCTACGAGTTCGACATGCTCGTGCATGGGCCCGTGCTCGGAATCAGCGCCAAGTTCTGACCGCAGACGCGGGAGACCGCCGTCGTGAGAGAATCGGACGTGAAAAGTGGATCCGGTTTTCGCGTCGAACGGTGCGCCACTCAAGGGGTTGAGCATCGGAATAGATCCCAAAAGTGGGTCCACTTTTGGGTCCGATGCTCTAGCATGGCCCGACTCATCCGAGGAGGCGAGGGAGAACCCATGGAGCACGGCGATCATCACCATGATCATGACGACCACAGCCATCTCTCCGAGATCGAATTGCGGGTGCGCGCGCTCGAGTCCATCCTGGTCGAGAAAGGCTATGTCGATCCGGCCGCCATCGACGCGCTGGTCGAGACCTACGAGGTCAAGGTCGGTCCCCGCAACGGGGCGAGGGTGATCGCCAAAGCCTGGGCTGATCCGGCCTACCGGGAATGGCTCCGGACGGACGCGACGGCTGCCATCGCGTCCCTCGGCTTCATCGGACGCCAGGGCGAGCATATGGTGGCCGTCGAGAATACCCCAGGTGAGCACAACATGGTCGTGTGTACCCTGTGCTCCTGCTACCCGTGGCCGGTGCTCGGCCTTCCTCCGGTCTGGTACAAGTCCGCCCCCTACCGCTCCCGGGCCGTGCTCGATCCCCGCGGAGTTCTCGCCGAGTTCGGGGTACGCTTACCCGAGACCACCCGCATCCGTGTCTGGGACTCGACCGCCGAGGTCAGGTACCTGGTGGTGCCAATGCGCCCTGAGGGAACTGAGGGCATGAGCGAGGAGGCTCTGGCCGACCTCGTCACCCGCGACTCGATGATCGGCACCGGGCTCGCGCGGCAACCGGAGGCCGTGCGATGAATGGCGCTCAGGACCTCGGCGGCATGATGGGCTTCGGCCCGATCGCCATCGAGCAGGACGAGCCCTGGTTCCATGCCGAGTGGGAGAGGCGGGCCTTCGGCCTGACCCTGGCGATGGGGGCCACGGGCAGTTGGACCATCGACATGAGCCGGCATGCCCGCGAGTCCTTGCCGCCTGCCGAGTATCTCACCTCGCGTTATTACGAGATCTGGGCCAAGGGAGTCGAGAAGCTGGTCGTTGCGGTGGGCCTCGTCTCTGCGGAGGAACTGACACAGGGGCGATCGCTCGCCGACCCGGCGCCGATCAAGCGGGTGCTCAAGGCAGAGGAGGTGCCTGCGGTGCTGGCCCGCGGTGGTCCGGCCGAGCGTCCGATCGACCAGCCGGCGCGCTTTGCGGTGGGCGACCGGATCCGCACCCGCACCATGCACCCTCAGGGCCACACGCGCCTGCCGCGCTACGCTCGCGGCAAGACGGGGGTTGTCGAGCTGGTGCATGGCGGCCATGTGTTTCCGGACACGAACGCTCATGGACAGGGCGAGCAGCCGCAATGGCTCTACACGATCTGCTTCTCGGGGCGGGAGCTCTGGGGGGATCAGGCGGATCCGACCATCCGCGTCTCGATCGATGCCTGGGAGAGCTATCTTGAACCCGCATGATGATATGGCCCGCGCGGCCGCAGAGCTTGCGCCGATCCCCCGCGACCAGAAGGGTGAACCTGTCTTCCGCGAGCCGTGGGAGGCCCAGGCCTTCGCGATGACGTTGGCCCTGTACGAGCGGGGTCTGTTCACCTGGACCGAATGGGCCGCGGCGCTGTCGGCTGCGATCAGGCGCGCCCAGGCGGCAGGCGGGTGCGACGATGGTTCGACCTATTATCAGCACTGGCTTTCTGCAATCGAGCAGTTGGTCAGGGAGAAGGGCATTGCAAGTGAACAGGCCCTCGCGGAGCGGCGGGACGCTTGGGACCGCGCGGTGCATGCAACCCCGCATGGGCAGCCGATCCTGCTCGAGAATGATCCTCTTCGCTGATCCGAGAGACAGACCGGTGCGCACGGAAATACGGCGCAGCGCAAATCTTTCGAATCGGACGATAAGACGCCTTTTTCCCGTGGCGACGCGGCCCGCACTTTGGCCCATGCTCAACCCCTCGGCATGCAAGGCTCCAATCTGATCCGACTTGTCGCGCGCGGTGCGGCTGGCTCGCGGCGGAGTCCCGGCGCCCTCAGACTCCCAGGATTTCCATCCGCAGAACCTCGACACCGCCATCCGCAAGATCCGGCAGCCGCGAGAACCAGTCTTGGACATACGGCATCGCGTTGTGGGCCTCGAAGTCTTCGAGGGTCGCGAAGACCTCGTAGAAGATGAAATGGCCAGGCGATTCCCTGTTCTCCTGAAGGAAGTAGACAAGGTTCTTGGGATCGCCCCGTACCAAGTCGATCAGCGGCAGCGTCGCGGCCCGCAGATCGGCTTCTTTGCCCGGCTTGGCGCGGACCTGCGCCACGATGGAGTAGGCTCCTGGAAGGACGCTCCCGTAACTCTGTCCTGGACCGTTCGTCGCCATCATGCGTCTCCATTGTCGCGAGCCGCCGCGCTCTGGGTCGAGCGGCGGCCGGTATCGAGCGGTTTTCGACGTCGGGCAAGACCGATCAGCGCGGGACGCGGAGCCGGTCGTGCTCCTCGGCGGCGTCCGCGAACCGCTGCTTCACAGGGCCGAGCACCTTCACGAACTCGAGCTGCTCCCCTTCCGGACCCTTGCAGTAAATCAGTTCCCAGCCATCGGACGGAGCCACCGTCACCCTGTTCGTGTTCGCATCCCGGGGCGCGGCACGGCGCTCCTCCTCGGTGCGCACGCGCACGATCCGGTTGGCCCGGACCTGCGTCATGCCGCGGCGGGCCGACTCAGCCTCGAGGTCGCTGATGAACTGGTTGAAGTCGACGTCGTCGCGCACGTAGAAGCAGATATGCATCATGCGCGGGAAGGCCGGACTCATGTTCTGGACCGGCGGGGCGAAGCTGTTCGGTCCGCCCATGGGCTCGCCGGCATTGCGGTACTGCAGCAGCTCGACGACCACGTTGTCGAACCGGACGAACCGCACGTCGAGGCGCTGATCTCCGCTCCTCAGGTCGGGTACGCCGATCGTGCGCGGGTCGACTTGAAGCTCGTTGGCGCGGATCTCCTGGTCGGCCAGCAACGTGTTCTGGACGGCGTCACCCTGGAAGTCGCCGTGGAAGAACACCTTCGTGCCGCCCAGCACCTCCGTGTAGAACTCGTAGGCCCGGTCCATGTTCTGGACGGTCAGCCCGAAGTGCTGGATGCCCTGAAGCCGGACTCCCAACGGGCCGACGGCCAGCGAGGCGTTGTCGGTCATGAATACCTCCTGTTGTGCGGCTTGGAACGTGATGACATCAGTCCTCAGGCGCGCGCAGCTCCCCGTGATCAAAGCTCGTCGTGCCCGGGGACACCCTAGTGTCCGAGGGAGGTGGAGCGAAAATGAAACCATGAAAAAGGGTGTAAAGACGAGGCGGCGCGGGTGGTCGGCCCTGGAGCCGGCATTCAGGCCGAACCAGGATCCATGCCAGGGGAGTGCCTTTCAGCGTTTTACCACCTTTTACAACTCGGCCTTCGACGAGGCTGCTAGCGTGGGCGGACAACGCGTCATCTGCTGGAGATCTCGGATGATCCACACGATTCAATGGACGGGCCCGACCGGGAGGGGCCTGCCCTTCATGGTTGTCGACGCTGACCGACGGGAGATCATGGTCAACGCGCGGATGAGCCGGCACGATGCCTTATGCGAGTGCCCTGATCTGACCGGGACCAGGACGGCGCATCCTTCGACGCGGCCCGAAGGGCCACGTCAGTGAGAAGCGTCTTCACCCGTCCGCACGATGCGCGAGCGGACAGTCGCGAACGACCGTCACTCAGCCGAGGAGGTCCGCCGTGCTGACCACCGTCACGTCCCTGATTTCCCGGCATGGTCGCGAAGAAGAGGTGGTCCGTCACTTCAAGCGGGCCTTCGCCCGTGCGGAAGGAGAGACCCACCATCTCTCCACCCTGCTGATCCAGCAGCTCGGCGGGCTGAACTTCCTTGTCTCGCAGTTCGCCAACGAGGGCGAGTTGGAGAAGTGGCAAGCTTCGCCGGCGCATCGGGAGATGATCCGGGCTCTCGAGCAGGACTCCTTGCGCGAGCTGTGCAAAATGGGCGGCCCGGTCGTCCACGTGGTCGTGCCAGGCGAAGGATCCGGGCCCAAGTGGAAGGTGTTCGTGTCGACTTGGGTCGTCACCTATCCGTTGTTGCTGCTCATGAGTCTCGGGTTGACGGCCTTGGTGCCGGACCTGCCGCTCGCAGTCCGCCTGGCGTTCACGTCTGTGACGCTCTCGATCGCGTCGATCTGGATCATCACGCCGGTCGCCATGGCCTGGACCCGGACCTGGCGGCTCAACAACCAGCAGATGCAGGTCGACGTCGTCCGGTACGAGCCGCCGGGAAAATAGGATGGTGCCCCGAGACCCGGAGCGGCGCGGCGGGGCCCCGGGACGTCCCGTCACTCGATGGGGGCCCGGACGGGAAGCCAGCCGCGGCACGGGACGCGTCGAGGCGTTCAGCGACGCCGTGATCGCCATCATGCTGACCCTGCTCGCGGTCGAGCTTCTCAAGTTCGATCCGGCAGCGGCCCGGGACCATGGACTTTTGGTCGAGCTGACCCGGAGGTGGCCGTCGTACCTCGCCTTCGGCTTGACCTTCGTGGTCGTCGGTCAGATCTGGATGACCCACCACAACCTGTGGCGCTACATTGCCAAGGTCGACCAGGGCATCTGCATTCTCAACCTGCTCCTGATGGCCTTCCTGGCCGTGACGCCGTTCGCCGCCGAGATCCTCGCCGACAGCTTCGCCGCTCTGCCTCGCGCCGACCAGCGCGTGGCCGCGAGCCTCTACTCGACGGTCATGCTCGGCCAGGCAATCGCCTTCAATATCATCCTATGGTGGGCCCGCCGGCGTGACCTGCTGGACCCGCGGGTGGACGACAGGCTCTACCGCGCGATCGCCGTTCGCTACCTCTACGGACCGTCGATCTACGCCGCCGCGTTCCTCGTCGGCTTGTTCATGCCGGTGCTCGGGATGGCCTGTTACGTCGCCGTGATCCTGCTCTATCTGCGGCCGGGGCCTGGTGACCTGCCGCCCGGTCACGCGAGCGTGGAAACGGTGGAGTAGGGCAGGTCGCAGCCCTCCGGGTCCATGCCGAACCCTGCGTCCCTCAAGGAGCGGAGCATCGGAGGTCAAAGATGGGTCCGAGGCTCCAGCGGCGGCTACTGCCCCGGGTTCGTGGACATCGGTTCGGTGGAGTGGCTGTCGATCTCGGTGAGGTTGCCCCGGGGATCGTCGCAATGGCCAGCCTGGAAGGGCTCGCCTGACGGTGGTGCTTTTAACCCGGTTTGACCATGCTTAACCGGCCGAATCGCAGGGGGCGTTGTAGCATCGGCCAACAGTCATGAAGGCAGGAGCACGGCGATGAAACGGCCGTCTGAGTAGAGATCCCGTCGCGGGCTGTCCAGTCGGAATGCGCCCGAACCGAACCGACCAGGGGGCGAAACAGCCCGCAGCCGAAAGACCGGCCGAGGGCGCGAACCGGCGCGAGATTGCATGCCCAGCGTGGACGAAGACTGCTTCGCGTTCTCCCGTTTCCGTCTCCTGCCCCGGCAACGGACGCTCACGTTCGACGCGGACCCGGTGCCTGTGGGCAGCAGAGGATTCGAAATTCTCCGGACGCTCGTCAGCCGCGCCGGCTCCGTCGTGAGCACGGGAGAGTTAATGGAGGCCGCCTGGCCGAACATCACCGTCGGCGAGGCCAACCTGCGCGTGCAGATTGCCGCGCTGAGAAAGGTGCTCGCCCGCTGCGAGACCGCCGCTCGCGCCATCGAAACCGTCCCGCTGCGCGGATACTGCTTCGTGCTGCCCGCCCTGGTGGAACCACGGCCAGCGCGGGCCTCCCGCGCATTTCCTCAGGCAACCCCGACGGTGATCGGTCGCCATGACGTCATCGCGGACGTGGCGCAGGCGCTTGCCGAGCGCCGCCTCGTCACGATCACAGGTCCGGCAGGGATCGGGAAGACGACGGTCGGAGCCGCGACCGCCTCGGCCCTTGCCGGCTCGTACGAAGGCAAGATCGCCTATGCGGATTTCTCCGATGTCGGCTGTCGAGCCGGGATCGTCGAAAAGATGATCGCCGCCCTCGAGGTCGAGAGCCACGACGGCACGCTCGCGGAACTGGTGGCGGCACTGCGTGCCGGGCCGCACCTTCTGCTGCTGGACACCTGCGAGCATCTGGTCGAGCACGTCGCCTCGCTGGCTGAGGAACTGTTGGCGATTTGTCCGGACCTTTGCCTCCTCGTGTGCAGCCGCGAGATCCTCAGGGCCACCGGAGAATGGACGTTCCGACTGCCCTCCCTCAGCTTTCCGGAGGCCGAGGACGATCTTTCATCCCAGAACGCGACGGATTATACCGCCATCGCGCTGTTCATCGAACGAATGGGATCACTCCCGTCGGACCTCGGCGGCCAGGACCTCACGGCTATCGCCGAGATCTGCCGACGGCTGGACGGAATCCCTCTCGCTCTCGAATTCGCCGCAGCACGGGTGCCGGACCTCGGGCTGGCGGAGATTGCCTCTTGCCTCGACGACGGCTTCTCGATCCTGACCCGCGGCAAGCGAACGGCCCTGCCTCGGCACCGGACGCTCTATGCGGCCCTTGAGTGGAGCTTTGGCCTCCTGACCTCGAGCGAGCGCGCCCTTCTCAAGGCGATTGCAACGCTTCCCCGGACGTTCAGCGCGGCAGAGGCGGTCGAGATTGGGATGCTGGCGGGCTGCCGCGACGTGCACCAAGCCCTGTCAGGATTGTTCGAGAAGTCGCTCGTCAACGTGGACGCCCGTGAGAGCGCGCTCCGCTATCGGCTGCCCGATATCACCAGGGCCTTCGTCAAAGCGGATCGTTCCGCGGAGGACCGGGGGCTTTGAGCCTTCGATTGAACTCTGACAGGAGATCCGGGGCTCGAGGATCGCCCAGGCTGAACGACACCGCGTCCGCCCAGCGGTCTTCGACGAGGTGCACGGCCGCGGCCACCCGATTGCACCCAGCCGCCACGATCACCCCTGGAAAGGCCTTCCGGATCTCGGCCGCGCGCCGACACGACGGCCACCCCGTCGTCCATGACGGCAGCTCGGTCAGGTGCACGTAGGCAACCTCGTAGTCACGCGCGAGCGCCAGCGCTTCCGGCAGGGATACCTCGGCGCTCCTGCGGCCGGACAGTCGAAGACCGAGCCGGGTCCGATCCGGGACATCGGGAATGTCGCCGAGCAGCTCCTCGAGCGTGTCCGCCGCCACGGCCGCTTTTGCCTGCGAGACGTCGAGTTCGACCCCGTCGTAGCCTCGGTCGCGAACCCATGCGGCGGAATGCTTCCACCGAATGCCGGCCCGCGGGTCGGACAGATCGACCCGAATCCGGGCGATCGACCGTTGACGATGCCCATGCGCGGGCTTGAGCGATGGCCCGGCAAGGGCTGTGCGTGTGGCGCCGACCTGTCCGATGCCTTCGATGGACGGTCCGAGATCATGGATCACGACGCTCCCGACGAGAGTTCTCGACAGCCGTCGGAGGTCCGCGGCTGCATTCGGGCCGGCCCTGAACGGCAGGTCCATCATGACGCGATGGCGGAATTCCAATGGCCCGAGATTCAGTCCGGTGAACAGCTTGGGCATGTCACCCCATCCAGACTTCAGGAAACGCGTCTGCAGCGTTACGCCTGTCGGTCGGTCCGCTCGCTAAAGCATCGGACGTGAAAAGTGGACTTGCACTTTTGGGATCCATCCGATGCTTTCTTCTTGAATGAGAGCATCGGTCAGAACGGACCCGGCGGGCCGCGCCAGCGAAAACCGGATCCACTTTTCGCTGACGCGGCCCTCTGGGTCCGTCCGATGCTCTAGCGCATCATGCGGACGAAAGCGGGCCACTGACGTGGCCCTCTGGGTCCGCGTCGAACGATGCGACGCTTAAGGAAGTGAGCATCGGATCGATCCCGAAGGTGGGTCCATTTTTCACGTCCTATGCTCTAAGCCAGTGATGGATTTCGGCAAGGACCACGGCTCCTTCACCGACCGCTGCGGCCACACGCTTGACCGAGCCCGACCGGACGTCCCCGGCGGCGAAGATGCCCGGACGGCTGGTTCGGTAGCGGCCGGTCCCGTCGCCGCCCGATTCCCCGGTGAGGACGAAGCCATGGCGGTCGAGATCCACGCAGCCCTGCAGCCAGCCGGTGTTCGGCACGGCGCCAAGCATGAGAAACAGGTTCGAGGCGTCCGCCAGCCCCTCGGTCCCATCGCGGCACGACCATCGGACGCGGGTCAGGGTCAAGTCCCCGTCAAGCCTCGTCACCGTGGCTCCCGTGTGGATCGAGATGCGATCCGACGCTTCCAGCCGCCGGAGGAGATAGTCGGACATGGTGTCGGCCAGTGCGGAGCCCCGAACGAGCACATGCACGTGGCGCGCATGCGACGACAGGAATAGGGCTGCCTGACCGGCCGAGTTGCCGCCGCCCACCACGACGACGTCCGCGTCGCGGCAGAGCTTCGCCTCCATGCCCGTTGCCGCATGGTGGATCCCGCGCCCGTGGAATCTGTCGATGTCGTCGAGGTCAAGGGAGCGGTAGGTCGCGCCGACGGCCACGAGGACAGCGCGCGCCATGATGCGCTCGCCGCTGTTGAGGCGCAGCACGAAGGGGCAGCGCTCGCAGTCGATCGCCTCGATGCCGCGCGCGACGATCAGCCGGGCACCGAACTTTTGCGCCTGCACGAGCGCCTTGGCGGCGAGGGTCTGGCCCGAGAGGCCCAGCGGGAAGCCGGGATAGTTCTCGATGCGGGAGCTTGTGCCGGCTTGGCCGCCCGGACCCACCGTGTCGACCATGATGGTGTCGATCCCTTCCGAGGTCGCGCCGACCGCGGCGGCGAGTCCGGCCGGACCGGCGCCGATGATCGCGAGATCGTAGATGTGATCCCCGTCCACGGGTTCGGACACGCCCAGGATGTCGGACAGGCTCCTGTCGTCAGGATGGCGTAGGATCGCCCGAGTCCCAACGATCACGACCGGGAGATCGTCGGCATTGACGCCGGCGCTCACCATGAGCCGGCGCGCGTCGGAATCCCCGTCGGCGTCGATCTGCCGGTGCGGGCAGCCGTTGCGCGAGAGGAACCGGCCGATACGGAGAAACGCGGGATCAGCCCGGCTGCCGATCAGGATGGTGCCGCCGACCGCGTTCTGGATCATCCCCTGGCGGCGCAGGATCAGGGCCCGCCACAGGATATCGGCGATGTCGGGCTGCGCTTCGACCATGCTCCGGAAGCCGGACCGGTCGAAGGCCAGGGCCCTCACGGGTTGCGCAGCGCGCGCCGAGACGAGCGTCGCGCGCCCGCTCAGTTGATCGAACTCCCCGGTGAACTGACGATGGCCGTAGGTCACGACGATGGACGCTTCCTGATCAAGGCCGTCGTCCAGGATCTCGATAGCCCCCTCGAGGACGACGTGGAGATCGACTCCCCGCTCGCCCGACCGGTAGAGAAACGCCCCGGCCTCGAATGACCGCACCCGGCCATAAGGCCGCATGCGGTCGATCATCTCGCCGCCGAGGGTCGGGAAGACCTGCTCCTTCCGGTCGACGTAAACGTCCGGTCCGGCTTCTTCGCCGACCCAACCTCCGGTCTGCAGGACGCGTCCCATTTCACGAGACCGTGGGCAGGTGGTCGAGATGCCTGTCCAGCGTGATCGGATAGTCGCGCACCCGGACACCCGTAGCGTTATAGACCGCGTTGGCGACCGCGGCCGCCGCGCCGCACAGGCCGATCTCGCCGATTCCCTTCGCTTTCATGGGAGAAGAGACCGGGTCGGGGTAATCGAGGATGATCACCTCCTGGTGCGGGATGTCGGCATGGACAGGGACTTCGTAGCCACCGAGGTCGTGATTGATGAAGAGGCCGTAGCGCGGGTCGACCGCGAGCGCTTCCATGAGCGCGCCACCCACACCCATCGTCATGGCCCCGATGACCTGGCTCCGGGCCGTTAGAGGGTTCAGAACGCGTCCGGCATCGACGACCTGGAGCATGCGACGCATGCGGACCTCGCCGGTGAAACCGTCGACGCCCACCTCCGCGAACTGGCCCGCGAAGGTCGCCTGAACATAGGTCTTGTCCAGATCGCCATAGGCGATACCGTCCTGGCCGACGAGTGGACCGGCCCTGGCGGCTTCGGCGAGCGGAACGGAGCGCCCCCCGGCCGTCACCATGCCGCCGGAGAAGTCGACGTCGTTGCCGCGCATCCCGAAGGTCGTCGCCACCGCTTCTCGCAGCTTGACGCAGGCGGCGTAGAGGCCCGAGGTCGCGTTGTTGGCACCCCATTGGCCACCCGATCCCGCGGCCTTGGGGAAGGCGGAGTCGCCGAGCCTCACGGTCACGGCCTCGACGGGGACCCCCATCATTTCCGCAGCCGTCTGGGCAAGGATCGTGTAGCTGCCGGTCCCGATGTCGGTCATGTCCGTTTCGACCGTGAGCGTCCCGTCGGTCTCCAGCCGGATCCGCGCTGCCGAGGGCATCAGGAGGTTCAGCCGGATGCCGGCCGCGACCCCCATGCCGACCAGCCACTTGCCGTCGCGGACCGAACCCGGCTTGGGGTTGCGGCGGGACCACCCGAAACGTTCCGCGCCCGTCCTAAGGCACTCGACCAGGTGGCGTTCGGAAAATGTCCTGTTCGGGTCGCGCGGATCGGTCTGCGTGTCGTTCAGGATGCGCAGCTCGACGGGATCCATGCCGAGTTTCTCGGCGAGTTCGTCCATCGCCATCTCGAGCGCCATCAGCCCGGGCGCCTCGCCGGGCGCGCGCATGTCGTTGGCTTCGCCGAGGTCCAGCTCGGCCAGCGTCAAATACATGTCCCGGTTGGGAGCCGCATAGAGAAGCTTCGTCGGCGCGACCGCCGCCTCGGGGGCGCCGCCCGGGAGGTTGCCGCTGACGCCCACATGGCCGATGGCCGTGAGCCTGCCGTCGCGGCCTGCACCCAGACGGATCCGCTGGATCGTCGCGGAGCGGTGCGTGCCGTTGTTGATGATCAGCGGCCGCTGGAGAGTCACCTTCACGGGACGATCGAGTGCCTTCGCCGCATAGGCGGCCAGCAGGGCGTCGGCCCGCAGATAGAGCTTGCCGCCGAAGCCTCCGCCGATGAACGGGGACACGATCCGGACGTCAGGCTCCGGGAGGCCGAGGATCTTGGCCAGTCCCGTTCGGGTCCATCCCACCATCTGCGTGGACGTCCACACGGTCAGCTTGCCATCCTGCCAGGCGGCGATCGAGGCATGCGGCTCGATCATCGCATGGGTCTGGTGAGGTGTCGTGTAGCTCGCGTCGACCTGAACCGGCGCCGCCGCGAAGGCGGCATCGAAGTCGCCGAGGCGGTCATAGATCTTGGCGTCCTCACCTTCGTTGATGTCGACCGCCGGTTTCGCGGCCGCGGCTTCGGCGGCAAGGTCGAACCTCCCTGCCGACTTGTCGTAGCGCACGTCGACCAGTTGCGCGGCGGCCCGGGCCTGCTCGAACGTCTCGGCGACCACGAGCGCCACCGCCTGGTGGTAGTGGGAGATCTCGTCGCCGCCGAAGAGGTTCGCGGCTTGCCGCGCCGGAGGCTCGGCAGGCTTGTAGTCGAGCGTGGTGATGATCCCGACCACGCCCGGCGCGGCTTTCGCGGCGGCCGTGTCGATGCCGGTGACGCGCCCCTTGGCGATGGAAGAGCCGACCACGTATCCGTAAGCCTGCCTCGGAGCCACGTCGTGGCGTTCATACGCGTAGGGGGCGGTTCCCGTGACCTTCAGCGGGCCGTCGACGCGGGATGTGGCGCGGCCCACCGCAATCTGGCGGTCGATGGGGTTCGGGCCGGCTGGAGATGTGAAATCCATGGCTCACCGCCTCCCTTCGTCGATCACCAGCGCCAGCGTCCGCTCGGCCAGTGCGATCTTGAACCGGTTGTCGTTTGTCGGCCTCGCATCCTGGAAGGCCCGGTCCGTCACGGCCGATGGCCCCTGCGGCAGGAGCGCTTCCGCCTCCTGCACGCGCCAGGGCTTCGGCGCGACGCTCCCGAACGCGACGCGGCCGCTGCCGTCCTTTTGCAGCACGGCTGCGACCGAGACGATCGCGAAGGCGTAGGAGGCCCGGTCGCGGACCTTGTGATAATGGTGCGTCCCGCCGAGCGGCGGCGGCAGCTTCACCCCGGTGATCAACTCCCCGTTGCCGAGGGCGAAATCGCGCTCCGGCGTGTCGCCGGGCAGGCGGTGAAACTCGGAAATCGGGAGGGTATGCGTGCGGCCGGAAGGACCGAGCACCTCTATGTCGGCGTCGAGCAGGCGGAGCGCCACGGCCATGTCGCCGGGGTTCTGGGCGATGCAGTTGTCGCTCGTGCCGATCACCGCGAGGGAACGCGAGACACCCTCCAGGGCGGCGCAGCCCGAACCAGGGCGGCGCTTGTTGCAGGGCATGTCGGTGTTGTAGAAATAGGGGCAGCGGTTGCGCTGGAGCAGGTTGCCGCCGGTGGTCGCCTTGTTGCGCAACTGCCCCGTGGCCCCGGCCACGATGGCGCGCGACAGGACGCCATAGTCGCGCTTGACCCGCGGGTGCGAGGCGAGGTCGGTGTTGGTGACGAGCGCGCCGATCCGGAGTCCGCCGTCCTGCGTGTCTTCGATCGTCGTGAAGGGTAGGCCGCGGACGTCGACGAGGTGGGTCGGCGCGTCAATCTGGAGCTTCATGAGGTCCAGGAGGTTCGTGCCGCCAGCGATGAAGCGTGCGCCGGGTGTCGAGGTCACCGCCTGCACGGCCTCTGCCGGGCTCTTGGCCCGTTCGTAGGTGAAGGGCTTCATTCGATCGCTCCACTGGCTTCGCTGACGGCTTCGGCGATGTTCGAATAGGCCCCGCAGCGGCAGATGTTGCCGCTCATCCTCTCGCGCAGTTCGGCGTTGTCGAGCTTCATCGGCGCCGTCAAGTCGGCGGTCACGTGGCTCGGTACGCCCTTATTCACTTCGGCCGCGAGGGCGACAGCCGAGCAGATCTGGCCGGATGTGCAGTAGCCGCACTGGTAGGCGTCATGCTTGATGAAGGCCGCCTGCATCGGGTGGAGCTTGTCGGGCGTCCCGAGGCCTTCGATCGTGGTGACGTTGTCGCTCTGGTGCATGACGGCAAGGCTGAGGCAGGAATTGATGCGCGTGCCGTTGACATGCACGGTGCAGGCCCCGCAATGACCGTGATCGCAACCCTTCTTCGTCCCGGTCAGCCGCAAATGTTCCCGCAGCGCATCCAGCAGAGTTGTCCGAAGGTCCAATGTCAGCTCATGGCTGCGCCCGTTCACCTGCAGGGCGACGGTCATTTGGGGTGCGGCTCCGGCCGCGGACCCGGGCGTCGCCGCCTGGGCGGCCCTCGCCCGGGGAGCCGAGGCCGTCACGACCGTGGTCAGGGCGCCGGCCGCGAATTCGCGGCGCGAGAGGTCGAGGTCTGGGGTGTTCATGGGCTGCTCCGCGCTGCACGATCCCGATCGGGTCAGTTTAGGGAGCCAAGGTCTCAACGCATGTAAAACGGTGAAAAACCGAGCAAATCCGGCAGTGATGTCTACAGCTCGGCCAGGAGCGCGCGGGCTCTCGCGAGATCCTCCGTGTCGGAGCCGTCGTCGTACTCGGCGAGGACGGGCTCGACCAGGTCGCGGGCTTCATCGATCGCGCCGTTGTCCCGCAGGAGCCTTCCGATGTCGACGACGATCCGGATCCCCCAGGAACGGCAACCGATCTCGACGGTGTTCAGGAGAGCCTCCCGAAGCAGGGTAAGAGCCTCGTCGTCGAGGCCGTCCGACCGCAGAACCGCGGCCTTCATGCGAAGGAATTCCGGCCTGATCCACTTCTGGGCGCCCATGTCCAACACGAAGTCGATGACCTCGCGTGCCTTCCCGTATTCGCAAGCCGCCAGCATCGCCTCGGTGAGGGTGGCGTAATAGCTGTGGTTTCCGATCTGGTTCATCCCGGTCCGAAGCTCGTCGAAGCAAGACTGCAACTCGGCCACAGGCGGAGACGGACCCGCGGCGGCTGCGACGGAGGCGGTGTACAGGCGCGCGAGGGGCAGCCACCCCGCCGCGCCCGACCGGTAGACTGCGCGGGTCAGCATCCCGCAACAGGCGGCCGCCTCCTCGTAAGCGCCACATCTCATGTAGGTGAAGATTGCCCCGTGAGCGAGGCAATGGATGAGAGTCAGGTCGTGATGCGCCCCGCTCGCCACGCTCACGACGTCGCGGGTCAGTGCCAGGGCCTGGCCCGGGCGGCCCATCAGCCAGTGCATCGCGCCAAGATGGACCTGCGCCTTGATGCGCTGATGGATGAGGCCTTGAGGAATCTCCGGGTTTTCGAAGCCTGGCATAACCTCCAACAGACGTTCCAGCCGGGAGCACGCCGACGGGAAGTCACATTGCAGAGTTTCCCATTCGGAGAGATGCTTTTCCACCTCCCATTGGGCCGCTCGATCGTTGGCCCGGATCGCCGCCTGCCGCATCGCCTCGAGCGTGTCGGGAGCATCGCTGTCGTAGCCCGGCAAAAGCTGGTAGAGCGCAAGGGCTCCCAGGATACGGCACTCCGATTTGACATCGCCGAGATCGCGAGCGAGCCGGAGGGCGTCGTCGAACAAGTGCGCAGCCTTGTCCGGGTCGGCGGACAGGTAGGTGTTCGCCGACGCCAGGGCGACCATGATGGCGAGTTGCAGTCTGCGGTCGGTGCCGCCCTGGCGGTCGAACTCGACCAACGCCCGCTCGCAGTTTCGCCGGCTTTCCTCGGCCTGCGAGAGTTCCTGCCAGAGGGGCAGCCCGGCCGCGACGAGCTGAACCCCCAGAAGCGGATCGTTCCCCCGGTTGAGGGTCCACTCGATCGCTCTGCGGAGATCGTCGGATCGCGCGCCGTAGACGGCCCGCCACCGGCGGTTGTTGAGCGCGAGCAGATCCGTCTCCGCCCGTCGGAGCACGTCCAAGAGAAGGTTCGCATATCGGGCGGAGACCTCGGCGAGCTCGCCATGACTCTCGAGCAGGTTTGCCGCGAAGGCCCGGGTGCTGTCCAGCAGCCGGTAGCGGAGCTCTCCCGATGCCTCGTCCACGCTGAACACCGACTTGAGACGCAGGCCCGAGACGGCATCGGCCGCTGCCGCCGGGCCAAGGGCGCCGCCAGACACGATCCTGACCTCGTCCGCGCCGAATGTGCCGGCAAACACGGAGGCGGCTCGCAGCATCGCGGCCTCGTCCTCCGTGAGGAGCGCATAGCTCCACTCAAGCGTCATCAGCATCGTCTGGTGACGCAGAGGACCTCCGCCCGCCGACCGGCGCAAGGTCTTGAACCGGTCGTCGAGTTCCGCGAGGACCTCCTCCGGGCTCCGTCCGGCCAACCGGGGAGCCACAAGCTCGATCGCCAGCGGCGACCCGTCGAGTCTCCGGCAAATCTCGCCGAGGACGCCGGCATGGTGATCGTTCAGCAGGAGTTCCGCCTTGTCCCTGGCCCTCGCCGCCAGGAGCCTCGGCGCCGCGTAGCGCAGGACCTCCGCGATGCCAAGCCCCGGCTCGTCGGGCGGGACGGGCAGGGGCTCCAGCCATATCACCTTCTCGCCGCGGGCGCGCAGCACCTGACGCGACGTCGCGAGGATCCGAACCTCCGGAGCGCCCGCCAGGATAACGTTGGAGATGTGGGCGACGGCCCCGAGAACGTGCTCGCAGGTGTCCAGCACGAGAAGGATCTTCTGTCCGGCCAAGATGGACACGAGCGATTGCAGGCTGTCGCTGCCGTCGGCCCGGATCCCGAGCGCGACGGCCAGGGAGGCCGTGACGAACTCGTCGCTCGCTACCCGGGCAAGGTCGACGAAGGTCACGGCGCCGCGCCCGTCATCCTCGAAGAGCTGCGCGGCCGCCACCGCGACCGTCGTCTTGCCGATCCCACCGGGGCCGGCGATCGTGGTCAGGCGATTGGCGGCGAGCGAGGCGCGGATCGCCGCGATCTCGTCTTCGCGCCCGATCAACATCGCCAGATCGGGCAGAGACGCGCCCGAGGACGCGATCTGCGCGGTCGCCCGCCCGGCTTCGTCGTCGTCGCGCAACCAATAGCCGCGGCCCACGACATTGCCGATGTAGTCAACGGACGGCGCGTGTTCCCGGAGGGCGCGGCGCAGAGCCGCGACGGTGACCTTCAGGTTGCCGTCGTGCACGGTCAGGTTCGGCCAGACCTTCGCGACGAGCACGTCCTTGGGGACGAGACTCCCCTTGCTTCTCGCAAGCTCGATCAGGATGTCCATCGACCGGCCGCCCAGGTGCACGGGGTCGTTGCCGCAGGTGAGCTTGCGCCGCGGCACGTCGAGCCGGAACGGCCCGAACCAAGTGACCTTTTCGTCCGCCGAGACTGCGCCGATGATCGTGTCCCTCTCTGCCTGGAGGCATCGTGCGGAAAAGTGAACTCGGTTTTCGCTTGCGCGGCCCGCTGGGTCCGCGCCGAACGATGCGCCGCTTCAGGAATTGAGCATCGGACCCAAAAGTAGACCCACCTTTGGGTCCGATGCTCTAACGGGAGCCTACATTCAAAACCAGGGTCGTTCCACCCCCGGGGAGAGGGGCGGAGACCCGCGGGCATGGCTCTTCTTTGCGACGTTTTACGCCGCTCAACAGGCTCGTCCGCGCCTTCCGGCATGGGCTTGAGGCGCTACCGGCCGCCAGGGTCGGCTCCAGATCGAGCGGTGGCCACGCCCAAGAAATACACGGGCGCTGCGTCTGCGGGTCGATCCGGTTCGAATTCGACACAGACCCCAATTCGTGGCGGTCTGCCACTGCCTGGATTGCAGGAAGGCCTCAGGTGGGGAGGCGGCCACCCTCTTCGGTGTTCCGGAAGCGGCTGACCCGAGCTCGTCGGCTCTGCGTGCTTCGTCTCGGGCAGTGAATGGGTGGACGCGTCAGCGCGGATAGGCCGCTTCGCCTTCGAGCGGCGAGAAGGTGGAGCCCCATGGCCAAGTCGTCTCAAGGGATTGACGGCCTTGTGCGGGCCAGCACCGGGACAATCCTGCTCATATGGTACGGTGAGGCGGGGCTCTGATGGGAGGCACTCATGAAGACCTCGCTGATCATCACCACGGCGGTGATTTGCCTCTGCGGGAGCGCGCCGGCCGCGACCCGCTCCTCCGCGGGATCGCAGGCTAAGCCGGTCAATATTGTCCTCTCGGACTTCGCGTTCACGCCACAGAACCTGCACTTGCACCACGGCCAGGCCTACCAAATTCGTCTCGTGAACCGAGGCTCCGGGGGCCACAACCTCGCGGCACCGGAATTCTTCGCTGCCACTCAGGTAAGCCCGGGCGACGCGGCAACTCTCGTGGGCGGCAGGATTGAGGTTGGCAAGGGAGAGAGCCGCACGGTGAGCCTCATCCCGGTGACGGTGGGACGCTACAGGATGAGTTGCACGCATTTCCTGCATGCCGGCTTCGGAATGACCGGGACCATTACCGTCGACTGAGTTCGTCCAGGTGTGCCGTCTATGATCGGCGGCATGGACATCGCGCCGGGCTCCCGGGTGGCTGCCACAGGTCCACTGGCCGGGCAGGTTCGAAGCCCTTGGGCCGATGTCCTGTCGCCTCATCGCGAATGCTTACGCTCCCGACGTTTCAGGGTCTTCCTCTGGCACTTTCAGGGTTTATCCCAGTTGGTTCCGGCGGCCGAAGGGGCTATCCTGCCCAAGGGCTTGGACGCATCGGACCGGCGGCATTCCACGAGGGGCTGGCATTCCGCTTCGGGGTTCATCGCAATGCGCTGTTATCTAGGACTCCCCACCCTGTGTGCGTTGATCGCCGTAACGCCGGTTCTGGCGCAGGACAGCAATCGGCCGTTCACGCCCTCGGGCGAGGTTCGGATCCCGTCCGGGTCGGAGATCGATCGGATGCTCGACAGCAAGACCGTGCCACCGCCGGACAAGGAATTCTCGGCCGACGATGCCAAGGCCATCCAGCAGATGGACCAAAGGGCCAAGCGCATCGATCAGGAGGTCAAGCAGGGCATCTGCACGGATTGTTGATCCCTGCGCAATCGGTCGCGACGGAAACGGGATCATGCGATTTCTGAGCCGCCTTCTGCAACGCCTCGTCATCCTTGCGCTGGGCGTCTTCTCCGTCTGGCTGATCGTCTTCGTCGTCTTCGATACCGCGGACCAACGGCTGCCATGGATCCTGGCCGTGGGCGTCACCTACGCGATCGCCGCCTATGGGGTTCTTCCGTGGATCATTCGCATGGGCCTCAAGCTCCTCCACCGGAAGCGGGTGCCCAGCTTCACCACGACGGGCGACGGACTGCCGGGCGATCCCGTCAACGTGGCGCTCGTGGGGACTCTCGCCCAGCTTCGCGCGGCTTTTGCGGCTCTGGGCTGGTCGGAGGCCGACCGACTGGGCTTGGCCAGTTCCTGGGGCATGATCCGGGCCTTCGTGTTCAACGCGCCCTATCCCACGGCCCCATTCAGCACCCTCTATCTGTTCGGGCGGGGCCAGGACGTCGGATTTCAGAAGGCGATCGACAACTCTCCCCGGAAGCGTCACCACATTCGGTTCTGGTCCTTGGGCCTCGCGCAAGCCGAGACCACCTGGGCCGGGGGATCCGCGGGCTTCTGGCTCAATACCGATCGCCCACCGGACGACGAACGGGTCCTCTGGGTCGGGGCGGGCACGAAAGACACGGGTCTGTCCCTGACCCGGCTCACGTTTCAGATCACCCACGCCACGGACTCGGACACGAATGTCGAACGCGACTTCATCATCGCCGCGTTGGAGACCATCGGGTCGATCGCAGACGTGAAGGTGTATCAGGCGGGCCAATGCATGGCCACTGGGCACGTCAACCACTACACGTCCGACGGGAGAGTGACATTGGCGAGCCTGGTGGTTCCGGCCCATTGATCCGGAATCCGTTGCTCCGAAGCCATGGTCCTTGAAACGACGCCCGGACCGGACGCCGATGGCTGCCACCGGCCCTTGCTGTCGAAGGGACGATGAAGCTCCGGTTCAGGATGTCGACGGCCCTTGCCACCGCGAGGGCGACGGTCGGCGCAAGAGCCGGAGCGCGAAGGCGATGCCGTGCGTGCGCTAGAGCATCGGACGGACCCGGAGGGTCACGTCCGAGGCTCTGTGTGCCAGCCAGAGCCGGGGGGAGCGGTCAACCCAAGGCTCGAACACGGTCCGTTCAGTAGCAAGGCCCATAGGGATAGTAGCCGCACAGGCCATCGTCGCTGTAGCCAAGGTCAGGGTAGGCCGCCTCGGCGGCTCCCAGGGCGGTCCCGGCGGCAACGCCCGCCGCCGTGGCGCCCGCTCCGTACCAGGCGCCCCGATAGACTGGAGCATGCCAGTAGGTGCCGCGCACGACGTTGACGTCGCCGACCCGCACGGAGCCGAAGCGGTCACCGCCGAAGCGATCGAAATCGCCACCGCGGAAGCCGCCGAAGCGATCGAAGCCGCCGCCGCGGAACCCGCCGCCGGCGAACCCGCCGCCAGCGAATCCGCCACGGAAGCCGCCGCCGAAGCCGCCACCGAAGTGATCGATGAACAGGGCAGCCGGCCCGCTCGCGCCGTCCAAGTTGCCTTCCAGCACCGCCACGTCGAAGGTGAGGTTGCCGCCCTCGAGCTTGGGCGATTTCAGGGTCACCACGGCGTCGCTCACCTTCGAGCCGTCGCCGCCCAGGACGGACACGGTGGCGTTGGGCGGATCCTTGGCAAAGTTGTTCTTGCCTTCGTCCCATTGCATGATGAACTGCTGGGTCATGACGTGACCGGCCGCCCGCACCGGGCGATCGGCGAACACGATCGAACTCGGCGACACGCCCGTCAGGGTCAGCTTGGTTCCCTCGAGCTTTGCGCCCGCCGCGTTGAGCACGGCGAGCGAGGGCACCGGGCCGGTGGGCGTGACCCGGCCGATGGCCTTCCTGATCGGCCCTTGCGGGTTGGCCGGCGCGTCCTGGGACAGCGCAACGCTCGGCGCGAGCACGAGGCCGACGAAGAGGATGAGATCGGAGGCACGATGCTTCACGGACATGGTTCATCTCCTTGACTGGAATCTCCGTCGACCGATAAGCCGGTCCGACGGGACTTTTGCGGCGTCCTTGTCTGGCGCATCGTTCGGGGCTGACCCGAAGGACCACGCAAGTGAAAACCGGATCCACTTTTCGCTCACGCGGCCCTCTGGGTCCGCACGATGCGCTAGAGCCTCGGACGCGGCCCTCCGGGTCCGTCCGATGCCCTAGTTGCTGGATGGTGGGAGCCTGAGCTTCTCCATGGCCTGCTCGACCGAGAAGGACCCGGGTCGCTGGCGGGGTGGAAACTGCTGGAAGCTCGCCAGATGCTGGCCGACGATCGCCTGGGCCGGGACCACCACGAAGGCATGTTCGATGAACCATCTGACGTAGTCGCCGGATTCGTTCTGGGCCCGCTCGAAAGGATCGGAGCGCAGGTTGAACAGCATCGGCAGGCGCAGTTCGATCATCGGCTGCGCCCACACATCGAGCCCATGTGCCTTCTGCTCCAGGAACACGGCCTTCCATTGGTCGTAGCGAAGGCCGGCCAGGTTGCCGTCGTCGGTCCAGTAGAAGAACTCGCGGCGCTTGCTCGGCCCCTTGCGGCCGAGCAGGTCGCGCTGGTCGTAGCCGTCCAGGTGAACCTTGAAGGTCTTGCCCGCCGCATCGTAGCCTTGCAGCAGCTTGCTGTTGATGTCCGGCTCGCCCGCCGCGGCGACCAGGGTCGTCGTCCAATCCTCGGCGGACACGATGTCGTTGATCTCGGTCCGAGCCGGCACCTGGCCGGGCCATCGCACGATGGCCGGGACGCGATAGCCGCCCTCCCAGTTGGTGTTCTTCTCGCCGCGGAACGGGGTGGTGCCGCCGTCAGGCCATGTGAAAACCTCGGCCCCGTTGTCCGTGGTGTAGATCACGATGGTGTTGTCGGCGATGCCGAGGTCATCGAGCTTCTTCAGAACCTGCCCGACCTGCCCGTCGTGCTCCGCCATGCCGTCCGGATAGATCCCGAGCCCGGTCTTGCCTTCCGACTCGGGCTTGAGCCGGGTCCAGATGTGCATGCGGCTCGGGTTGAGCCACACGAAGAAAGGCTTCCGGTCCCGGTTCGCCCGGTCGATGAAGTCGAGTGACGCATTGAGGAATTCCTCGTCGATCGTCTCCATGCGCTTCTTGGTCAGAGGGCCGGTGTCCTCGCAGGTCTGCTTGCCCCACGGGCCGAAGCGGGGATCGCTGCCGGGCGTGTCCGTGGCGGTGGCACGGCAGCGCAACACGCCGCGCGGCCCGAACATCGCCCTGAAGGCGGGGTCCTTGGGATAATCCGCATGCTCGGGCTCATCCTCGGCATTGAGGTGGTAGAGGTTGCCGAAGAACTCGTCGAAGCCGTGCACCGTCGGCAGGAACTCGTTGCGGTCGCCGAGATGGTTCTTGCCGAACTGACCTGTTGCGTAGCCCTGCGGCTTGAGCAGTTCGGCAATCGTCGGGTCCTTGTCCGACAGGCCCTCCTTGGCGGCCGGCAGTCCCACCTTCAGGAGCCCGGTCCGCAAAGGGCTCTGACCGGTGATGAACGCCGCACGCCCGGCCGTGCAGGATTGCTGTCCATAATAATCGGTGAAGATCGCGCCTTCGTTGGCGATGCGGTCGATGTTGGGCGTGCGGTAGCCCATCATGCCGCGGTTGTAGGCGCTGATGTTCCAGTAGCCGATGTCGTCGGCCATGATGACGAGGATGTTGGGCTTCTGCTGCTGCGCCGCCGCCGGCACACTGAATGCCATCACGGAGGCGAACAAGGCGCCAAGGCCGATCCCGGCTGTTCCATTGGCTTTCATGTTTCAGGTCCTCTCACGTTCGGTGGCTCTCCGCGTCCTGCACCGGCGCAAGATCCCTCACTCGTTGCCGCAGGGCGAGTAAGGGTAGTAGCCGCACACATTCGGGATCACGGCCGAGTTCTCGGCCGCATAGGCCGCACTATAATTGGAGACCCCCGACCGCCCGTACCAGGCGCCATGATAGGCAGGGGCGTGCCAGTAGCGGCCAAAATCGTCGATGAACAGGGCCGCCGGCCCGCTCGCGCCGTCCAAGTTGCCTTCCAGCACCGCCACGTCGAAGGTGAGGTTGCCGCCCTCGAGCTTGGGCGATTTCAGGGTCACCACGGCATCGCTCACCTTCGAGCCGTCGCCGCCCAGGACGGACACGGTGGCGTTGGGCGGATCAACGGCAAAGCTGTTCTTGCCTTCGTCCCATTGCATGATGAACTGCTGGGTCATGACGTGACCGGCCGCCCGCACCGGGCGATCGGCGAACACGATCGAGCTCGGCGATACGCCCGTCAGGGTCAGCTTGGTTCCCTCGAGCTTTGCGCCCGCCGCGTTGAGCACGGCGAGCGAGGGCACCGGGCCGGTGGGCGTGACCCGGCCGATGGCCTTCCTGATCGGCACTTGCGGGTGGGCCGGCGCGTCCTGCGCGCGGGCGCCGATGGTCATCGTGCAGAGGCCCCCGGTGACCAGGATAAGACAGGCGAAGTGCTTGCTGAACATGGCGCGGACTCCCTTTCGACTGACCGGCTGTCGCCGGGTTCGCTCGCACCGGACCGACGTCATCGATGCGAGCGTCTGGAGACGGGGCGCCGAGATCCCAGGAACCGAGATCCCAGGAACCGAGATCCCTGGAACCGAGATCCCTGGAACCCGGCGCTCTCCATCTCGTGTGTGCGAGCAGCTCACGGGCTGTTCGCCGCTACTTCACGGTCACCCTGTAGCTGAGCACGGAGGTGCCGGGCTTCTCGTCGATGCTCTGCCCTTTCGCCGTGATCGCGAAGGCATCGGGGCCGCTGTAGCCCGGAGCGGGCGTGTAGGTCCAGGTGTCCTTGTCGACCATGGTCAGAGTGCCGTGCTGCGGACGCTGGCTGATCTCGGAACTGGTCAGCGTGCCCTGAGGGGTGATGTCGGACATGCAGCCCTGTCCGGCCTGCACGTCGAAGGCGCCTTCCATATTGGCTCCCATGATGGCCCGATTGCCCGCGATGACGCACATGCTCTGGGCCGATGCCGGGCCGGCAAACAGCAACGCCAATGGGAGTGCTACGATCGAAACCGACTTCATCATGACAGTCTCCTCTCGATGATCCTCTGCGATCGAGGTCTGCCCCTGCACCGGTTCTTGTTGTTGGATTGGGGTGGCGGGCACCAGGTTCGAAGGGTGCCCGCCGATCTCGCATGGCTCACTGGCTCGGATGCGTGGCGGCGTTCCTGAGCTCAGTCATGACCTGATCCAGGTTGTAGCTCGCCGGATCCTGGAGCGGAGGGAACTCCTTGTAGGATTCCAGCTCCCTCAGCCACAGCGCCTGTCCGATGGGCAGCAGGTTCCAGTCGTAGACCCAGGCCGTGGCCGGCGCGGCGAGCGCGCCCGCCATCCAGAAATTCGCCTTCTTCCACTCGCCCATGCCGGTTTCGAACGGATCGCGCTTGAGGTTGACCATGCCGGCCGCGAATTGGGTCTGAACGCCCGGGACGTTGAAGCCCAGCGCGGTTTCGGGCGCGATCGCGAAATACATCTTCCAGTTCTTGTATCTCACCGCCGACGGATGGCTGCTGGCATAGTAGAAGAACGTGTCGCGCGCCGACTTGTCAGAGCGGCCGCTCAGGTAGTCGGTCTGATCCACCCCATCGAGCTTGGTCTTGACGATGCCCGGATAGGTGCCGGCCATGATGCGCTTGTTCAGCCCGTCGCCCTTGTCCCCGCCGGCGATGTTGACCAGCGTGGGTAGCCAGTCGAGGGACGCGAAGATGCCGTCCTTGATCGTGCCGGGCCGGATGACGCCAGGCCAGCGCATGAGCGCCGGAGCACGCATGCCGCCTTCCCAGGTGGTCATCTTCGAGCCCTTGAACGGGGTGGTGCCGCCGTCAGGGAAGGTGAAGGTCTCGGCGCCGTTGTCGGTGGTGAACACGATGACGGTATTGTCGAGTTGCCCCATCTCCTCGAGCTTCTTCAGCACATAGCCGATGTTGTCGT
Source organism: Microvirga sesbaniae (assembly GCF_025460805.1). Taxonomy (GTDB): domain Bacteria; phylum Pseudomonadota; class Alphaproteobacteria; order Rhizobiales; family Beijerinckiaceae; genus Microvirga; species Microvirga sesbaniae. The sequence goes on along the minus strand of NZ_JAMXFJ010000018.1, from coordinate 55,673 downwards.
CCATCTGCTTCATGCCGGCTTCGTTGACGCCCCAGTCCTTGCCGCCCGGCTCGCCCACCATCGCCATGTACTTGTCCGACAGCACGGTGGTGATGTGCATGCGCGCCGGGTTGTACCAGACGAAGAACGGCTTGTTGGTCTTTTTCGGGTCGTTGCGGTCGAGGAAGTCGATGACCTTGGCCGAGATCTCCTCGTCGACCGTCTTCGAGCGCTCCAGCGTCAGCGGGCCCTCGTCCCGGCATGTCTGATTGCCGGAGGTCCCGTCCGACGACCGGCACGAGATCACCGGCCGAGGAGGCGTCAGGCACGGGGTGGTTCGTGGATCGACGGCCGCGGGATCCTGGGCCAGCCCGGGGATCGGCGTGTTGCGGCAGGCCGGCGCCACTGTCTGCTCGGTCGGCGTCTTGTTGATGTCGGGGAAGCTCACGCCCTGCATGGCGTCGAGGTGATAGAGGTAGCCCCAGAACTCCTGGAACCCGTGCGCGGTCGGCAGCGCGTCGGTGTGATCGCCGAGGTGGTTCTTGCCGAACTCGCCCGTGGTGTAGCCGAGATCGTACAGGAACTTGGCCAGCGCCGGCGTGCCGGGCCGCAGATAGGACGGGCTGCCGGGCAGTTGCGGCGGGATCATGCCGGTCCGGAGCGGATTCATGCCGGTGAAGAAGGCGTTGCGCCCCGCCGTGCAGCTCTGCTCGGCGTAGTAGGTCATGAACTTGGCGCCTTCCCGCCCGATCCGGTCGATGTTGGGGGTCTCGCCCACCATCAGCCCCTGGTGGTAGATGCCCGGCTGCATCCAGCCGATGTCGTCGCCCATGATGAACAGGATGTTGGGCTTCTGCTGCGGCGCCTGCGCGGTGGCCGGGCCCGCAATGGCAGCAGCGACCAGAGCCGTCGCCCCGACCAGGGCGGATCTTGCCCGCATGCGCCGGGCTCGGCGTCGTTCGTCAACAGCGCGTGAGGACGCATGATCACTGTTCATGGGGCTCTCCTCTCTCTGATGATGCAGCGGAATCCGACATGGCTCGTCGAGGTGTCGACCGGCTGCGGATGGCGCGCTGCCGGACGGTAGCGGCGACAGTAGTTGGGCGCACACAGATGCGAGCCGCCCTTCAGCACCCGGCGCGGGATCTTGATTCCGGGCTCGCAGGGAGCGTAGCTCTCGACCTCACGGGCGCCGCGCGGGTTCTCGGGAATGCAGCAGGCCTTCGGGGCATCGGCCGGATGCTTCGGCGCGTAGATGTCGCTCGTCCATTCCCAGACATTGCCGATCATGTCGTAAAGGCCATAGGCATTGGGCGGATAGGCATCGACCGGCGAGGTGCGTTCGTAGCCATCCTCGCGCGTGTTCTGGAACGGGAAGGCACCCTGCCAGGTGTTGGCCATCTGCCGGCCGCCCGGAGTGAACTCGTCGCCCCAGGCAAACTCCGCCTGGTCCAGTCCACCGCGGGCCGCAAACTCCCACTCGGCCTCGGTCGGCAGGTCCTTGCCGGCCCAATGCGCATACGCCAGGGCATCGGCGTAGGCGACGTGCACGACCGGATGATCGTCCAGCTCCTTGATCGACGAGCCCGGACCATAGGGACGCCGCCAGTTCACTCGGGGCCTGAACGCCCACCATTGGCTGAAGTGACGCAGATCGACCGGATAGTCCGACGGACTGAAGACCAGCGAGCCGGCGAAGAGCATGTGGGGCAGGGCAGCGGGATAATCTTTGGGGTCGGGCGTGATCTCCGCGACCGTCACGTGCCCCGTGGCGCGGACGAAGTCGCGGAACTGGCGGTTGGTGACCGGGGTACGGTCGATCCAGAACGGATCGACCGTGACGCGGTGGACCGGGGCCTCTTCGGGATAGTGACGGTCTGATCCCATGCGGAACGTGCCGCCGGGGATCCGGACCATACCGCTGTCGTCGGGCAGAATGCCGATGGTCTTATCCGTCCGCTCGACCAAGTCCGCGCTGGTCATGGCATCGGTCCTCGCAAAGATGTGCGCTGCCAGCCCGACGAGCTGGCGGAAAGGCCCTGAGCCTTCCTGGAAGCCTGTGTCGCGGACGGATTGGCGGAGCCTCCTTGACCCAGCGGGCTATCCTTTCGCCGCGCGCGTTATCCGATGTCCGAGAGAGCAACCGCAGTAACCGCTGGTTCCGTCTGCTATTGCGGGATTGTCGTCCTGTTCGTGGCCGTGGGTCTATTAGGGTCGACCCTGAAAGTGACGGAGGCAGACCCTGATTTGGGACCGCTGACATCTTCTGCCGGCACCGAGAGCATTGTTCGGTGAAGTGGATCCGGTTCACCGTCCGAAGATGCGGCGAGGCCAAGACGAGCGATGATTCCATGTGAGTGGAAACCGCTCTAGCCGGGAGGGGACGACCTTCCCATCCTCGTGAATCCCGGTCGACTCGGGCGGCCTCAGGGTTTACCATACGTGACCGGACGAGGGCCCCGTCGCGATCCCCGGTCCCGTTGCGTTGCCCCTGCGGCCGGAGACCGCCAGCATGAGCAATGGCACCGTCCCGGTGGTTGCGCGGTCCCTCTCGGGCCTGCCGCTCCGTCTGCGGCGGCGGATCGCGTTGACCTTCATGGTCGTCACCGTGGCGGCTTGCCTCGTCGCTGCGGCGCTGTTGCTCTCCCGTGCGGCCGAGGAGCGCCACGCGATCGAACATCGCGCCCTGGAGGCTGCCAAGGCGCTCTCCTTCGGCTTCGATCAGGAGGTGGCTGCGGTCAACTACCTGCTGAAGGGGCTGTCGAAGTCTCCGGCACTCCTCTCGGGCGACACCAAGGCCTTTTACGATCAGCTCAAGATCACGCCGGTTCCGGAAGGCTCCTGGCTGGTCCTGAACGACCTCGAGCGGCAGGTTGCCAATACCCTGCGCCCGTTCGGATCACCGTTGCCGCGACATGTGGACTTCCCGAACTACCAGGAGCAGCTCGACCGGATCCGGGAGCGCAGGTGGTCCGTGTCCGGGCGGATGCTAGCCCCGTTGAAGGGCCAAATCGTCGTGGCCCTCAGCCTCCGGCTCGATGATCCGGACGGTCGGATGAACGGCCATCTGACCATTACCCTGACGGAAGCGCGCCTGGGCACGATCCTGGACGACCAGGCGCTGCCGGCTGGCTGGGTGAAGGGGCTCTACGACCGCAAGCTCCAGCCGATCGTGGCCGACCGGGACGGTCACAAAGGGTCCGACCTGCCGGTCCCCGCGACCCTGGCCACGCGCCTCGCCGATGCGGGTCCGGCGAGCACGATCACGGGAACCGTCGAGGCCACCGATGATCGTGGGGTTCCGGTTCTCGTCACCTTCCGCCGTTCGGGGGCGACCAACTGGACGAGTGTGGTCACGGTGCCGCTGGCCGATCTCAATGCTCCCGTCACGGGGGCCCTGCGGCGGATGGCCGGACCGGCGGCCCTTCTCCTGCTTGCCGGAGGGATTGCCGCCTGGTTCACCGCCCGCCAGGTCGAGCAGCCGCTCCGGGTCCTGTCCGACCAGGTCACGGGAGCGAGGAAACAGGTCAACGAATTGTCCGGGCAACTGCTTGCCCTTCAGGAAGAGGAACGGAAGCGCATCGCGCGTGAGCTGCATGACTCGACGGCGCAGCACCTCGTGGCGGCGAACCTTGGGTTGGCGGGCCTCGAGGCACAGGTCCAGGAGAACCCCTCCGGCCGCAAGGCACTGGCCGAGGTGGAGAGCCTGCTGACGGAGGCGCTGCGCGAGTTGCGCATCTTCACCTATCTGCTGCATCCGCCCAACCTGACGAAGGACGGCCTCCAGACCACGTTGCGGGACTTCGCCGAAGGCTTTGCAGGCCGAACGGGACTGGTTGCCCGCATCCGGATTCCCGAGGAGGTCGATGACTTGCCGCCAGAGCTCCAGCGCACGATCCTGCGCGTGGTGCAGGAGGCCCTCACCAACGTGCACCGGCACGCCGGGGCCTCGCAGGTATCGGTGGATGCCAAGATCAGGTCCGGACGGCTCGTGGTCCGCATCCGCGACAACGGGCACGGCATGGCAGGCCCGAACGGCGCCGAGGGCCGCATCCGGCTCGGCGTCGGCGTGACGGGCATGCGCGCTCGCCTGGAGCAGTTTGGCGGTGACCTGAGGATTACGACCGGCCCAGGCGGCACGTCGGTCGTTGCCGTCGTTCCGAGGACAGTGACGGGACGGGCGCTGACTCAGGCAGGCCGCCTGCTGAGGCCATGGACGTCCGACATGACGGAGGCCGACGGCAAGACCCTCGGGTGAAGTTTCAGGGTCTGCCTCCGGCAAATTCAGGGTTTTGCACAGGTGGGCCCCGCTGCCAGGAGGTGTATCCTGCCATGGCACTCAGGGACACCGAATCGGCCGCTACCCTGGGGCGCGGGAGGAACTCTCGCGATGACACGCATCCTGATCGCCGACGATCATGACGTGGTCCGCTCCGGCGTGCGGACCATCCTGGAGGGGCATGAAGGCTGGGAGGTGGTCGGCGAGGCCCGAAATGGCAAGGATGCCATCGATCAGGCTCAGGCGACACGTCCCGATATCGTCATCCTCGACTACGGCCTTCCGCTGGTGAACGGGGTCGAGGCCACCCGCCAGATCCGGGCGCGCGTGCCCGGTGTCGAAGTGCTGATCTTCACCATGCATGATACCGACAGTCTCGTGCGCGACGTGCTGGAGGCGGGCGCCCGCGGGTTCCTGCTCAAATCCGACGCCAAGCAGTTTCTGGTCTCGGCGGTGGAGAGTCTGGCGGCCCACAAGCCGTTCTTTACCGGCAAGGTGTCGGAGACCCTGCTCGAGACCTACCTGGCGAAGGGATGCACACACGAGTCGGCGTTGACCTCCCGTGAGAAGGCGGTGGTGCAACTGATCGCCGAGGGAAAGACGAACAAGCAGATCGCCGACATTCTCAGCATCAGCACAAAGACCGTCGAGACCCACCGCGCACTGGCGTTGCGCAAGCTCAACCTCGACACGACCGCCGCCCTGATCCGCTACGCCATTCGCAACAAGCTCGTGGAGGGCTGATCATGACCTTTGATCGTTCCAACTCGGGCGGCCGAAGGCGGCCCCCGCCCATGGAACAGCCATCCGACCTGACGCTGCAACGACCGATCGGCAGAGGCGTTGTCCGCGTCGGCGTCGCGAAGGAGATCGTCCCTGTTCTCGGTGAAATGGGGGTGGATACGGACATCGTGTTCCGTAAGGCCGGTCTCGACGCGCGGCTTTTCGGGGACCAGGACAACGTCATCCCATACGCCGCCCTGGGCCGGGTGCTTACGGCGTGCGTCATGCACACCGAGTGCCTGCACTTCGGTCTTCTTCTCGGGCAGAGGGGCGCGATCTCCTCGCTCGGGCCGGTCGGCGGTCTCCTGCAACACTCGCCGACCGTCGGCGAGGCCTTGTCGGCTCTGATCAGGCACAGTCATCTCCATGACCGGGGCGCCGCTACGACCCTCTTCGTCGATGGGGATGTGGCGGTCCTGGGATATGCGATCTACGAGCCGGACGTGGAGAGCCCCGGGCAGATCTCAGATGGGGTCATGGCCGTTGCGACCAACGTCATGCGCCGGCTGTGCGGTCCCGATTGGGCACCGGACGAAGTGCTGTTGTCTCAGCACCAGGCCGTCGATCCGGCACCCTACCGGCGGTTCTTCCAGGCCCCCGTGCGCTTCGGCCAGGAGGCTGCCGCCCTCGTATTCCCGACGCATTGGCTCGATCACCGCATCGCGGACGCCGACCCGGTCTTCCGCAAGGTTTTCGAGGACCGGATCCGGGAACTCGAGGCTGCCGCGGAGGGCGATTGGAAGGAAAGCCTGCGCCGGGTGTTGCGGACGGAGATCCTGGCGAACCGGTGCTCGGCCGCGACGGTCGCGGACCGCTTTGCCGTGCACCGCCGCACGCTGAGCCGCCACCTCCAGGCTGAGGGCGCGCGCTTCCAGCGGCTCGTTGACGAGACACGGTTCGAGATCGCACGCCAGCTCCTGACCCAGACGAAAATCCCTCTGAGCCAGGTGGCGGCAGCCCTCGGCTATTCCGAGGCGAGCGCCTTCACGCGGGCGTTCCGACGCTGGACGGGGCAAGCTCCGGCGGCTTGGCGTGAGGAACATGCTCCGCCCCGAACGGGCAATCCCACTCCGCAATCCCGCAGGCCGGAGAAGCCGCGCGTGAGCGAGGCCCAAGCCCCGGCCTGGACTCCACCCTCGATGGGATCGTGCGCTGCAAGAGCCGGGCCGCCATGAGAGGCCATTCCGGCGGAGGGCCGGCACGGACGGCCTCGACCGATTTGGCTTCAGCAATGAATTCTTCAAAGACGCATCCATGGTGAGGAGGACAGCGCATGAAGTGCACATCTGCTCTCATTGCTCTTGCGGCTATCGCGTTCGTGATCATTCCCGTGCAGGCCGAGGCGCAACCGCGCGTGCAGCGGGTCGGGCTGAGCGGGCCCCTTGTCCTGAGAGTGAGGCCAAGCAGCTCCTTCGGCCGGCTCCCGCTCTATCTCGTCGGTTCAACCTATGAACCGAGGAATCCGTTCGATCCGATCGAACTTGCGCCTCCGCTCGGCCCTTCCGCCAACAACATCGCGATCACTCTGCCGATATCGTCCGCGTCGTGTCGGTTCACGCGGATCAACGGCACCCTGTTCGCCAGTCCCGGCTGCTTGGGCCAGTAACGTCGGACGGGCCTTCGTCCCGGAAGCGGCCACATCGGCCCCTGGCGCATCGTGCGGCCCTTCGGGTCACGAGCGTGGCCCGCCGGGTCCGCCTCATCCGATGCTTTCTTCTTGAATGAGAGCATCGGTCAGAACGGACCCAGCGGGCCGCGCCAGCGAAAACCGGATCCACTTTTCCGTCCGATGCTCTAGGTGATGGTCGTGTCCCGGGCCGCCCCCCCCATTGGACCGGTGGGGACGGCCATCACGTCACGCCGTCCCGCGGTCGTGGCGTCCTCGGCGGGTTGCCCGACGTCGCCGCGTTCGGGAGGCGCCGATCGCGAAGCCGTCGCGCCGTATGCGGACGGTGTCGGCATGGCGCCGAGCTCAGGACCGGCGAACGGGCTCCGCACGACGAACCGCAGGATCACGCCCAGCGATGCGGCCAGCGGGATCGCGACCAGCAGGCCGACGAACCCGAACAGGTACCCGAAGGCGAACAGCGCGAAGATCAGCCAGACCGGGTTGAGCTTGACCCGGCTTCCGATGATGCGCGGCGACAGCACGTAATCGGCAAGGATTTCCCCGATCAGGAACGTGCCGGCCACGACGGCCAGGGGCGTCCAGTCGGGCCAGAACTGGGCCATGGCCACGCAGGTCGCAACGACGAAGCCGACGCCGAGTCCAAGGAACGGAACGAAGCTGATCAGGCCGGCCGTGACGCCGATCAGGATGGCATGGTTGAGGCCGGTCAGCCGCAGGGCGGCGGCGTAGAACGCGGCCAGGATCAGGCAGATGACGATCTGCCCGCGCACGAAGCCGGCCACGGTCCCGTGGATCTCCCGCCCAAGGGCCCGGACATCCTCGCGGTGCTCGGCCGGCACCCAGGCGTCCAGCGTCGCGGTCATCCGCTCCCAGTCGATCAGAAGGTAGATGCTGACGATCGGCACCACCACGAGCAACGACAGGAGCGAGAACACGGCCTTCCCGCCCGACCATGCCGAGCGCAGAAGCTCGTCGAGCCAGGCGCTGCCCGTCCCGGCCATCTCGCGGGTGACCGATTCCTCGATCCGGAGTTCCTGGCCCATGAGCGCATGCAGCCAGGGCCGGCTCGTATCGGCCATGAGGGCCTGGACCTGCGTGACATAGCGGGGGAACTCGTCGACGAAGAACCGCAATTCCCGCAGGAGCGCCGGAAGCATCACCAGCACGAGGCCGACGAACCCGACGACCAGGGGCAGCACGAGCATCAGGGCGGCGAGCGCGCGGTTGAGACCGATCCGCTCCAGTCCGTCGACCACCGGGGCCAGCAGGTAGGCGAGCGCGATGCCGACGGCGAACGGCAGCAGGATCGGGCGCAGCAGAACCAGCATCAGAAGCGCCAATACGGCGAGCGCGATCCAGAACAGGGTGGAGCGTGCGATCGTCATCGCGTCCCTCCCGGCTCCGGAGCGGGCACGGGTCGGGCCGGCCGACGGACAATCCTCTGAATCATGGCCTGTTGCTTCCTGAACTCGGTCGCCCGTGTCGCCCCGCCCGTCGCCGCCACCGGTCCGGATCGGCGGCGAACTGGGACCCGCGCGATGCGCTCGTCAAGGAGGCCGGAGCATCGGACGTGAACAGTGGGTCCAATCTTCACGTCCGATGCTCTCGCGACCCTGGGCGCGACGCGCCGCGTCGAGCGCGCGTCCGCAGGTCAGCCCGTCGCCGGTCCGGTCCGCCGCGCGCGCCCGAGTGAGCCCGCCCCGTTGCAGTCCAGGATAGGCACGGCCCGCGCGTCTGCTTGATCGATCAGGACAGGGAATGAACATCTTGGGACACCCGGGCCGGAACCGGGCGGAGCGGCGGGAGTGGGCGGCCGGCCCGCGGCGGGCCGGCGATGACGGGGCAGGGCGACGCCGCTCCGACGGTGGCCCGTCTCGTCATCAGCTGGCTTGTCCCGGTGATTCCGCTTCTGTGAGGCATGGCGCTTCTCGGATCGGGATGGCCGGGACAGGCCCGGCCATGTCGTGGGAGGGTGTTCGCACCGCCTCACACCACCCTCCACGTCATCACCGGCCTTGTGCCGGTGATCCCGATTGTTGGGAGCGCGGCGCCTTTCCGATCGGGATGGCCGGGACAAGCCCGGCCATGACGTGGGGAGGGTGGCAGGAAGGGCGGCACAAGGCCAGCCATGACGGAGGAGTGATCGTGGGAGGGTGTTGTCACCGGCCCTGACCACCTTCTCCACGTCATCACCGGCCTTGTGCCGGTGATCTCGATTGTCCGAAGGTAAAATGATCTTACGAGCACCCGGTCGTGCTGCCGCACGTATCGCACTTCAGGCACGTCCCGTTCCGGACCAGCGTGAAGTTCGCACATTCAGGGCAGGATTCGCCGACATAGCCCTTCATCTTGGCCTCGGCGCGCCGGTCGGCGACGGACGGGGCCGCGAAGGCGAGTTTGGCCATCTCGGCTTCTCCGACCGTCTCCTCCACCGGGGCGCCGGCCGGGGCGAGTTCGCCCTTGAGGGCATTCGCGCCGACCGTCAGACCGGGCGAGCGCTGCGTCGCGCTTCCGGCGCTGCCGGCCCCGCCCGGGATGAGCATGAGGCGGTCGACGGAGCCGCGGGTGAAGCCGCGGGAGACGACCGCCGTGGCGGGCGCCGGCTCCGGGGCCTTGGACTGGGCTTCGCCCGACCCGATGGTGGTGGGGCCGGCCTCCGACGGGTCGACGTGGGCGAGGTCGTTGCGGGCGAGATACGAGACCGCGAGCTCGCGGAACACGTAGTCGAGGATCGACGTCGCCGACTTGATGCGCTCGTTGCCCTGGACGAAGCCCGCCGGCTCGAAGCGCGTGAAGGTGAAGGCCTCCACGTATTCCTCCAGCGGCACGCCGTATTGCAGGCCGAGCGAGATCGCGATGGCGAAGTTGTTCATCATGGCCCGGAAGGCGGCGCCTTCCTTGTGCATGTCGATGAAGATCTCGCCCAGGCGTCCGTCGTCGTACTCGCCGGTGCGCAGGTACACCTTGTGGCCGCCGACGACGGCCTTCTGGGTGTAGCCCTTGCGGCGGTCGGGCATCTTCTCGCGGTCGCGGATGGCGACCACGCGCTCGATCACCTTCTCGACGATCTTTTCGGACACATGCGCGGCCTTCGCGGCGGCCGGCATCGCGGCGACGGCTTCCGCCGCATCCTCCGCGTCCTCGTCCTCATCGGCGATGAGGGCGGAGTTCAGCGGCTGCGACAGCTTGGAGCCGTCGCGGTAGAGGGCGTTCGCCTTCAGGGCCAGCTTCCAGGACAGCATGTAGGCGTTCTTGCAGTCCTCGACGGTGGCGTCGTTGGGCATGTTGATCGTCTTGGAGATCGCCCCCGAGATGAAGGGCTGGGCAGCCGCCATCATGCGGATGTGGCTCTCCACCGACAGATAGCGCTTGCCGATCTTGCCGCATGGATTGGCGCAGTCGAACACCGCGTAGTGCTCGACTTTGAGGAAGGGTGCTCCCTCGAGGGTCATCGCCCCGCAGATGTGGATGTTCGCGGCCTCGATGTCGGCCTTCGAGAAGCCGAGGAAGGACAAGAGGTCGAACGACGGGTCGTTGAGCCTGTCCGCCGGCACCTTGAGCGTGCCGGTCAGGAAGTCCTCGCCCAGGGTCCAGCGGTTGAACACGAACTTGATGTCGAAGGCGCTCTTCAGGCCCTTCTCCACCGCGTCGATCTTCTCATCCGTGAAGCCCTTGGCGCGCAGGGAGCCCGGGTTGATGGCGGGTGCCTGCTTCATCGACCCGTGGCCGACCGCATAGGCCTCGATCTCGGCGATCTCCGACTCGCGATACCCCAAAGCTCTCAAGGCATCGGGCACCGCCCGATTGATGATCTTGAAGTAGCCGCCGCCGGCGAGCTTCTTGAACTTCACCAAGGCGAAGTCTGGCTCGATGCCGGTGGTGTCGCAATCCATCACGAGGCCGATCGTGCCGGTGGGCGCGATCACGGTGGCCTGCGCGTTGCGATAGCCGTTCTTCTCGCCGAGTTGCAGGGCCTTGTCCCAGGCGGATTTCGCGTGGGCGACGAGATCCTGGTCCGGGCAGGAGGCGTGATCGAGCGGCACCGGGTCGACCGCGAGGCCCTCGTAGCCCGCGGCTTCGCCGTGCGCGGCGCGGCGGTGGTTGCGGATCACGCGCAGCATGTGCTTCGCGTTGGCCTTGTAGTTCGGGAACGGCCCGAGCTCGCCCGCCATCTCGGCGGAGGTCGCGTAGGACACGCCGGTCATGATCGCGGTCAGCGCGCCGCCGAGCGCGCGGCCGGCGTCGGAGTCATAGGGAAGGCCCATGGTCATGAGCAGGCCGCCGATATTGGCGAAGCCGAGGCCCAGCGTGCGGTACTCGTAGGAGAGCTGCGCAATCTCCTTCGACGGGAACTGCGCCATCATGACCGAGATCTCGAGCACGATCGTCCACAGGCGGCAGGCATGCTCGAACGACTCGGCGTCGATCTTGTGGTTCTGGCGGTCGAAGAACTGCAGCAGGTTGGCGGAGGCCAGGTTGCACGCCGTGTCGTCCAGGAACATGTATTCCGAGCACGGGTTCGAGGCGCGGATGCGGCCGCCGGCCGGGCTGGTGTGCCAGTCGTTCATTGTGGTGTTGAAGTGCAGGCCCGGATCGGCGGACGCCCAGGCGGCGTGGCCGATCTGCTCCCAGAGGTCGCGGGCCTTGAGGGTCTTCACCACCTTGCCGTCCTTGCGGGCGGTGAGGTGCCAGTCCGCATCGTTCTCCACGGCGCGCAGGAAGTCGTCGGTGAGCGACACGGAGTTGTTGGAGTTCTGGCCCGAGACGGTCAGGTAGGCGTCGGAATCCCAATCCGTGTCGTAGATCGGGAAGTCGATGTCCGTGTAGCCCTGGCGGGCGAACTGGATCACGCGCTTGATGTAGTTGTCCGGGATCATGACCCGGCGGGCGAGCTTGATCTCCTTCTTGAGGGCCGGGTTCTTCTCCGGATCGAAGCAGGCGTCGCCCTCGGCCTCGCAGTTCACGCAGGCCTTCATGATGGCCTTGAGGTGCTTGTTGCCGAGCTTGGAGCCGGTCACGAGGGCGGCGACCTTCTGCTCCTCCTTCACCTTCCAGTCGATGTAGGATTCGATGTCCGGATGGTCGACGTCGACCACCACCATCTTGGCGGCGCGGCGGGTGGTGCCGCCCGACTTGATGGCGCCGGCGGCGCGGTCGCCGATCTTGAGGAAGCTCATGAGGCCGGACGAGCGGCCGCCGCCGGAGAGTTTTTCACCCTCGCCGCGCAGCTTGGAGAAGTTGGAGCCGGTGCCGGAGCCGTACTTGAACAGGCGCGCCTCGCGGACCCACAGGTCCATGATGCCGCCCTCGTTCACCAGGTCGTCCTCGACGCCCTGGATGAAGCAGGCATGCGGCTGCGGGTGCTCGTAGGCGGATTTCGACTTGGTCAGCTTGCCGGTCTTGTAGTCCACGTAGAAGTGGCCCTGGCCGGGACCGTCGATGCCGTAGGCCCAGTGCAGGCCGGTGTTGAACCATTGCGGCGAGTTCGGCGCCACCATCTGGTTGGCGAGCATGAAGCGCAGCTCGTCGTAGAACGCCTGGGCGTCCTCTTCCGACGAGAAGTAGCCGCCCTTCCAGCCCCAATAGGTCCAGCAGCCGGCGAGCCGGTCGAAGACCTGCTTGGAGGAAATCTCGGAGCCGAAGCGCTGGTCCTCGGGGAGCTGGCCAAGCGCCGCCTCGTCGGGCACGGAGCGCCAGAGCCAGGACGGGACGTCGTTCTCCTCGACTCGTCTGAGCCGGGCCGGGACGCCGGCCTTGCGGAAATACTTCTGGGCCAGCACGTCGGACGCCACCTGGCTCCAGGTCTCCGGCACCTCGATGTTCTCGAGCTTGAAGACGATCGAGCCGTCCGGATTGCGGATCTCGCTCGTGGCGAGCCGGAAGGCGAGGGAGGAATAAGGCGACTGGCCGGTTTTCGTATAACGCCGCTCGATCCGCATCATCAGGTTCCTAAGTTCCGGGGACAAAACGTCCCCATGGCCGCGATTTGCCCCGCAGCTCATCAGCCCACAATTGTTGTTCGACGCCCCAACGATCCGTTCTTTCCGGATCGCCACACGCAACACGCCTGAGTTACGGCCTCCCTCGGGCGCCACAGGTCACGCGGCAACGCGGTTGCCACGGGGCTCTGACGCTCACTCTGGGAGTTTCAACCGGCCTTTTCGGGTCGGTCACCGGTCTCTGGTCGGTACCCCGGCAAGCTAGTCGTGTTGCGAGCCTTACGTCAAGAACTTGTGTCGCGGCTCACGGTTCCAACTATATATAGTGTGGAGAGTGTTAAGAATGTGGAAAACTAGCTAAGCCACAGAGACTCCTCTGAGAATCCGTTCCGCGAATTTTCCCCGGCCAAGCTTCGCCGGCTCCGAGCCGGTTTCGAAAGGGCCGAGATGTTGTGCCGGCGCATCAATCGGCGCCGGGCCGGGGCGGGGGGCCAGGTCCGCCACGAAAGCGCCGGAATGGCGCAAATGCGGGAAATGTCCCGCAGGGCCGCGCGACAGGTGCACACCCGAGAATCAGTCTCGCTTTTCGCGAGTCGGAAAGGCTGGACTTCCCTGTGCGCTGTCGCCATATTCCGCGCGAATTGACGAACCCCTCTCGGCGGCAGCGATGAAACAGTTTTGGACTCAGTTCTTCACCTGGTGGAACGGACAGACCCTGGGCACCCGGTATTTCACCTGGCGCAAGGGGCAGTTCGTGGGCGAGGACGAGTTCGGCAACCGCTACTACCGGTATGTCCAGGCCCAGGCCATCGATTCGAACGTGGGCGCCGAGCGCCGCTGGGTGGTCTATAACGGCGATGCCGATGCCTCGAAGGTGCCGCCCGGCTGGCGCGCCTGGCTGTGCCACAACGGCGACGTGCCCCCGAGCGAGGAAACCTACAGGGCTCATCCCTGGGAGAGGTCCTACGTGCCCAACATGACCGGCACGGCCCAGGCCTATCGTCCGCAGGGCTCCAGCCTGTCGGCCGGACAGCGTCCCGCCGCCACCGGCGATTACGTGCCGTGGACGCCAGGGGAGTGACCCGGCGAGTGAGGCGCCGCCGCGTCCCTTAAGGCGGTCTTCATGCTGCAACGAATCCGGGTCCGCACCTGCGTCGGGTGCGGGCTCCCCAAGGCCAGCCCGATTTCAGCTCCCATGCGGGCCGGGGCGAGAACGGCCCGGCCAATTGGTCGGACCGGGGCGTCCTGAGCCGGGCTCAGCCCTGTCGGCGCTCTTAGCGCATCGGACGGACCCGAAGGGCCGCGTCAGCGAAAAGCGGACCCGGTTTTCGCTTGCGCGGCCCGCTGGGTCCGTCTCATCCGATGCGCCGGTCAAGAGAATGAGCCTCGGATAAATCCCAAAAGTGGTGTCCACTTTTGGGTCCGAGGCTCTAGCCCTTGGGATGGAAATACGACTGGCGCCGCATGACGGCATCGGCGAACAGGCCGAAGGCCTGGATCACATGGCCCTGCGGTACCTCGATCCCTCGGGCCACGCCGAACCCCTTCAGAACACCGCCGCGCTCGTCAGGCTCGGGATCGCGATGGGTCCCGCCGTCGCGCAGGGTGCAGGTCTGGCACCGGATCGGGCCGAGGATCTGGGCCCCGCGGCCGATCCGGTTCGACCGGGTGAGCGATCCTCCCCCGAGGAGGCGGGCGCCGTCTCCGACCGCGATGGTGTCGCCTGCCGCGGCCTTGAGGGTGAAGCCGCCTTCCTCGCCGATCTCGGCGTCGGCGCCGATCCCGACCCATCCCCCCGCGGCGACGATCCGGGTGCCCGGAAACAACTGCGTTCCCCGGGCGACTGCGACGGTCCCGCCGTCCGCGATCTGCAGAACGACGTTGGGCCAGAGGACGACATCGTCTTCGAGCCGCACGTCGCCCGAGATCAGCACCGAGCCTGGATCCGGCACCAGGATGCCGCGCCGGGAAAGGGCGGCCGTGTCTCCCTGAGACAGGAAGCCGAGGCGCCGGCGCGCCTCATCGCCCAGGTGATCCGTTTCGTTCATAGGCCTGTGATCCTGCTGGATGCGCCGGCCGAAGCTTAACGGAATCGGCCATGGAGCAAAGCCCGTCCGTTGCAGGGGCGGGGCGCGATCGAGGCCTCGTTATGCTGCTGAGGCATAACGGGCGCGAGTTCTTATGGCTCCTCAGGTCTGGCCGGCACCCTTATATGCGCATCGCTGCAAGAGCAAAGACAACCGGCCGCAAGGGCCGGTCCACTGATGGGGGTTTTGATGTTCGTTTCCTACATTCTTGCGAAGATTCGCAAATATCATGCGTACCGCAAGACGGTCCGCGAGCTGTCGCAGCTTTCCGACCGGGACCTGTCCGATCTGGGCATCGCCCGCTACGACATTTCCCGGATCGCCCGGGCGGCGGCCTTCGCGTAAGCCGGGCTGCGCCGGATCCTGACGCTCGCGCCCGCCCTCGGCGGGCGTTCGCGTTTCAGGGCATATTCCGGCCCAGCCGCCGAAGGAGAACGACCGCCTGGAGCGTTAGACCTAGCGCATCGGACCTGAAAAGTGGGTCCATTTTTCAGGTCCGATGCTCTAGGCCCGGTCATGCGTCGTCCGAGACGCCAACCATTTTGAAGGTCCCCATGGCTTCTCTCATCTCACGGGAATGGTACACGATCGCGATCTTCGGCATGGTCGTGATCGCGTCGATCCTTCCGATCGGCGGCGCGCCGGCCGAGGTGTTCTCCGTCGCGACCAATCTCGCGATCGCCCTGCTGTTCTTCCTCCATGGCGCCAGGCTGTCGCGCGACGTGGTGATCGCCGGCATGATCCACTGGCGTCTGCATCTGTTCGTGCTGGTCACCACCTTCGTGGTCTTCCCGATTCTCGGCCTCATCGTCCTGGCCGTGCCGGACCTGATGACGCCGGCGCTGGCGACGGGCATCCTGTTCCTGTGCGTTCTCCCGTCGACCGTCCAGTCGTCGATCGCCTTCACGTCGATCGCCGAGGGCAATGTCCCAGCGGCGATCTGCTCGGCCTCCGCGTCGAACATCCTGGGCATGTTCCTGACCCCGCTGCTCGTGGGGCTCTTGTTCCATACCCAGGGGAGCGGGGGCTTCTCCCTCGGGGCGCTCGAAGGCATCCTGCTGCAGCTGCTCGCCCCCTTCATTCTCGGTCAGGTGCTTCAGCCCTATCTCGGGCGATGGCTCGGCCGGCACAAGAAGCTGACGCAGATCGTCGACCGGGGCTCGATCCTGATGGTCGTCTACGGGGCCTTCAGCGAGGCCGTCATCGAGGGGCTCTGGCACAAGCTCTCGGCCCAGGATCTCGTGGCCGTCGTGGTGATCGACATCGTGCTGCTCGTCGTCGTGCTGTGCTTCACGTTCTATGTCAGCGGCTGGTTCGGCTTCAACCGGGCGGACCGGATCACCATCACGTTCTGCGGGTCCAAGAAGAGCCTGGCGTCGGGCGCCCCGATGGCCAACGTGATCTTCGCCGGCCAGGATGTCGGCTCCATCGTGCTTCCGCTCATGATCTTCCACCAGATCCAGCTCATGGCCTGCGCGGTCCTGGCCCGCCGCTTCGCCAGCAGCGGGAAGGCGCCTGCCGCGCCCGAGACGGCAAAGTCCGTCTGATTCCGCGGCGATGATGGGCCGCGCCCCGGGCCACGCGGAGCCGGGACGCGGCGAGAGGCGGGATCTAGGGCTGGCCGCCGCCCCCGGCGGCTCCATAGACCTGTCCGGTCGCATAGCTCGCATCCGCGGCCGCGAGCTGGACGTAGATCGAGGCCAGCTCGACGGGCTGGCCCGGGCGGCCGAGGGGCGTGTCGCCGCCGAATTGCTGCAGCTTCTCCTGCGTGGCGCCGCCGCTGACCTGGAGCGGGGTCCATATCGGCCCGGGCGCCACGCCGTTGACCCGGATGCCCTTCGGACCGAGCTGCTTCGCCAGCGACTTGGTGAAGTTCATCATGGCCGCCTTGGTCATCGCGTAATCGACGAGGTTCGCCGACGGGTCGTAGGCCTGCTCGGAGGTGGTCTGGATGATCGCCGATCCCGGGGTCAGGTGCGGCAGGGCGGCCTTCGTGAGCCAGAACATGGCGTAGATGTTGGTCTTGATGGTCGCGTCGAAGTCCTCGGACGTGATGTCGAGAAGCGATTGCCGCTGCTGCTGGCGAGAGGCGTTGTTGACCAGGATGTCGAGCCCGCCGAGCTCCCGCACGGCATCCGCCACGATGCGGCCGCAGAGGGCTTCGTCGCGGATGTCCCCGGGGAGCGCCACGGCGATCCGGCCCTCCTTCCGGATCAGGTCGATCACCTCGCGGGCATCCGGCTCCTCGTCCGGGTGGTAGCTGATGGCCACGTCGGCGCCCTCCCGGGCGTACGCGATGGCGGCGGCCCGGCCCATCCCCGAGTCGCCTCCCGTGATCAGGGCCTTGCGGCCCTGGAGCCGGCCCGAACCCTTGTAGCTCGTCTCGCCGTGGTCCGGCCGCGGATCCATCTTGCCGGCGAGGCCCGGCCAGGGCTGGGACTGCGAGCGGAACGGCGGCTTGGGGTATTTCGTCGTCGGATCGTCCTTGGCCGCGGTGCGGCTCGCGGGGGTGCCCGAGGTCTGGGCGCCGGCCGGCCCGGCCGCCGCCGCGGCGAGGCCGACCGCCGCGCCACCCATCACCCCACGCCGTGAAATCGCATTGCCGTTGCTCTCGTCCATGGCCAGCCTTCCATCATTCAACAAGCCCGGTTAACTGGCCGGACGGCCAGTGGTTCACTTTGTCCGCTGACGTTGTCGTGAGGGTAATCCCGACATCCGGGTGGATCTCCCGGGGCTTCTTTCCCGGCTTGCCCTTTTTCCATCATGGTTCGCGTGGTATCGCGTTGCCCGGAACAGGGGCGCGGCCGGACAGGCCGGGCGGAAACCGCCGGATCGGATGTGGCTTGGATCAGATGATGAAACTCGGATGGACGCGGGCGGCTTTCGTGCTCGCATCGCTAATCGGCGGCCTCGGCGCGGCCCATGCGGACCGGATCAAGAATCCCACGGCCGTCTTCTCGGGCCTCGACAAGATCACCGGGCGCATCGTGTCGTTCGAGGTCGGGATCGACGAAACCGTCCAGTTCGGCGCCCTCCAGATGACGCCGCGGGTCTGTTTCACCAAGCCGCCGACGGAAGCGCCCAACACCACGTCTTTCATCGAGGTGGACGAGCCAGGCACCGACGGCAAGACCAAGCGGGTCTTCTCCGGCTGGCTCTTCGCCGCGAGCCCGGGCCTGCACGGTCTCGAGCATCCGGTCTACGACATCTGGCTGGTCGACTGCAAAGGCGGCACGGAGGTCATCGCCGAGCCGAAGGAGACGCCCGAGGAACTGCCGCCGATCCAGGACGCGACCCGCGCCCCGGCTGAGAGCGGCCGTCCGGGCGACATCATCGCGCCCACCGGGGCGACGGCGCCGCGCCCGCCGGCCGTCCAGACGGCTCCCTTGCGTCAGCCCGAGCCGCGGCAGCCGGTCCGGCGCCAGGCGCCCGCGGCACCGATCATCAACACGGATCGGTAAGGCTCATCCGGCGGCGTGAAGGGCGGCGAGGACCTCCTCGCCCCTGACGGCCCGGTCCAGGGGCCAGGCCGCCCAATCGGCGCCGTGGTCCATGGCGTTGCGCAGCATCTGCTTGTAGGTGCGGCGGGGAACCTCGATGGCGCCGAACTGCGCCAGATGCGAGGTCACGAACTGGGTGTCCAGGAGCGAGAATCCGCCCCGGCGCAGCCGGGCGACGAGATGCACGAGGGCGACCTTCGAGGCGTCCCGCTCCGTGTGGAACATGCTCTCGCCGAAGAAGGCGCCGTTGAGGCGCACCCCATAGAGCCCGCCCACGAGCCGGTCGTCCCGGTAGACCTCCACGGTGTGGCAATAGCCGGCATCGAAGAGTTCGCCGTAGAGTTCGCGGATGCGCCGGCTGATCCAGGTCTTCTCCCGGTCCACGCCGGGCGCCGCGCAGCCGGCCACCACGCCGTCGAAATCCCGGTCGACGCGGATCTCGAAAAGGTCGGAGCGGACCGTGCGGGCGAGGCGCTTGGAGATGTGGAAATGGTCGAGCGGGATGATGCCCCGCTCGCGCGGCTCGACCCAGAACAGCGAAGGATCGTCGGCATCCTCCGCCATGGGAAAGATCCCGGCCGCATAGGCCTTCAGCAGGATGTCGGGGGTAATCTCAATCGCGTGGTCGGGAGACCGGGTCATTCACGCACATATCCGATCGTTCGAGCTATCCCGCATAAAATAGGATAGGCGAACCGCGAAGTCAGACCGGTCTCAGGTAGATTTTGCCAAGCTCGCGGATCTTTTCATCCGAGGTCCGGCCCTTCGCGGCGAGGCCCCGCAATCGGATGCTTGCGCTTGCGGCCGCATCCCCAAGAAGAGAGCGAGGCCTAGAGCATCGGACGGATTCCAAAAGTGCAAGTCCACTTTTCACGTCCGATGCTTTAGTCTCCCATGGCCTCGTTTCGAGAAAGCGCGGCCCCTGTTCCGATCCTGCCGGATGAGGGGACGCGTCATGTCATGACAAGACTATTCGGTCTCGCCCAGGCCGCCTGTCTTCAGGAAGTTCTCCAGCCAGTGGATGTCGTACTGGCCGTTCTGGATGTCCGGGTTGCGCACGAGGGTCCGGAACAGGGGCAGGGTGGTGTCGATCCCGTCGACTACGAACTCGTCGAGGGCGCGCCGCAGGCGCATGAGGCACTCGTTGCGGGTGCGGCCATGAACGATGAGCTTGCCCACGAGGGAATCGTAGTGCGGCGGGATGCGGTAGCCCTGGTAGGCGGCCGAGTCGACGCGCACGCCCAGGCCGCCCGGCGGATGGAAGTAGCTGATCGTGCCGGGCGAGGGGCGGAAGGTCGAGGGATGCTCGGCGTTCACCCGGCATTCGATGGCATGGCCCTCGATATGGATGTCCTCCTGGCGCACCGAGAGCGGATGCCCGGCCGCGACCCGGATCTGCTCGTTGACCAGGTCGATTCCGGTGATCATCTCCGTGACCGGGTGCTCCACCTGGATGCGGGTGTTCATCTCGATGAAATAGAACTCCCCGTCCTCGTAGAGGAACTCGATCGTGCCGGCGCCCGCATATTGCAGGTCCTGCATGGCCTTGGCCACGACGCCGCCGATGCGCTCGCGCATCTCGACGTTCAGCGCCGGGGAGGGACCTTCCTCCCAGACCTTCTGGTGGCGGCGCTGCAGGGAGCAGTCGCGCTCGCCCAGATGGATGGCGTTGCCCCGGCCGTCGCCCAGGACCTGGATCTCGATGTGGCGCGGCTTCTCGAGATACTTCTCGATATAGACCGCATCGTCGCCGAACGCCGCCTTGGCCTCCGTCCGGGCGGTCTGGAAGGCGTGGACCAGGTCGTCCTCGTTGCGCGCCACCTTCATGCCGCGCCCGCCGCCGCCGGCCGCCGCCTTGATGATCACCGGGTATCCGATGTCCTTGGCGACCTTCCTGGCTTCGTCCTCGTCATTGATGCCGCCCTCGGAGCCCGGCACGCACGGGATGCCGAGGCGCTTGGCGGTGCGCTTGGCCTCGATCTTGTCGCCCATGATGCGGATATGCTCCGCCTTGGGGCCGATGAACGCGATGCGGTGGTGTTCCAGCACCTCGGCGAAGCGGGCGTTCTCGGACAGGAAGCCGTAGCCCGGGTGGATGGCGTCGGCGCCGGTGATCTCGCAGGCGGCGATCAGGGCCGGAATGTTGAGGTAGCTGTCGCGGGCGGCCGGCGGGCCGATGCAGACGCTCTCGTCGGCAAGGCGCACGTGCATGGCATCCGCGTCGGCGGTGGAATGCACCGCCACGGTGGCAATGCCGAGCTCTTTCGCCGCGCGCAGGATGCGCAGGGCGATCTCGCCGCGATTGGCAATGAGGATCTTATCGAACATGTCGCGCCTTACTCGATGACGAGGAGGGGTTCGCCGTATTCAACAGGAGTTCCGTCTTCGACAAAGATGGCCGTCACGGTGCCGGAGCGGGGGGCCACGATCTCGTTGAAGGTCTTCATGGCCTCCACGAGCAGAACCTTGTCGCCAGCCTGGACCTTGGAGCCGACCTCGACGAAGGCCTTCGCGTCCGGCGACGGCTTGCGGTAGGCGGTGCCCACCATGGGCGAGAGCACGGCGCCCGGATGGGGCGCGCCCGGCTTCGCGGCAGCGTCCGTCGAGGCGGCGGCCGGCGGCGGCGCCACGACCGGCGCAGGGGCGAGCGCGGCGGGAGCCGCGACCGGAACGGTCACCGCGGCGGTCACCATACGGGCCACGCGGATGCGCAGGTCGCCCTTCTCCACTTCGATCTCGCTGAGATCCGTATCGGCGATCAGATTCGCCAGTTCACGGACGAGATCGGGATCGAAAGGGTTTTCCTTGGCCATGGGGCTTACCTCTACTTCCTGAGGAACTAATGCTGGGACGACTTCGCCTGGCGGGCCCGCTCGGCCATCACCTGGTGAACCGCTTCCAGGCCGAGCACGTAGCTCTGGGGCCCGAAACCGCAGATCACCCCGACGGAGACGGGCGCGATGAGCGAGCGATGGCGAAAGCCTTCGCGAGCATGAACATTCGAAATGTGGATCTCGACCGTCGGAGCGCCGCTGCCGGATATGGCGTCGCGGAGCGCGATCGAGGTGTGGGTATAGGCACCGGCATTGATGACGATGCCGGCTCCCTGAGCGCCCGCCTCCTGGATCCAGTCGACCAGATGTCCCTCGTGGTTCGACTGGCGGAACGTGACCGACATCCCCAGAGCCTCCGCCTTCTCGCGCACGAGCTTCTCGATGTCCTGCAGCGTCGTGCTGCCATAGACTTGCGGCTCTCTGCGGCCGAGCAGGTTGAGATTGGGTCCGTTGAGGACGAAGACGGTGGTCATCGCGAAAGGAGCGTTCCTGGTGCCCCGCGAGGCGGAGCCGAAACGCCCTCTTATCCAAAAGGCGGGCAGGGGGGAAGGGGAAAACCAAGGCTTTCCCAAGCTAGGCGCGCATTCCGTAACTGGAGGATGAGCCGCTCGGGGCCGACCGGCCGGCAGAGGAGGCGCTATCCTCCGTCAGGGCCGGGCTTTTCCGGGCCTCCGACGGCCGTTCCGTCACCCTCCACGTCATGGCCGGGCCTGTCCCGGCCATCCCGATCCGGAAAGGCGCGGCGCTTCTCGTCGGGATCAGCGGCACAAGGCCGGTGATGACGTTGGGGGCGAGACTACCCGCAGTTCGCCTTGCCGCACTGGCGGACATTGTCCACGAGCTGCTTCAGGGGCTCCAGGCCGACCGCCCCGGGGATCACCGTCTCGCCGACGATGAAGGCCGGAGTTCCGGTCAGGCTGAGCTTGTCGCCGAGGGCCATGTTCTCCTGGAGCGCGGTGCGAACCTCGGAGCTTTCCACGTCCTTCTGGAGGCGGGCCATGTCGACGCCCATCTCCTTGGCGACCGCCATAGCGCGCTCCCCGTTCACCCGGCCGCGGCTTTCCAGGACCTTGACGTGGTAATCGAACAGCTTCTGACCCTGGAGCTGGTTCTTGACCGCCAGGGCGACCCGGCTGGCCTCGACAGAATCGGGCCCGA
This sequence comes from Microvirga sesbaniae, assembly GCF_025460805.1. Taxonomy (GTDB): domain Bacteria; phylum Pseudomonadota; class Alphaproteobacteria; order Rhizobiales; family Beijerinckiaceae; genus Microvirga; species Microvirga sesbaniae. The sequence goes on along the minus strand of NZ_JAMXFJ010000018.1, from coordinate 33,484 downwards.
GAACCGGGAAATCCTTCAGGACGACGCGCAGCTTCGGGTCGCTCTTCATGAGGGTCTGGACGTCGGACAGGGCCTTCTTGCAGTAGCCGCAATTGTAGTCGAAGAACTCCACCAGGGTGATGTCCCCCGAGGGATTGCCGACGATATAGGAGTGCGAGGCGTTCAGGAGCGACTGCTTGGTCTCCTTCACGGCGCTGGCCTGGGCGACCTGCTGGGCTTCCGCCTGGCGCTTCTCGAGCTCGGCGATGACCTCGGTCAGCACCTCCGGGTTCTTCAGGAGGTAGTCCTTCACGATCTCGCCGATGGCCTGCTTCTGCTGCTCGTTGAAGGCCGGGCCCTGCGCCATCGCGGCGGGAGCGATCGCCAGAGCGCCGAGCAGGGCTGCGGTCCGGCCGATGGTGAGAAGCGAAAAGCGCATATGCGGTCCTTTGCGGGAGTCGTCGATGCCTCTGAGACTAGCAACGGTTCGAGGCGGAGTTGAGACTCGGTGTTCACCCGCGAGTTAGCGGCTTCGGCCCTGTGACGTCAAATCACGGGTTCGTATTGCCGAGCCTCGGTGCCTCCCCGTGATCACCTCGCTTGCGCCGGCCATCACGGGACAGAGCGCCCGAGACATGGAAGAACCGTCTATGGAAGAACCGTCTTGAGACCGCCCGTCCGACGGGATACGAGCCTTCCCATGACCAAATCACCCGCCGATCTCCACTCGCCCCTCATCGCGCGCCGCATGGACCGCGTCGCCTCCTTTCTGGCCATGGACGTGCTGAGCGCGGCCGCCGCCAAGGAGCGCCGCGGGGACAGCGTGATCCACATGGAGGTGGGACAGCCGTCCGCGCCTGCGCCCCGCGCGGCCAGGGAGGCGGCCAAGGCCGCCCTCGATCTCGGCCGGATCGGCTACACGGAGGCGCTGGGCATCGCGGCCCTGCGGGAGCGGATCGCCCGCCATTACCGCGACGCCTACGGGGTGAGCGTCGCGCCCGAGCGCGTCGTGGTGACCACCGGCTCCTCGGCCGGGTTCGTGCTGGCGTTCCTGAGCCTGTTCGATCCGGGCCAGCGCGTGGCGATCACGGCGCCGGGTTATCCGGCCTATCGCAACATCCTGGAGGCGCTGGGCATCGAGCCGGTGACGATCCCGCTCGCCAAGGCGGACGGCTGGATCATGACCGCCGAAGCGGTCGAGAAGGCCCATGCGGAGAAGCCCCTGCACGGGATCCTGGCCATGAGCCCGGCCAATCCCTCGGGCACCATGATCGGCCGCCGGGCCCTGGCGGGACTGGGCGAGACCTGCCGCCGCCTCGGCCTGTGGTTCGTGTCGGACGAGATCTACCATGGGCTCACTTACGGCGAGGCCGCCTCGGCGGCGCTCGCGTCCGACGACGATGCGGTGGTGATCAACTCGTTCTCGAAATACTATTGCATGACCGGCTGGCGCATCGGCTGGATCGTGGTGCCCGACCGTCTGGTGCGCCCGATCGAGCGTCTGGCCCAGAACCTCTACATCTCGCCCCCCTACCTGTCCCAGGTGGCGGCGCTCGCCGCCTTCGACGCGGCGGAGGAACTCGAGGCCGTGAAGGCCGGCTACGCCCGCAACCGGGCCTATCTGCTCGAGGAGCTGCCCAAGGTCGGCATCACGGAGATGCACCCGGTGGACGGTGCCTTCTACATCTACGCCGACATCGCCCGCTTCACCAACGATTCCATCGGCTTCTCCAGGCGCATGCTGGAGGAGGCGGGCGTCGCCGCCACCCCGGGCCTCGACTTCGACCCCATCGAGGGTTCCCACTACCTGCGGTTCTCGTTCGCAGGCTCGGAGACCGACTGCCGCGAAACCGTGGCCCGGCTGAGGGGCTGGCTGCGGTAGCGTCACCAGCGAGCCGTTTCGAGGAGATGATCGGCCGAACCCGGAATGGCGGCGCGAGGTGAAACGAAAATGCCCGGCTCGCGCCGGGCATTTCTTGTGAACCTTACGATCCGCTGAGGACCGATTTGGCCTTGGACCACCAGCCGGCGCGCTTGGGCCGGTTGGGATCTTCCGGGGTCAGGACGACCGCGACCGGCTCCGGTTCGGGAGCGACCGGGGCGGGCGGCGGAACCGGAGCCTCGGCCACGGGATGGGGCGCGGCGACGATCGGTTCGCTCTCGGTGACAGGACGGGGCTCTTCCGCCGGCGCCGCGGTGCCGGTCTCGGCAGGGGCGGCTTGCTCGGCGGTTTCCCGAGAAGGCTCCTCGGCAGCCGGTGCGGCCTGCGCCTCGTCGGCGGCCACGAAGCCCTCCTCCATGGCGAACTCGACCGTTTCGTCCCGGCCGCGTCCCCGGCCGCCGCGACGGCCCCGGCGACGGCGGCGCCCGCCGCGGGTATCGTCGTCGGCCTCGCCGGCTTCGTTGGCCTCGCCCGCCTCGACCGGAGCCGCTCCGTCGCCGGAGGCCTCGACCTCGGTCTCCTCCTCGTCGGATTCGTCCTCGGTCTCGCCGGCGTCCTCGGTCTGGGATTCGCCCGCGAAGGTCCCCCGGTCGCGGCCGCGACGGCGGCGCCGACGGCGGCGGCGGCGACCGCCGCCTTCGCCTTCCTCGCCGCGCTCGTCCGTGCCCTGCGCTTCCTCGACGCTCTCGTCGTCGGCCTCGACCTCCACCTCGACCTCCTCGACGGGCTCATCGATGGCGATGGCGTCGATCTGGATGCCGGTGGCGGCCGCCTTGTGCTCCAGCTTGAGCGCGGGTTCGCCGCGTTCGATGGCATAGGTGGTCGTGCCGTGGAGGCTGTCGTCCGCCACGATCGAGATCGCGACGCCGAAGCGGGTCTCCAGGTCGCGCAGGTGGATGCGCTTCTGGTTCAGGATGTAGAACGCCGCCTCCATCCGGGTGCGGACGACGAGGTTGTAGCTGGAATTCTTGATGAGGGTTTCCTCGATCGAACGCAGCACCTGCAGGGCCACCGACGGGGTCGAGCGCACGAAGCCGGTGCCGGCGCAGTGCGGGCAGGGGATCGAGGAGGATTCCAGCACCCCGGTGCGGATGCGCTGGCGCGACATTTCCAGGAGGCCGAAGGGCGAGATGCGTCCGACCTGGATGCGGGCGCGGTCGTTCTTCAGGCACTCGTTGAGCTTCTTCTCGACGGCGCGGTTGTTCCGCTTCTCCTCCATGTCGATGAAGTCGATCACCACGAGGCCCGCGAGGTCGCGCAGCCGGAGCTGGCGGGCGATTTCCTCGGCGGCTTCGAGGTTGGTGCGCAGCGCCGTGTCCTCGATGTTGTGCTCGCGGGTCGAACGGCCCGAGTTCACGTCGATGGACACGAGGGCCTCGGTTGGATTGATCACCAGGTAGCCGCCCGATTTCAGCGTGACCACGTTCGAGAACATGGCGTCGAGCTGGGCCTCGACGCCGAACTTCGCGAAGAGCGGCTGCGGATCGCGATAGGGCTGGACCAGCTTCGAATGGCTCGGCATGAGCATCCGCATGAAGTCCTTGGCCTCGCGATAGCCGTCTTCGCCGGCCACGAGAACGTCGTCGATGTCCTTGTTGTAGAGGTCGCGGATGGCCCGCTTGATGAGGGAGCCTTCCTCATAGACTAGGGAGGGAGCGGCCGACTTGAGGGTCAGCTCGCGCACGCTCTCCCAAAGGCGCATGAGATATTCGTAGTCGCGCTTGATCTCGGGCTTGGTGCGCGAGGCGCCGGCCGTGCGCAGGATGATGCCCATTCCCTCGGGCACCTCCAGCTCCTGGGCGATTTCCTTCAGGCGCTTGCGGTCCGCCGCATTGGTGATCTTGCGGGAGATGCCGCCGCCCCGGCCCGTATTGGGCATGAGAACCGAGTAGCGTCCGGCGAGCGACAGGTAGGTGGTCAGGGCCGCGCCCTTGTTGCCGCGCTCCTCCTTGACGACCTGGACCAGCAGGATCTGGCGGCGCTTGATGACTTCCTGGATCTTGTACTGCTTGCGCGGCGCGCGCCGGCGCTGCGGAAGATCCTCGATGGCGTCGTCGCCGCCGAGCTGCTCGACGATCTCGTGCTCTTCCACGTCCTGATCGTCTTCGTCCTCGTCGTCCTCTTCGCCGTCCTCGTCCCCTTCGGGCTGCCGGGCTTCCGTCGCGGAGGTGTCGTCCTCGTTCGCGGCTTCGGAGCCGCGCGCCGTGTCGTCCTGCTCGGCTCCCTCGGGAGCAACGATCGCGGCCGATCCTTCGACCGCCTGGATCGCATCCTCGGCGGCGCCTTCATCGGGGGTGGCGCCGTCGGTCGAGGCGGCCGGGGATTCGGTCCCACCGGCGGCGGCTGCGCCGTCTGCGCTCAAGGTTTCGCCGTTCTCCGCGTCTTCGCCCGGAGAGAGTGCCGCGATCCCGGACTCCGTGCCGGCCTCGGTCTCGGTGGAGACCACGGTCTCGTCGGACTCGGCACGCCGCTGCGAGGAACGCCGGCGGCGGCGGTTGCTGCGGCGCTCCTCTTCGTGCTCCTCCTCGCGCTGGGCTTCGGCCTCGGCCTCGAGCAGCGCCTGACGGTCGGCGACGGGGATCTGGTAATAATCGGGGTGGATTTCGCTGAATGCGAGGAACCCGTGGCGGTTTCCGCCGTATTCCACGAAGGCCGCCTGGAGCGACGGTTCGACCCGGGTGACCTTGGCGAGATAGATATTCCCGCGCAGCTGCTTCCGGTTAGCGGATTCGAAGTCGAACTCTTCGACCTTCTGGCCGCGCACCACCACGACCCGGGTTTCTTCCGGGTGGGAGGCATCGATGAGCATCTTGTTTGCCATGTTGAACTCTCGACATGGCGATCGAGGGCAGGACCTGAGGCAGGGGCCGCATTGTGGGCGGGTGGGCACGCCGCAGGTGAGGGCGGCGGGCTGAGATTGCGTTCGGAGTGCTGTCGATCGCCATCATGCGCCGCGTTGGGGCGCATACTGGGTTGAATTGGGCCGGCTCGTGGCCGGAAAGGGTGGAGGTCGGGCGTGCGCGGGATGAGACGCGCGATTCGAACGGTGCAGAAACGAAGGTCAGACCTGACTTCGCGTGCGCAACCATTCAACACGGCCCTTTCGTAGATATCGATGAGCCGGAAACCGGCCATCGGCGAGTGGCGACAAGCGTCGCCATTTGGTCCTGTCCGTGAGCCTGTCGAGGGTGACGGGTCTCCTGGAGGATCGGTCAACACAACCGTCTCCTCCGGATCCGCCGTCAGATTCGGCCATGCCGGACGGGATCAAGATCATTACAGAGCGATTGGGGCATTTGGCAAGATCCCGCGTGACTGTGCTATGAACGCAACACTATCTCAGTAAACGTCCGTGCGACGTGAGGTTCCGTTAACCAAAGGCCGACTATCAGTATAGGAAGAACGCGAGAACTCGCAGCAATCACGATGGCCCGTCATCCCCTCATTCGCCTGATCGGCATGTGCCTCATGCTGGCCTGCATGGCCGGAGGAGCTGGCCATGCCCGCGCCGCCGCGGAAGGGGGGAAGGTCGCTTCTCCGGCCATCGCGGCTGCGGTCGCGGTCGAGTCGGACGGCGCGAAGACCCGGTTCAAGGTAACCCTGTCGAAGGCGGTGACCGCCCAGGTCTCCCTGATGGAGCGTCCGGACCGGGTCATCGTCGATCTGCCGGAGGTCGCCTTCCACCTGCCCCAGGAGTCCGGACGCGGCAAGGAAGGGCTGATTGCGTCGTACCGCTACGGTCTCTTTGCTCCGGGTCGCTCCCGGGTGGTGATGGAGCTCACCCAGCCGGCCGTGGTCTCGGGGATGACCACCGCGCCCGATTCCACGGGTGCGGCGACCATCCTGACGATCGAGCTCTCCCGCGCCGAGCGGGAGGAATTCCGCAAGGCGGTGCTCGAGAGCTCTGCCGTGACCAGAGAGGCCTCCGCCGCGCCCGTCGCCCCGGAGACCAAGGATTCGCGGCCTGTCATCGTGATCGATGCCGGTCACGGCGGTATCGATCCGGGGGCGAACGCCTCCTCCGGCAACGTGGTGGAGAAGGACCTCGTGCTGTCCTTCGCCCAGCGGCTGAGGAAGAAGCTCGAGGAGAGCGGACGCTACAAGATCGTCATGACCCGCGATCAGGACGTGTTCGTGTCCCTCGGGGACCGGGTCCGCGCCGCGCGGGCCGCCCAGGCCGACCTGTTCATCTCCGTTCACGCGGATTCGATCTCCGGCGGCCAGGAGGTGAGGGGGCTGACGGTCTATACCGGGTCGGAACGGGCCTCCGATGCCGATTCCGCCCGGCTGGCCGATCGCGAAAACAAGGCGGACGCGGTGGCCGGCGTCGAATCGGGCGAGATGCCGGACGATGTCTCGGACATCCTGATGGAGCTCACCCTGAGGGAGACGCGGGGCTTCTCCCACAGCTTCGCCAGCCGCCTCGTGGGCGAGTTCGACTCGGTGGCGCGCCTCAACAAGAACCCTCACCGGCAGGCCCGCTTCCAGGTGCTGCGGGCGCACGACGTTCCGTCCGTCCTGGTCGAGCTCGGCTACCTGTCGAGCCAGAAGGACCTGGACATGCTGATGTCCGAGGATTGGCGCGCCAAGATGGTCTCCGCCATGTCGGTCGCGGTCGACCGCTTTTTCGCCGCGCGATTCGCCCGCAGGGGCTCTGCCGCAGTTTTACCATAGATAGAGTGTGCATACCCGTAGCGGGGGCGCGATTCATCGGGTAACGAGAATGCGCGTTTCAAGATCTGCTTAAACGGGCGCCACCGGCGCCGTCATGGAACACCTTCGGATGCGCTTCGTCCTACGATTTTTCGGCTTTCTCTTCAGCGTTGGAGCGATCTTCTTCCTGATCGGCGCCGTCGGGCTGGCCTATGGGTTCTGGTTCTATTCGAAGGATCTGCCGGATCACGCCCAGCTCGCCAACTACGAGCCGCCCGTCATGACCCGCATCCATGCGGCGGACGGCAGCCTGATCGCCGAATATGCCCGCGAGCGCCGTCTCTACGTGCCGATCCAGGCTATGCCCAAGGTCGTGATTGGGGCGTTCCTCTCGGCCGAGGACAAGAATTTCTACAAGCATGTGGGCATCGATCCCGAGGGCTTGGTGCGCGCGGTCGTGGTCAATTTGCGGTCCGGCGGGGCCCGGGAGCAGGGCGCGTCCACCATCACCCAGCAGGTCGCCAAGAACTTCCTCGTGGGCAATGAGCGCAGCTACGAGCGCAAGATCCGCGAGGCGCTGATCGCTCTGCGGATGGAATCCACCTTCTCCAAGGACAAGATCCTCGAGCTCTACCTCAACGAGATCTTCCTGGGCACCCTGACCCCCGGGCGCAACCTGCACGGGGTCGCGGCGGCCGCGCTCGACTATTTCGGCAAGTCCATCCACGAGCTGACCATCGCCGAGGCCGCCTATATCGCGGCGCTTCCCAAGGGGCCTAACAACTATCATCCGTTCCGCCAGCGCAAGGCCGCCATCGAGCGCCGGAACTGGGTGATCGAGCGCATGGCCGCCAACGGGTACATCTCGAAGGAGGCCGCCGACGAGGCCCAGAAGGAACCGCTCAACGTCAAGCCGCGGGTGGTCTCCCCGAACAGCATCGCTTCGGGCTACTTCGCCGAGGGCGTGCGCCGCGACATCGCCGAGCGCTATGGCGAGGAGACCCTCTACGAGGGCGGCCTGCTGATCCGGTCCACCCTCGATCCCAAGATGCAGGCCATGGCCCGCAAGGCCCTGGTCGACGGTCTCGTGCGCTTCGACGAGGCGCGCGGATGGCGCGGCGCGCATCAGAAGATCGATCTCGCGGGCCGCGAGTGGGGTCTGGCGCTGGCCGAGGTGCCGGCCCTGGGCGACGTTCAGCCCTGGCGCCTCGCCGTCGTGCTGGAGGTGGCTGGAGGCCGGGCCAAGATCGGCCTCCAGCCCAAGCGCGAGTCCTCCGGTCAGGTCGGCAAGGACCGCGAGACCGGCCTCGTGACGGCCGATGGCGCCAAATGGACCCGCCGGCCCGTCGAGCGGGCCGTCTCGGTGGGCGACGTGGTCTATGTGGAGCCGCTCTCCGACAAGCCGGGCCAGTTCCGCCTGCGCCAGATCCCCGAGATCTCGGGCGCCATCGTGGCCATGGATCCCAACACGGGCCGCGTCCACGCCATGGTGGGCGGCTTCTCCTACGACCAGAGCGAGTTCAACCGGGCCATTCAGGCCATGCGCCAGCCGGGCTCCTCGTTCAAGCCGATCGTTTATGCGACGGCCCTCGACAACGGCTACACGCCCTCGAACCAGATCATGGATTCGCCCTTCGTGCTCGATATGGGGCCCGGGCAGGCGGCCTGGGCGCCCTCGAACTACGACGGGAAGTCGGGCGGTCTGCGCACGCTGCGCTATGGCGTCGAGCATTCCAAGAACCTCATGACGGTGCGCCTCGCCAACGAGGTCGGCATGCCGGCCATCTCGGAATATGCCCGTCGCTTCGGGGTCTATGACGATCTGCTGCCGCTGCTCTCCATGTCGCTCGGCGCCGGCGAGACCACGGTCATGCGCATGACGTCGGCCTATTCCATGTTCGCCAATGGCGGCCGCCGCATCAAGCCGACCCTGATCGACCAGATCCAGGATCGCAACGGCCGGACCATCTACCGCCACGACGACCGCAAATGCACCAGCTGCGATGCGGACAAGTGGGACGGCGGCGCGGCGCCCAAGCTGACCGACACCCGGGAGCAGGTCCTCGACCCGCTGACCGCCTACCAGATCACCTCGATCCTCGAAGGCGTGGTCCAGCGCGGCACGGCCCAGACGGTCAAGGCGGTCGGCAAGCCGCTCGCCGGCAAGACGGGCACCACCAATGACGCCAAGGACGTGTGGTTCGTCGGCTTCTCGCCCGACCTCGCCGTCGGCGTGTTCCTCGGCTATGACCAGCCCAAATCCCTCGGCAATGCGGCGACGGCGGGCCAGTACGCCGCCCCGGTCTTCCGCGACTTCATGCAGCTGGCGCTCAAGGACAAGCCGGCGACGCCGTTCCGCGTTCCTCCCGGCATCAAGCTGATCCGCGTCAACGCCGCCACCGGCACCCGCGCGGGCGGCGAGGGCGGCGGGACGATCCTCGAGGCCTTCAAGCCCGGCCAGTCGCCGCCGGAATACGTGCCGCCGGAGCCTGACGAGGTTCCGCAGGCCGAATATGCGCCGGCGCCTCCTCCGGGAGCGCCCAGGCAGGCGGGCGCGGGCCCCAGCGGATTGTACTGAGCCGTTGTACTGAGCCGTTGCACTGAGCCGCCTGGCCACCATATGGAAGCGGCCCTCCACCGAGCGAGAACGGATTGCTCCCGGCCGGTTCTCCGGTCGCGGAGCAATCCCTTGCCGTGTGGGGAAGTTCCTTTGACACCCGGCGGCGCTCCCCTTAAGACGCCCCTATCAGAAGAGACGGACAGCGAAGAGAAGATGCGCGCCGAAATCCAACATCTCGTAGAAGAGACCAAGCAGTCAGTCGGGCTGCTGAGGAGGCATCTTTGACTGGGATACTGCCCAGCGACGCCTCGCGGAACTGAACGCCCAGGCCGAGGACCCCAACCTCTGGAACGATGCGGACGCCGCGCAGAAGATCATGCGCGAGCGCACGTCCCTCGAGGACCAGATCGCGGCCGTGAAGCGCCTCGAGCAGGAGCTCGAGGATGCCATCACGCTGATCGAGCTCGGCGAGGCCGAGGAGGACGAAGCCACGATCCGGGAAGGCGAGGAGACCATCCGCAACCTCCAGGCGGAGGCGGCCCGCCGCCAGGTCGAGACCCTGCTCTCGGGCGAGGCCGATGCGAATGACACGTATGTGGAAGTCCATTCCGGCGCCGGCGGCACGGAAAGCCAGGACTGGGCCAACATGCTCCAGCGCATGTATGCCCGCTGGGCCGAGCGCCGGAAGTACAAGGTCGAGCTCCTCGAGATCACCGACGGCGAAGAGGCCGGCATCAAGAGCGCCACGCTCCTGATCAAGGGCCACAACGCCTATGGCTGGCTCAAGACCGAATCCGGCGTGCACCGCCTCGTGCGCATCTCGCCCTACGATTCGAACGCCCGCCGCCACACGAGCTTCGCGTCCGTGTGGGTCTATCCGGTGGTGGACGACCGCATCAACATCGAGATCAAGGAATCCGACTGCCGGATCGACACGTTCCGCTCCTCGGGCGCCGGCGGCCAGCACGTGAACACCACGGACTCGGCGGTGCGCATCACGCACATCCCGAGCGGCATCGTCGTGGCCTGCCAGCAGGAGCGCTCCCAGCACAAGAACCGGGCGACGGCCTGGAACATGCTGCGCGCGCGTCTCTACGAGGCCGAGCTGAAGAAGCGCGAGGAGAAGGCCAACGCGGAGGCCGCGGCCAAGACGGATATCGGCTGGGGCCACCAGATCCGATCCTACGTGCTGCAGCCCTACCAGATGGTGAAGGACCTGCGCACGGGCACCCAGTCGACGAGCCCGCAGGACGTGCTCGACGGCGACCTCGATCCCTTCATGGAGGCCTCGCTCGCCCAGCGCGTCTATGGCGGCGACGCGGAGGTCGAGGATATCGATTAGGCACCTGTGACCGGCGAGCCGGCGCTCTTGCGGGCGCTCTTGCCGCCGCTCTTGCCAGATCATGGCAGAGCGACTCGCCTCTAGGCGCGAAACCGGTTTCCGTTCAGACGACGTAAAAGTCCGATGCGCTCAGGTGCATTGCCGAATCGTGCCAGTTCCTCGTGAACCGCGCGAAAAGGACCTTTTCTGCAGCGCCCGATCCATCCGGATCGAAGTAGAGTTGGTTGCTCTCATCGTCCAAGACGATGTAGCCCCTGGCGTCCGGAGTGTAGTATTCGGAGAAATTCTGCGGACTGAGTTGCCCGAGCGGGAGTGTCGTGAAGACGGCCGAGGACAGATAGATCGAATCGTCCTCTTCGAGTTCGATGATCTTGTCGACATTCCCGATGTGGTCGAGGAGGGAATCGAAAACGAACACGTCTTCGCCGTCACCGCCATACAGAGTATCATTCCCTGTCCCACCGTTGAGAGTGTCGGCACCGTCGTGGCCGAGCAGGCGGTCGTTGCCGCCGCGCCCCTGAATGACGTCCTTGACGCCTGTCCCGTGAACCCTGTCCCCGATGTCCTTGCCGATCTGGGTCAGTGTTTCCGTACGCTTGTTCCACGACCACGCCGCAACATGTTTTGCATCGGCTTTGGACGACCCGTAGATTTCCCTGATGGCGAGCTTGTCCAACGGGCCCAGCTTGGTCGGATAAACCGTGCTGTCGCCGTTGTCGTAGCTCATGACGGTGTTCTTCGAATGGTCGTCCGCGTCGCTGAGCTTTTTTCTGTTGAACGGAGACGTGTGGAACGGGTGCTTCAGCCCAAGGGCGTGGCCGATCTCGTGGAGGAGAACATAGGTCTGGTAGGACGTGTTCTTCAGATCTTCCTTGTACTGCGTATTGAAATGCACCCCGCCGGCATCGAAAGCGCGTTCCAGAACTGCACCTGGATCGACGTCATCGACATTGTAGAGTTCGGGAAATCCGGCATACGCGACCACGGTGCTGTCGAAATAGGAGGTATACCATCCGAACGTTATCTCCGCATTGCCGCTCTTCGTCTCGAGGAAGCGAATGCCGCAAGCGTCACCCCACTGCTTGAGGGCATAGCGGGCTAGCTTCTGATCGGTGGCATTGAAGCGCTTCTCGCCCCAGTCCGGCACGAACGAGTAGGTGAGGAAGATCGGACACCTCTGCGGGACGAGGGTTGGCTCAGAGTTCCAGTTGTATCCACCCAGAATGGCTTTGTAGTCCGGCATCATGCAACGCTGCCCCTCACCCCGAAATGAAACAATAGAACATCAAAGATCTCGCCACGCAACAAGGGAAGGGGCTGTCAGCGCAAGGCTTTCGCTTCGGCCAGCACCTCTTGCGCATGGCCCGCCACCTTCACCTTGTTCCAGACCTGGGCGACGTTGCCCGCACGGTCGATCAGGACGGTCGTGCGCTCCACGCCCATGTATCGGCGCCCGTACATGCTCTTCTCGACCCAGACCCCATAGGCTTCCAGCATGGTTTTGGCCTCGTCCGACGCGAGCGGGAAGGCGAGGCCGTACTTGGCACGGAACCGGTCGTGGCTCTTCAGGGAGTCCGGCGAGACGCCGACGATCTCCGTATCGGCGGCGGCGAAATCCGCCTTGAGGGCCTGAAAGGCCTGAGCCTCCAGGGTGCAGCCGCTGGTATCGTCCTTGGGGTAGAAGTAGAGAACGACCTTGCGGCCCTTCAGGCTCTCCAGGCTGATCTGTCGACCATCTGTCGCAGGCAGGGAGAAGGCCGGCGCTCGAGATCCGATGATAAGAGACATGGGTCGCCTTCCTTTTGGCGGAATGTACTGTTTGGAAACCTCTGGTGTGCACGACTGACAGGGACAGTCGCGGGAGGCACCTGAGACGGTTAAGGTCTTTACTCTGATTCCCTGACAAGCGCCCGAGCGCAAGAACCGGATTGCCCTACGTCACAAGAATGAAGCTGCCATTCCGCCCTACGTTGTCCCGGCGAGACCCGGTCAAACGGAGCCTTTTCAAGCGCGTTCTTCGTGGCACTCTCTATGTGAAGCTCGGCCTTGTCGTCTTCGTGGCGGTTGCCATGGGTCTGCTTTACCTGCGTCTCTCCGCGGCTCCCATGAGCTTCGGGAGCCTGCCGGAACGGGTCGCGGGGGCCCTGGCGGCCCGCATTGGGCCAGGCTGGGACGTAACGCTACGGAATACTGCCATCGAGCTTCATGACGGCTCGCCGGCCCTGAGGGCGAACGGCCTCGATATTCGGGCGCCCGGCGGCGACCTCGTGCTGCGGGCGCCTTATGCGATCTTCAGCGTCGACCTCATGTCTCTGCTGACCGCCAACCTTCAGCCCAGGGCCATCGAGGTGCGGGACCTGCAGTTGCGCGTCCTGGTCAACCGGGACGGCTCGCTCGCCTTCTCGCCCGTGCAGGCCGGCGAGGTCGAGGCGGGTCCGCCGCCGGTCCCGTCGGAGCCGTCCAAGGAAGCGGCGGCCTCCCTGGCCCGCGATTCCGATGGACCGTCCCCCGTCTCGGGTGTGGTCGGCTCGCTGCTCGACCTCATCGTCGGCCCGGGCAGCGTCCTCAACGCGCTCGGCCAGGCCGAGCTGACCAATGCCCGCCTCGTCTTCGTCGACGCGGACGGCCGCGAACGGGCGCGGTTCCAGCGCGTGGACGCGGCTTTCGACCGGACTGCGGGCGGCGGACGGCGGTTCGCCGCGACCGTCGAAGGCGATCAGGGACCCTGGCAACTCGACGGCGACGCCGTCGTGGAGGGCGATGGCGCCTACCGGGCCGGGGTGGTCGCCAAGGAAGTGCCGATCAAGGACATCGTGCTGCTCGCCGGCGCCTCCGAACTGCCGGCGACCACGGATCTCGAATTCTCCGGCCGTTTCGACATTGCCTATGCGCAGGGGCGCATCACCGAGTTGAGGACAAGGCTCGAGAGCAATGCCGGCACGTTCCAGATCGAAGACAAGGACACCTCGCCCTTCCCGGTGGAACGCGCGACCATCGCGGCTCAATGGAACGAGGCCGAGAAGGCGCTCGACCTGCAGGAACTCTCCCTGAAGGGCGGCGACACGAAGCTGCTCCTGCAGGGGCGTTTCGCGACACCTGTCTCGGGCAAGCCCTGGCGCCTGTCGCTCGGCGGTCGCGATCTCGTCTGGTCCGGTGCGGCGGCCGGAGACCGGCCCCTCCAGGTTGGCGAGTTCTCCGCCGATCTCTCCGGGCCGGACGGGGTCCGGATCAACAGCCTGACGCTGAAGGGACCGGAGCTCTCGGCTCGGATCAGCGGCCTTATCGGGGCCACGGCGGATCCGAAGGGGCTCCATCTGGATGTGCGGGCCGAGAAGACGAACATCCGTTCGGCTCTTCGCATCTGGCCCGAGGCCGTTGCGCCTCCGGTCCGCCGGTTCCTCGTGTCCAACCTGAAGGCGGGCCGGCTGGACGCCATCGATCTCAAGGTCGCGATGACCGGGGCCGATATCGAGAAGGCGGTCACGGGCGGCCCGACGCCGGACGATTCCCTGAAGATCGACTTCACGATCTCCGATGGCGTTCTTCAGGTGGCGGACGGCCTGCCGCCGATCTCGGGCATGAACGTCACCGGCCATGTGACGGGCCGCAAGGTCGCCGTCCGTGCATCCTCCGGGCTCGTCCAGATGGCGGGCAACCATGCGCTGGATGCCTCCGACGGCGCGTTCATCCTGGACGATTACTGGGACGATCAGGGGCTGGCCCGCATCGATTTCCGCCTGACGGGCGGTGCCGACGGGCTCGGAGCGCTGCTGCTGGAGCCTCAGATCAAGGAAATCGCCGGGTTCAACATCGATCCCGCCACCATGAAGGGCAGGACGGACCTGCGGGTCGGGATCGGCCTTCTCGTCAGCCATATCCCGGCCTTCGCCGACCTGCCGCTGAAGGTCACGGGACTCGTCAGCGACTTCGCCGTCGACAAGTTCTTCGGCAAGGATCGTCTCGAAGGCGCCAATCTGACGATCGCCTACGACCGGGGCGACCTCGTCGTCAAAGGCGACGGCAAGCTGGCCGGAAGCGCGGCCGTGATCGATCTGCAGAAGAACCGGCAGGGCGGCCAGGCGAGCGTGGCGTTCTCCCTCGACGAGGCGGCACGCGGCAGGCGAGGGCTGTCCTTCGGCTCCCAGCTGACCGGAACGGTCGGGCTCAAGGCAAGCCTCCCTCTCGGGGCTTCGGCTCCATCGACCATCCTGGTCGAAGCCGATCTTGCAAAGGCCGCCGTGGATCAGCTGATCCCCGGTTGGGTGAAGCCGGCCGGACGGCCCGGAAAGCTGACGTTCACCTTCGTCGAAGGACCGACCGACGAGATCAGGGATCTGCAGCTCGACAGCGGCACCGTCCAGCTGAAGGGCAATGCGACGCTCTCGGCCGAAGGAAGCCTGGAGAAGGCCGAGCTTTCGACCTTCAAGCTCTCGCCCGGCGATGACATGCGCGCGCAGATCGAACGCTCCGGCAATGTCTACAAGGTCGCGATCCGCGGCAATGTGGGCGATGCCCGCCCGTTCCTGAAGGGTGGCGCGGCGGGCTCCGCCACCCCGGGCCCGTCGGGGCGGAACGGGGCCGGGCAGAAGGACAGCAAGGACTTCGACCTCGACCTGAACCTCAACATCCTGACCGGCTACAACGAGGAGGCGATCACCAACGCGGTGATCAAGGCATCGGTGCGCAAGGACAACCTGCGCCAGCTCGACATGAAGGGACGCCTCGGCGCGACCGACATCATCGGACGGACCCTGCCGGATCCCGGCGGCCCGGTGGTGATCCTCCAGGCGCAGGATGCGGGTTCGCTTCTGCGCTTCACCGACGTCTACCGGCGCATGTCCGGCGGCGACCTCATCCTCCAGCTCGCCACGGGCGACGGTCCGCAGGCCGGCCATGTGATCCTGCACTCGTTCGCTCTGGTCAACGAGCCCGCCCTTCGCCGGATCATTCCCACTCAGACTCAGATCATCGCCGGTCAGGATCGGGCCGGCAACCCGCAGAACGTCCGGGTGGATGTGAACGAGGTGCAGTTCACCAAGGCCCGACTCGAATTCACCCGCAATGCCGGCCGGCTCGACTTCAAGGATGCCGCGATCTGGGGCAACCAGATCGGATTCACCCTGGGTGGCTTCATCGATTACGCCCGCGACCGGCTCGACATCGCCGGTACCTTCGTGCCGGCGTACGGCCTCAACAACGTGTTCGCCCAGGTCCCGCTCTTCGGGCCGCTCTTGGGCGGCGGCCAGAACGAGGGGCTGTTCGCGGTCAATTTCCGCCTCAACGGCCAGGCCAGCGCTCCGTCCCTGACGGTCAACCCTCTGTCGGCCGTCGCGCCGGGCTTCCTGCGCAAGCTCTTCGGCGTGGGGGCGAATGTGGAACCGCAGACAGGGTCCCTGCCGACGGTTCCGGAACGCTGATCGTCGCGGCGTTCGGCGGAACACTCCGCCGGAAGGCGCGCGAATGTCTTGCCAAAAGAGACCTCTGCCCGTCACGGCCCCTGGATCGGCCCGGAGGCGGCGGAGCTCGTGTCGCGCTGCATCGCTGCGGCGATCAGGTCGAAATCGCGCTCGCTGATCGACAGCAGGCCGAACCTGAGCCGGTACCCCCAGTTCGGTCGCCCGGCCGTGAAGTCGAGGCTGCCCAGCAGCGGATGGATCGGTGCGTCCCGGGCCTCCGCCCAGACCACGTCCCGGCGATAGGGGCTAAAGCCGCCCCCCATGTCGAACCGGTAGGTCTCCTTTCCATGGACGGTCCCGATCGCCGTGAATGCCTGCAGCCGTTCACGGCCGCCGAAGGTCAGGGTCGGTGAGTAATAGATGATCCCGTCGTCGGGCTTGATCCTCCGCAAGGGGGCGGCTTTGCCGTGACACACCTGCATGAAGCCTTCTGACCGGCCCCGCCGGACATGCTCGGCGGAGGCGATCGCCATCCAGAAGCTCGTCATGATGTCCCTTTCCTATCGGGCCGCCGGAGCGAAGACGCGCAGGCGATGATTGTCCGGGTCGAGGGCCACGAAGGTTCGGCCGAAATCCATGACGGTCGGCTCCTGAAGGATCGACAGACCGCGGGCCTTCCAGGCCGCGCATGTCGCGTCGACGTCCGCGTCCCTTTCGACCGGGAAGGCGAGTTCGGCGCCACCGCCCGGCGCTGCCGCCGCGGGCTGAACCGTGTGCCGCGACCACAGGCCGAGCATCAGGCCGGACCCGAGGGCGAACAGGACGAAGGTCGGCGAGGCCTCGACAGGCTTGCGCTGAAGCAGCTCGCCGTAGAAGTCGGCGCTGGCGGCAGGGCTGTCCACGTAGAGGAGGATGAAGTTGGGGGTCGGCACGTCTGGTCTCCGTTGGATGCAACGCGGAGAACTCTAGGACACCATGCTGTCAGATTCCGGCAGCAGTGATCAGGCCGGGGCCGGGATGCCCTCGGCGGCCCGCCAATCCTTCAGAAGGGCATGGCGCCGGCGCGGGTAGCGGATCTGTGTGGGCGTCAGGCTTGCAATCCGGTCGGTGCGGAAGTGCCGGAAGCCTTGCCTCAGCTCGCACCAGGCAACGACGGCTCGCACCTGGTCGAAATAGCCCAGGGCCACGGGCCAGATCGTCCGCTCGGTGGCGTTGCCGGCGCCGTCCTTGTAGCGGATCAGGAGCTTGCGCTCCGACCGGATCGATGTCCTGATCGCCGCGACGTCCACGATGTCTTCGGCGATCGGCTGGCCGGGACCGACAAGGAGAGGCGGGGCATCGAGGCTGCGGCGCAGATCGTCCGGAAGGACCGCGGCGATCTTGGCGAGCGCATTGTGGGCCGCGGCCGCCAAGGGGCCGTCGGCCCGTTCGGCAACCCATCGGGACCCCAGGACGAGCGCCTCGATCTCGTCATCGGAGAACATCAGCGGGGGCAGCATGTAGCCGGGTTTGAGGATATAGCCGATCCCCGGCTCGCCTTCGATGCTGGCCCCCTGTGCCTGCAGGCTGGCGATGTCCCGGTAGAGCGTCCGGAGGCTGACGCCGAGGTCCTGCGCGAGGGACCTCCCGCTCACCGGGCGCCGGTGGCGACGCAGCGTTTGCAGGAGTTCGAGCAGGCGCTCCGAGCGGGTCAAGACGGGGCCCTCATGAGCAGACGCCATTCTCTGGCAGGTTCGACGGACGTTGCCTACCCCGAGGCGGACCCGGAGGCGAGCATCCCGGCTCGGGTCCGGCGCCGCCTCGCGCGACCGGGGGGGCGATCGATCAGACGGCGCGCAGGAGCACGTGCTTCTTCTTGCCGAACGACAGCTTGATCACGCCCTCCGCGGTCACGTCCGAAAGGCCCAGGGTGCCGCGCTCGTCCGAGACGGTCTGGTCGTTCACCCTCAGGCCGCCGCTCTTCACCTGCCGGCGCGCCTCGCTCGAGGAGGGCACGAGCTTGGCGTAATCGGGCCCGAAGGCAGCCAGGACGCCGAGGCCCGCCTCGAGCAGCCGGGTCTCGATCTCGACCGTCGGCAGGGTCTCGGCCAGCGCGCCCTGCTCGAAGGTCTTGCGCGCGGTTTCGGCCGCCAGATCCGCCGCCTCGCGGCCGTGGAGGAGGGCCGTCGCTTCCGTTGCGAGAACCTTCTTCGCCTCATTGATGTCGGCGCCCTGAAGGGCCTCGAGCCGGGCGATCTCGTCCATGGGCAGGATGGTGAAGAGCTTCAGGAAGCGGGCGACGTCGGCGTCCTCGGTGTTGCGCCAGAACTGCCAGTAATCGTACGGGCTCAGCATGTCGGCGTTGAGCCAGACGGCCCCGGACGCGGTCTTGCCCATCTTGGCGCCCGAAGCGGTCGTCAGGAGCGGGCAGGTGACGGCGTAGAGCTGCGGCGTGCCGAGACGGCGGCCGAGATCGATGCCGTTGACGATGTTGCCCCACTGGTCCGAGCCGCCCATCTGCAGCACGCAGCCGTACCGCCTGTTGAGCTCCACGAAGTCGTAGGCCTGGAGGATCATGTAATTGAACTCCAGGAACGACAGCTCGTGCTCGCGGTCGAGGCGCAGCTTCACGCTGTCGAAGGACAGCATCCGGTTGACCGAGAAGTGCCGGCCCACGTCGCGCAGGAATTCGATGTAGTTGAGCTTGGTCAGCCATTCGGCATTGTCCGCCATCATGGCGTCGGTCTTGCCCTCGCCGAAGCTGATGAAGCGGGAAAAGACCGTCCTGATGCTCTCCTTGTTGGCCTCGATCTGCTCGACGGTGAGGAGCTTGCGGCTCTCGTCCTTGCCGGACGGATCGCCCACCCGCGTGGTGCCGCCGCCCATGAGGGTAATGGGCTTGCCGGCCCCGGTCTTCTGGAGCCAGTGCAGCATCATGATCGACAGCAGGTGCCCCACATGGAGCGACGGGCCCGTGCAGTCATAGCCCACATAGGTGGTCAGCCGGTTCTCGAGCGCAGCCGCGTCGATCCCCTCGAAATCGGAGGTCTGGTGAATGAAGCCCCGCTCGGTGAGCACCTTCAGGAATTCGGAACGTGGCGCGTTCATCGCGTTTCTCTTTGCTGTTCGGTGAGCGGAACCGCGTCAGGCGGCCTCTTCGGTGGTGCCGAGGCGCTTGTCGAGATACTCGTCCACGGCCACCATCAGCTCGTCCACGCGGCCGTCGAAGAAGTGGTTGGCGCCGTCGATCACCGCGTGCTCGAGCTTCACGCCCTTCTGCGTCTTCACCTTCTCGATCACGCTGACCACGTCCTTCACCGGTGCGACCCGGTCCTCCGAGCCGTGAACGAACAGGCCGGAGGACGGGCAGGGGGCGAGGAACGAGAAGTCGTAGCGGTTCGCCATGGCGGCGATCGAGATGAAGCCCTCGATCTCCGGGCGGCGCATGAGAAGCTGCATGCCGATCCAGGCGCCGAAGGAGACGCCGGCGATCCAGCAGGCGCGGGCGTCCGGGTTCATGGCCTGGGCCCAATCGAGAGCCGCGGCGGCGTCGGAGAGTTCGCCCTGGCCGTGATCGAAGGCGCCTTGGCTGCGGCCGACGCCGCGGAAGTTGAACCGCAGCACCGAGAAGCCGCGCTTCACGAAGTCATAGTACAGGTTGTAGACGATCTGGTTGTTCATCGTCCCGCCGAATTGCGGGTGCGGGTGCAGGATGATGGCGATGGGCGCGCCCTTCTCCTTGGCAGGCTGGTAACGTCCCTCGATGCGACCGGCAGGACCCGTGAAGATGACTTCAGGCATGTACGCGAACCTCTTGAGCGCCCCTCCATCAGGAGGGGGAAAACAGCGGGCGACCTTGACTCCAGGCCGCGGTTCCTCATAAAAGGATCCTTAGAACTATTCTAAATTGTTCCAATGTTTCATGGGCCCGGCAGCGAGGGCCATGGGGAGAAACCTGGGACAGATGTGGTTGCGGTGCTTTAGCACGGCAACCAGGGTCGATTGCAAGAATTTCGTGAGGCTCCAAGCAGCTATGGCTTCCGGCCAGCGCACATATCTGGACCACAACGCGACCTCGCCCGTACGGCCTGAGGTGGCCGAGGCGGTCCTGCGCGCGCTCCAGCTTCCGGGGAATGCCTCGTCGGTCCATGCGGAGGGGCGTGCCGCCCGGGCCGAGATCGAGAAAGCCCGCGAAACGGTGGCGGGCCTTGTCGGCGCCAAGGCGAAGAACGTCGTCTTCACGAGCGGCGGGACCGAGGCGGCCAATCTCGTCCTGACCCCGGGCCTGCGCCGTTTGGGGCAGGACGGGGCGAAGAGGCTCCTGGTCGGCGCGGCTGAGCATCCTTGCGTGCTCAACGGCCACCGCTTCCCGGTCGAGGTGGTGGAAACCATCCCGGTCGATCGGCACGGCGTCCTTGATCTGGCCTGGCTCCGGGCCCACCTGGAGAAGGCGGGCGACGGGCGGGTTCTCGTGTCGGTCCAGCTTGCCAACAACGAGACCGGCGTGGTGCAGCCCGTGGCCGAGGCGGCCCGGCTGGTCCACGACCATGGCGGACTGATCCACACCGATGCGGTTCAGGCGGCCGGCAAGGTCCGGGTCGACCTGGTCGAGCTGGGCGTCGATGCGATGACGCTCTCCGGGCACAAGATCGGCGGTCCCAAGGGGATCGGGGCGGTGATTCTGGCCTCGGACCAGGTGGAGGTCGCCGAACGGCTGATCCGTGGCGGCGGCCAGGAGAAGGGTTTCCGGGCCGGCACCGAGAACGTGGCGGCCATCGCGGGCTTCGGCGCTGCGGCCGAGCTGGCGCTGGCGAGCCTCGAGCAGGAAACCCGGCGGCTGCGGGAGCTGCGGGACGAGGCCGAGGCGCAGGTCCGGCGGATCGCCCCCGACGCACTTGTTGTGTCTTCCGCTGCGGAAAGGTTGCCTAATACCTTGGCCTTTGCCATACCCGGCCTCAGGGCCGAGACGGCGCTGATCGCCTTCGATCTGGCAGGCGTGGCCCTGTCCTCCGGCTCGGCCTGCTCGTCCGGAAAGGTCAAGCGATCGCATGTGCTGGACGCCATGGGCGTCGAGCCCGCCTTGGCCGAAGGCGTTTTGCGCGTGAGTTTGGGGTGGACGACCACACAAGAGGACGTGATCCGCTTCGCGGAGGCGTGCGAAAGGGTGGTGGGCACCTTATATAAGCGGAAGGCGAGCGCGGCCTGATGGGCCGGTTCGGTTTCCATGTCATCAACCCGCGGCCCTTGAAGCCGTGAGCGGTGGGAGAGACGAATGCCTGCAGTGCAGGAAACGATCGATCAGGTTCGTCTGATTGACGTCGATCAGTACAAGTACGGCTTCGAGACCGAAGTCGAGATGGAAAAGGCCCCGAAGGGCCTCTCCGAGGACGTGATCCGCTTCATCTCGGGCAAGAAGGGCGAGCCGGAGTGGATGCTCCAGTGGCGGCTCGACGCCTACAAGCGCTGGCTCACCATGAAGGAGCCGAACTGGGCGCGGGTCTCGTACGACAAGATCGACTACAACGACATCTACTACTATGCGGCCCCGAAGAAGAACCCGGCGCCGAAGTCCCTGGACGAGGTCGATCCGGAGATCCTCAAGACCTACGAGAAGCTCGGCATTCCCCTGCGCGAGCAGGAGATCCTGGCCGGCGTCGAGCCGACGAACCGGGTCGCCGTGGACGCGGTGTTCGACAGCGTGTCGGTCGCCACGACCTTCAAGGCGGAACTGGCCAAGGCGGGCGTGATCTTCATGCCGATCTCCGAGGCGATCCGGGAGTATCCGGACCTCGTGCGCCAGTATCTCGGCTCGGTCGTGCCGGTGACGGACAACTTCTTCGCCACCCTGAACTCGGCCGTCTTCACGGACGGTTCGTTCGTCTACATCCCGCCGGGCGTGCGCTGCCCGATGGAGCTGTCGACCTATTTCCGCATCAACGAGAAGAACACGGGCCAGTTCGAGCGGACGCTGATCATCGCCGACAAGGGCTCCTATGTCTCGTATCTCGAGGGCTGCACGGCTCCGAAGCGCGACGAGAACCAGCTCCACGCCGCCGTGGTCGAGCTGATCGCCCTCGACGATGCCGAGATCAAGTACTCGACGGTCCAGAACTGGTATCCGGGCGACGCCGAAGGCCGGGGCGGCATCTACAACTTCGTGACGAAGCGTGGCGATTGCCGCGGCCGGAACTCGGTCATCACCTGGACGCAGGTCGAGACCGGCTCCGCGATCACCTGGAAGTATCCGTCCTGCATCCTGCGCGGCGACAACTCGCGCGGCGAGTTCTACTCGATCGCCGTGTCGAACGGGAAGCAGCAGGTCGATTCCGGCACCAAGATGATCCATCTGGGCAAGAACACCACGAGCCGGATCATCTCGAAGGGCATCGCGGCGGGCAAGTCCGAGAACACCTATCGCGGCCTCGTGTCGGCTCACCGCAAGGCGACCGGCGCGCGCAACTTCACGAACTGCGACTCGCTCCTCATCGGAAACCAGTGCGGCGCGCACACGGTGCCCTACATCGAGTCGAAGAACGCCTCCGCGGTGTTCGAGCACGAGGCGACGACATCGAAGATCTCCGAGGATCAGATGTTCTACTGCCAGCAGCGCGGCCTCTCGGAAGAGGAGGCGACGGCGCTCATCGTGAACGGCTTCGTGAAGGACGTGCTGCAGCAGCTCCCCATGGAGTTCGCTGTCGAGGCGCAGAAGCTGATCTCGATCTCGCTGGAAGGCTCGGTCGGTTAATTCAGGAAACGGGACGTGGATGCCGAGGGCGGAAGCCCGGGCGCGACGCGAACGCTTCAAAGCCCGTCATGGCCGGACCGGATCCGGCCATCCACGCGCAAACAACGGAATACTCAAATGCTCGAAATCAAGAACCTGGTCGTCCAGATCGAGGACAAGCGCATTCTCAACGGCCTCAACCTCACCGTGAACAAGGGCGAGGTGGCTGCCATCATGGGGCCGAACGGCTCGGGCAAGTCGACCCTGTCCTACGTGATCGCCGGCAAGGAGGATTACGAGATCCTCGACGGCGAGATCCTGCTCGACGGCCAGAACCTTCTGGAGATGGAGCCGGACCAGCGCGCCTCTGCGGGCGTGTTCCTGGCTTTCCAGTATCCGCTGGAGATCCCCGGCGTCGCCTCGATGACGTTCCTGAAGGCCGCCCTCAACGCCCAGCGCAAGGCGCGCGGCGAGGAGGAGCTGACCACGCCGGACTTCATCAAGCGCGTCAACGCCGCCGCCCAGCAGCTCGAAATCCCCAAGGACATGCTCAAGCGCGCCCTCAACGTCGGATTCTCCGGCGGCGAGAAGAAGCGCATGGAGATCCTGCAGATGGCGCTGCTCCAGCCGTCCTTCTGCATCCTGGACGAGACCGATTCCGGCCTCGACATCGACGCGCTGCGCATCGTGTCCGAGGGCGTGAACGCGCTCCGCTCGCCCGACCGTGCCTTCCTGGTCATCACCCACTACCAGCGCCTCCTGAACCACATCGTGCCGGACACCGTCCATGTGATGCATGCAGGGCGCATCGTGAAGTCGGGCGGCAAGGAGCTCGCGCTCGAGCTCGAGGCGAACGGCTACGCCGACTACCGTGAAACCGAGGCCGCGTAACATGGCTGACGTCACTCTCATGAAGACGCCGGCGGAAACCGCGCTGGCGCAGGCCTTCGAGAGCGCCAAGACGACGCTTCCCGGCACCGGGGAGTCGCGGGCTCAGGCCTTCGAGCAGTTCAATTCGCGCGGTCTTCCGCACCGCCGGGTCGAGGAGTTCAAGTACACCGATCTGCGGACGCTCCTGCGCGAGGTCGCGCCCTTCGCCGGCGCGCCGTCGGCCGACCAGGCGAGGTCCGCTCTCGAGGGTGCGAAGGCGCTCAAGGGAGTCGAGGCTCTGCAGGTCCCGTTCGTGAACGGCCACTTCGTTCGCGACGCGGTGGATTTCCACGGCCTGCCGGAGAACGTCGAGATCGTGCCCATGGCCGAAGCGCTGGCGAACGGCCACGACTGGCTCGCGCATCTGAGCCCCGTGCCCTGGGCGAACGACAATCCGGTCTATCAGCTCAATACGTCCTTCATGGCCGACGGGGTGATGATCCGGATCGCCGGTCCGGTCGCGACCCCGCTTCACCTCCGCTTCGTGACGGCGGCGAGCTCGGCCGTCGCCACGGCGACCCGCGTTCTCGTGGTCGTGGAGGAGGACGCGTCCGTGACCCTTCTCGAGACGCACGAGAGCACCGACGGGGCCAACCATCAGCCGAACGACGTGGTCGAGCTGATCGCGGGCGACCGCACCAACGTTCAGCACGTGCGCGTCAACGCCGAGGGCGACAAGGCACTGGCTCTGTCCACACTGGCAGCCAAGATCGGCGGCGACGCCATCTTCAACAGCATCAACGTGGTGGCGGGTGCCGCGACCTCGCGGCACCAGGTCTTCGCCGTTCTGAACGGTGAGAACACGAACCTGCGCGTCAACGGTGCGACGATGCTGAAGGGTTCCCAGCACGGCGACTCGACCCTCGTGGTCGAGCACGGCGCTCCCCATTGCGAAAGCCGGGAGCTGTTCAAGACCGTGATCGACAACGAGGCGACCGGGGTCTTCCAGGGCAAGATCATCGTTCCGCATCATGCCCAGAAGACCGACGGCCGCATGATGTCGGCGGCGCTCCTCCTCGAGGAGGGCGGCTCCATGAACAACAAGCCGGAGCTTGAGATCTTCGCCGACGACGTGCAGTGCGCCCACGGCGCCACTTGCGGCCAGCTCGACGAGGACCTCCTGTTCTACCTCATGGCCCGCGGTCTGCCGAAGAAGGATGCCGAAAGCCTCCTGGTTCAGGCCTTCCTGGGCGAGGCGCTGGAGTTCGTCGAGAACGAGACCGCCCGCGAGGCTCTCGTCGAGACGGTCGAGAGCTGGCTGAAGGCTCGGGCGTAAAGGAACTCAACGCGTCATGGCCGGCCTCGTGCCGGCCATCCCGATCCGGTGGGGCACAGCGCATCTCATCATCGGGGTCACCGGCACAAGGCCGGCGATGACGGTGGTGGAGAGAAACTGGCAATGAACGCACCTGTGAAGCCCTATGACGTCGAAGCGATCCGGGCGGAGTTCCCGATCCTGGCGCAAGAGGTCTACGGCAAGCCGCTGGTCTACCTGGACAACGCCGCGTCGGCCCAGAAGCCGCGCGCGGTGATCGACGCCATGGTCAACACGATGCAGACCGGCTACGCCAACGTTCATCGCGGTCTCCATCACATGGCGAACGTGGCGACCGAGGGATTCGAGCGCGCGCGTGAGACCGTGCGGGAATTCCTCAACGCCGAGTCCGTCGATGAAATCGTCTTCACCAAGTCGGCCACGGAAGCCTACAACCTCGTGGCGGATTCGTTCGGGCGCCTCGGCATCGGGGAAGGCGACGAGATCATCCTGTCGATCATGGAGCACCACTCCAACATCGTTCCCTGGCACTTCCTGCGGGAGCGCAAGGGGGCGGTGATCAAGTGGGCGCCGGTGGACGACGAGGGCAACTTCCTCGTCGAGGAGTTCGAGAAGCTTTTCACGCCGCGGACCAAGATCGTCGCCATCACCCACATGTCGAACGTGCTGGGCACCGTGACGCCCGCGAAGGAGATCGTGCGCATCGCCCACGCCCATGGGGTGCCGGTCCTGATCGACGGCGCCCAGGGCGCCGTGCACCTGCAGGTCGACGTGCGCGATCTGGATGCGGATTTCTATGTGTTCACCGGCCACAAGGTCTACGGGCCGACCGGCATCGGGGTGCTCTACGGCAAGCGCGAATGGCTCGCGAAGCTGCCGCCCTACTCGGGCGGGGGCGAGATGATCCGCGAAGTGCGCCAGGATGCGATCACCTACAACGACCCGCCGCACCGGTTCGAGGCGGGCACGCCCCCGATCATCGAGGCCATCGGCCTCGATGCGGCCCTGCGGTTCATGATGCAGCTCGGGCGGGAGAACATCCAGGCCCATGAGGCGGCGCTCTCGGCCTATGCCCACGAGCGCCTCGGCGCCATGAATTCGGTGCGCATCATCGGCCGGGCCCGGGGAAAGGGCGCGATCCTGTCCTTCGAGATGAAGAACGCGCACGCTCATGACGTCGCCACGGTCATCGACCGGCAGGGCGTCGCGGTTCGGGCGGGCACCCACTGCGCCATGCCGCTCCTGGAGCGCTTCGGCGCCACGTCGACCTGCCGCGCGTCCTTTGGCCTCTACAACACCATGCAAGAAGTCGATAAGCTGGCGGATGCCCTGCAGAAGGCGGAAGCCCTGTTTGCGTGAGGATTGACCTGTGAACGATCTATCTCCGACCAACGCCCCGCAGGTGTCCCCCGGCTCAGGGATTCCGCCGGAAGAGCTCGACCGCATGACCGACGACATCGTCGCGGCGCTGAAAACCGTCTACGATCCGGAGATCCCGGCCGACATCTACGAGCTCGGCCTGATCTATCGGGTCGATATCGACGACGACCGCAATGTTGCCATCGACATGACCCTGACGGCCCCGGGCTGCCCCGTCGCCGGCGAGATGCCGGGCTGGGTGGAGAACGCCGTGTCCACGGTCCAGGGCGTTCAGAGCGTCAAGGTCAGCATGGTGTTCGATCCGCCGTGGGACCAGAGCCGCATGTCCGACGAGGCCCGGGTGGCCCTCGACATGTGGTAGGCCGGGCGGGCCTCCCTTGTCAGATCAGCACGTCATGGCCGGGCTCGTCCCGGCCATTTGCGTTTTCGAAGCGCCGGGGCGTCACGTCCGATTGATGGAGACGCCCCCGTCGACGAGGAGCGCCGTTCCGGTCGTGAAGCTGGAGGCGTCCGAGGCAAGGTAGAGCGCCGATCGGGCGATCTCCTCGGGGCGCGCCCGCCGCTTCAGGGCGTGCAGGCCCTCCACGAAAGCCAGCGCCTCGGGCGTGCCGACCCAGGCCTCGGCCAGGGGCGTGTCGGTGCCCCCGGGCAACAGGGCGTTCACACGGATCCCTCTCGGCCCGAACTCGCTGGCGAGCGACTGCGTGAGCCCGATCAGGCCGGACTTGCTGGCCGCGTAAGCGGCCACGCCCGGCATTCCGGCCGTGTAGCCGACGAAGGTCGAGGTGAAGATGAGAGAGCCTCCGCCCCGGTCGAGCATCGCCGGGATCTGATGCTTCGCCCCCAGGAAGGGCGCCGTCAGGTTGATCGCCAGCGTGTCGTGCCAGCCGGCGAGCGACAGGCCCGGCGTCGGGCCCATCTCGCCGTTCGTGCCCGCATTGTTGAAGGCGATGTCGAGCCCGCCGAAATGCCGGATCGCCGTTTGGACGAGCGCCTCAGCCAGAGCCTCGTCCCTGATGTCGCCGGGAACAGCAACGGCTCGTCCGCCATCCTTCTCGATCTCGCCGACGAGAGCCTCGAGGGCGTCGGATCGCCTTGCCGTAACGATGACGTTCGCGCCCTCTCGGGCAAACAGCCTGGCCGTCGCGCGGCCGATCCCGGAACTCGCTCCGGTCACGATCGCGGTCTTGTTCATGAGCGTGGTCACAGAAATCCCTTTCCTTCATGAGCGTGATGCTCGGGACTGGGATCGCCGATGGGGCGACTGTTTCCGACCCGTTTCCTGCGCCCGAATTCTGTGGGCCTCAATGCTCCGTCTGATGGGCGGGCTGGCGCGAAGGCGCCGGCTCGGACGGGCCGGTGCCGGCATCGTCTGAGTGACGCACCGGCGTGTCGGCGTCCTGATGCTCGTCGGCGGTCTCGTCGGCCTCCTGGACGGACGACAGGACCGGCTCGCGCGGGGCATCGGGTACGGCCGCGAACATGGCCCGGGCGATTTCCTGCTCGCCCATCACCACCCTGGTGGCGCCGTACTTCTCCACATGCTCCTCCTGCGCCGCGGAATGCACGCGCACGATGATCGGCAGGTCGGGATTGATCGTCCGGGCCTGCTCGACCACCTGGCCGCTTTCGAAGGCGTCCGGGATCGCGATGAGAAGGCAGCGTGCCGCCCTGATGTTGGCGGCCGCCGCCACATCGGGATCGGCGGCGTTGCCCATGATGATCGCCTGGCCGTCCTTCTGCAGATCGGACACCTGGTTCTTGTCCATCTCGACGACCAGGAACGGCGTTCCCGACGATGCCAGCTTTGCGCTGATGAACTTCCCGACCCGGCCGTGGCCCACGAGCACCACGTGATCCGTCAGGGGCGTGACGGGGAGAGGTTCCCGGGCGGCGGCTGCGGCCGCCCTTTCGGCCGCGAGGGCCTCCTGCTCGGCCGCAGCGGCGTCCGCCGTGGCCTGCGCCCTGGCGGCCTCCCTTTTCGACGACCAGCGGTCGAGCAGGCTGAACAGGAAGGGATTGGTCAGGATCGACAGGATGGCGCCGGCGAGGATCAGATCGCGCCCCTTCTCGGGCATAAGCTCGAGTTCGACGCCCAGGCCCGCGAGGATGAAGGAGAATTCGCCGATCTGCGCGAGGCTCGCGGCAATCGTCAACGCGGTCGCGTTCGGGTGGCGGAACAGCCGGACGATCGCGAAGGCGGCGAGCGACTTGCCGACGACGATGATCAGGAAGGTCGCCAGAACCGGGCCGAAGTCGTTGATGAGGATCATCGGGTCGAACAGCATGCCGACCGAGACGAAGAACAGCACCGCGAAGGCATCGCGCAGGGGCAGTGTTTCCGACGCCGCCTGGTGGCTGAGCTCCGACTCGCTCAGGACCATCCCGGCGAAGAAGGCCCCGAGAGCGAACGACACGCCGAACAGCTCCGCCGCCCCGAAGGCCGCACCGAGCGCGATGGCGAGCACCGCGAGGCGGAACAGTTCG
Source organism: Microvirga sesbaniae (assembly GCF_025460805.1). Taxonomy (GTDB): domain Bacteria; phylum Pseudomonadota; class Alphaproteobacteria; order Rhizobiales; family Beijerinckiaceae; genus Microvirga; species Microvirga sesbaniae. The sequence goes on along the minus strand of NZ_JAMXFJ010000018.1, from coordinate 4,836 downwards.
CGGGAACCCGTATGGGCCACGTAGTGGAGAATCCATGGAATGACCCGGCGACCGACGATCAGCATGATCGCCACGAAAGCCACGACCTTGCCGAGGGTGATGCCGAGCGAGATCACGATGGATTCGAGATCCGCGGAGGCGCTCGACGCAGCTTCCGCGAAGGCGGGCAGGAGCACGAGGGTCAGGACCATGGCCAGATCCTCGACGATCAGCCATCCGACCGCGATATGGCCGCGCTCGGTCTCCACGAGCCGGCGCTCCTGAAGGGCGCGCAGCAGCACGACCGTACTGGCCACCGAGAGCGCCAGCCCGAACACGAGGCCGGCGCCGATGCTCCAGCCCATCAGCCAGGCGAGCCCGATGCCGAGGGCGGTCGCGCTGGCGATCTGGACCACCGCGCCCGGGATCGCGATGGCCTTCACGGACAGGAGGTCCTTCAGGGAGAAGTGAAGGCCGACCCCGAACATCAGGAGAATCACGCCGATTTCGGCCAGCTGGTTGGCCAGTCCCTGGTCGGCCACGTAGCCGGGGGTGAAGGGGCCGGCGAGGACGCCCGCGAGGAGGTATCCGATCAGGGGGGAAAGACGGAAGCGGTGCGCTACGGCGCCAAGAGCGAATGCCAACACGAGGCCGACGACAATGGTTGATATCAGCGGCGTGTGATGCGGCATCTGCTCTCCTCGGACTGTCGGGGGGGCGGGAAGGGGATGGCCCCGATATGGTCGACCTCGGCCGTTCGGGCAACCCTGAACGGTCTCGACGTTTGACGTTTCAGCTCTTATCTATGGTGGATCGAACTCGTTCTGCCCGGGCCTTGAACCCGGCCGCCAGGAGAGAAGGCCAATGGCACTACCCGGATTCAAGGTCGTCACCTTGACCGACGCGGCCGCCAACCGCGTCAAGGACATCATCGGCAAGGCGGAGCGCCCCATCGTGGGTGTCCGCGTGGGCGTCAAGAACGGCGGCTGCGCCGGCATGTCCTACACGATGGAATACGCCGAGAGCGTCAACCCGCTCGACGAGGTGGTCGAGGACAAGGGCGTGACCGTCCTGATCGACCCCAAGGCCGTGCTGTTCCTGCTCGGCACGGAAATGGATTTCCAAACGACCAAGATGTCGTCCCAGTTCGTCTTCAACAACCCCAACCAGACCTCGGCCTGCGGCTGCGGCGAGTCGGTGGCGATCACGCCCGCCACGCCGGCGGCGCTCCAATCGGCCGGGTGATCCATGGATGCCGAGGACGTCCGGGACATCTTCCGCGGTCTCGGGCCCGTTTCCATCCGCCGCATGTTCGGCGGGCAGGGGGTGTATCAGGGCGAGCTGATGTTCGCCCTGGTGGCGTCCGACGAGATTTATCTCAAGGTCGACGAGGAGAGCGTCGGCTTCTTCCGTGACCAGGGGTCCCGGCCCTTCACCTTCCAGACCCGCGACGGCCGGACGACGCTCACGAGCTACTGGCGAATGCCGGAATCGGCCCTTGACGATCCCGACGAAGCGGCTGAACTCGGGGCCATGGCCCTGGCGGCCGCCCGGCGGGCGAAAGCCCCCAAGCTTCGCAAAGCCGGCAGGCCGGCCCCGGGGCAGAATTCCCGTAGGAAAGCCTCGAAGCCGGTCGCCTAGCGCATCGCGCGGACGAAAGCGGGCCACGCTCGTGACCCGAACGATGCGCCAGCCAGGAGCCCAGCCAAGAGTGGAGCATCGATCCCGAAAGTGGGTCCCCATTTCACATGCGATGCTCGAGGCCCGCGCCACTCCCGGAATGGATCGAAATGCTCCCCCGTCATGGCCGGCCCTGTGCCGGCCATCCCGATGCGGTGAGGCTCGGCGCTCTTCCGACCGGGATCACCGGGACAAGCCCGGTGATGACGGGGTGGTGGATCGTACGGGCCGGTGATGACGCCGGGGTGACCATCCGGCCAAGCGATCGAGGCAGGGTCCCGAACGGTGCGCCGCTCAAGGGGGGCCGCCTTACTTGGCTTTCTTGGCCAGGACCGGTCGCATGAGGAAGGCCGGCACGTGATCGCCGAGCCCGATCACCTTCTCGTCCCCATCGTCGTCCCGCCGCGAGCGCCCCTGATGGCTCCGGTCCGCGAACCGCTCGCCGCGATCCTGCCGGGGCCGGCGGCTCTGCTGCTCCTCGCGGGGAGCCTGGGCCGCACGCGGGGCGGGAGCCTCCTCGCGCCGTTCTTCCGAAGGCCCTCGGCTGCGTTCCGACGAGCGCACCTTGACCTTGCGCCCTCGTGAGCGCTCCTCGCCGCGCGCACCGCGGCGGCGGGACGAACCTTCTGACGGCGGACGCTCGGCGAGCGTCGGGCCCTGCCATTCGATCGGCTGGCCGATCAGCTTCTCGATCGCCGCGAGGGATTTCTCGTCGCCCGGTCCCACCAGCGTGAAGGACTGGCCGCTCCGGCCGGCCCGGCCCGTACGGCCGATCCGGTGGACATAGTCCTCGGCGTGGTGCGGGACGTCGTAGTTGAACACGTGGCTGACCGCCGGAATGTCCAGGCCTCGGGCCGCCACGTCGCTCGCCACCAGGAGAGGGGTCTCTCCCGTGCGGAAGCTGTCGAGGGCCGCCATGCGGGCATGCTGGTCCATGTCGCCGTGGAGGGCGACAGCACTGAAGCCGTGGTTCTGCAAGGAGCGGTGAAGAACGGCCACGTCGCGCTTGCGGTTGCAGAACACGATGGCGTTCTGCAGGTCCGTGGCGCCCCGAATCAGGTCGCGCAGGGTCTCGCGCTTCTCGTAATCCTCGCGCCCGGTGGCCACCAGGCGCTGCGTGATCGTCGAGGCCGTCGAGGCCGCGCGGGCAACCTCCACCTTCACCGGATTGTGAAGAAAGGCGTCTGCCAGACGCTGGATCTCGGGCGGCATCGTGGCGGAGAAGAACAGGGTCTGGCGGGTGAACGGAACGAGCTTCACGATCCGTTCGATATCCGGGATGAAGCCCATGTCGAGCATCCGGTCGGCCTCGTCGATCACCAGAAGCTCGACGCCGGTGAGCAGGAGCTTCCCGCGCTCGAAGTGGTCCAGCAGCCGGCCCGGGGTCGCGATCAGCACGTCGACGCCGCGGGTGATCTTGGCGTCCTGGTCGCCGAAGGACACGCCGCCGATCAGCAGGGCCACCGAGAGGCGATGGTTGATCCCGTACTTGTCGAAGTTGTCCTCGACCTGGGCGGCCAGCTCGCGGGTCGGCTCGAGGATCAGCGTGCGCGGCATGCGGGCCCGGGCCCTGCCGGATTCGAGCAGGGTCAGCATCGGGAGCGTGAAGGCTGCCGTCTTTCCCGTGCCGGTCTGTGCGATGCCCAGCACGTCGCGACGGGAGAGGACGTGTGGGATGGCCTGCGCCTGGATGGGCGTCGGTTCCGTATATCCGGCGCTTGCTACGGCCTGTTGAACTTTATCGCTAAGTCCGAGTTCGGCGAACGACATGAATGATAATTACCGTTGAGGGCTGGGCGCGCTCTAAAAGTGCCGGCCGCGCTCTACGGCAACAAACAGGCGCGTGTCTGGTTTCACCTGAGGCTCTTGCTCAAGTTGAGGAGTGGCCGGACCATAAGATAAGCTATGCGCTTGTCAATCCAGGGAAACTTGCCGGAAGGCAACAAAAGGAAGGTTTGGATGGCAGAATCGCTCGTTCTGATTCCCGGATTGGCCTGCACGGCCCGGCTCTTCGAGCCCCAGATCGCCGCCCTCGGGGCCGGTCGCACGATCGTCGTGGCCGACCATACGCTCGATGATTCGATTGCCGCCATCGCGTCGCGGCTCCTCCGCGCTGCTCCGGACAGGTTCGCCCTCGCTGGGCTTTCCATGGGCGGCTACATCGCCATGGAGGTCATGCGCCAGGCGCCGGGCCGGGTGGAGCGGCTTGCCCTGCTCGATACGAGCGCTCGGCCGGACACCCCTGAGGCGAGCCAGGACCGCGAGCGGTTGATCGCACTGGCCCAGGCCGGGCGATTCGAGGAGATCCATGCCGTGCTCTGGCCTCGCCTGGTCCATCCGGACCGGAGAGGCGACGCGGACCTCCAGGCCGTCCTGCTGGAGATGATGCGCGAAACCGGTGCCGAGGCTTACATCCGGCAGCAACGGGCGATCATGGCGCGGCCTGATTCCCGAACCTCGCTCCCGGTGATCGAGATCCCGACCCTGGTGCTGGTCGGCGAAGGCGACGCCGTCACGCCGGTCGAGATCGCCCGCGAGATGGCCGAGATGATCGAATGGGCCTCGCTCGTCGTGGTTCCCGGGGCCGGACACATGTCGACGCTCGAGCAGCCCGACCGGGTCACGCACGCCCTTCAATTATGGCTGAAGCGGGATTAACCATCGTTCCGCCTTGGTCTTGCGACCCTTCCCGAAGATATGGTCAATGATCGGTTACCGCTGCGTCAGGCACGGCCGCCCGAGCTTCGCATGGATATAACCGTCTGATAGATAAGCATTATTCGCATCGCCAGTTTGGGCGGTGGATGGCTTGGATGCGCCGGCGGCGGGGTCGTTTCAGAACCCCGACGGCTGCGCGTCGGAAAAGCTTTGCTTCTCGCCCCAACTGTGGCAGGAAAGTGACAGACGCAGGGGCAAGTCTCGGCTACAAGCTGCGTCACATCCTTCTAACGGACGGACCAAGACCAATGAAAAAGATTCTCCTCTCTTCGGTTGCTCTGCTCGGCCTCGCCACGGGCGCTCTGGCTGCTGACCTTCCCTCCCGCCGCGCTCCGGCTCCGATCGTTGCTGCTGTTCCGGTGTTCACCTGGACGGGCTTCTACGTGGGTGTGAACGCCGGCTACGGCTGGAACACGAACGACTCGATCACGGTCGGCGGCCTGCGCTTCGACCTGGATG
>NZ_JAMXFJ010000017.1 GCF_025460805.1 Microvirga sesbaniae | reverse complement strand
GACCATGGCGGACAAGATCGTCGTGATGCACGACGGCGTGGTCGAGCAGGTCGGCGCCCCGCTCGAGCTCTATGACCGCCCGGCCAACCTGTTCGTGGCCGGCTTCATCGGCTCGCCGGCGATGAACTTCCTCAAGGGCCATCTCCAGGGCGGGCGCTTCGTGACCGGCACCGGCATCACCCTGCCGGTGGCCAACGCGCCGGCGGCCTCGGACGGGCAGCCGATCATCTACGGCATCCGGCCCGAGCACTTCATCCTGGACGATGCCAACGGGCTGCCGGCCGAGGTAGCGGTGGTCGAGCCGACCGGCTCGGAGACCCAGGTCTTCGCCAAGTTCGGCGGGGCCGACGTGGTGGGCGTGTTCCGCGAGCGCGTCGACGCGCAGCCCGGCCAGCAGATCCGCGTCACCCCCGATCCCAGGCTCGTCCACCTCTTCGACGAGCAGACCGGCAAGCGCCTCTGATCGACGCACACGGCAAGGGCGGCCCGCATCCGCGAGGCCGCCTTTTCCATGCGATCTGCAAGGGCGGGGCGGTCGGATCAGCAGTCGCCGAAAGCTCGCGAACGCCGTCGCAGATCTCGGCATCCCGACTTCCGAACCGCGGGGAGGCGGCCATGGACGTTCTCGTGATGGGGGCCGGCGTCGTCGGGCTCGCGGTGGCGCGCGCGCTCGCCCTGCGCGGCCATGGCGTGATCGTCGCCGAGGCGACGGGCGGCATCGGCAACGGGGTCTCCTCGCGCAACAGCGAGGTCATCCATGCGGGCATGTATTACCCGTCGGGCTCGCTCCGTGCGCGTCACTGCGTCGAGGGCCGGCGGATGCTCTACGCCTTCTGCGACAGCCACGGCGTGCCGCATGCCCGATGCGGCAAGCTCATCGTGGCGACCAACGATCTCGAACAGGCCAAGATCGAGGGCATCTACGAGCAGGGGCTGGCCAACGGGGTTGAGGGACTGTCCTTCCTGACCGGCGAGGAAACGCGGGCCCTCGAGCCGAATCTCGCCTGCACCGGGGCCGTGCTGTCGCGGGAGACCGGGATCGTCGACAGCCACGCCCTCATGCTGGCGCTCCAGGGCGACCTGGAGGATGCCGGGGGCGCCATCGCGTTCCATGCGCCCGTCGCGCGCATCGCCCAGGACGCAGGCGGCTGGAACGTCCATGTGGGCGGCGAGGAGCCCACGGATCTCGTCGTCGACGCGGTGGTCAATGCCGCCGGGCTCGGGGCGCAGGCGCTCGCCCGCGCGACGGAAGGCTATCCCGCCGACCGGGTGCCGAAGCTGGTGCTCGCCAAGGGCAATTATTTCGGCTGCCTCGGCAAGCCCGCCTTCTCGCGCCTGATCTATCCCGCTCCCGTCGACGGCGGTCTGGGCACCCATGTGACCCTGGACCTCTCGGGCCGCATGCGCTTCGGGCCCGACGTGGAATGGATCGACCGGGAAGAGTACGAGGTCGATCCGCGCCGGGCCGAGAGCTTTTATGCCTCGATCCGCCGCTACTGGCCCGGGCTCCCGGACGGCGCGCTCGTGCCCGATTATTCCGGCATCCGCCCCAAGCTCACCGGGGCCGGCGAGAAGGCGGCCGATTTCATGATCGACGGCCCGGCCGAGCACGGGCTGACCGGGCTCGTGCAGCTCTTCGGCATCGAGAGCCCGGGCCTGACCTCGTGCCTCGCGATCGCCGAGGACGTGGCGGACAGGCTCGCCGCATCGGCCTGACGCCGAGAGCATCGGACGGGGCGGACCCAGCGGGCCACGCTGGTGACCCGCAGGGCCACACGATGCGCTGAAGTCCGGCCGGCCGCGGCGGGGCCGTTAACCGGCTGTTCACCATATATGCAGGAGAGTACAACATCGTTACGACGCGCGATGGTCCAAGGGGTTGCCGTAGCCGATGTGCCGCTTTCTCGCCTACAAGGGGGAGCCGATCTTCCTCGACGAGCTCGTCTGTGCTCCGGCCCATTCCCTGGTCCATCAGTCGCTGCACGCCATCGAGGCCAAGACCGAGACGAACGGCGACGGCTTCGGCATCGGCTGGTACGGGGAGCGCCGCGAGCCCGGGATCTACCGGGAGGTCCGCCCGGCCTGGTCGGACGAGAACCTGAGGAGCCTGTGCGAGCAGGTGCGCTCCCGGCTCTTCTTCGCCCACGTGCGCGCCTCCACCGGCACCTCGACGACGCGGGCCAATTGCCACCCCTTCGCCCATGGCCGGCATCTCTTCATGCATAACGGCCAGATCGGCGGCTACGGGCGCATCAAGCGCCGCCTGGAAGCCCTGATTCCGGACGAGCTCTACGACCGTCGCCTCGGCACCACGGATTCGGAAGCGATCTTCCTCCTCGCCCTGGCCAATGGCCTGCCGGACGAGCCGGTCACCGCCATGGCCAGGACCCTCAAGCAGGTGCGCGGCCTCATGGACCAGGCGGGCATCGAGGAGGCGCTGCGCTTCACCGCCGCCTTCACGGACGGCGAGAGCCTGTGGGCCTATCGCTGGGCCTGCGATGCCAGGCCGCCGACCCTGTATTTCCGCCAGGAGGACGGCAACCTGCTGGTGGTCTCGGAGCCCATCGACGACAAGACCCGAGGCTGGCGCGAGGTGCCCAAGGGCTGCAGCCTCGTGGCCACGGGCGGCAGCGTCACGGTCGAGTGCCTGAACGCCGCCATGGACTGCCTGGCGGCGTGAGCGCCGCGCGGCTTCGTGCTCTCACGAGGTCAGGCTGTCGGCCGGCCGGGCGATGAGGGACATCAGGGCGCCCTTGAGCGCTTCCATCTGAAGCTCGGTCTCGGTGCGGGCGGCGCCGTCGTCCGGGCCGCCGATCGACCGCAGCCGGGCGTTCTCGGCGGCGAGCCGGTCGTTCTCGGCCAGCAGGATGGCGATCTTCTCCTCGGCGATCCGAAGGCGGGCTTGAATCTCGTTCCGCTCCTGCTCGCGCAGCTGCGCCCGGTCGCGCCAGAGACGGATCGCGACGCCCTCGGTGTCCTCGGTCATGCTAGGCTCCTGATCGTTCGTGAGGATCCACAGGCAGCGTGGAGGAATTGAGGCCGGACGGGAAGAACGGGCCATTCACGCCCGCTGGCCCTTAACAGGCCGTTAACGATCCAGTTCCGGATAGCGCCGGAAGATGCCCTCCTCGTTGAAGGGGATGCGGCGGGGGCTTGCGAGGTAGGCCTCGATGCGCGGCCGCCGGGCGACGGCGTCGTGCAGGGCGGCGACCCGCGGCGCCTGCTTCAGGGCGCGCGCCGTGGCCTTCGGGAAGGCGTAGGACAATCCCTCCACGAGCTGGAACAGGGAGAGGTCCGCATAGGTGAGCGCGCGGCCGACGAGATGCGCGTCGCCGTCGGGATTGCGCGCCAGGATCGTGTCGAACCAGGCCAGGAACTTCGGGATCCGGTCTCCGCGAAACTCTTCGGCGCGCCGCAGCGCCTCCGCCGTCTGGTCCTCGTAATAGAGGCCCACCCCCACGGGATGATGGGTGTCGTGCGCCTCCGCCACCAGGTCCGCGATGGTGAGCTGGATCTGATGGGTCCACAGGCCTCCGGCCGGGTCCTTGGGCGCGAGCCCGTGGCGCGCCCCGAGATAGAGCAGGATCGCGGCCGTCTGGCCGATGACCGTCTCGCCGTCCTTGAGGAAAGGCGGCGCGAGGGGCGGGCGCTCCGCATGCTTCATCATCCGCATCATCACGGCGACCCCTTCCGATTCCCGGGCCACGTCGATGTAGTCGGCCCCGGCCTCTTCGAGGGCCAGCCGGACGAATTCGCCGCGTCCCTGGATGGTCGGCCAGTAGTAGAGTTCGTACGCCATGCGGTGCTCCCGTGATGCTCCGACATGAAGAAGAATGGAGCCGAAAGCGTTCCGCGCAAGGTGTCACGCGACCAGGCCGCGACCGGGGCGCGGGAACGCGGCAGCCTTGCCCGGACAGCGAAACGGCGCCCTGCCTGGCAGGACGCCGTTTCCCTTCTTGCCCTACGGGAATCGTGCCCGGATCAGATCACGAAGAACTCGTGGTAGTCGATCTTGAGCTTGTTCGTGATCGTGGCGAACAGCACCGCCTTCTGCGAGCCGGTGCCGTCGGAATCGTAATACAAGCCGCCGGTCTTCTTGTTGTAGATGATTCGGTCGTCGGCATCGTGCGCTTTCGTGCCGGCATAGAAGGACTTGGACGCCATCGCCTTCGGCTTCGCGAGGGAACCCTTGGGGCCGACCTTGAAGTACTTGTCGTCGATGTAGATCGCGTCCTCCTTGGCGTAGTTCACGATCCGGTCGGCGTTGCCCTTCGTCTTCGGGTTCGTGTCGAAGACGAAGATGTCCGCCTGGCTGCCGCCGTCGAGTACATCGGCTCCGAGCCCGCCGTGCAGCCGGTCATTGCCTGCGCCGCCGGAGAGCACGTCGTTGCCGTCGCCGCCTCTGAGAGTATCGTTGCCGCCGTTGCCGTTCAGCGAGTCGTTGCCGGCAGCCCCGTCGAAGATGTTGATGCCGTCGCTGCCGTTCATCACGTTGCTATCGGCCGTCCCGGTGAACGTGAAGTCGAGAGTGCCGATGCCGGTGATGTTCTCGATGCCCTTGAGCCTGTTGAGGTCGTAGGCCACTGTCACGGTGACGGAGTCCATGCCGCCGCCGGTGTCGTTCACCACATCGTTCGCATCGTCGATGACGTAGGAGTCGTTGCCGGCGCCGCCGTCCATCGTGTCGGCACCTGTGCCGCCGTTGATCACGTCATCGCCGCCGCCGCCAACCATGGAATCGTTCCCGGCACCACCGTTCACGATGTCATTGTCGTTGCCGCCGTCAAGGGTGTCGTTGCCGTCCCCGCCCTGCAGGTTGTCGGTGCCCGCTCCGCCGTTCATGGCATCGTTGCCGTCGCCGCCGTCGAGGACGTCGTTGCCGTCGCCGCCGTTCATCACGTCGGCGTCGCCATTGCCGTTCAGGGCGTCGTCGCCCGCACCACCGTCGAGGTTGTCGATCCCGTCACCGCCGGAGAGCGCGTCGGCCCCGTTGCCGCCGTTCATGGCATCGTTGCCATTGCCGCCGTCGAGGACGTCGTTGCCGTCGTCGCCGTTGAGGGTATCGTTGCCGTCACGGCCGAAGAGAGTATCGTTTCCGGCACCACCGACGAGAGTGTCGTCGCCCGCTCCGCCGTCGAGGGCGTCGTTGCCGTCGCCCGCGTCGAGAGTGTCGTTGCCGCCGTTGCCGTAGAGGGCATCGTCGCCCGCGAGGCCGGTGATGCGGTTCGCGGCCCCGTTGCCTCCGATGATGTTGCCGCTCCCGTTGCCCGTGAGGTCGATCGCAGCATCCCCGGTCCCGTACAGGTTCTCGATGCCGGCCGAGAGCGTGTAGGTGGCGGACGAGAAGACCTGGTCGTAGCCGCCGCCGGACTCGTCGATCACGGTGTTGGTCGCTGACACGTAATAGGTGTCGTTGCCGGTTCCGCCGACCAGGGTGTCCTGTCCGGTTCCCGCGACATCGGTGAGCGTATCGTCGCCCACGCCGCCTTCGAGCTTATTGGCGACGGCGCTGCCGACCAGGGTGTCGTTGAAGCGTGTGCCGATAACCCTCTCGAATTCTGTGTAGGTATCTTCGAGGGCATCGCCGGCAAGGCCTTTTTCATCCTTGAGGCTGACCGACACGCCCGCCGTGCTTTCCTTGAAGGTCAGCGTGTCGAACCCTTCGCCTCCATTGAAGTTGTCGCCTGTATGAATCGATGGAGCATAGATGTCGTCATGCGTCGTCCCATTTGTAATCGTCACTTTCTCGGCGCGCGCGTCGACGATGGTGGTTTCGATTGTACTGCCGCCATTGGCCGCAGAGGGATTCCACCAGGAAACGGCAAGGCGGCCATCGGCCATCTCGAATATGGTTGGAGCGAGTTGAGCATCGAGTCTGCCGATTTGGGTGCTGACCTTGATTGCATTGCCAACAGTGCCAGTGGCATCGACGACCTTGATATAGATATCGGCTGCATCGTCCCCCGTCCGGCTGACATAGGCGAAGGCATACCCGCCATCCTTCAACCCGGTTACGCTCTCGCGGTCGTAACGGCTATCGCGGCCACGGGCAATTCCATCGCTCCCGACAGCGCCGGTCGAGACAGTTACGGCACTGTTGACTAGCGTGATGGTACCGGTTGCCGTAACATGAAATCGCTGAGCCGTGACCGTTGATGTTGGGCCGGATCCGTTATCCCAGACGACGACAAAGTCGCCATTCGGGGAACCATCGGGATTCTTCAGCGTCGCCACGCTAGCCATGACGGCATTGGCAAGAGGAACTACAGAACTAAGGCCGAAAGAGCCGAGCACCCTGACGTAGCTTTTGGCGCCGTCCGTATACGATACGACATACGAGTCGTCGCCCCGCCAGGCGACGTCGGGCCTGGTAACGCCCGTTATGGGGGAATCCGTGACCTGAATGGGCGCCGCAGCCCCGCTGGGATTCGCTCCGACGATCATCACATGATTATTGCTGTTAACATACGCCGTCGCCCAGCCCTGACCGTTCGAGGCCAATTGGGCGCCGTCATCCTTTGCCGTCGTGCTTACGTTCGTGACGGTGTTGTTGTCAGGGGAGGTGCCGTCGAAATTGAACAGCTGGCTTCGCAGGGTCCGTCCGGTCGCTTGATTGCTTTCCGTCCAGCTGATGACGAAGCTGCCGTTAGCTTCGTAAGCGACGATGTCAGCGAATTGTTGCCCCTTAGTGTCATCTGGATTGATGGGGGGGCCAACTAACTTCGTTCCGCCGAGTTTCTCGCCATTCCCGTTGTACATCTGGAACGCGATCCGCTCGTCCTGACGCCATGTCACGACATATCCGCCATTCGGCGACATGGTGACTGAGTCGCGGTCGACACCTTGAAGGTTGATCGCGATGTCCTGCGTCCCCCAAATCCTAGGCTGTACAATGGCCATCTCATGCTCTCCTGAAAACTGGTCGTTATGTCGTCTCATGCGGCCGGACCGTCGGGTGGGGCCCTTGGGGCAGGCGCGCGGAAGGGTTCGGCGGACCGGGCCGCCGGTGGTGCTTGCGCGGTGAAAAGATCTCTCGGTTGTGCGCCCTGGGGTGCCGTGAGGATCGCGGCTTCCGCAGCATCGGAAGCCGTGGGATCGTCAGAGCAACTTGGTTACAAGGCTATAAAAGCGCGTGTTCGGGCGAACAACTCTCCGTTCAGAGAGGGTCGGCCGTAACGGAACGTGCCCAAACGGCAGATCGAGCTGCCTCACCTTGCGTAAGCCTTTGGAGTTCCATTGGAAATTTCCTTCATTGAGACAATGTTTCAGTATCGAAAAAGATGAAGCTCGACTGTGCGCGGGAACACATGATCGCCCCGGCGGCCCCGTTGCCCGAGCCGACGGGCCCGCCGCTCTTGCATCACGGGACCGGTACCTTTCCGTCATCCCGCGGCCTCACTGACGCCCCTCTCGCCGGGGCCGGGCTCGTCGCGACCATCCCGCTTCCGCTCTGCCCCACCGCCCGTGCGGCCATCTCCGCACGTTCTGTCCCCCTCCACGTCATCACCGGTATCGTGCCGGTGATCCCGACGCGGTGGGGCGCCGCGCTCCAAACAATCGGGATGGCCGGGACAAGCCCGGCCATGACGGGGGCGGGTGGGGGTGAGGGTGAGGTGCGGGCGCGAGCGGCGGGCCGGCTCGTCCATCCCCCACCACAAGCATCGAGCCGGGCCGCCACGCGCGCCACCCTCGATCCCACCGCAGGCTCGCAGCCGAGAGGCTGCGGGCCTTCAGGTGCTGCTCTTTGACATCGACACGGATCAGGCACCCGCCCGCAGCGTGACGCTCTCCCGTCCTGCCACGCTCCCCACGTCATGGCCGGCCGTCCCGATCCGGTGAGGTGGGGCGTTCCAGACGATCGGGATCACCGGGACAAGCCCGGTGATGACGTGGAGGGGGTGCGAGCGCGTGAAGACACCCTCCCCATGTCAGGGCCGGCCCTGTGCCGGTCATCCCGCTCCGACGAGCGCCGCGCCCCCGGCGGCGGGGTCGCCGGCATAAAGTCCGGTGATGACAAGGGGGCACAAAGCGGTCAAAGAAGGGCGACCCTCAAGGATCCTGTCCATGACCGCCGAGAAGCCCGCTCCCTCCCTGGCCGAGCTGCGCCAGGACATCGACCGCATCGACGAGGCGATGCACCGGCTGCTCATGGAGCGCGGCACCATCATCGACCGGCTGATCGCGTCCAAGAAGGCTTCCCAGGCCGGCCTGAGCTCCGCGTTCCGGCCGGGACGGGAGGCCTCGATGATGAAGGCCCTGGCCGAGCGCCACCAGGGGCTGCTCCCGCTCGATACGGTGGAGAGCATCTGGCGGGTGATCATCGGCACCTTCACCTATGTCCAGTCGAACTACGCGGTCCACGCGGACATCTCGGGCGGCGACGCTCCCATGCGCGACTCGGCCCGGTTCCATTTCGGCTTCACGGTGCCCTACGTGACCCATCCGAGCGCCGCCGCGGTGATCGAGGCGGTGGCGGCGTCCCGGGGCGATCTCGGCATCTTCCGGCTCGACCAGGGCGCGACGAGCGGCGCCTGGTGGCGCACGCTCGCCGACCGGCGCCGTCCGAAGATCATCGCGCGCCTGCCCTTCATCGAGCGGCCCGACCATCCGGCCGGCACCCCGGTCTTCGTCATCTCGAAGCCCCTGACCGACGCGGCCGTGCGCGACGTGGTGCTCTATGCGGCCCAGTTCGAGCGCTGGCACAGGGGCGCCAACGAGGCCCTGATCGCGCTCGGCGGCGAGGTGGTGGCGAGCGCGGCGGATACCAACGGATTGTCGGAGCTCATCGCCGTGCCCGGCGACGTCGAGCCGGCGCAGCTGAGCCAGGCGCTGACCAGGGCCGGCGCGAGCCTCGCCCAGCTCGCCGAGATCGGCAGCCATGCCGAACGTTTCCGCGTGAAATGAGAACTGACCTGCGCTAGAGCCATTCTCACCGATCGATTGCTAGGAAGTGAAGATGTCCACCCGTCCCCAACCCCGTCCCGGCGTGATGCAGATCGACGCCTATGTGCCCGGCAAGAGCAAGGCCGCAGGGGTTGCCAAGGTCCACAAGCTGTCCTCGAACGAGACCCCGCTCGGCCCCTCGCCCAAGGCCGTGGAGGCGATCCGGTCCTTCGATCACCTCGAGCTCTATCCCGACGGGGCGTCGACCCGGCTGCGGGAAGCGATCGCGGCCCGGTACGGGCTCGATCCGAACCGGATCATCTGCGGGGCGGGCTCGGACGAGCTGCTCGCGCTCATCACCCATGCCTATGTGGGCCCCGGGGACGAGGGCATCTTCACGGAGCACGGCTTCCTGGTCTACCGGATCGCCATCCTGGCCGCCGGCGGCACGCCCGTGGTGGCGCCGGAGACGGATCTGCGCACGGACGTGGATGCGATCCTCGCAAGGGTGACGGAGAAGACCAAAATCGTCTTCCTGGCCAATCCCAACAACCCGACCGGCACCTATATCCCGTTCGACGAGGTCAAGCGCCTGCATGCGGGGCTGCCGCCGCACGTGGTGCTGGTGCTCGACGCCGCCTATGCGGAATATGTCCGGCGCAACGATTACGAATCCGGCCTCGAGCTCGTCGCCACGTCCGAGAACGTGGTGATGACCCGCACCTTCTCGAAGATCTACGGCCTCGCCAACCTGCGCCTCGGCTGGATGGTGGCGCCCGCCCCTATCGCCGACGCGGTCAACAGGATCCGCGGCCCCTTCAACGTCAGCGGCCCGGCCATGGCGGCCGGCATCGCGGCGATCCAGGACGAGGCGCATGTCGCGACCGCCGTCGAGCACAACGAGCGCTGGCTCGCCTGGCTCACCCGCGAGATCGAGGCCCTGGGCCTGAAGGTCACGCCGAGCGTCGGCAACTTCCTGCTGATCCATTTTCCGCAGGAGGAGGGCCGGACCGCGAAGGACGCCGACGCCTTTCTCTCCGGCCGCGGCCTGATCCTGCGCCGGATCGACGCCTATGGCCTGCCGCACGCCCTGCGCCTGACCGTGGGCGGCGAGGAGGCGAACGGTCTCGTGGTGGCGGCGTTGCGCGATTTCCTGGGGGGGCAGCATGCCTGAGCGTCTCGGCCCGCCCCGTGAAACGCCCATCTTCGAGCGCCTCGCCCTCGTGGGGCTCGGGCTGATCGGCTCGTCGATCGCCCGGGCGGCCCGGCATCTCAACCTGGCGCGCACGATCGTCGCCGTCGATGCGAGCGAGGCCGTAATCGCACGGGTGCGGGACATCGGGATCGCCGACGAGGCGACCACCGATGCGGCGGCGGGCGTGCGCGATGCGGATCTCGTGATCCTGTGCGTGCCGGTCGGGGTCTGCGGCCAGGTGGCCGAGGCCATGAAGCCGGGCCTGAAGCCCGGCTGCATCGTGTCGGACGTGGGCTCCGTGAAGGCCTCGGTGATCGCGCAGGTGCAGCCGCATCTGCCGGACGGCGTGCTTTTCGTCCCGGCGCATCCCGTGGCCGGCACGGAGCATTCCGGCCCCGATGCCGGCTTTGCGACGCTGTTCCACAACCGCTGGTGCATTCTCACGCCCCCGGAGGGCACGGATCAGACAGCCGTCGGGCGCGTGCGCGCCTTCTGGGAGGCCATGGGATCGAACGTGGAGGTCATGACCGCGCAGCACCATGATCTGGTGCTCGCCATCACCAGCCACGTGCCGCACCTGATCGCCTACAACATCGTCGGCACGGCGGCGGATCTCGAGACCGTCACTCAAGGAGAGGTGATCAAGTTCTCGGCCGGCGGCTTCCGCGACTTCACGCGCATCGCGGCCTCGGACCCGACCATGTGGCGCGACGTCTTCCTGCACAACCGGGAAGCCGTGCTGGAGATGCTGGGCCGCCTCAACGAGGATATCGCGCTGCTCGCCCGCGCCATCCGGTGGGGCGAGGGCGACAAGCTGTTCGACCTCTTCACCCGCACCCGGGCCATCCGCCGCGGCATCATCTCGTCGGGCCAGGAAACGCCGGAGCCGGATTTCGGCCGCCGGCGCGAGGACAAGACTTAGTTCGTCCTCCTCCCGGCCATGACGGCGCAGGCCCGTCAATACAGCGGCTGCAGCCTGACGTTCGGGATCACGAAGGGGCCCATGGCCAGGAAGCCGTTCTCGAGCCGCAGGGGCGGCAGGGAGGCGAGCTGCGGCTTGGCGTTGGGCTGCGCGGCGTTGTTGGCCCGGGGCCCCTGGCCCAGCAGCATGCCGAGAAGGTTGCCGCCGACGCGCCCGCCGGTCAGGTTGCCGAGAAGCCCGTCGAGGCCCGCCGCCGCGACCGTGAGCTGGCCGGCCGGCCGGTGCTGCTCGTCGAGGCGCAGCTCGCCCTTGGTCTCGATCTGGCGCGGGCCCTTGGCGGCCGACAGCATCAGGATGTCGAGCTTGCCGCCGGCGCTGCGCCAGAGCTCCAGCTCCTCGGCGATGGTGCCGCCCTTGAACCCGTCCGCCTGCGTCACGGTGACGTCGGCGTTCAGGTTGGTGGCCTCCGGGCCGCCCACGAGAGCATCGAGGATCGGAATGCGGGCTTCCGTCACCGAGGCGGCGACGTCGCCGGCGAGCTCCGCCCTGCGCGAGGGATTGGGGCGCACGTGAAGTTCCAGGTGCCGGCCCGATCCGGCGATCTCGCCGGCGCCGAGGCCCGTGACCGTCACCTGCGGGGCGTTGGCGGCGAGCGACAGGCGCTGCAGGCCCGTCTGGGACGCGTTGATGCTGGCCTGCAGGAGATCCCAGCGGCCGTTGACCGTCACGGTGCCGTCGGTCACCCGCAGGGGGCCGGCCACCTCCAGGATGACCCGGCGGGGCTGATAAACCTGCGCGACCGCCTCGGTGCGCCCGAACGAGGCCGAGACGGCGCCCCGTTTCAGATCGAGGGTGTCGCAGATGATTTCGATGCGGAACGGGTAGCCCACGATGGTGCGGTCGCCGCAGGTCCATTGCCGCCCGCTGCGCGCCTCCGCGGCGATCCAGCCGTCGAGCGCGTCCGCGGTGCGGCCGCGGATCACGAACCAGGCGACGCTCCAGGCGATGGCGACGAGCAGCAGCAGAACGAAGGGCGTGTAGAGCCAGAACCGGCTGCGGCGAACATTCCCCGTCGGGGCGGCCTGATCCATGCGTGATCTCCTGTTGTGCTGGTGTGTGGTTACTGGTAGCGCCGGATGCAGGCAAGCGTCGGGCGGGGTGACATGAAGGAGCTCACGGAGGATTTATGGGTGTTCGGCTACGGCTCGCTCATGTGGCGGCCGGGCTTTCCCTATCTCGAGCGGGTCCACGCCCATCTCTACGGCTACCACCGGTCCCTGTGCGTCTTCTCCCACGTCCACCGCGGCACGCCGGAGCATCCGGGCCTCGTCCTGGGGCTCGACCGGGGCGGGCGCTGTCACGGCGTGGCGTTTCGCGTCGCGCCCGAGGAGGACGAGGCCACGATCCGGTACCTGCGCGAGCGCGAGCAGGTGACCTCGGTCTATCTCGAACGGCATCTGCCCGTCAGGCTGGCCGATGCGCGCCGGGTCCGCGCGCTGGCCTACGTGGTCGACCGCAATCACGGCCAATATGCGGGCCGGCTGTCCGACGAGGAGGTCTTGCGGCTCGTGCGCCAGGGAGAGGGCGTTTCAGGGCGCAATCCGGACTACGTCCGCTCCACCTATGATCACCTCATCGGCATGCACGTGGTCGACCCGCTGCTGCACCGGATCGTCGACGCGCTCGATCAGCAGTCCTGAGTCTCGTTCTCGCGCAGATCCTCGAAGATCGCGCGGCGGTCGTCCTCGGTGGCTGCGAGGCGATGGATGTGGAGTTCGGTGGCGCCCCGGTCGCGGACCCTGGCGAGCCAGCGCATCCGGGGCTGCTCGCTCGGATCGGAGGCGGCCATCGCGGCATCGACCACGATCCCGGTGCCTGCGGCGTCCCGCTTCACGGCGAGGATCACCGCGTCGGTGACGTCGAGAAGCTCCGTCTCGTTCAGCGGATGGACCCCGACGATGTAGCGGCGTCCCGAACGGCCGCGCCAGGAGCTTAAGGTCGAAGAGGAGCGAAGCCCTGCGGTCGCCCGTAGCCGTTCCTCGCGCACGCCAGCCCTCCGCATTCGGTCGTTGCGGAGATCCCGCATGGCCGCATTCCAGGATATGGTTCGTTTGTTCGCCATATGTTCTTATATGTAAGAACGGGCGCGTGAGTCGTCAAGATTGCCGAAAGCTTGGCTGCGCCTGGGTTTGCGGGATTTTGTGCGCTCCCGCACTCGACCCGTCTGTCGGCGGCCCCGTCAGACCTTCGACAGCGACGCCCCGGAGGCGGATGCGGGGCCGAGGCCGAGTTCCCGGCGGCCTTCCTCCAGGAGCCGGTTGGACGACGTCTCGATCCGCTCCTGCACGAGCCTGAAGAACTCCTCCCGCGGCAGTCCGGGGGCGATCGGGTCCTGGACCTCGATCCGCACCGTGCCGGGGCGGCGGATGAACTGGCGGCGCGGCCAGTAGAGGCCGGAATTCATGCCGATCGGAACGCAGGGAAAGCCGAGATTCTGGTAGAGATGGGCCACGCCGTACTTGTAGGCCGGGGGAGCGCCCGGCGGGCGACGGGTGCCCTCGGGGAAGATGATGATCTGGCGGCCGTGCTGGGCCTCGTCCCTGGCCCGGGCGGTCATCTGGACCAGGGCGAACGACCCGGCCTTGCGGTTGACCGGCACGCAGCGCGCCTTCGCCAGGTACCAGCCGAAGAAGGGGATCCACATCAGCTCGCGCTTGAGGATGTAGGTCGGGTCGTCGAGGATCGTCACGAGGGCGAAGGTCTCGAGGAACGACTGGTGCTTGGCCGCCACAAGGGCGCCGCCCGGCGGGATCTTCTCCTGGCCGGTGATCACCACGCGGGTTCCGGCGATCACGCGCAGAAGCCAGATCGAGGTGCGCCCCCAGGTCTTGACCAGTTCCATGAACATGCGGCGCGGCACCAGGAAGCCCGGGATCAGGATGATCAGCCACAGGATCAGGTTGGCGTAGAAGGCGACGTTGAACAGCAGGGAGCGGACGATGAGCATGGCTTCTTGGAAAACGGGAAGCGGAGCATCGTGCTCCGCGGGCCGCGCACCATAGAGGGTTTTTCGCCGGGGCTCTAGCGCCAGAGCGGCTCGGCGAGCATCTGCGCCTTGATGGGGGCTCCGCCGCTGATGATCTTCGCCACCGAGGAGCGCTCCGGATCGCCCTCGAACCGGGTCCGGACCCAGACGGCCAGGAACTTCAGATATTCCGTGAAGATCACCCGGGCGACGGACGGGTTGTGCCACCACTCGTGGGGATCGATGGTCGCCGCGACCGGGTAGGGGATCTTCTGGAGGTTCGGCAGGGCGTGGTCGAGCTCCACGAGGGTGCGCGGCATATGGTAGTTCGACGTCACCACGATGATGGCGTCGAACCCGTTCGCTTCGGCCCAGCGCCGGGTCTCGATGGCGTTGCCGATGGTGTTGCGGGCGCGGTAGTCGAGGTCCACGCAGCAATCGAACAGCCGCCGCTGGCCCGGATTGAGGCGGGCGATCTGGTCGCGGCTGGTGTTCTCGTTGACGCCGGAGATCAGGAGCCGCTTGGCATAGCCCTTGGCGAGCAGGTCGATGGCGTCGCCGATCCGCTGCGCGCCGCCCGTCATGGCGACGATCCCGTCGGCCCGGGTCTCGGGCGGCTGCTCGAATCGGTCGAGGTGATAGACGAATCCGAGAAATCCGAGGAAACCGGCGACCAGGACCGCGATGCAGCTCCAGAACCCGAAGGCCAGCAGGCGGTTCACCGGCGAACGTCGGACGGGATGCTTAGCCGTTGGCGCCATGGTCCAGCCCCAGCCCAAGGCCTCTGTGGACTCCGTGGCGCCCGGCGCACTCCAACTCTGCGTTCGCGAGGTCATCCTGGACGACATTAACGGAGATTGCGGCAATGGAGAGGCAACCCCTTCGGTTTGGGTCAACTGTCACCATCAACCATTTTCATTAAGAAATCGTCTCACGGTCAAGCGCGAGACGATGCCCGTGATGAGAGCGACCAGCAGCGCGATGAGGATCACCACCGCGTAGCCGCTCCAGCTGATCGTGAAGGCGCCGAAGAGCGCCTCGAGCTGGTCGCCCGTGGGGCTGGCCCGCCAGGAGCGTGTGACGAAGCCCAGGATCAGGGTGAGGATCAGGGCCGCCGCCGCCCCGATGGCGCTGCCGCGCAATCCCAGGCGGAAGAAGCGGCGCTGGAACTCCCGGGCGATGAAATCGTCGTTGGCACCCACGAAATGCAGCACCTCCACGACCTCCCGGTTGCCCGCCATGGCGCCCCGCGTGGCGAAGATCACGGCGAGGCCCGCGGCCACGAGCACCAGGGCGACGAGAAACACCCCGACGCCGATGATCGTGTTGGCCATGGTCGAGAGCCGGGACACCCAGAGGGCATGATCGTCCAGGGACGCGCCGGGCACCTCCCGCTGCAGGGATTGCCGCAGCGGGCCGAAATCGGGCTTCGCGTCCT
The DNA here is from genome assembly GCF_025460805.1 of Microvirga sesbaniae. GTDB lineage: Bacteria > Pseudomonadota > Alphaproteobacteria > Rhizobiales > Beijerinckiaceae > Microvirga > Microvirga sesbaniae. The sequence goes on along the minus strand of NZ_JAMXFJ010000017.1, from coordinate 107,915 downwards.
GCTTGATCTTGATCACGATCAGGCGGGGAACCGGCAGATCCTTGAAGTCGAGCCCGGTTCCGAGCCACGGCTCCAGGAGACGCTCCGATTCCTCCTTCGAGAAGGCCTGGGCCTGCTCCACGCCCGGCGCCTGCCGGGCCAGCGCCACGGCGCGGTCCACGTCCTGGTCGATCGCGCGCTGCGGATTGGGGCGGATCTGGATCGTGACTTCCCGGGCGATTTCCGAGCGCCACTGGGCCGAGGAGGCCGAGACCAGTTCGGCGCCGCCGGCGCAGAGCGCGGCCAGGAAGGTCAGGATGGCGATGACGGCGGCGAGCGCCTGCCCGCCGGCCGAGTCGACCGGGACGAGCGGGGCGTTCCGGCTCAAGGAGGCGGGCAGGGAGCGCTTCTGCCCGTCGGGCGCGGCGGCCTTCCTCAGGCGGGGTTGGGACGCGGCGCTCATCTCAGGTCACTCGTCGATGTGCAGCCGGCCGTCGCCGAGCACGAGGCGGCGCACGTCGAGCTGATCCATGAGGCTGAAGTCGTGGGTCGCGATCACCACCGAGGTTCCGAGCCGGTTGAGTTCGATGAAGAGGCGCAGCAGGCGGCGGGCGAGCGACGGGTCCACGTTGCCGGTGGGCTCGTCGGCGAGCAGCAGGTCGGGGCGCACGATCAGCGCGCGGGCGATGGCGGCGCGCTGCTTCTCGCCGCCCGAGAGCACCGGCGGCAGCATGTGCATGCGGTCGCCCAGGCCGACCCAGCGCAGGAGCTCCACGACCTCCGCCCGGTAGCTCGCCTCCTCCTTGCCCTGCACCCGCAGCGGCAGGGCCACGTTCTCGTAGGTGGTCAGGTGGTCGAGGAGGCGGAAATCCTGGAACACCACCCCCATGCGGCGGCGCAGCGACGTGAGATCGTCCTTGGAGATCCGCGACACGTCCTCGCCGAACAGGGAGATCAGGCCGCGGGTCGGCTTCACCGACATCAGGATGAGCCGCAGCAGGGTCGTCTTGCCGGCGCCCGACGGGCCGGTGAGGAACTGGAAGGAGTTCGGCTCGATGGAGAAGGTCAGGTCGCGCAGGACCTCGGGGCCCATGCCGTAGCGCACGCCCACATTCTCGAAATGCACGGCCGCCGCCATGCCCTCGTCGTCGTCCTCGTGGTGAAACGCCCTCACGCGTGCTCTAGCCATCCTTGGAGGTTGCCGGTTCTTGTGGCGGACGAAGGCCGCGATTCGCCCTCTTATCGCCCCTGTATGGTTAGCAAGCCATAAACTTGCGGGACCTTGACGGAAAGCGAGGGTTTCGCGGGACATTGCCGCAGGAGGGACGGGGATCGCGCATCGCGCATCCTCCCCGCTGGCCATCGCCGGCCCCGTGCGGGCGGCCCCGGGAGGGGCGCCGAAACCCGCCCGTCAGCCGCGAAAACCATCGAGTCCGTTTGACATCCCGGGCCAAGCATGGTCGTGAAGGGGAAAGGCCCAGGGCCTTCCATTCTTTGCTGGATTGATGACGATGAGCACTGCCCCCCGCATCCGGGTTCTCTTCGACGAAGACACGATCGCCAGGCGCAACGAGGCCCTGGCCCAGGAAATCGCCGCCGCCAAGCCGCAGAACCTGCTCGTCGTCGCCGTGCTCAAGGGCAGCTTCATGTTCGCCGCCGACCTGATCCGCGCCCTGCACCGCTCGGGCCTCGCCCCGCAGGTCGAGTTCGTGCACCTGTCGAGCTATCTCGACGGCACCGTCTCGACCGGCAACGTGACGATCCTGCGGGACGTGGAGAGCGACGTGCGCGGCCGCGACGTGCTGCTCGTGGACGACATTCTCGAGTCGGGCCGGACGGTGACCTTCGCCAAGGACCTGCTGATGGCCCGCGGCGCCAAGAGCGTGAAGACCGCGGTGCTCCTGGAGAAGCCCGGCAAGCGCGCCGTGCAGATCAGCCCGGATTACGTGGGCTTCACCTGCCCGGACGTGTTCGTCGTCGGCTACGGCATGGACGTGGCCCATTCCTACCGCCAGCTCCCCTTCGTGGGCGTGGTCGACCACCTGGACAAGAGCCCCGACCTCTTCGATAAGCCGGAATGATCAGCCGTTGAGCCGCCAGATCGTCCCGTTGAGCAGGGTCGCATAGGCCACCCAGGCGAGATACGGCAGGAGGAGGAGGCCGGCCGTGCGGTCGAGCCTCCAGAAGGCGCGGATCGTCGCCAGGATCGCCACGATCAGGGCCGCGATCACCACGAGGCCCGCGAGCGGGCTCCTGCCGCCGAAGAAGGCGAAGGACCAGAGCCCGTTCAGGGTCAGCTGCACGAAGAACGCCACGATGGCGGTCCCGCGGCCGGGCCGGTTCTCCGGCAGGCTGAGGATGCGCCAGAGCGCGTACGCCATCAGGGCATAGAGCAGCGTCCACGCGACCGGGAAGGCCCAGTTCGGCGGCGTGAAGCCGGGCTTCTGCAGGGCCGCGTACCAGCCGGGGATGTTCGGCTGCGTGATCAGGCTCGCCGAGACCGCCACGGCCACCACCGGCAGCACGCTCACCAGGAAGCGCGGCAGCCGCGGCGTTGCATGGCTGCCCGGCGCAGTTTGGTCTGTATGCATGCTCGAAATCCCTCTATGAGGTGCGCATCATTGTCCCTGTGACGCAACCTGTCACGCTTGCGGAGGTTCCCTCATGTCGTCATCGCGTTCCCCGTGGTCGAAGCGCAGCCTGACCGCTCAGGCCATGGGCCATGTGGATCCGATCACGAAGGCGATCGTGCGGCCGATCCACGTGACGACCACCTATATCCGCGACGAGGACAACGCCTATTCGTCCGGCTTCGTCTACGGCCGGCCGGACAATGCCACCATCCGGGAGGCGGAAGAGGTGCTGGCCATGCTGGAGGAGGCCGAGGCCGGCGCCCTGCTGTTCTCGTCCGGCATGGCGGCGGCCACGGCCGTGTTCCAGGCGCTCGATCCCGGCGATCACATCGTGGCCTCCAAGGTCATGTACTGGGCCCTGCGCAGCTGGCTGATGACGGAAGCCGTGCGCTGGGGCCTCAAGGTCGATTTCGTCGAGACGGACAGCCTCGACGCCCTCCGGCAAGCCGTGAAGCCCGGTGAGACCAAGCTGGTCTGGATCGAGACGCCCTCGAACCCGCTCTGGACCGTCACCGACATCGCGGCCGCCGCCGAGATCGCCCATGCGGCCGGGGCGCGGCTCGCGGTCGATTCCACCACCGCCTCGCCGTATCACACCAGGCCGCTGACGCTCGGCGCCGATATCGTCATGCATGCGGCCACCAAGGTGCTGAACGGCCATTCCGACGTGGTGGCCGGCGTGCTCGCGGGCGCCAAGGCCGACGCCTTCTGGGCGCGGGTCGCGTCGATCCGCAAGATGCAGGGCGCCATCCTCGGGCCGTTCGAGGCCTATCTCCTGATGCGCGGCATGCGCACGCTCCACGTCCGGGCGGCCGCCCAGGCGCGGAGCGCGCTCGACCTGGCGCAGCGCTTCTCCGACCACCCGAAGGTCGCCCGCGTGCTCTATCCCGGCCTGCCGCAGCATCCCGGCCACGACATCGCGGCCCGTCAGATGGAGAACGGCTTCGGCTACATGCTGTCGATCCAGGTCTCGGACGGGGAGGCCGCGGCGATCCGCACGGCCGCCCGCGTCGGCCTGTGGAAGCGCGCCACATCGCTGGGCGGCGTCGAGAGCCTCATCGAGCACCGCGCCTCCATCGAAGGCCCCGGCACCCCGTGCCCGCCGGACCTCCTGCGCCTCTCCACCGGCATCGAGGACGTGGAGGACCTTTATCAGGATCTCGACGAGGCCCTGCGGGGCTGACGCTCGCTTCCGCGACCGTTCCGTCATGGCCGGCGCTGCCCCGGCCATCTCGAGACGGTGAAGCGGGAGGCTTCGATCCATCGGGATCACCGGGACGAGCCCGGTGACGGCCGGGGAGCCGCGTCGGCCGGGCTTATCCCCGCTCTTCGGCCCCGTTAGCCAGCTATCTTGATCCTGTCACAAAACCTGTGCTTCTCTCGGCTAGAGCATTTTTCGGCGAAGTGGATCCGGTTCGCCGTTAAAAATGCGGCAAGCCAACCAAGAGAGATGATTCCACGCCAGTGGAAACACCTCTAGACGCGAATGCCATTCGCCAAAAGACACGCCAAGGGAAGACCATGACACATTCCATCACCCGTCGCCGCGTCCTTCAGACCGGCGTCGCCGCCGCCGCCGTTGCCGGCATGCCCCGGTTCGCCGTCGCGGCCGGCCCGGTCGTGAAGCTCCGCATCCTGGAGACCACCGACCTTCACGTGAACATCTTCCCGTATGATTATTACCGCGATGCGGCGGACGACACGGTGGGCCTGGCGCGTACCGCGACGCTCGTGAAAGGAGCCCGGGCCGAGGCCAGGAACAGCCTGCTCTTCGACAACGGCGATCTGATCCAGGGCTCGCCGCTGGGCGACTTCGTCGCCTATCGGCGCGGCATGAAGCCGGGCGACGTGCATCCGATGGTCGCCGCCATGAACGAGCTCAATTACGATTGCGGCACGCTGGGCAACCACGAGTTCAACTACGGCCTGGAATTCCTTCAGAACTCCCTCGGGGCGGCGAAATTCCCCCTGGTCTGCGCCAACGTCATCAAGACGAACGGCGAGACCCTGCTCAAGCCCTGGCTCGTGCTCGACCGCGAATTCGTCGACGAGGCCGGCGCCAAGCAGGCGCTCAAGATCGGCGTGATCGGGTTCGTGCCGCCGCAGATCGTGCAGTGGGACAAGGCCAATCTCGACGGCAAGGCCACCACCATCGACATCGTCGACGCGGCCGCCAAGCATGTGCCGGAACTCAAGAAGGCCGGCGCCGACATCGTCGTGGCGCTCTGCCATTCCGGCATCGCCGGCGGCGAGCGCAAGGGCGGCGAGGAGAATGCCGCCCTGCATCTGGCCAAGGTCGAGGGCATCGACGTGATCCTCACGGGCCACCAGCATTTCACGTTCCCGGGCGGCAAGGAATTCGCCAACATTCCCGGCGTCGACGTGAAGGCCGGCACGCTGCACGGCAAGCCCGCCGTCATGGCCGGCTTCTGGGGCAGCCATCTCGGCCTGGTCGATCTCGAGCTGACCAAGGAGGGCGATGCCTGGAAGGTGGCGAATTTCCGCACCGAGGCGCGCCCGATCTACGACCGCGTCGACCGCAAGATCGTCGCGAAGGTCGATTCCGATGCGGCCGTCATGGCGGCCGCCCAGGCCGGCCACGACGCGACCCTGAAATACGTGCGCGAGCCCGTCGGCACGACGGCCGTGCCAATCCACTCCTACTACTCGCTCGTGTCGGACGACGCGTCGGTGAAGCTCGTCGCCGAGGCGCAGGCCTGGTACGTGGCCGACCAGCTCAAGGCCTCGCCGTTCAAGGACCTGCCGATCCTCTCGGCGGCGGCGCCCTTCAAGGCCGGCGGCCGCGGCGGACCCAACTACTTCACCGAGATCAAGCCGGGCCCGCTCGCCATCAAGGACATGGCGGACATCTACATCTATCCGAACACGATCCGCGTGGTGAAGGTCACGGGCGCGCAGGTGCGGGAGTGGCTGGAGCGCTCGGCCGGGATCTACAACCAGATCGACCCGGCCAAGGGCGGCGAGCAGGAGCTCGTCAACCAAAAGTTCCCGGCCTACAATTTCGACGTGATCGCGGGAGTGCAGTACAGGATCGACCCGACCCAAGCCTCGCGCTACGACGACAACGGCAAGGTCGTGAATGCCGATGCGCACCGCATCAAGGACCTGACCTATAACGGCAAGCCCGTGACGGACGATCAGCAGTTCCTCGTGGTGACCAACAACTACCGGGCCGGCGGCGGCGGCAACTTCCCCGGAGCGGACGGCACCACCATCGTGTTCGAGGCGCCGGACCTCACCCGCGACGCGATCATGCGCTACATCGTCGAGAAGAAGGAAGTGGCCCCGAAGGCCGACGGCTCCTGGTCGCTCGCGGCGCCCGCGGGCGTCACCGTGACCTTCACCACCGGCCCGAACGCCTCCAATTACCAGCCGGCCGGCATCAAGGTCGAGAAGATGGGCGACGCCCCGGAGGGCTTCGTGAAGTACCGCATCGTGAGCTGATCCTCACGCAAGCCGGATGCGAGGCGGCCGGGCGCGAGCGCATCGTGCGGAAAACCGGGTCCACTTTTCCGCACGATGCGCCGCTTCAGAGGTTGAGCACCGGATCGATCCCAAAAGTGGATCCGGTTTTCACGAGCGTGGCCCTTCGGGTCGCTGGCGCGGCCCGCTGGGTCCGTTCTGACCGATGCTCTCATTCAAGAAGAATGCATCGGATGGATCCCAAAAGGGCAAGTCCACTTTTCACGTCCGATGCTTTAGCGGCAAGATCGGCCCCTCTGGCGATTGAGAGAGCTTTAACGTCGCGTTAACCAGCGTCATCGCGAATGCCCGCATCGCTCCTGTCCGATCCTCATTGCCGCGCTGATTGTTTCGATGATTTTGCCGTTTTGCCGCTCGCCGTCGCTTCCCGTGACGTCGCTTCCCGTGACGTCGCTTCTCCTGGCATCGTTTCTCCTGGCATCGCTTCTCCCGGCTTCGCTCGCGCTGTCGACGGTCGCCGTGGCCAACGAGGTCGAGATCTGGACCGAGCCGCTCACCTCGACCTGGCTCGACGATCATCTGGCGGTCAAGCGTGCGACCCGGCCGCGCGCGCCGGTCCGGTTGAACCGCACCCAGGTCTGGGCCAGCGGCATTGCCCGCACCGACATGCAGGCCTTCCTGCCGACGGATGTCGATCGCGCGGTCGGGGCCAAGATGCAGCCGTTCCAGGATTATAACTTTCTGATCGGGACGGAGCTGGTCCGCGGCGGCCGCGACACGGCCCTCCTGTCGTCGAAAGCGAGCTGGGAGGCTTTCATGACGCGGGGCTGGGAGCGGCTCGGCGTCACGGTGGGACTGACGACGGCGGGCTTCCTCGACCCGGGGCAGAGCGCCTATTCGCAATCGCTGAGCGGCATCATGGACATTCCGCTCGATCTCTCCCTCCAGGCGTGGAGCACGGAGCTGCGGCTCTCTCCCAGCATGAATCTGGACGGCGTCAGCGGGGACATCAGCACGGGCCTCGTGTCGGAACTCGTCGGCCGGACCCGGCTGACCAAGCCGGCGGACCGGTTCCGGTCGGACCTCAAGGTCAGGCTCGGCTATGGGGTCGCGCCCAACACCCGGCCCGTCGCCTCCGCGACGCTCGAGCTGCGGATCGCGCCTAACCTCTGACGCCGGCAGCCATGGCGACGCTCCCGGCCCTTTCTTCGCACAACCTGGAGACCCGAATCCGCCCTCTGGCGCATATCTTGCTCGCCGAGGCGCAGGATGCCGTCTTCGCATGGCTTGAAAAATCGCGTGAAGGGAAGACATAGAACCGGGACTGCCAGCAGCGCCCGGGCTTCGACCCGTCGACGACGGGGCGCGTGATCGGAGAGAATTGTGGGACAGCTGACCTTCGACGGCCTCGGGCCCTACGACCTGCCCGATGCAACCCATGCCGATGCGCAGAAAGATGGCGACGGGTTCATGATCTCGTTCCGCCTGTGGAAGTCGGAGAAGGAATGGACCCTGGTCCGGATCCACGTGAGCGACCAGGAGGCCGAGAAGCTCGGCCGCCAGATCGGAGATGCCCGCGTCAGATCGGATGGATCGACCATCATCTAGCGCACCGTGCGAAAGAGTGGACCCGGTTTTTCGCGTCGAACGATGCGCCAGCCCAGAGTGGAGCATCGGACAATCGGGATCACCGGGACGAGCCCGGTGATGACGTGGCGGGTGGGACAGGCCCGTTGATGACGTGGACACGGTGGTGCGGACCGGCGCCGACACCCCGTCATGGCACCCTCCGCCCTTCCCGCCACCCTCCGCCCGTCATGGCCGGCCTTGTGCCGGCCATCCCGATTGTCTTGAGCACGGCGCCTCTCGGAATCGGGATCACCGGCACAAGGCCGGTGATGACGTGGAGAAGATGGTCAGAGCCCGGTGATGACGGGGTGCCATCCGGCCGAGCGATCAAGACAGGGTTCCGGACGATGCGCCCCTTGAGGCGGGGAGCATCGGATCCGATCCCAAAAGTGGACCCACTTTTCGCTGACGCGGCCCTCTGGGTCACGTCCGATGCTCTAGACCCGATGGTGACCGACCGTCCCGATTCCAAGCGAGGGGCGTCGCCAGGATGCTTCCGGACCCGGCCAACGAACCTCTCAAAAGCCGCATTGTCGCTCTAGACGAGGGGAATCAGCAGCGCAACGATCGGCTGCTGTCCTTTTAGGCGCAATCCTGCCCTCGAAGCCCATTTCATTTCGAGGTGTACCATGAAGACGCAACTGCAGCCGATCCGCGGCTATCGAGCGCTCGTCGTCGACCGCTCGACAGGGAACTTCGCGACGCATCATCTCAACAGCGATGATCACGAGCTCGCCAATGAATGGGCCCGTTGCCTGGCTCAATCGTGCCGAGTGGAGCTTTGGCATGACGCTCAGCTTGTCGGGTCCTTCCCTCCCATGGTGAGCCGCAGGGCGGCGCATCTCGATTGAGGCGTCCGCCCTGAGCCGGGGCGTGCCCTTACAAATGACGTGTTGACGCGATATGTTTGAGGGATCAGCGGTTCCCTAGCGCATCGGACGGACCCAGAGGGCCGCCTCATCCGATGCGCCGGTCAAGACAGGGAGCCTCGGATCAATCCCAAAAGTGGTGTCCACTTTTGGGTCCGAGGCTCTGGTCAGCCGCTGCCCCTTTGGGCGCATGAGGCGTCTCGAAGCTTTTCGGGCTTTGGAGAATGACGCATGCCAGTCGATCTGCCGCCGAACAAGAAGCCCCCTCTTTCCGCCGAGGCCACGTTCAACCTGTTGCTGGACCGGTCCTTGAACTGGCTTGCGGTGGTCGTGGTGATCGCCCTGCTGCTGTGGGCCTACGAGCTGGGTCTCATCCCGCTCACCTAGCGCATCGGACCCAAAAACGGGTCCACTTTTCACGTCCGATGCTCGAGACGGCGCGCCGTGCACGAGCGGCCGCAACCTCAAGGCAGCGGGATCAGATCGCTCATGGTCTCCGGTTTCGGCTCCTTGCCGAGGCGTCGGCGCTTGGCCAGGATGAGGGTGCCGTTCAGCTCGCCGCCGAAGAGGAAGATGGCGCCGAGCGTATAGAGAAAGATCAGCGCCACCATGGCGGTGGCGAGACCCCCGTAGGTCGACGCGTAGGCCCCTGGATAGAACTCGAGATACCAGCTGAAGGCGAAGCCGCCGAGAAGCCACAGGGCCAGCGTCACGCCGACGCCCGGCAGCACGGCGCGGAAGCGGCGGCGTCCCGCGGGCACGAGCTTGTGGGCGAAGAGCAGGCCGGCCACGATGACGACGGTCGCCACCCCGACCCGCAGGAACCCGATCAGGCCGTCGAGGGGCTTCAGCGCCGGGACCCAGGAGAGCACGCCGCGCCAGACGAAGGGGCCGAGCACCACGAGGAACGCCAGGGCGAGCAGCATCATGGCGCCCGCGATGACGAACGCGATGGATTCGAGGCGCGTCAGCCACCAGGCGCGGGTTTCACGCACGCCATAGGCGCGGTTGAGTCCGACCCGGAGGCTCTCCACGCCGCTCGATGCGAAATAGAGCGCGAGCACGAGGCCCAGGGTCACCACGTCGCTGCGCCGCACCGACAGGATGTTGTGCACCTCGCCGGCGATCGGCCCCGCCACCTCCTTGGGCCACGCCTCGAGGATGATGTCCGCCACCTCGTCGGCCAGGGTCCCGGTCCCGAACAGGCTCGCCAGGGCCGTGACCAGGATCAGGAATGGAAACAGCGAAGTCAGCACCGAGAGGGCGATATGGCTCGCGATCGCCCAGGAATCGTGCAGCACGAAGCGGGTGGACGCGATGGCGACGAGTTCGAGCCAGAGGCGAAGGCGGTTCAAAAGACGGGTCTCCAGGGTGCTGGAGATGGTGCGGCGGAGGCCGAGGGCAAGGAAGCCGCGCCGGCGAGGGTTTCAGAGTCGCGCGATCGGAACCCCATTGTCCTCCCTCCCGGCTCCTGGCCCCTGCGGGTCGACTTTTAGACGAGAGCGCGCGGATCGACAAAGGCCGAGGTTCGGGCCTACAAGCCGGTAGATCATTCGCGCTCCTCCACGGCCATGAACCCCACCGTCTTCGCCCGCCTCGCGCCCCCGCTCTTCGTGCTCATCTGGGCGACAGGCTTCATCGTCGCCCGGTTCGTGGCGCCCTATGCGGAGCCGCTGACCTTCCTGCTCGTCCGGTACGTTCTGGCCACCCTGGTGCTGGCCGGCATCGTCACCGCGGCACGGGTGTCCTGGCCCCGCACCTGGCGCGATTGGCGCAACAGCCTGATCGCCGGCATCCTCCTGCACGGGCTCTATCTCGGTGGCGTCTTCTGGGCGGTGAAGCACGGGTTGCCGGCGGGGATCTCCGCCCTGGTGGCCGGCCTCCAGCCGCTGGCGACAGGTCTTCTGGCCGGACCCCTGCTGGGCGAGCGGGTGTCCCCGCGCCGATGGGTCGGGATCGGCATCGGCTTCATGGGAGCGGCGCTCGTGGTCGCCCCCAAGCTGGGAGATGGCGGCGTGCCGCCGCTGGCGCTCGCGATCTGCGTGCTCGGAATGCTCTCCATCACGTTCGGGACGATCTGGCAGAAGCGCACCGGCAGCAGCCTCGATCTGCGGGTCAATGCGGCCATCCAGTATATCGGAGCGGCCGCCGTCACCCTGCCCCTCGTGCTGCTGACGGAGGAGGGGCACATGGAGTGGAGCCTGCCGCTTCTGGGCGCCCTCGCCTGGGCCGTGCTCGGGCTGTCGATCGGCGCCATCGGGTTGCTGCTCTTCCTCATCCGCCAGGGCGCCGTCGTCGGCGTCGCGACGCTGCTCTACCTGGTGCCGCCGGTCGCAGCGCTCATGGCCTTCGCACTCTTCGGCGAGACCCTGAGCCTGGTCCAGCTCGCCGGCATGGGGCTCGCCGCTCTCGGCGTCGCGGTGGCGAGCCGGAGCTGAAACGCGAAGAGCCCCGGGAAGCATGCCTTCCGGGGCTCTTCGCACGGTTGCGCTATTTCGTGATCTTCACGGAGACCGGATCGCTCGCCGGGAACGTCTCCTCCACACCTTCGTCGAGGAGCTCGTCCTGGTGCTTCTTGCGGTTCTCGGACCCCTGGTCGTCCTTGCGCTCCGGCTTGTCCGTCGGGGTGTCCTGCCTGCGGTCCTTATCGGTCATGGCGTTTCTCCATCATGAGGATTTGAGCTCGTGTTGAGAGGTCAACGCAACAGGCCAAGCTTCGATCCTTCCGACTGGCTAAAGCATCGGACGTGAAAAGTGGACTTGCACTTTTGGGATCAATCCGATGCTTTCTTCTTGAATGAGAGCATCGGTCAAGACGGACCCAGCGGGCCGCGCCAGCGAAAACCGGGGTCACTTTTCGCTGACGCGGCCCTCTGGGTCCGTCCGATGCTCTAGGAACGAAAACGGCGCCTTCCGGCGCCGCTCTCTCCCTCGGATCGACAGGATTCAGCGCGGCTGCCCCTGCTGCTGGTTGACGAAGTAGTCGAAGGGCAGCTCGGCGATGCGGAACCAGGTCAGCTCCTTCTCGCGGAAGGCATTCCAGGAATCGTACACCTTCTTGAACTTGGGATTGGAGGCGGCAATCTCGTTGTAGAGCTTGTAGGCTTCCTTGTAGCTCTGCTCCATCACGTCCCGCGGGAAGGGACGAAGCTGCACGCCCTGGCCGACGAGGCGGCGGATCGCGTCGGCGTTCTGCGCATCGTACTTGGCCACGCACATGGCATTGGCCTCTGCGCAGGCGGCTTCGAGAATGGCTTTGTAATTGGCCGGCAGCTCGTTCCACTTGCTCATGTTCACGTAGAGCGAAGGCTGCGCGCCGCCCTCCCAGAAGCCCGGATAGTAGTAGTACTGGGCGACCTTCACGAAGCCGAGCTTCTCGTCGTCGTGCGGCCCCGAGAACTCCACCGCATCGAGAGTGCCGCGCTCGAGCGCCGGGTAGATGTCGCCGGCGGCGAGCACCTGGGGCACCACCCCGAGCTTCTGCATGATCTGGCCGCCCATGCCGGCGATGCGCATCTTGAGGCCCTGCAGGTCGGCGATGCTTTTGATCTCCTTGCGGAACCAGCCGCCCATCTGGGCGCCCGTCTGACCGGCCGGAATCGGATAGATGTTGTAGTCCTTCGTGAACTCGCGGACGAGATCGAGCCCTCCGCCGTAATGCATCCAGGCATTGTGCTGGCGCACGTTCATGCCCCAGGGCACGGAGGTCTCGAACATGAAGGTCGGGTCCTTGCCGATGAAGAAGCTCGACAGGGTGTAGGAGCACTCGACCGTGCCGTTCTGCGTGGCGTCGAGGGTCTGGAGCGCCCCGACGATCTCGCCCGCGGCGAAGACCTGGATCTGGAACTTGTTGTCGGTGGCGGCCGCGACGCGCTTGGCGATCATCTCGCCGGCGCCGAAGAGGGTGTCGAGGCTCTTCGGATAGGCCGAGCTCATGCGCCAGCGGATCTCCGGCTGCGCCTGGGCGAGCGCCGGGGAGGAGACGGCGCCTGCGGCCGCCGCCAGGCCCGCACCTTTGAGAACTTTTCTTCTGTCCATGAGCATTTCCTCGACCGATTTATGTCGTCACTGCCGGTTTGGCTGAACATTCCATAAAGCCGGAGGAGGGCCGCTGTCACTCCGCCTTCCGTTGGGACAGTTATGCAGCCGGGAGGGCCTAGCTATGCGTTGGCGTCATTGAGGCCGATAGGCGGCAACCGCCGTGCACGTCGCCACCGGTCGGTCCGGTGATTCCGATTGTCGGAAGCACCGCGCTCTTCGGATCGGAATGGCCGGCACGATGCCGGCCATGACGCGGGAGGGGTCTGCCTCCAATCGTCCGAAAAGGCCGCGGGACGATTACCGTTCCTCCGTACCGCCCTTGGACAGTGGACGCTGCTGCTGGCCGCTATGGGCGCGGGCGGAGCGCTTCGGCGGCTTCTCGTCGCCGGTGGAGGAGGTCGAGCGCCCGCCGGACTGGCTCGCCGTGGGACGGCCGCGCACCAGCGTGCCCTTGGGCACGTCCACCGCGTTTCCGGGGGCCGGGACCCGGGCCCGGGACGTGGCTCCGCCGCTCATGCCGGTCGGCCCAGTGGTGCCTTCGGTCTGCGCGCCGCGGGGCGCCGGGCTCTTGGCCGCGGTGGTGTTCACGCTGTCGGCGATCTCCTCGTTCGACATCCGGAAGCCGGCGTCGTCGTCTTCCTCTTCCGGCACTTCCTTGAAGGAGTGGATGCCAGCCTTCGAGCCGCTCGTCGGGCGGTTGTCGTCCACATGATCGATGTCGAGTTCCGGATCGAGCTTTTTCGAGGCTCCCATGATGCCGGTGGCTTTCGCCGCGGCCCGCTTGGTGTTGCCGACGTCGTTGCGCTGGGTCGGGCCGGCCACGAAGTCGTCGCCGGTCTCTTCCAGGGTGACGTCGTTCAGCACCTCGTCGACCGGCGGCTCCGGGGGGCGGCCACGTTTGTCTTGCGCCATGGACTATTCCTCTTCCTTGGTTTCGAGCAGACTGCGTGTCTGCGGCTTGCAAAGGCAACGTCCTGTCGAAGCCGGGTGTTCCGGCCCCGGATCCGTGAAAACGGGGCCGATTTCCCTTATTTGCCAAGCTCTTTCTGGATGTCCTGCAGGAGCGTCAGATGCTCCCTGATCTGCCCGCTGGCGAGGCGCGCCACATTGGCCGTCTCACGGTTGCCGGAGCCCTGCTTGAGGTAGCTCTCCTGAAGCTTCAGCAGGTCCTGGTGGCCCTGAATCTGCAGGGCGACGTAATCACGATCGAAGGCGTCTCCCGGCTGCGCCTTCGAAAGACGCTCCATGGCTTCCGAATCCTTCTGCGGCAGTTCCGGGGCCGTCGCGGCGGATTGCCGAGCGCCCTGTGTGGTGGAGGCGGTCGCGTTCGGATCGGCGAAGGAATGCATGATGTCGGTGAGCAGGTTCTGCTCGCCGATCTCGAAATCGGCGAACTGCTTCACGCGCGGGTTCTGCGCCTTGCTGTGCGCGAAGTTCGACTGTTGCAGCGACACGGTGCTGAGCGCCAGGACCTGCTGCACGTATTGGCGCTCGACCTGCGATTGCTGCTGGCCCATGGCGGCCGGCGCGCTGTTGGCCTGGCCCTGCCGGGCCGGGGTCTGCGTGTCCTGCGGGGCGCCGCCCTGCTGAGTGCGCTGCTGGCGCTCCTGCGCGTTCCGGCCAAGAGCCGGGTTGGCCTGCGTTTCCGCGGGCTGCGGCGTCGTGGACTGGGGAATGGCCTGGTTCTGCTGCTGGGCGAGGGCGGGAAGGCTGGCGGCGGCCACGAGGCCGGCGATCACGAGACGGCGTGACGACATGAAGGGCTCCTGCAAACGGATTGTGAGAGCGAACGCTTGCGGGAGGGTTTGGTTCGGGCAGCAGGCGCGGGCGGCCTGTCCTATCCGGCTTTCGCAAGCGCGAGACCGGTCACGATCATGAGGGCCGATGCCCACCGGGCGATGCCGAACCGTTCCTTCAGGACCATTGCGGCGATCAGCGCGGCGAACAGGACCGAGGTCTCGCGGACGGCGCCGACCAGGCCGATCGGGGCCTTCGTCATGGCCCACAGGGCCGTCCCGTAGGAGATGTTGGCGATGGCCCCCGCGGCAACGCTCTTGCCCCATACGGAGGCCGGCGCGCTGAACAGGGCCGCTCCCTGAAGGTAGATCATTCCCGGGACCATGAGGGCTCCCGTGAGCGCCATCATCGCGAGCAGGTATCCGGAGGAATTGCCCGACAGGCGTGCGCCCACGCCGTCGACCAGGGTGTAGCCGACCACCGTCGCGGCGGTCAGAGCGGCGACCGTCAGGCTCCGCGCGTTCAAGCCGCCGCGGCGCACGGCATCGATGCCGAGGCCGAGAATGCCGCCGCACAGCACGCCGATCCCCAGCCAGGTCACGGGCTTGAGCGTTTCGCCCAGGAGCAGCATCGCCAGGAGCGTGGTGAACAGGGGCGCGCTGCCTCTCACGAGCGGATAGATGGCGGAATAATCCGCGTACCGGTAGGCGAGGCCGATCAGGACGAAATACGCCACGTGGATCAGCGCCGATCCCGCCAGGTGAACGCAACTGGCCGCGGCGGGCAGGCCTGTGACGAGCAGGGCCGGAACCGCCGCGAGAGCCGACCCGATGGCGATCCGGCCGGCCTGGATCAGCGGGTCGCCCTTGCCGGATTTGGCCATGGCGTTCCAGCTCGCGTGCAGGAACGCGGCGACGAGAACGAGGGCGAAGACATCGAGGGACATCGCGGGTCGGGATTTTCGCGGCGGCGGGCCGTCCCTTGCTACATCATGGCGGCGGCCCGGGGAAGCCGAATGCCGCTGCGAAGCGGCGTTCGACCTTTCCTGCCCGATGATCAGCACCAATCCTTGTCGGACGTCATCTGCATTTCGTCGGCCGCGCGCTTGATGTCGGCGAGATCGACCGGATCGCTGAACGGATCCTCGTCGAGCACCGTCACCCGGTTCAGGCGCTTCTGCCAGCGCCGCAGCTCGTCGATATAGGGCTGATATGGCACCCGCTTCAGGCGCCCATTGTCCTCGACCAGATCGCACAGGCCGTTGTGCAGCCATTCGCCCGTATGCCAGTCGGGCATGTCGACCGCCGGGAACAGGCATACGCCGTGCAGGTCGATACCCTTGCGCACCGCCGCCAACGATTCCTCGACGATGTCGCAGAGCCAGTCCGGGCGGCCTTCGCGCAACCCGCTCGTTTCGCCCACGATCATCGGGCGCCGGTAGCGCTCCCAGGCATACGACAGGAGATCGCCGAGCGGCCGGATGCGCTCGTCATGCGGCTCGAGCGACGCGTGCGGCCCGTTCTCGCGGTATTCCATCTGGCCGAACGAGTAGCAGTTGACCCCCAGGATATCGAGCACTTCCGGCGAGCCGCCGAACTCAGGGTGCCGTCGTCCGGCGATCACGTCCCAGGCATAGAACGTGTCCGTGTAGGTTTCGTGCTCGGCCTCGTCCTTCAGGTCGGGCCGGTCGCGGGGCGCGACCACGAGGATGAGCGGATCGATATGCACCATGCGGGCCTGCGGGTCGACGGCCCGGATGGCGTTGACGGCCGCGATATCGGCCCGGCACAGGGACAGGCGCAGCCTGTGTCGCAAGTCGTCCGTCCTGCCGAACGGCGCCGTCCAGCCCCACTCGCCGCCCATGAAGGCGAAGAAGGTGATCTCGTTGATGGGGGTGAAGAAATGCGGGCCGCGGATGCGCGGCGTCAGGTATTCGGCAGCGGCCCGGGCATAGGCGGCGAACCTTGCCGCGAATTCCGGGCCGAACGGATCGAGGCCGTCGGGATAGCCGTAATGGCACAGGTCCCAGATCGGCAGGATCTGGTGCCGGTTCATGGCCGCGATGAAGGGATCGAGGCCGGAGAAGTCGTAGGCGCCACCCCTGTCCACGAAGGGCCAGGGGATCCCCTGGCGGGCGACCGCGATGCCGAGCGAGCGCAGGAAGGCGTAATCCTCCTCCACATGCTCCCGGTGCTGCGTCTCCGCGACGAGGTCCCGCCGGCCCTGGTCCTTCCAGATGAAGGTGGAGCATTCGAAGCCCGACAGGAAGAAGGTTGGGAAGATTCCCGCCTGGACGGCGGAGGCGTCGGCGTTTCCCGGCGGCGGCGGATCGTGCAAGGCGGCGTCTCCCTCGAATCCGTGGACGGGACCGGCCCTGTGGGACGCAAGCGCGACCATCCACCGTCAGGACAAGCTCAGGGACGACGAGCGGTTCCTCGCCCGGATCCCGAGCTCCGCGATGAACTTCGACCAAGCGCGTCCGTTGTGACAGAGGGGGATCAGGCACGGGAGGGCTTATGCAGGAGCGGACGACACGGACCATCGTGCTGGCGATCGCGGTGCTGCTCGCGCTCGTGGCGCTTCAGCCCTCCGTGACCGGCTATCTCTTCTCGGCCCGGGAGCCGCGGCCGGTCGCGGCGCGCGGCGACCTGTCTGACTACGAGCAGTCGACGATCCGCGTGTTCGAGACGGTGGCGCCCTCCGTGGTTCAGGTGGTGGCCCTGCAGGGCCGCGGGCCCTCGGGCGGAGAGCCGGCGGGATCCGGCACCGGATTCATCTGGGACGCGGCCGGCAACGTGGTGACGAACAACCACGTGGTCGAGAACGGCTCTTCCTTCGTGGTGCGCCTGGCCTCGGGAGAGGTTCTGCCGGCCGAGGTGGTGGGCCGCGCGCCGAACTACGACCTGGCGGTGCTGCGGGTCGAGCGCCGGGGCGGGCTGCCGGCGCCGGTTCCGGTGGGACGCTCGGCCGATCTCAAGGTGGGCCAGACGGCCTATGCCATCGGCAATCCGTTCGGTCTCGACCAGTCGCTCACCACCGGCATCATCAGCGCCCTGAAGCGCCGCCTGCCCACCAGCGGCGGCCGCGAGGTCGCCGACGTGATCCAGACGGACGCGGCGATTAACCCGGGCAATTCCGGGGGGCCGCTGCTCGATTCCGCCGGCCGCCTGATCGGCGTCAACACGGCGATTTTTTCGCCCTCTGGCACCAATGCGGGCATCGGCTTCGCCATCCCGGTCGACGTGGTCAACCGCGTGGTGCCCGAGCTCATCCGCAGCGGCCGCGTGCCGACCCCGGGGATCGGGATCCTGGCCGGCGACGAGACGCTTGCGGCCCAGCTCGGCGTGAACGGCGTAATCGTGGCCGGCGTCGTGCCGGGCTCGCCGGCGGACCGGGCGGGCCTGCGCGGCGTCGACACGCGGGCCGGCATCATCGGGGATGTCATCGTGGGCGTGGAGGACGCGCCCGTGCGGCACCTGTCGGACCTGACGGACAAGCTCGAGAGCACCGGCGTAGGGAGTACGGTGTCGCTGACGATCCTGCGCGACAACCGGCGGCAGAATGTCGAAGTGGCGATCGTGGATGTGGGAGAACAGACGCCGCGCACGCGCAGACCATAAAGAGAACAGAACTTCGGCCGGGTCCGATTTGTTTCCTGGGGGCCGAAACTTTCATCCGATCCCGCCGTTAGCCATCGAACCTTCACCAACGGAGGAGCGAATGAAACCTGACAGCACCGAACCCAACATCCTGGTGCAAAGCTCGGCAGTCGATCTGGGCGACATGTTTCCCGAATATGCGAAGACCAACATCCTTCAGGTTGCCGGAAAATACTTCGGTCACCTGAGCTCGGCCTCGGTTCACGTGACGCGCGAGGGCATCACCTATCGCTGCACGGTGAACATGCAGATGGGCGCGCTCAAGATGATGAGCGGCGAGGCCAAGAACAAGGACCTCTACGCGGCCTTCCGGGCCGCCCTGCAGAAGACCGGAAAGCAGCTCCGCCGGTCCAAGCGCGAGCTGCGCGAGGACAAAGCCGAGCGCATCGACAAGGACATGCTCCTGCGTGAAGGTACATCGCCGCGCCGCACGGAACGGCGCAGTGAAGACATCGCCCCGGCAGCCAACGACGAGGGCGAGTACCGCGCCGCCGCCGAATAATCCGACAGGTTGAGGCCTCCGCCGCACTCGGCTGATCTCAAGGCCGGGAGGTGCGTTTCACTCGCACGTCATCACCGGCCTTGTGCCGGTGATCCCGATTGTCTGAAACGCAGCGCTCTATCTGTCGGGATGGCCGGGACAAGCCCGGCCATGACGTGGTGAGGGTGTCACTGCTTGCGGCGACAAGCCTGACATCACCGGAGCGGTGTCGTGTGAACAAAAATGGCCGGGCGCAAGGCCCGGCCATTCTCATGAACTCTGCCGGGAGGGTGCCGCTCAGTTCAGCCGCACGCCTTCCGGCGGACGCTCCGAGCCGACCGTCACGTCCCCGATCATCAAGCCCATGGGGCCCGCATGCACGGGCACGGTCTCCCCGTCGCGGATCTCGCCCGACAGGATGAGCTCCGCCAGCGGGTCCTGCACGTGCTTCTGGATCACGCGCTTCAGGGGGCGCGCCCCGTAGGCCGGGTCGTAGCCCTTCTGGCTCAGCCAGTTGCGCGCCTCCTCGTCGAGCTGCAGCACGATCTTGCGATCCTCCAGCAGCTTCTGCAGGCGGCGCATCTGGATATCGACGATCGCCCCCATCTCCGAGCGCTTCAGCCGGTGGAACAGGATGATCTCGTCCACGCGGTTGAGGAACTCCGGCCGGAAGTGCGAGCGCACCACCGTCAACACCTCGTCGCGCACCGCATCGGTGTCCTGGCCCTCCGGCTGGTTCACCAGATATTCGGCGCCGAGATTCGACGTCATGATGATGAGCGTGTTGCGGAAGTCCACGGTGCGGCCCTGGCCGTCCGTGAGGCGTCCGTCGTCGAGCACCTGCAGCAGCACGTTGAACACGTCCGGATGCGCCTTCTCGATCTCGTCGAACAGCACGACCTGATAGGGCCTGCGGCGCACGGCTTCGGTCAGCGCGCCGCCCTCCTCGTAGCCCACATAGCCGGGAGGCGCGCCGATGAGGCGGGCGACCGAGTGCTTCTCCATGTATTCCGACATGTCGAGGCGGATCAGCGCCGTCTCGTCGTCGAACAGGAAGCTCGCGAGCGCCTTCGTCAGCTCGGTCTTGCCGACACCCGTGGGGCCGAGGAACATGAACGAGCCGATCGGCCGGTTCGGATCCTGCAGGCCCGCGCGGGCGCGGCGCACGGCGGTCGACACCGCCGAGACGGCCTCGGCCTGGCCGACGACGCGCTTGCCGAGATCCTGCTCCATGTGCAGCAGCTTCTCGCGCTCGCCCTCGAGCATCTTGTCGACCGGCACGCCGGTCCAGCGCGACACCACCTGCGCCACGTGATCGGGCGTCACGGCCTCTTCCATCAGGCCGCCGCCGTCGGCTTTCGCCTCCACGTCGGCGAGCTGCTTCTCGAGCCCGGGAATGACCCCGTAGGAGAGCTCGCCGGCCTTCGCCCAGTCGCCGTTGCGCTGTGCGGACGCCAGCTGGTTGCGGGCCTCCTCGAGCTTCTTCTTCAGGTCGGCCGCAGTGCCGAGCTTGTCCTTCTCGGCCTTCCAGCGCGTCGTGATGGCGTCCGACTGCTCCTCGAGGTCCGCCAGCTCCTTGGTGAGGCGCTCCAGGCGGTCCTTGGAGGCGGAATCCGTCTCCTTCTTGAGCGCTTCCTGCTCGATCTTCAGGCGCACGATCTCGCGGTCGATGTTGTCGAGCTCCTCGGGCTTCGAATCGACCTGCATGCGCAGGCGCGACGAGGCCTCGTCGACGAGGTCGATGGCCTTGTCGGGCAGGAAGCGGTCGGTGATGTAGCGGTTCGAGAGCGTCGCGGCGGCCACGAGCGCCGAGTCGGTGATGCGCACCCCGTGATGCTGCTCGTACTTCTCCTTCAGGCCGCGCAGGATCGACACGGTGTCCTCCACCGTGGGCTCGCTCACGAAGACCGGCTGGAACCGGCGGGCGAGCGCCGCGTCCTTCTCCACGTGCTTGCGGTACTCGTCGAGGGTGGTGGCACCCACGCAGTGCAGCTCGCCGCGGGCGAGCGCGGGCTTCAGGAGGTTCGACGCGTCCATAGCCCCGTCGGCCTTGCCGGCGCCGACCAGCGTGTGCATCTCGTCGATGAACAGGATGATGCCGCCTTCGGCGGAGGTCACTTCCTGCAGCACGCTCTTCAGGCGCTCCTCGAACTCGCCGCGGTATTTCGCGCCGGCGATCAGCGCGCCCATGTCGAGGGCGAGCAGCTGCTTGTCCTTCAGGGATTCCGGCACGTCGCCGTTGACGATGCGCAGGGCGAGGCCCTCGACGATGGCGGTCTTGCCGACGCCGGGCTCGCCGATCAGCACCGGGTTGTTCTTGGTGCGGCGCGAGAGAACCTGGATCGTGCGGCGGATCTCCTCGTCGCGGCCGATCACCGGATCGAGCTTGCCGTCGCGGGCGGCCTCGGTGAGATCGCGCGCATATTTCTTCAGCGCGTCATAGGCGTTCTCCGCCGTCGCGTTGTCGGCGGTGCGGCCCTTGCGCAGGGCGTTGATGGCGGTGTTCAGGCCCTGGGCGGTCACGCCGGCCTGGGCCAGAATCCTGCCCGCTTCCGTGTCCTTCTCGACCGCGAGCGCCAGCAGCATCCGTTCGACGGTGACGAAGGAATCGCCCGCCTTCTCGGCAGCCTTTTCGGCGGTGTCGAAGAAGCGCATGAGCTCGCGGGTGGCCTGCGGCTGCGAGGCCGAGCCGGACACCTTCGGCTGCTTGGCGAGCCATTGCTCGACCGCAGCATGGGCCTCGCGGGAGCGCCCGCCCGCGCGGTCGATCAGGCCGGCGCACAGGCCTTCCGGATCGTCGAGCAGAACTTTCAGCACGTGGCCGGGAGCCAGCTGCGGATGGCCTTCGCGCACGGCGAGGTTCTGCGCCGCCTGCACGAAGCCCCGGGCACGCTCGGTATACTTTTCGAAATTCATTCTCATCCCTCCTCAGATCCACCCGCCCTCCTCGAGGCACGGGCCGATCCTGCGATGTCGGACCTCCCTGGGGAGCATCCGCGAACCTTAGGTGGTGTGTCCAATTCGTCACAACAAGGGGGAGGAACCCGCTCGCGATGCTGGCATTGACCCTGCAACAGTCTTGAGGAGACCCCCATGACACGCGATCCGCGCTCGGACGCCGAGAAAGCCCGCGCCGACCTGGCCCGCAATGCGGAGCTCGGCCTGGCGGTCCCCGAAAGCCCGATCGAGGAGGGGCCTTCGGTCACGCCGGAGACCTTCGGCGACACCACCGAGAACGGACAGGTGCCCCCTCGGCCCGGCCAGACCCTGGCGCAGGCCGAGGCGGACCGCGACATCGGTGATTCGACCGGGACCATCGCCACGTCCCGGGACATTCCGGTCGACCCCAAGACCGTGAAAGCCCCGCCCACCCATCGCAGCGACGAAGAAGACGGCGTGCTCACCCGCGCCAAGGAGTGACGAATGATGGCCCTTTCCGATCTGATCGCCCGTTTGAGCCCGAGCCGCCGCCGCGCCGAAAAGGCCGAGAAGGCGCGCGACGAGCTGAAGGCCAATGCCGAGAAGGCCCTGCGCATGAAGCAGGAGGCCGGCCCCCAGGCCAACATCCCCGAGCACCAGACCTCCCATGAGGGCATGCAGAAGGACCCGCACATGGTGGAGTTCGACCGCTCGAGCGGCCGCGAGGCCGGCTTCACGCCCCAGCTCAAGCGGTCCAAGGTGGCCCGTTCGGGCGACGCCTCGTAAGGCTTGCGTCTGCGTCTGCAGCAGGCCCCGCCGTCTCGGCGGGGCCTGCTGTCTTGTTGTCTGACCCGCGCCGTGACTGGTCGCCCTCCTGTCGTCACCGGGCTTGTCCCGGTGATCGCGACGCCCTGAAACGCCGCGCTGTTCCGATCGGGATGGCCGGCGAGAGGCGAGCGATGACCGGCCGGCCATGACGTGAGAGGGCGTGGGTCGCTGCGGCTGCAGGTCGGTGATGACGGGTGCGGGTCCCTTGCCCGCTCGCGCGACGCCTTCTATCGATAGGCCATGAGCATCCGCATCGCCTCTCTCCAGCGCTATCCGGTCAAGGGTCTCTCGCCCGAGACCCTGTCCTCGGTCACCCTCACGAAGGGCGACTACTTTCCCGGCGACCGGCTGTTCGCCATCGAGAACGGCCCGGCCGGCTTCGACCCGGAGAACCCGCAGCATCAGCCCAAGATCAAGTTCCTGATGCTGATGCGCAACGAGGGCCTGGCGCGGCTGAAAACCCGCTATCTCGATTCGATCACGACGCTGTTCATCGAGGAGGGCGGCCGCGAGGTGGTGCGGGGCGATCTCTCCACGCGGGAAGGGCGGCTTTCCGTCGAAGCCTTCTTCCGCCGCTTCATGCCCGGGGAGCTGCGCGGCCCGCCGAAGGTGCTTGCCGCTCCGCAGGGCTTCCGCTTCACCGATTCCCGGCGCGGCTTCGTCTCGCTCATCAACCTGGCGAGCGTGCGCGCGCTGGAGAATGTGGTCGGGGCGCCGGTCGATCCCCTGCGCTTTCGCGGCAACGTCCACCTGGAGGGGCTCGCGCCTTTCGCCGAGTTCGACCTCGTCGGCCAGGTGCTGACCACGGCCTCGGGAGCACGCCTCAAGGTGACCAAGCGCATCGAGCGCTGCGCCGCCACCAACGTGGACCCGGACACGGGCATCCGCGACCTGGAGATCCCGAAGAGTCTCATGAAGGCCTATGGGCATTTCGATTGCGGCATCTATGCCGAGGTGGTGGACGGGGGCACGCTGGAGGTCGGGGAAGAACTCGCCGCCGAACAGGCGACGCTGGGGCTGTGATCTAGAGCATCGGACGGCCCGCTGGGTCCGTTCTGACCGATGCTCTCATTCAAGAAGAAAGCATCGGATGGATCCCAAAAGGGCAAGTCCACTTTTCACGTCCGATGCTTTAGCCTCGTGACGCCTCTCCCGGTCCTGGCCGGGCTCGTTCCGGCCATCCCTATGGTAAGAACGCCGCACCTCTCCCGTCGAGATCACCGGGACGGGCCCGGTGACGCCGAGACGTGGATTCCTGCCGGCCGTTCGTCCTGCCCTCAGCCAACAAAAAAGGGAGAGCCAGGCTCTCCCTTTCGGATCCTTCGTGAGGTGACGGCCTACTCGGCCGCCGGGGTCTCGGCCGGGTCCGGCGTGAAGCCGGCATTCTCGGCATTGGCCGCCTCGATCATCTCCTGGCGGGTGCGGCGGCGGCGGCGCGGACGGGGGGCCTCCTCGTCGTTGGCCGCTTCCTGCACCACCGGCGGAGCCGGGGGAGCCTCTTCCACGGCGGCCGGAGCCGGCGCGCGGACCGGGTTCGTCAGGAAGGCCGGCAGGGTGCCCTGCTCGGGCGTCTCGGCCTCATCGCGGCGTCGCTCGCGCGGGAAGCGCTCGCGGCGCTCACCACGCTCGAAGCGGTCGCTGCGCTCGGGCCGGTCGGTCCGCTCCGGGCGGTCTTGGCGGTCCTGGCGATCGAAGCGGGCAGGGCGGTCGGTCCGCTCCTGGCGCTCGCCGCCCTCGGAACGCGCCTCGTAGGGCTGCTCGTCGCGCGGCTGATCCTGTCGCTGGAAATCCTGGCGTGGGCCCCGGTCGCGCTGGAAGCGCTCGCGGCGGTCATTCCGGTCGCCGCGGTCCTGGCGATCGTTGCGGTCCTGACGGTCGCCCCGATCCTGACGGTCGTTGCGGTCGAAGCGCGGCTGGCGGTCGTTGCGCTCGCCCCGGTTCTCGTAGGGCTGCGGCTGGGAGCCGAAATCCTGGTCGTCGCCGTTGCCGTAATCCTGGCCGCCGGCCCGCTCGAAACCGGCCCGCTCGCCCTGGCCGAAGCCCTCGTCCTCGCCGCCTTCCTCGTCGAAGGGGCGCTGCTGGTAGCCATACTGCTCGCGCAGCTGCTCCTGGGCGGCCGCGATGATGCGGAAGTAATGCTCGGCGTGCTGGAAGTAATTCTCGGCCGCCACCGGGTCGCCGCTCGACTGCGCATCGCGGGCGAGCTGGCTGTATTTCTCGGCGATATGCTGAGCCGTGCCGCGGATCTTCACGTCCGGGCCGTTCGACTCGTAGCTCTTCGTCAGGGGATTGGGCCCCTTGTTGTTGTTGCGGTTGTTGTTACGACCGCGCATACGCCTGTTCTGTCCTGGTCTCATTGTTCGCTCTATGAGCCTCGCTGGTTCTTCACGCCCACGCGATATGCAAGCCAATATTCACCGAACGGGCTCAACGCCCACCGTTCGCGTGGCAACCGTCTGACGTTCGGCCATAGCCCGTCATGGGCTTCAGGCCATCCTTCAGTGTCGGGTTCAGATAATCGCGCCAGGCTGTTTCTGTTTCAAAAGCCCCTGCCTGCGCGATTGATATCGTTTGGTCTTCCGGCATGCCCCGAGGGCTGCCGATTTGTTTAGACCGAGGACGATCTCTAAGCCCGAATCTAGCGGGTTCCTCACGGTCCAACAAGGGCTAATTCCGATTTTATCCCGCCCTTGGACACAAAAGCCGCATCCTGTTCATCACGATCGCTTCATGGCGATGCAGCGGGGGTTGCCTGACAGATCGTGGGCGATCCGCAGGATTTCAAGGCCGTAAGCCCTTGCCAAGCTTCTTAAATCGTCCGCCTGATCGTAGCCGATCTCGACCACGAGCAGGCCGCCGGGCGCCAGCAGCCGCCCCGCCTCGCCCAGAAGGACCCGGTAGGGCTCGAGGCCGTCCGGGCCCCCGTCGAGGGCGAGAAGCGGATCATGGTCGCGGACCTCCGCGTCGAGGGTCGGGATCACCCCCGAGGCGATGTAGGGCGGGTTCGACACGACGAGGTCGAAGGGACCCGAGACCGCATCGGCCCAGCGGGAGAGGGCGAAACGGCAGCGGCCGCCGACGCCGTTCTCCGCCGCGTTGGCCCGGGCCGTCACGAGGGCCCCGAAGGACAGATCGATTCCCAGCCCCGTGGCGTTCGGCAGCTCGTGGAGGAGCGACACCAGGATGATGCCCGATCCGGTGCCGAAATCGACGATCCTGTGCGAGGCCTGTCGGTCCGGGAGCAACGTGAGAGCGGTTTCGACCACCGTCTCCGTGTCGGGGCGGGGCACCAGGGTCTCGGGGGAGAGGCGGAAGGGCAGGCCCCAGAACTCCCGGAGGCCGACGATGCGGGCGACCGGCTCCTGGGCGAGGCGCCGGCGCGTGAAGGCGAGGAGCGTTCCGGCCTCGTCGGGTGAGAGCGGGAGGTCCGGCCGGGTGATCAGGTCCGTGGCCGAAATGCCGAGGGCCGTCAGGAGGAGAAGCCTGGCGTCGAGCGCCGCGGTCTCGAACCCGGCCTCCTGGAGGGTCCGGCGCAGCTCCCTCAGGGCCTCGGAGCGGGTCGTCAAGACCGGGGGCCCGGCCGCGCGCTCACGCCGCTTGGTCCTGGGCGGCGAGTTGGGCCGCCTGATGCTCAGTGACCAGCGCGTCGATGAGCTCGTCCAGGGCGTTGCCGCCGATGACCTCCTCCAGCTTGTAGAGGGTCAGGTTGATCCGGTGGTCGGTCACGCGCCCCTGGGGGAAGTTGTAGGTGCGGATGCGCTCGGAGCGGTCGCCGGAGCCGACCTGGGCCTTGCGGTCGGCGGCCCGCGCAGCGTCCTTGGCGGTGCGTTCGGCGTCGTAGAGGCGGGCGCGCAGGAGCGCCATGGCGCGGGCGCGGTTCTTGTGCTGGGAGCGCTCGTCCTGGACGAACACCACCATGCCGGTCGGCAGATGGGTGATGCGGATCGCCGATTCGGTCTTGTTCACGTGCTGGCCGCCGGCTCCTTGAGCCCGCATGGTGTCGATCTTCAGGTCCGCGTCGTTGAGGACGACGTCCACGTCCTCGGCTTCGGGCAGCACCGCCACGGTGGCCGCGGAGGTGTGGATGCGGCCCTGCGTCTCCGTGTCCGGCACGCGCTGCACCCGGTGGACGCCGCTCTCGAACTTCAGCCGGGCGAACACCCCGCGTCCCTTGATCTCGGCCACCACTTCCTTGTAGCCGCCGGCCGTGCCCTCGCTCTCGGACACGATCTCGACCTTCCAGCCCTTCAGGTCCGCATAGCGGGTGTACATGCGCAGCAGGTCGCCGGCGAAGAGGGCCGCCTCGTCGCCGCCGGTGCCGGCGCGGATCTCCAGGATGGCGCTCTTCTCGTCGGCCTCGTCCCGGGGCAGGAGCATGATGCGCAGGTCCTGGGCGGCCTTCTCCAGGTCCGCGCGGGCCTGGGGCAGCTCGTCCTCGGCGAGGGAGCGCATCTCGGCATCGGTCGACGAATCGTCGATCAGGGCCTGGAGGCCGTTCAGGTTGTCCTCCATGGCGCGATAGGCCCGGATGGCGTCCACGACGCCATCGAGTTCGGACAATTCGCGCGACAGGGCCACGAAGGTCTCGGGATCCGGGCCGGCATTGAGCGTCGCCGTGATGATGTCATGGCGGGCCAGGATGGCGTTCAGGCGATCAGAGGGAGGGGCAATCGACATCAGACCGGAATACCATGGGTTTCCGCAAAATGGGCAAGCTTGGGGCGCAGCGTTTGGCCGCCCCCGGCGGTCTTCAGCTCCTCGCGGATCAGGGCGCTGAGCTCCGCGACGTTCATTTCCAGCAGCATGGCCTTCACGGGCCCGATGGCGGCCGGAGACATGGAGAGCGAGCGGAAGCCCAGCCCGATCAGGGCCATGGCCTCGAGGGGACGCCCGCCGATCTCGCCGCACACGGTCGCCAGGCAGCCGGCCGCCTGGGCCTGCTCGGCCACCATGTTGAGGGCCCGCAGCATGGGGGCGCTCAAGGGGTCGAACCGGTCCGCCACGCGCCGGTTCTCCCGGTCGATGGCGAAGAAGAACTGCATCAGGTCGTTGGTGCCCAGCGAGATGAAGTCGGCGCTCTCGCAGATCTCCTTGAGCTGGAACAGGAGCGAGGGCACCTCCAGCATGACGCCGAGCTTCAGGTCCGACGGCAGGGGGTGGCTGTGGTTGGCCAGATGGGCCTTCTCGCGCTCGACGATCTGCTTGGCGCGCTCGAACTCGTCGCAGGTCGCCACCATGGGGAACATGATCTTCAGCGGGCGTCCGGCCGCCGCCTTGAGGAGGGCACGGACCTGGGCGCGCAGCAGGCCCGGCCGGTCGAGCCCGATCCGGATGGCCCGCCAGCCGAGAGCCGGGTTCTCCTCCTCGACGGACTGCATGTAGGGCAGGATCTTGTCGCCCCCGATGTCCAGGGTGCGGAAGGTCACGGGCCGGTCGCCGGCTTCCGCGAAGACCGTGCTGTAGAGCGCCTGCTGCTCCGTGGCCGAGGGCATGCGCTCGGCGATCATGAACTGCAGCTCGGTGCGGAACAGCCCGACGCCGGCCGCCCCGGTCTCGGCGAGATGCGGCAGGTCGACCACGAGCCCGGCATTGATCTGCAGGGTGACCTCGACCCCGTCCTTGGTGACGGCCGGCACGTCGCGCAGCTTGAGATACTGCTCCTGCCGGCGGGCCCGGAGGCGCGCCTTTTCGGCATAGGCCGCCTCCACGTCGGGATTGGGCCGGATCTGCACCTCGCCGGCCGCCCCGTCCACGATGATGGCGTCGCCCGGCTCGGTCAGGGAGGTGGCGTTCGACACCTCGCCCACGGCCGGGATGCCGAGCGCCCGGGCCACGATGGCGATGTGGCTCGTCGGTCCGCCCTCCTCGAGCACGACGCCGCGCAGGCGCGAGCGGTCGTAGTCGAGGAGCGCCGCCGGGCCCATGGAGCGGGCCACCAGGATGGCGTTCTCCGGAAGCTGCGTCCGCTCGAGCACCAGGTCGCGCCCGACCAGGCGGTGCAGCAGGCGGTTGGCGAGGTCGTCCAGGTCGTGCAGGCGCTCGCGCAGGTAGGGGTCGGTCTGGCGCAGCATGCGGGCGCGGTTGTCGGACTGGACCCGCTCGACGGCGGCTTCCGCCGTCAGGCCCGAAGCCACGGCCTCGCGCATGCGGCGGAGCCAGCCCTGGTCGTGGGCGAACATGCGGAAGGTCTCCAGGACCTCCCGGTGCTCCCCGTGATGGGCCACGTCGCCGCGCTCGATCAGCTCGTCGATGGACAGCCGCACCTCGGCGATGGCCGAGTCCAGGCGCCTGAGCTCGGCCTCGCTGTTCTCGGCGATGAGGTTCTTGACCACCACGCGGGGCTCGTGGAGCACCACGTGGCCGAGGCCCACCCCGTCGGCGAGCGCGACGCCCTTCTGGTAGACGGGGCGGCGGAGCGCGATGCCCGTATCGACCGGCGCCAGGGCCTGCAGCTCGCCGGTGGCGAGCATCTCGGCCACCACCATGGCGGTGGTCTGGAGGGCCTCGACCTCCTCCTCCGTATAGACCCGGTAGGTGCGGTTCTGGACGACCAGGACGCCCAGGGTGTTGCCGGCCCGCAGCAGCGGCACGCCCAGGAAGGCGTGGTAGATCTCCTCGCCCGTCTCCGGCTTGTAGGAGAAGGCCGGGTGGCTCTGGGCGTCGGACAGGGCCAGGGGTTCGGCGGTGGACGCGATGAGGCCCACGAGGCCCTCGCCCGACCGCATGATGGTGAGGTGGACGGCCTCCCGGTTCAGGCCTTCGGTGGCGAACAGCTCGAGCACGCCGTCGCCGCGCATCACGTAGACGGAGCACACCTCGGCCACCATGTTGGCGGCGATCTGGGTGACGATCTTGTCGAGACGGTCCTGCGCCCCGACCGGCTCCGCCATGATCTCGCGGAGGCGGCGCAGCAGAAGGCGCGGACCGCCGGGAGCGCTTGGCATGAGCTTACAGTTCCCGTCCTCACGAGCCGGCAGGGCGAACCGGCGGCTACCTATGATGAATGTCGCAGCCCGACAGTTCCCTCGTCAATCAGGCTTGATCAAGGCCGTATAGCGAGTGGAGCGTGCGCACGGCAAGCTCCGTATAGGCCGATTCGATCAGAACCGAGAATTTGATCTCCGACGTGGTGATGGCCCGGATGTTGATGCCCTTGTCGGCCAGAGCCTTGAAGGCGCGCGCCGCGACGCCCGCGTGGCTGCGCATGCCCACCCCGATGGCCGAGACCTTCACCACGTCGGTCGCGCCCTGGAGCTCCTTGAAGGCGATCTCGTCCCGATGGCTGTTGAGGATGGCGCAGGCCCGCTCGTAATCGGCCGTGGGCACCGTGAAGGTCAGGTCCGTGGTGGCGGCGTTGTCGGACACGACCTGGATGATCATGTCCACGTTGATGTTGGCGTCCGCCAGGGGCACGAAGATCGAGGCCGCGATGCCCGGCTTGTCGGCAATGTCCCGCAGCGTGATCTGGGCTTCGTCGCGCGAATAGGCGATGCCCGTGACAACCTGCTGTTCCATGATGTCTTCCTCGTCGCAGATGAGGGTGCCGAGCTTGGGATCGGCGGGATCGTCGAAGCTGGAGCGCACGTAGGTCGGCACGCGGTGCATCATGGCGAGCTCGACCGAGCGCACCTGAAGCACCTTGGCCCCCAGCGAGGCCATTTCCAGCATTTCCTCGTAGGAAACCTTGTCCAGGCGCCGGGCCTTGGGCACGATGCGCGGATCGGTGGTGTAGACGCCGTCCACGTCCGTGTAGATGTCGCAGCGCTCCGCCTGGACGGCGGCGGCGAGCGCCACGGCGCTCGTGTCCGAGCCGCCGCGGCCCAGCGTCGTGACGCGGCCCGTGGGCTGGTGGACGCCCTGGAAGCCCGACACCACGGCGACCTCCCGGCCGTCCGTGAAACCTTTCAGGATCCCCGTGCCGTCGATGGCGGCGATCCGCGCCGAGCCATGGGCCTCGGAGGTCATGATCGGGATCTGCCAGCCCTGCCAGGAGCGCGCCTTGAGGCCCATCTCCTGCAACGCGATGGCGAGAAGGCCGGACGTGACCTGCTCGCCGGAGGCGACGACCACGTCGTATTCCTTCGAATCGTAGAGGGCGGAGGCGTCCTTGACCCAGCCGACGAGCTCGTTGGTCTTGCCCGCCATGGCGGACACGACCACGGCTACGTCGTAGCCGGCCTCGACCTCGCGTCTGACATGCCGCGCCACGTTGCGGATGCGCTCTACGGTGGCGACGGAGGTTCCGCCGAACTTCATGACGAGACGGGGCATGGGCAAGGAAGGCCGTGATGTGAAATTGATATTTTGCCCCTTCGCGCCGCGAAAAGGCGCGTATACATGACGGCAGGTCCGCGCCCTGTCAACGCGCGATTTCCCTGTCCGGAGGCCATTCTTGCGGAGGATCTCATGACGACCATCGACCCGGCCGAGGTCGCCCGATTCGAAAAGATCGCCGAGACCTGGTGGGATCCGAAGGGCCCCATGAAGGTCCTGCACCGGTTCAATCCCGTGCGCCTGGCCTATGTCCGGGACGAGGCCTGCCGCCGCTTCGGGCGCGATCCGCGCTCGGCCCGGTCGCTCGAGGGGATCACGATCCTCGACGTGGGCTGCGGTGGCGGCGTGCTGTCAGAGCCCCTGGCGCGCCTGGGCGCGCGGGTGACCGGGCTCGATCCGGCGCCCACCAACATCTCGGTCGCCCGGCTCCATGCGGAGCGGGCGGGGGTCCCGGTCGATTACCGCAACGAGACCGTGGAGACCGTGGTGGCCCGGGGGGAGACCTTCGACCTGGTGCTCGCGATGGAGGTGGTGGAGCATGTGGCCGACCGGCAGGCCTTCGTGGAGGCCTGCGTGCGGGCGGTGAAGCCCGGCGGATGCTTGGCCATGGCGACGATCAACCGGACCCTGCGCTCCTTCGCGTCGGCCATTGTGGGGGCCGAATACATCCTCGGCTGGCTGCCGAAGGGCACCCACGAATGGGACAGGTTCGTCACCCCCGACGAGCTGACGGACGCCATCCGCGCGGCGGGCTTTTCCGTCCACGACCTCGCGGGCGTCGCCTACAACCCGCTGCGGGACAGCTGGTCCCTGTCCCGCGACACGGCGGTCAATTATATGCTGCTGGCCGCGAAGGCCTGAGCGGCCGCTCCCGCGGGGCGAGGCGGAGCACCAGATAGCCCGCCAGTCCCGAGAGGGCCGAGCCCATGAGCACGCCGATCTTGGTGGCGTCCCCCAGCTCCGGCTGGTCCGGGAACGCAAGGGCGCCGATGAACAGGCTCATGGTGAAGCCGATGCCACAGAGCAGCGCGACCCCGTAGCACTGGGCCCGGCTCGCGCCCGCGGGCATGTCGGCGAAGCCCAGATGGACGGCCGCATAGGAGAAGGCATAGACGCCCACCTGCTTGCCGACGAAGAGGCCGAGCGCGATGCCCAGCGGCAGCGGGTTCAGGAGGCCGTCGAGGGACAGCCCGGAGAGCGACACCCCCGCATTGGCGAAGCCGAAGATCGGGATGACCGCATAGGCGATCCAGGGCTGCAGGGCATGCTCGAGCCGGTGCAGGGGCGAATCCTCCGCCCTGGTCTTCTTCGGGTTGGCATGGAGCGGGATCGTGAGGGCCAGCGCCACCCCGGCGAGGGTCGCATGGATGCCGGATTTCAGCACGAACACCCACAGCACCGCGCCGATGACGAGATAGGGCAGGAGGGACGTGACGTCGAAGCGGTTGAGGGCGACGAGCACGAGCAGGCACAGGGCCGCCCCGGCGAGCATCGGAAGCGAGAGGCCGCCCGTGTAGAAGAGCGCGATGACGATGATCGCCCCGAGATCGTCGAGAATGGCGAGCGCCGTCAGGAAGATGGTGAGGGATTTCGGCACCCGCGGGCCCAGGATGGCCAGCACGCCCAGGGCGAAGGCGATGTCGGTGGCGGTCGGGATCGCCCAGCCGTGGTGGAGCTGCGGCTCGTTGCGGGTGACCGCGAGATAGACGAGCGCCGGCACGATCATGCCGCCAAGGGCCGCGATCCCCGGCAGGATCCGGCGCGGCCAGGTGGAGAGCTGCCCGTCCAGCATCTCGCGCTTGATCTCGAGCCCCACCAGCAGGAAGAACACCGCCATGAGCGCGTCGTTGATCCAGTGCAGGACGCTCAGGCCCAGCACATAGGTCTTCAGGACGCCGAAATAGGCTCCGGCCAGGGGCGAGTTGGCGGCCGCGAGCGCGATCACCGTGACGCCCATGAGGATCATGCCGCCGGAGGCCTCGCTGTCGAAGAACCGGCGCATCAGCGAGACGCGGCGTTGCGGCCTCGGGTCGGTTTTCGGCTGATCCATGAAGAGCTCCGTGAAGCCTCGACCGGGCGTGAGGCATGATTTGGATAAAGCGCCCCGCCTGGCAAGCGTCCAATGACAAAACCAGGAGCAACTCTGCTCAATCCGGGCGCAGGGTCTCGACGAGATAGTCCAGGAAGGCCCGGACCCGAGCGGGCAGGTGGCCGCCGCCCACATAGACCGCGTGGATGCTTTCCATGTCGCCCGGATTGTAGGCCTCCAGCACCGGCACGAGCCGGCCGGCCTCCACGTCGGGACCGACATGAAGGCCGGACAGACGGCTGATTCCCAGGCCGGTCAGCACGAGAAGCCGCATCGACTCGCCGTCGCTCACCTGGGCGTTGCCGGTGGGCACGACGGCGGTCACGTTGCCCTGCCTGTCCCGGAACGGCCAGCCGTTGCTCTGGCGGGCGAAGCTGAAGCCGAGCAGGTTGTGCCGGGCGAGATCCTCCGGGCTACCCGGCGTACCGTGCCGGTCGAGATAGGCAGGCGCGGCCACCAGCATCATCCGGCTCTCGGCGAGCTTGCGCGCCACGAGCTGCGAGGACTTCAGGGGGCCGACCCGGATGGCGACGTCGGCCCGGTCCTCCAGCAGGTCGACTACCGTGTCGGTGAGCGTCACCTCCACGCTCACCTCGGGGTGCCGGGCGAGAAAGCCCGGCAGAAGGGGGATCAGGCGGTGGGTGCCGAACGGAACGCTCGTGTTCACCCGCAGCCGGCCGCGCGGGGCGGCGCCCGCGGCGGCGCTGCGCTCGGCCTCGTCGAGATCGGCCAGGACCCTCACGGCCCGGTCGTAGAAGGCAGCGCCTTCCGGCGTCAGCTGGAGCTTGCGGGTCGACCGGTTGACGAGACGGGCGCCGAGGCGGCTCTCCAGCCGGGCGACGAGCTTGCTCACCGCCGAGGGCGTCATCCGCAGGGCGCGCGCGGCGGCCGAGAAGCCGCCGAGCTCGACGGCCCGCACGAAGACCTCCATCTCGCCGGAGCGGTTGACGTCCGTCCTGGCCATTGTGACTTCAACTCACAAATTCTGTTCCGGCCGGCAGGCTAGTTCATAAGCGATCACGCGTCCATCTTGCCGCCACCAAGCGGCGCTTGCCGCTCCTCGCAAGGACGTGCTTCTCATGCCTCTCGCTCTTTACGCCCTGACGGCCGGTGCCTTCGGCATCGGGGTCACGGAATTCGTCATCATGGGGCTGCTGCTGCAGGTGAGCGCCGATCTCGGCGTGTCGATCTCGGCCGCGGGCCTGCTCATTTCCGGCTACGCGCTCGGCGTCGTGGTCGGCGCGCCGCTTCTCACCACGGTCACGGGCCGCTGGTCGCGCAAGACGGTGCTTCTCGCCCTCATGGTCGTGTTCACCCTGGGCAATCTCGCCTGCGCGGTCGCGCCGGACTACGCGACCCTCATGGCGGCCCGGGTGCTGACGGCGTTTGCCCACGGCACCTTCTTCGGCGTCGGCTCGGTCGTGGCCACGAGCCTGGTGCCGGCCGACAAGAAGGCCTCGGCCATCGCGGTGATGTTCACCGGCCTCACCGTGGCCAACATCCTGGGCGTCCCGTTCGGCACCTGGCTCGGCCAGGCCTATGGCTGGCGCGCCACCTTCTGGGCCGTCACCCTCGTGGGCGTCTTGGCGGTCGCCGTGATCGCGCTCTTCGTGCCCAAGGATCGCCAGGATACGGCCGAGGGCGGCAGCCTCGCGGACGAACTCAAGGTGCTGGCGCGCCGCCCGGTGCTGCTCGGGCTGCTCACCACGGTGCTCGGCTATGCGGGCGTGTTCGCGGTCTTCACCTATATCGCGCCGATCCTCACGGGGATCACCGGCTTCTCGGAGGAGGCGGTGTCGCCGATCCTGCTCGTCTTCGGCGGCGGCCTGGTGCTCGGCAACCTCCTCGGCGGCAAGCTCGCCGACCGGCGCCTGATGGCGACCTTGCTCGGGTCCCTCGCCCTGCTCGCCGTGGTGCTCGCCGCCATGACTCTCGGCGTTCATGACAAGATCATGGCGATCGCCTTCGTGGGCCTGCTCGGTGCCGCCGCCTTCGCGACCGTGCCGCCGCTGCAGATGTGGGTCCTGGAGAAGGCGGACGGCGCCGGCCAGAGCCTGGCCTCGAGCCTCAACATCGCGGCCTTCAATCTCGGCAACGCGCTCGGGGCCTGGCTCGGCGGCTTCGTGATCGATCACGGCCTGGGGCTCGGTTCGATCCCCTGGGTGGCGGCCCTGCTGCCCGCCTCCGGCCTCGTCCTGGCCCTGTGGAGCCGCAGGCTCGACCGCACCGACGCCTCGCCGGTGCTGGAGCCTGTGAAATCTCCTGTCTGACAGCGCCTATCAGCCCGATACCATTTCAGCACTGGCCTTCCGGCGTCGCGTCCGGGAGGCCAGGATCGTTTCGAGGCTGACGGGGCGATAGTCGAAGGCATCCACGCCCACGTCGAACTGGCGGGTCTGCGGCTTCAGCTTGCCGTGCGAGTGGCCGTGCAGGTCGATCCAGCCGCGGCCCATGTTCTTCCAGGTGCGGAACGCGTAGTGGCATAGGACGAGCGCGTGGCCGTCGAGCATGAGCTCCGCATAGGCCTGAACGCTGTCCCAGCCGCTGGCAGCAAGGGTTGTCGGCCCGTCGTTGTTGCCGGTGATCAGATGCTTGCGGCCGTTGAGGAGTCCCAGCAGTTCCTCGATCCGCTCCGGGCGCACATGGAGGGCGAAATCACCCAGGTGCCAGATCTCGTCCTCGGTCGAGACGACCTCGTTCCAGTTGGCGACCAGAGCGGCATCGTGCTCGGGGATGGTCCTGAACGGCCGCTTGTCGATTCGCAGCACCCGGGGATCACCGAAATGGGTGTCGCTGGTGAAGAAAGTCGCCAAGAGAAGCTCATCCTCATCGTCGTTTCCGATGAGGCGTAATCCCGCAGCGCAGCAGCTAGTTCCGATCGTCCGGGACGACGGGCAGCGGCAGCACGTCGATGCCTTCCTCCAACAGCGCCTTGGCTTCGGCGAGATCCGCCTCGCCGTAGATCGAGCGCTCTTCCGTCTCGCCGTAATGCATCTTGCGGGCTTCCTCGACGAAGCCTTTGCCGACATCCTCGGCGTTCTTCATGACGTGCTCGCGCAGGGCCCGCAGGGCCGCGCGCAGCTCCCGCTCCCGCTCGGAGAGGACCGTGACCGGCTGGGTGTCCGGCGCGGCAACCTTCGGGGCCCTGTCCGTGCGCGCGACCGACGGCGCCATGATCTGCTTCTCGACCTTGGCCGAGTTGCAGAACGGACAGGTCACGAAGCCGCGCTTGCGCTGCGTCTCGAACGCGTCGCTCGACGGAAACCAGCTCTCGAACTCATGGGCCTGCTCGCAGGCCAGGGCATACTTGATCATCTCTCGGTGAGACTTAAGGATTCAGACCTGGAATGAGAAGGGGGTCAGGCGATGGCCGCCTGGTCCGTCTCGATGGCGGGAACGACCTCGACCCTGAACGGCCGCGCGTTCTTGAGGGTTGGGATCCGGCCGCGCACCTCCGCCACGAGAGCGGTGTCGATCTCGGCCAGGAACACGCCGGGCTCCGTGCCGCCGTCCGCCAGCACCCGTCCCCAGGGGTCGATGATGACCGAATGGCCGAAGGTCTCGCGCCCGTCCTCGTGAAGGCCGCCCTGAGCGGCCGAGATCATGAAGGAGCCGGTCTCGATGGCCCTGGCCCGGTGCAGCACGTGCCAATGGGCCTCCCCGGTCTGCCGGGTGAACGCGGCCGGCGCGGAGAGGAACGAGGCGCCGTTCTCGGCCAGCGCCTTGTAGAGGGCGGCGAAGCGCACGTCATAGCAGATGGTCATGCCGAGATAGCCCCAGGGCGTCTCGGCGGCCACGGCCGAGGAGCCGCCCGTATAGGTGGCCGATTCGCGCCAGCTCTCGCCGTTGGGCAGGTCCACGTCGTAGAGGTGGATCTTGTCGTAGGAGGCGATGACCTCGCCGTCCTGGCCGATGAGGAACGCGCGGTTGGCGACCTTGTCGCCCTCCTTGACCGCGATGGAGCCGATCTGGACCACGATGTTCCGCTCCCGCGCCACCTCGCGCAGGGCGGCGAGCACCGGGTCCTGAGCCTCGGGCCCGACCTTGTCGAACAGCTCCGCCCGATCCCGGCACACCAGGGAGGTCATTTCCGGGGTCTGGGCGAAATGCGCCCCCTGGGAGGCCGCCTCGCGCACCAGCGCGACCGCGTCGTCGCGGTTCTTGAGGACGTCGCGCCCGGAGCGCATCTGGACGCAGGCGGCGGTGAAGCGGGTCGAGGTCATGAGTTCTGGTCTCCGTCAGGCCTGCAATAAAGGCTCAAGCTGGCCCCTGTCATCAAGAGCATACAGGTCATCGCAGCCGCCGACATGCCTCTCGCCGATGAAAATCTGCGGGACCGTGGAGCGCCCGTTGGCCCGCTGGATCATCTCGGCCCGGGCTTCCGGCTTCTTCTCGATGTCGATCTCGGTGAAGGCGACGCCCTTGTCGCCGAGAAGCTTCTTGGCCGCCGAGCAATAGGGGCACCAGCTCTTCGTGTAGATCGTAATGGATGGCATGACAGAGAGTTCTCCTTCGATGGCGAGGATATAGGGAGCGTTGCGCTTAGATCACAACTCCTGGACAACTCGGGCAAAGGCCAGAATATCCACGCAGGCCGCGCCGCCGCGCAGGAGCGCCCGGGATGCGGCGTTGGCCGTGGAGGCGGTGGTCAGCACGTCGTCGACGAGGAGCACGCGCCTGCCCTTCAGCCTGGCCTTCGCCTCGGCGGGCACGCGGAAGGCACCCTGGAGGTTGTCCTGACGCTGCGCCTTGGTGAGCCCGACCTGGCGGCGGGTGTGCTTGACGCGGGCGAGCAGGAACGGGTCGCACGGTATGCCGCACTGCGCCGAGACGGCCCCGGCCAGGGCCATCGCCTGATTGAACCGCCGCCGCCACAGCCGCCAGCGATGCAGCGGCACGGGAACGATCACGTCGGCCTCCCGCAGCAGCTCGGCGCCGGCCCGGACCATCATGCCGCCCAAGGCGCGGGCGAGTTCCAGGCGGTCGTCGTATTTGAGCCGGTGCACGAGCAGGCTCGCCGCGCCGTCGTATTCCGCCACCGCGCGGGCGCGCCGGAACACCGGCGGATCGGCCATGGCGGCCGGCGAGAGCCGTGGCCCGCCGAGATCCACCGCGAACGGCGTCCCCAGCCGCTCGCAGAAGGGCCGCTCGATGAAGCGGATCTGCGACCAGCAGCCGGCGCAAAGGGCGTGAGGTTCGCCGGTGGCGGCCTGGCAGGCGATGCAGGTCGGCGGATAGAGGAGGCCGAGGGCCGTATGCCATGCCGCGCGCGCCCCCGCCCGGAAGCGGGCGCTCAGCGGGATCGGCCGGATGTCGGCTGGGGCGTTCATGGGACAAGCTTAGCCGATGGGCCGGCTCCTGGCACCCGGCGCGGGCGGACAAAATAGTGCTTGGTTCCTGGCCGCGCCCGCGCCATATCCAGCGCCTCATGAGCACGCCTCTCGTTTTCGATCGCTCCCTTGTCCGCCGCCGCCTGGCCCGTGCGCTGCGCCAGGGGTATGTCGACTTCCTTCTGGTCCGCGCCGTTGAGGACTTGGAAGAGCGCCTCTCCACGGTGCTGCGGACCTTCTCCCTCGCGCTCGACGTGGGAACGCCGACGCCTGCCGCCGCCGAGGCCCTGCGCCGGAGCGGACGCGCCGAGACGGTGGTCCGCCTGTCGTCGGTAGCGGAGGAGGGCGGCATTCTCGGGGACGAGGAGCGCCTTCCGTTCTCGGGCGAGCGCTTCGACCTCGCCGTATCGCTTCTGGCCCTGCAGGGCGTCAACGATCTGCCCGGCACGCTCATCCAGATCCGCCGGGCGCTGAAGGCCGACGGCCTGTTCATCGGCGCGCTTCTCGGGGGCTCCACCCTGACCGAACTGCGCCAGTCCCTGACCCAGGCCGAAGCCGAGACCGAGGGCGGCGTCAGTCCGCGGGTGGCGCCCTTCGCCGATTTGCGCGACATCGGCGGTCTGCTGCAGCGGGCGGGTTTTGCCCTGCCGGTGACCGATTCGGACGTGGTCCGGGTGCGCTACGCCAGCGCTTTCGCGCTCATGCAGGACCTGCGCCGGATGGGGTTGACCAACGCCCTGCATGACCGGCGCAGGGTCCCCCTGCGGCGCGCGACCCTGATGCGGACGGCGGAGATCTACGCGGAGCGGTTCGGGGATTCGGACGGCCGCATTCCGGCGACCTTCGAGATCGTCTGGCTCTCCGGCTGGGCGCCGCATGAAAGCCAGCAGAAGCCCCTCCGCCCCGGCTCCGCCAAGGCCCGGCTGGCCGATGCCCTCGGCGTGAAGGAAGGAGCGCCCACGCGTCCGGTCGACAAGAAGTGATTCTCATCCCGCCTTGGGCCGCAACCCGCTTGCCCTATCTTCATCGTTGAGAAGACCTCTCTGGAAAGCCATGGACCCATGAAAGAGCCCGGACCGGATCATCCGATCACCATCACGAAGAACCCCCACCGAATCCGGGTCATGCTCGGCGGCTTCATCGTGGCCGAAACCACGCAGGCTCTGACCCTGCAGGAAGCGACCCTGCCGCCGGTCCAGTACATCCCCCGCGGGGACGTCCACATGGATCTCCTCGACCCCACCGAGCACAGGACTCA
This sequence comes from Microvirga sesbaniae, assembly GCF_025460805.1. Classification (GTDB taxonomy): domain Bacteria; phylum Pseudomonadota; class Alphaproteobacteria; order Rhizobiales; family Beijerinckiaceae; genus Microvirga; species Microvirga sesbaniae. Next base: position 68,745 of record NZ_JAMXFJ010000017.1, on the reverse strand, counting down.
TTGCCCCTACAAGGGCGACGCGTCGTATTTCACCGTCAACGGCGGCGGACTGGTGCGGGAGAACGCCGCCTGGAGCTATGAAGAGCCGGCTCCCTCGGTCGCGGCCATCAAGGACCATCTCGCCTTCTACCCGGAGAAGATGGACGCCATCGAGGAATTCGAGGATTAGGGTCTTCTCCTAATGGCTGAAGCGCAGGCGGGTTGCTGGCCCGCCGAGGCCGGGGCAATCTCCCGCGCAGAGGCCCCCATCGCGGGAAGATCCATGTCGCCCTTCACCTTCAGCACCGCTCCGTCCCTCATCGTCGGCTCCGGCAGCATCGCCCGGCTGGGCGAGATCACGGCCCAGCGTCTCGGTCCTCGCGTCTTCCTGGTGACCGACGCGGGACTGGTGAAGGCCGGGTTGATCGCGCCCGTTCTCCAGGTGCTGGAGGAGGCCGGCATCGTGGTCGACGTCTTCGACGCGGTCGTTGCCGATCCGCCCGAGGACGTGGTGCTGGCGGCTGTCGCCCAGGCGAAGGCCTTCGAGGCCCGGGCCGTGATCGGCTTCGGCGGCGGCTCCTCCATCGATGTGGCGAAGCTCGTGGCCCTTCTTGCGGCAAGCGACGAGAGACTTCCGGAGATCTACGGGGTCGGCATCGCCAAGGGCCCGCGACTGCCGCTCCTCGCCGTCCCCACCACGGCGGGGACCGGATCGGAGGTCACGCCGATCTCCATCGTGACCACCGGGGCGCATGAGAAGAAGGGCGTGGTCTCGGCCCTCCTCATCCCCGATGTCGCCTTGCTCGACCCGGATCTCACCGTGAACCTGCCGCCGGCCGTGACGGCGGCGACGGGCATCGACGCGATGGTGCACGCCATCGAGGCCTACACGTCGACGAGCCCCAACAACAACCCGCTCTCGCAGGCGCTCGCGAGGGAGGCCCTCTCGTGGCTCGGGCGCAACATCGAACGCGCGGTTCATCACGGCCAGGACATCGAGGCACGCTCGGCCATGCTGCTCGGCTCCATGCTCGCCGGTCAGGCCTTCGCCAACTCGCCCGTCGCGGCCGTCCATGCGCTCGCCTATCCCATCGGCGGGCATTTCGGCGTGCCGCACGGGCTCTCGAACGCCCTCGTGCTGCCGCACGTGCTGCGCTTCAACGCCTCCGCCTGCGAGACCGCCTACGCGGAACTCGCGCCTCATGCGTTTCCGGACCTCGCGGGACGGGCCACCGGATCGGCCTTCGTCGAGGGGCTCGCCGCCCTGTGTGCGAGGGTCGGGCTGCCGCCACGCCTGCGCGACGTGGGCATTCCCCGCGAGGCCCTGCCGATGATGGCCGAGGACGCCATGAAGCAGACGCGGCTTCTCGTGAACAATCCCCGGCCGGTCGCCCTTGAGGATGCCCGCGCGATCTACGAAGCGGCCTGGTGACGAACCCCATGGCAGACCGTCCGACGCGCCCCGACCGCTCCGCCTTCCGGCTGTTTCGCCCCGTCGCGACCCGCTGGATGGACAACGATGCCTACGGGCATGTGAACAACGTCCACTACTACTCGTATTTCGACAGCGCCGTGAACGCGTGGCTGATCGAGAAGGGCCTGCTCGCCATCGCCGCGAGCCCGGTCATCGGCCTGGTGGTGGAATCGGGCTGCACCTATTTCGAGAGCGTCGCCTTTCCCGACCAGCTGGAGGCCGGCATCGCGGTCGCGCATCTCGGGCGCTCCTCGGTGCGCTACCGGATCGGGATCTTCAAGACGGGCGCCGATCAGGCCGCCGCCCAAGGCCATTTCGTCCATGTCTATGTGGACCGGGCCACCCAGCGGCCGGTGGAGATCCCGCACGGGACCCGCGCGGCGCTCAGCGCGCTCGCCTGAGCCGCCCGGTGAAGGAGACCAGCGCGACGCCGGCCAGCACCACGGCACCACCGGTGAGTTCACGCGGGCCGATGCTCTCGTTGAGGAACAGCACGGCCATGACGGTGGTCCAGAACGGCCCGAGATAGCCCACCATCGAGGCGCGGGTCGGACCCGTGCGGCGGATCAGGTGCATGAAGAGCAGGATCGGCAGGGCCGTGGACAGGGCGCCGAGGGCGATGAGCGGCCCCCAATGGGCCGGCACGGCCGCGAAGGCCGAGGGGCCCACGAAGGCAAGGGCGAGAACCGTCGCGGCGAAGCCGGAACAGATCTGCTGACCCAGCGCCATCCTGGCCGGCTCCGCCTGCCGGACGCTGCGAACATAGATGTTCGCCGTCGCATAGCTGCAGGCGACCGCCACCATGACCAGCACGCCGATGGCGTCGATCCCGCTGTCCGGCAGGGCGGCGGGGCCGATCAGGATGCCCATGCCGAGGAAGCCGACGAGAACGCCCATGAGTCGCTGGCGTGTCAGTCGCTCGTCGGCGAACAGCCAGTGGGACATCAGAGCGACGATCAGCGGCGACGAGGCCTGGATCATGGCCGCGGGGGCGGTGGGGATCCGAGTCAGGGCATAGGCCACGAGCACGTTCGGCAGCCAGCCGTTCAACGTCCCGAGCACGGCCCAGATGCGCCATTCATGGCGCCGCGGCAGGATGCTCTTGCCCTGAAGGATGAACCACAGGGCCAGGGTCGCGGCGCCGATCAGGCCCCGCATGGCGGCGAGCACGAAGGGGTTCAGGTTCCCGCTCAGCTTCACGAGCACGAGCGCGCTGCCCCACAGAAGCGAGCAGATCAGCAGGTTGGAGATCACGAAGGCGGCCGTGGGAGCCGGCACCCCTGGAACCGCTTCGGCTGCTTGCTGAGACGACATGGAGGGTCTTCAGGGCCCGAGAAGGTCGACGAGGAACGGGATCAGCGGCTCGTCGGCGGGCGGCATGGGATAGCCGCGCAGCTCCTGCGCCCTGGCCCATGTCAGCCCCTGTCCCTCCAGCGGCTGCACGAAGCCCTCCCAGCGGCGGCAGACATAGAGCGGCATGAGGAGGTGGAAGGTCTCGTAGGGGTGGCTCGCGAAGGTCAGCGGCGCGAGGCAGGGTTCCTTGACCGTGATGCCGAGCTCCTCGCGCAGCTCGCGGATCAGGGTCTCCTCCGGGCGCTCGCCGGGTTCCACCTTGCCGCCGGGAAACTCCCACAGCCCGGCGAGCTGCTTGCCCTCGGGCCGCTGCGCCAGAAGGATGCGGTTGTCCGTGTCGATCAGGGCGACCGCGACGACGAGGGTGAGCTTGAGAGGGGGCAAGGGTGATCGGCCGATGGTTGGGGTGCAACAAGCCGCTCTCATAACCCGCTTCCCGTCCGAAGCGAACCGATTTCGCGGGACTCGACAACCAAAACGAAATCATATTACGTTATCGCGGCGGTTCGTGCTTTCCCTGACAGGAGTTCTCGTGATCCGGTCCATCGTCGGCGCAACAGCCGTTGCCGTCGCCTGCCATTTTGGAGCAGCGCCTGCATTCGCGCAGGACTGCTCGGGTCCCCCAGTCTCCTTCAACGGTGAAATGGTCGAGGTCGAAGGCGAGCTGACCGTGAAGGCCGGCAAAGGCTGCGTATTCACCATCAACGGAATTCCGGGCGCCCTGAGGGAGACCGTCATCTCCCAGAAGCCCAAGATCGGCCAGGCAGGCGTCGATGGTCTCAAGCCCTATTACATGGCCAAGCCCGGTTACCAGGGTGCGGACGAGTTCGCCTATACGTTCATCGGCATGAGCCAATATGGCGGTCCGATGCGCATCACCGTCAAGCGCAAGGTCACCGTGGTTCCCTGATCCCGATCAGCTCCGGTAGTCGCCGTTGATCTCCACATAGGCCTTGGTGAGGTCGCAGGTCCAGGTCGTGGCCTCGCCGCGTCCGAGGCCCAGATCGACCCGGATCGTGATCTCGTCGCCCTTCATGTAGGCGGTGGTCTTGGCCTCGTTGTATTCCGGATCGCGGGCGCCCTTGACGGCCACCCGGATGTCGCCGAACCAGATCGCCAGCTTGTCGCGCTCGGCCGGTTCGCCGGCCTTGCCGACCGCCATCACCACCCGGCCCCAATTGGCGTCCTCGCCGGCGACCGCCGTCTTCACCAGCGGCGAGTTGGCGATCGCCATGGCGATCCGCTTGGCCGAGGTGGCGCCCGTGGCGCCGGTCACCTTCACGGTCACGAACTTGCGCGCGCCCTCGCCGTCGCGGGCGACCTGCTGGGCGAGGTCGCACAAAAGGCCTTCGAGCGCGCTGCGGAACTCCTTGAGGCGCCGGTCGCTCGGCAGGGAGATCGCGGGGGCTCCCTTCGCGGCGGCCGTTCCCGTGGCGAAGAAGAGCAGCGTGTCGGACGTGGAGGTGTCGCTGTCCACCGTCACGCAGTTGAAGCTCTTGTCGGCGCCCTTCTTCAGGAGCGTCTGCAGCACCGGGGCGGCGATGGGCGCGTCCGTGAAGATGAAGGACAGCATGGTGGCCATGTCGGGGGCGATCATGCCGGCGCCCTTGGCGATGCCGTTGATCGTGACCTCGACGCCGCCGATGGTGGCCGTGCGGGTCGCCACTTTCGGGAAGGTGTCCGTGGTCATGATGGCCTTGGCGGCATCGAGCCAGGCGGTGGGCTTCGCCTTCTTCTCGCAGGCCGTGAGCACGCTCTCGAACTTCGTCGCGTCGAGCGGCTCGCCGATCACGCCCGTGGAGGCGATGAAAACCTGCGAGGCGCGGCAGCCCGCGGCCTCGGCGGCGATGTCGGCCGTGAGCTTGACCGCTTCCGCGCCCTTCTTGCCCGTGAAGGCATTGGCGTTGCCCGAGTTCACCACCAGCGCCCGGGCCGTGCCCTTGCCGAGATTCTTGCGGCACCAGTCCACCGGGGCCGACGGGCATTTGGAACGGGTGAAGACGCCCGCCACGCTCGTGTCCTTGGGCAGGGTCACGTAAAGAACGTCGGTTCGGTTCTTGTATCGGATCCCGGCCTCCGCCGTTGCGATCCGGACGCCGTCGATGGCGGGAAGCGTCGGAAACGACCTGGGGGCGAGCGGAGACACGGACTTGGACATGCAATGGGTCTCGGGGTGAGCGGATGGAATACCGTTTAGGAAAGGGGACCTGTGGTTTTTTAAGGCTTTTTGTCAAGTCAAAGGTGCCGGGACGCAGCCGTCGGGATCACGGAACGCAGCCGGTGTGTCCCCGTTGACCCGGTCTGCAAGCGATGGAGGCTTTCATGACGGGCAAACACCCCAAGACCAAACCTCAGGAGCGCCCGCGCAGCGACCTGGACGTCGATCCCGGCATCGGCCGGTCGAAGGGCACCACCATGTCCGGCGAGGATCCGCGCGATCTCGATGGCGGCTCGACCTTCCAGGGCGATGTGGAGAACCAGACCACCCGGGAGGGGGGCGTCGATCCGAACCGGATGGGCCGGACGAACAAGTAGACGGCTGACGCGCGACATGAAAAGGGCGGCCCTGAAGGCCGCCCTTTTGAACGGGAGAAGCCGAGCTTACTGCTGCTTCTGCTCGACGAGGTTGCCCTTGTCGTCCAGGCGCTCGATCTTGGCGTTCTTGCGCAGGCCCATGATCAGGTCCTGCTGCGCCTTGCGGGCCAGGTAGGTCTCGACCTGATCCTTGGTCTCCTCGAAGGTCGGCGCCGGCTTGGTGCGCTTCTCCTCGACCTTGATCACGTGCCAGCCGAACTGGCTCTTCACCGGATCGGAGATCTGGCCGGGCTCGAGCTTGAAGGCGGCCTCGGCGAAGGGCTCGACCATGCGGTCCTTGGTAAAGAAGCCGAGATCGCCGCCATCGGTCTTGGAGCCGGGATCCTTCGAGACTTCGCCGGCCACCTTGGCGAAATCCTCGCCGCCCTTCACGCGGACCGCGATCTTCTTGGCCTCGTCCTCGTTCTCGACCAGGATGTGGCGGGCCCGGACCTCCTGCTCGGCCGGGACGCTCTTGACCGTCTCGTCGTAGAGCTTGCGGGCGGCTTCCGGAGTGACGGCCTTCTTGGCCTCCTGGTCGAGATACTCGTCGAGCAGGGTCTTGTCGCGGTTATAGGCGAGCTTGCGGGCGAATTCGGTGCCGCCGCCGACCTTGGCGGCCTCGGCCGCCTTGGCGCCGAGCTTCAGGTCGATCATGTAGCCGGTCAGGAGATCGCGCTTCTGGGCTTCCGGAACGTTCGGCATCTGCAGGGCCGGATCCTCGGCCGCCAGGGCGAGATCCCCTTCCGTGATGTCCACGCCGTTGACGCGGGCGATGACCTTGGACGCCTCCACGGCCGGCACGGCGGCCGGGGAGGTGGCGGGCGCGGGAGGGGTCTGGGCGAGGGCGGCCCCGGCCAGGAACGGCAGGGCGACCCCGAGGGTCAGGAGGCTCTTCCGAACGTTGAGTGAGCGAGACATATGGTTTCCTCTGGTGAGCGTGATCGCCCACGGACAGCGACGATCAGATGGCTGAATGTGTTTACGTTTGCAAGAGATGGCATATTTATGTCACTGCATCGCCGCTCGCGGGGTCTTGAACAGGTCCGCCGGGCCGGTTCGGGGATGCCTTGGGGCTGCGCCACTAAAGGCGCAGTCTTTAAGATGCGCTCCGGCGTAATTAGGTCTATAAGGCGGCGCAAACGCCCCTTTCTCCTGCATTCTGGAATTTCGAAGGCTCTCGATGTTCGGTTCTCTCGCGAAGAAAATCTTCGGCTCGGTCAATGATCGCCGTCTGAAGTCCTACCGGCCGAAGGTAGCGGCCATCAACGCGATGGAGGCCGAGCTGGAGGCCCTGTCCGACGAGCAGCTCCGTGCCCGCACCGAGGACTTCAAGGCCCAGCTCGCCGCCGGCAAGACCCTGGACGACATCCTGGTCCCGGCCTTCGCGACCGTCCGCGAGGCGGCCAAGCGCACCCTGGGCCAGCGCCACTTCGACGTTCAGCTCATCGGCGGCATGGTGCTCCACGAGGGCTCGATCGCCGAGATGCGCACCGGCGAGGGCAAGACCCTGGTGGCGACCCTGCCGGTCTACCTCAACGCGCTCGCCGGCAAGGGCGTCCACGTGGTGACGGTCAACGACTACCTCGCCCGGCGCGACTCCGAGTGGATGGGCCAGATCTACCGCTTCCTGGGGCTCTCCGTCGGCGTGATCGTCCACGGGCTCGACGATGCGGAGCGCGCGGAGGCCTATGCAGCCGACATCACCTACGGGACCAACAACGAATACGGCTTCGACTATCTGCGCGACAACATGAAGTACGAGATGGCGCAGATGGTCCAGCGGGGCCACAACTTCGCCATCGTGGACGAGGTCGACTCGATCCTCATCGACGAGGCCCGCACCCCGCTCATCATCTCCGGGCCGCTCGACGACCGCTCCGATCTCTACAACGCCATCGACAAGGTCATCCCGCGCCTCGCCAAGAGCGAATACGAGCTCGACGAGAAGCAGCGCTCCGTGGCCCTGACCGAGGCCGGCACCGAGAAGATCGAGGAGCTCCTGCGCGCCGAGGGCCTGCTCAAGGAGGGCGACCTCTACGACGCCCAGAACGCCACCCTGGTCCACCACATGAACCAGGCGCTGCGCGCCCACACCCTGTTCCAGCGCGACAAGGACTACATCGTCCGCAACGGCGAGGTGGTGATCATCGACGAGTTCACCGGCCGCATGATGCCGGGCCGCCGCTACTCGGAAGGCCTCCACCAGGCGCTCGAGGCCAAGGAACACGTCCAGGTCCAGCCCGAGAACCAGACCCTGGCCTCCATCACGTTCCAGAACTACTTCCGCCTCTACGACAAGCTCGGCGGCATGACCGGCACGGCCGCAACGGAAGCCGACGAGTTCCTGGAGATCTACAACCTCGAGGTGGTCGAGATCCCGACCAACCGTCCGGTCTCCCGCCTGGACGACGACGACGAGGTCTACCGGACCATGGAGGAGCGCTACCAGGCGGTCATCCGCGACATCGAGGAATCCTCCGCCAAAGGCCAGCCGATCCTGGTCGGCACCACGTCGATCGAAAAGTCCGAGCATCTGGCCGAGATGCTGATCAAGGACGGCTATACCCTCATCGACTTCGAGAACCCGCAGGCCCTCGAACCGCTCTATCGCGATGCGCGAGCCGGCCGCGGCACCAAGCATTTCGCCGTGCTGAACGCCCGCTTCCACGAGCAGGAAGCCTTCATCGTCGCCCAGGCCGGCGTGCCGGGCGCGATCACGATCGCCACCAACATGGCCGGCCGCGGCACCGACATCCAGCTCGGCGGTAACGCCAAGATGCGGATCGAGCGCGAGCTTGCCGGCGTCGAGGGCGAGGAGCGGGCCCGTCGCGAGAAGGAGATCCTGGACGAGGTGGCGGCCTTCAAGGAGAAGGCTCTCGCGGCCGGTGGCCTCTACGTGCTCGGCACCGAGCGCCACGAATCCCGCCGCATCGACAACCAGCTGCGCGGCCGGTCCGGCCGTCAGGGCGATCCGGGCCGCTCCAAGTTCTACCTGTCGCTCCAGGACGACCTGATGCGCATCTTCGGCTCCGACCGCATGGACGGCATGCTGCAGAAGCTCGGCCTGAAGGAAGGCGAGGCCATCATCCACCCGTGGATCAACAAGGCGATCGAGCGCGCCCAGGCGAAGGTCGAGGCCCGCAACTTCGACATCCGCAAGAACATCCTGAAATACGACAACGTCATGAACGACCAGCGCAAGGTCGTCTTCGAGCAGCGCAAGGAGTTCATGGCGGAAGAGAGCGTGCGCGAGACCATCGACGACATGCGCCACGGGGTCATCGAGGACATCGTCTCCCGGGCCATCCCGGAAAACGCCTATGCGGAGCAATGGGACGTCGAGGGCCTGAAGCAGAACGTGGCCAACTTCCTCAATCTCGATCTGCCGGTCGAGGAATGGGCGAAGGAGGAGGGCATCGCCGACGACGAAATCCGCGAGCGCATCACCAAGGCGGCCGACGAGGCCTATGCCCAGCGCATCGAGGCGAATACGTCCGAGGTCATGAACTACGTGGAGAAGCAGGTCCTTCTCCAGAGCCTGGACCACCTCTGGCGCGAGCACCTGGTGACCCTCGACCACCTGCGTCAGGTCATCGGCTGGCGTGGCCTGGCCCAGCGCGATCCGCTGAACGAATACAAGTCCGAGGCCTTCGAGCTGTTCAACTCCCTGATCGGCCACCTGCGCGAGCAGGTGACGGGCCAGCTCATGCGCATCCAGGTGGTGTTCCAGCAGCCGGAGCCGCAGAGCCTGCCGCCCATGTTCGCCCAGCATCTCGATCCGGCCACCGGCGAGAACGAGTTCGATCTCGCCCAGGGCAACGGGCTTGCCGCCGCCCCGGCACTCGGCTTCGCGGCCACGGCCGCCGGAACGGATCCGGCTCCGTCCCGCGATCCCAACGATCCCTCCACCTGGGGTCGGGTGAGCCGGAACGAGCCCTGCCCCTGCGGTTCGGGCAAGAAGTTCAAGCATTGCCATGGCCAGTTCGTGGCCTGAGACCCTGGACTCTCGAGCATCGAAAGCCCGGCCATCGTGCCGGGCTTTTTGCTGCGCCGGAGGCCGGAGCGCCGCCCCGATACCTCCGTTGCGCCAGGGGATCTCCGAAGCCGGAAGGGGTAAGATACGGTCAGCCAAGGTTTCGCAGCTCTGGGCGGCGTCCGGCCGGATTGAAGCGGCAGGACGGCCCCAGAGAGAAGGAAAGGAGAGGGCCATGTCTCACATCGGAAGCTGTTTCTGCGGCGCTGTCCAAGTGGAGGTCAGCGGATCCCCGGAGGCCATGGGCTATTGTCATTGCCAGTCCTGCCGTTCCTGGTCCGGGGGGCCGGTGAACGCGTTCAGCCTGTGGAAGCCCGAGGCCGTGCGGGTCACGTCCGGCGCCGAGCATCTCGCGACCTTCCAGAAGACCAAGTTCAGCCAGCGGCAGTACTGCTCCAAATGCGGCGGGCACCTGATGAACAACCATCCGACGCTCGGCCTCGTCGACGTGTTCGCCGCGACCATTCCCACCCTCAATTTCATTCCGGCCGTCCACTTCAACTATGCGGAGACGGTGCTGCCCATGCGGGACGGCTTGCCGAAGCTGAAGGATTTTCCGGCCGAGGCGGGGGGATCCGGCGAGATGATGGCCGAATGATCCTCGGAGCACCCTTCGCTGTGGACCCTCGGGGCGGGCCCTACGACAGGTCAGAGGCCGGCCCGCGGCACCTCTCTACAGTTCCTGACCCGTCGCCGCCGTCGGCGCGTGCGGTTCAGGGACATCGTCCCACAGGCTTTCGCTGGTATCGCAGTCGGCTTTCGGCACAATGCCCGCGGGCTCGAGCGATGGGGCGGCGTCGGACGGGGCGGCGATCTCGGTGACGATCTTGGTTCGAGTCTCGGTCAGGAACTGCCTGCGCTCCCGGATCGGAATCATGAACGCATTCGGGCCGCCGACCACGCAGTCGCGGTAATAGGCGTCCAGGGTCACGTCCTCCCGACGGTCGGGGCGCCTGAGCAGGATGGGAAGGCCGTTGATCGTCACCCCCCGGGCCACCGCCCTGTCCCGCGCCTCGGTGACCAGGGGCCCCTGGTTGTTCGCGCCGTCGCCCGAGATGTCGATGACGCGCCGCCCGGACCGGAAGGATGCGGAGGAGAAGAGATTCAGGCTGAAGTCGATGGCTTCCGCGATGGACGTCCCGGCTCCCCGGCGGATTGGCGCCCGGGCGAGCCGATCGGCGAAGGCGAGGCTGTCCTTCGCGTCGTCCAGAACGGTCCAGGGGACAACCACATGCTGGACATGCGGATGGGCCCCGGCCCATTCCACGTAGGCGACCGCGATGCGTCCCAGCACACCCCCACGGATGGCCTGATGCACCGACGGCGAGCGGAAGGCTTCCACATAGCCCTGGCGCTGCAGCTCCTGCTCATCCGGATCCATGGAGGTGGAGATGTCGACGGCCAGCACGAGGGCGAGATCGACCTCGTCGGGCGGCCGTTGCCAGGCCGGAGCGAGAGTCAGAAGCCCCGCCGCGAGAGCGGGAAGAAGCCATGGAGCCTTGGGATACCGCATCGCGATCTCCCTCGGAAGATCTTCGGTCTCCTCGGATCGTCCGATGTTACGTCAGCTTTCCTTCCGCCGGTAGGCCTCGTGACAGCCGCCGCAGTTCTGGCCGACCCGCTGGATCGCCGCCTGCAGGCTGGCCTGATCGGTCACAGAGGCCTGGACGGCCGTCGCATCCTGCTGCAGCTTGGCCGCATGGGCGTCGAAATCCGCCTTTCGTTCCCAGATGGCGGGAAGCGCCGCGGTCTTGCCCTGATGGGAGCCTGGCGGGAAAAGGGCCGGAATCTGCTGCGCGTTCTGGGCGATCCGCTGAAGGGCGGCCTGCGCGGCGGCGGCATTGAACGGAGCCTGCCCTCGGGCCATGCCGGTGAGGGTGCGCACCTGTTCCTGGTTGTTCTTCATCAGGTTCTGGCGCTGGGTGATCGGATCGCCTGATTGGGCCAGCACCCCGATCCCGCCCGGGATCACCATGCAGAGTGCGGCCATGACGGTCTTTCGCATGACGGTCAGCCTTTCTCCCCCGTTGCAGGATGTCCTTTTCCACCGGACCAGACCATAGGAAATGAGGGTTAGAGGTCGCTTTCGGCGGGAATGTCCGGGGCCCGAACCCCTGACACTTTGCCCGACCGCGAACCCTCGCAGGCCGGCGCGAGCCGTGCCATAAGGCCGCCGCAACCCCTCAGGCTTTTAGAGACCCATGATTCGCGTCGAGAATGTCAGCAAGCAGAACAGCCACAGGATCCTCTTCATCGAGGCCTCCGGAACCCTTCAGAAGGGGGAAAAGGTCGGCCTGGTGGGACCCAACGGCGCGGGCAAGACGACGCTCTTCCGGATGATCAACAAGGAGGAGCAGCCCGACGAGGGCCAGGTCTCGGTCGATCGCGGCATCACCATCGGGTATTTCAGCCAGGATGTCGGCGAGATGGCGGGCCGCAGCGCCGTGGCCGAGGTCATGGAAGGTGCCGGCCCCGTGAGCGCGGTGGCGGCCGAATTGCGGGAGCTGGAAGCCGCCATGGTGGATCCCGACAAGGCGGACGAGCTCGAGGCCATCATCGAGCGCTACGGCGAGGTGCAGGCGCGCTACGAGGAGCTGGACGGCTACTCCCTCGAGGGCCGGGCGCGCGAGGTCCTGGCCGGCCTGGGCTTCAGCCAGGAGATGATGGATGGCGACGTGGGTGCCCTGTCGGGCGGCTGGAAGATGCGCGTCGCGCTCGGGCGCATTCTGCTGATGCGTCCCGACGTCATGCTCCTCGACGAGCCGAGCAACCACCTGGATCTCGAGAGCCTGATCTGGCTCGAGGAGTTCCTGAAGGGCTACGAGGGCGCCCTGCTCATGACCTCGCACGACCGCGCCTTCATGAACCGCATCGTCAACAAGATCATGGAAATCGACGGCGGCTCGCTCACCACCTATTCCGGAGATTACGAGTTCTACGAGCAGCAGCGCGCGATGAACGAGAAGCAGCAGCAGGCCCAGTTCGAGCGCCAGCAGGCCATGCTCGCCAAGGAGATCAAGTTCATCGAGCGCTTCAAGGCGCGCGCCTCGCATGCCGCCCAGGTGCAGAGCCGGGTCAAGAAGCTGGAGAAGATCGACCGGGTGGAGCCGCCCAAGCGTCGCCAGGCGGTGGCGTTCGATTTCCTGCCCGCGCCGCGTTCGGGCGACGACGTGGTCAGCCTGAAGGGCGTGCACAAGCGCTATGGCAGCCGCAGCATCTACGAGGGGCTGGACTTCGCGGTGCGCCGCAAGGAGCGCTGGTGCGTGATGGGCGTCAACGGCGCCGGCAAGTCGACCCTGCTGAAGCTGGTGACGGGCTCCGCCGCCCCCGACGACGGCACCGTCACGATCGGGGCGAGCGTGAAGATGGGCTATTTCGCCCAGCACGCCATGGAGGTGCTGGAGGGCGACCGGACCGTGTTCGAGTTCCTGGAGGATTCGTTCCCGCAGGCCGGGCAGGGCTCGCTGCGCACGCTGGCCGGCTGCTTCGGCTTCTCCGGGGACGACGCGGAGAAGAAGTGCCGCGTGCTCTCCGGCGGGGAGAAGGCCAGGCTGGTGATGGCCAAGATGCTCTACGACCCGCCGAACTTCCTGGTGCTCGACGAGCCGACCAACCATCTCGACATGGCCACGAAGGAGATGCTGATCGACGCCCTGTCCAAATACGAAGGCACCATGCTGTTCGTCTCGCACGATCGCCACTTCCTGGCCGCCCTGTCCAACCGGGTCCTCGAGCTGACCCCCGAGGGCATCCACCAGTACGGCGGCGGCTATACCGAATACGTGGCGCGCACCGGCCAGGAGGCTCCGGGCCTGCGGCATTGAGCGGCCCATCCCCGAAGGCGACGAGACGCAAGCCCGGCCCCGCGCCGGGCTTTTTGCTGCGCGGGACACCGGTTCCGAATGCGGGAGTGCGACGTCAGCTTGAGGCAAGCATCGTGGTCGATAAGGCAGGGACCACAACAACGATTTTTGAAGAAAGGTCTGTCAAAGGACCTGCTTCGCAACCCTTTCTCATTTCGGGCCGAAACATCATGGCATTGAATACGTCTCTTCCGGTGCTCATCGTCGACGATTACCAGACGATGCTGCGCATCATCCGCAACCTCCTGAAGCAGATCGGCTTCAACGACGTCGATGAAGCCAAGGACGGCTCTGAGGCCCTGGGCAAGCTCAAGGAGAAGAAATACGGGCTCGTGATCTCCGACTGGAACATGGCGCCGATGACCGGCTTCGAGCTGCTCCAGAAGGTCCGCGCCGACGCGGATCTGAACGCGCTTCCGTTCATCATGATCACCGCCGAGGCCAAGACCGAGAACGTCGTGGCGGCCAAGCAGGCCGGCGTCAACAACTACATCGTGAAGCCCTTCAACGCGGAGACCCTGCGCTCGAAGATCGCCGCCGTGCTGGGCGAGTAGCCGCCATGCGTCTTCCGCCACCCGTCTCTTTCGACCCATTGAGTCTGGATCTCCTGGCTCAGTCCCGCGAGAGCATCGCCGCCCGACGGCATGCGGAAGTCATGCGGGGCATGGCGGCCATTCATGCGGCACTCGAGCCGAACAGCGGCGCGTCGAAGGCCCTCCTGGACCAGATCCGGACCGATCTGCGCGAGGCGCTCAGGCTCAAGGAGGAGCTCGACGCCATCACGGAATCGATCCAGCGCACGAAGCGGGAAATCGCAACCCTGCATTCCCGCAGCCCGGGCGGTCAGGTGACCAGCGTCACCGACGAACTGGGAGCCGTCGTGTCCGGCACGGAAGCGGCCACCAACAGCATCCTGGCGGCCGCCGAGGAGATCGACGAGATCACCGGAACGCTCTCCGCGCGCCTGTCCGGCGAGGACGCCGCCATGGCCCAACGGATCTCCGACAGGGTCATCACGATCTTCGAGGCCTGCAACTTCCAGGACATTACCGGACAGCGCATCAGCAAGGTCGTCGGCTCGATGAAGTTCATCGAGGAGCGCGTGACCCAGATGGCGCACATCTGGGGCGGCCTGGAGAGCTTCAACGACGTGGAGGCCTTCAAGATGCCGGAGCGGGAAGGGGACGAGGCTCTGCTGAACGGGCCTGCCCTCGACGGCGATCCGACACGCACGTCCCAGGATGCGATCGACGCCCTGTTCGGGTGATCGGCCCTGCCCGGCGAACAACCCGGGAATCCACCCGAGAGCCCGGCCTTTTGCCGGGCTCTCGGGTGCCCGTCATTGCCGCACCAGGGTGAGATCGGTCGTCGCCCGGAGGGGCCCGTTCTCGCCGATGCGATCCGTCACGACGATCCTGAAGCGATCCGGATCGAGGCTGGCGACGCGCATCTGGGCCGTCGTGTCGCCGTAGAGGGGTCTCGGCCATTCGATCGCCAGATCGAAATCCGTTCCCACCTGCCGGCCCTTGAGTTGGGCGGTCCCGACCCGCGACCCCGTATAGGTGCCGTTGACCTGGCCGGACCGGGGATCCCAGGACAGGCGGGCGCTGACCGATCGCGCGATCAGCAGGTAGGCCCGGCACGTGCCCTGGAGAGCCAGGCTCGAGGCGCCCTGCTGCTGGATCGTGAAGCTGCAGCTGACCTGATGGGAGGACGCGTCCGGCCCCTCCAGGATGGTTCCCGTGCCCCAGAAGGAGCCCGCGTAGCGTTCGACGACCGCCGGGGCGGCGCCCGCGCTGCCGGCTGCGATCCAGAGCGAGAGAACAGCGCCACGGGAAAGCCCTTGAGCGAGGCGATGCATGGATGTCTCCTTTCGGTCGGCGGGGCCGGATCCGCATCAGGCTGCCGATCCGAAATGCTGGAGGGAGATATGGGTCAGGCCCGCAGAGTCGCCGAGTGGCTGGCTCGGCCATGACGGACCCGGCCGGGAGCGGCGTCGTGGCAGGGCGATCAGTCACGGCGATCACTCACGGCGATCACTCGGCGCTGCATGAGGCTCGGCAAGGCAGGCCGACCGGGTTCGGGAGCATGGCAGGACCTCTCCTCGGAAAGCCCGGACGATGCGGAAAAGCTTCCCGCCCAGGCGGTCACTCAACGAAAAAGGCCCGCCGGAGAGGCGGGCCTTGGGATGTCTCTGCTCCCTGGGAGGCTCAGTTGGCCACGGCCACATTGACCTTTTCTGGACCCTGAGCCCGCTTCTGGGGCACGGCCTTCGTGGCCGGAGCCGCCCTGACGGAAGCAGGCGCAACCTGCACCGTCTCGGCCACGGGCTGCGACGCCGACGAGCCGAACAGGCCGGCCACGCCGCCGAGCATCTTCTTGTAGAAGGGCGTCTCCTGCGAGGAGGGCGTCTCCTGCGAGGAGGCCGCCGCCGCCACGGCCACCGGAGCGGTCTGCTGGGTGACGGCCTGACGGGTTTCCGGCTGCGAGGCGGGAACCTCCTTCATGGACGCGAAGGCGAGGGCGGTCGACGGCGCATCGATCTTCTCGCGGCCGCTGTCGTCGAGGGCGATCTGCCGCGGGCCGGAGGAAATCCCCTCCGTGCGGCTCACGAATCCGAGCTTGGTGTCGGACACGCCCGTCGCATTGGCGAGGGCCTCGCGGAAGGATTCGTGCGTGTCGCCGTCGTTGTAGACGAGCCTGATCGGCTTCTCGCCCTTGGCGATCAGATCGGCCACCTCCTGCTCGTCGTGGCGCTGCTTCTGGGCCACGGCCGCCACGGTGCTCTCATCCGCGTTGAAGACGTAGCGCCGGTTGGCGACCGCCACACGCAGCTCATCCTTGGAGATATCGAAGGTGTCGGAGCCTTCCTTCAGGTTCTTCCAGAAGCCGATGTTCGGATCGAGGCGATGCTTGGCCAGATTCTCGGCAGTCATCCGGAACGGATAGGACTGGAACTGGAAGCCGCGCTGACCGGCGCTGAGCGCCTCGCGGGCGATCGCGTAAATCTCGGCGATGTTCTGGTCCGTCATGGCGAAGCAGCCGCGCGACGAGCACGCACCATGCACCATGATGTCGCCGCCGTTCCGGCCGAAGGACCGGTCGTAGGCGTTGGGATAGCCGGTGTCGAACGACAGGTAATAGGCCGAATTCGGGTTCATCTGCGACGGGGTGACCGTGTAGAAGCCCTCCGGCACCTGACGGTCGCCTTCGCGGGTCTTGGGGCCGAGCTGGCCCGACCAGCGGCAGATCGGATAGGTCTTGAGCAGGGCGTATTTGCCGTTGGAGCCGCGCTTCCAGACCTCCAGCTCCGATTCCTTCTTATAGGCCCGGACCAGGATGGGGTCGTCCTTGGACATGCCCTTGGTCGACATCAGCGCCATCGTGGCGGATGGAATCGGCACGAGGTGTCGGGTGGAGCTACGGGAAAGCTGGTCGTCCTGGCAGGCAGCAAGCGCGAGCACCAGGCTCGCGGCCAATGCGAAACGCTTCATCATGGGGGACCCCGCAATTCTTGATCTGCCGGCCTCTGTGCCGGTCAGTTCCCCTTCAACCCCTAAATCGTTAGCCTTAACTGGCCCTTACTGCAAGCGGAGCCGTAATCGAGTTATGCTGAACGGAAGGTAAAAAAACCGCCTGCGATGGGCCGGGGTGATGCTCATGGGAGGGAGCCTATCTCTTCCGAGGGAGGCATGGCCCGTGCACCGGGCGAAACCCGCCCGGTTTCAAGCAAATCCTGGAGCCGGTCGGGCGAATCCTCGAGCATCGGGCGCAAAAGTGGGAACCGGTTTTGCGTGAAAAGATGCTTTAAAACAAATGCCTAAAGCATCGGCCGTGAAAAGGGGACCTGCTTTGGGGTCCGATGCTCTAGAGTTTGCGGCCGATGTTGAGGAACTTGTCGGCGCGATGGTCGCGGATCTCGGCCGGACCCATGTTGCCCAGATCGTGCAGGGCTTCCTCGATGGCGTTGCCGGTGGCCTGGATAGCCGCCTCCGGCTCCCGGTGGGCGCCGCCCACGGGCTCCGTCACGATGCCGTCGATGATGCCGAGGCGCAGGAGGTCCTGGGCGGTGATCTTCATGTTCGTGGCCGCGTCCTGGGCGCGGGTGGCGTCGCGCCAGAGGATCGAGGCCGCGCCCTCCGGGGAGATCACGCTGTAGATGGCGTGTTCCAGCATGAGGACCTTGTTGGCCGTGGCGATCGCGATCGCGCCGCCGGAGCCGCCTTCGCCGATGACCACCGATACGTTGGGCACGCCGAGCGAAAGCTGCATCTCGGTCGAGCGGGCGATGGCCTCGGCCTGCCCGCGCTCCTCCGCCTCGATGCCCGGATAGGCGCCCGCGGTATCCACGAAGGAAATGACCGGCAGACCGAACCGGTCGGCCATCTCCATCAGGCGCACGGCCTTGCGGTAGCCTTCGGGGCGGGCCATGCCGAAATTGTGCCGGATGCGCGTCTCGGTGTTGTGGCCCTTCTCCTGGCCCATCACGCAGACCGGCTGGCCGCGGAACCGGCCGAAACCGCCCACGATGGCCTCGTCCTCGGCGAACTTGCGGTCGCCGGCGAGCGGGGTGAACTCGGTGATGAGCCCGGCGCAGTAATCGACGAAGTGCGGGCGCTGGGGATGGCGCGCGACCAGGGTCTTCTGCCAGGGCGTAAGCTTGGCATAGAGCTCCTTCAGGGCGTCGGCGGCCTTGACCTCCAGGCGGGAGATGTCGTCGGTGATGGAGACGGCATCGCGGTTCTCACCGAGCGCCCGAAGCTCCTCGACCTTGGCTTCCAGCTCGGCGACAGGCTTTTCGAAATCGAGATAACTGCGCATCAGACTCTACGGCATCGGGCCCAAAAGTGGATTTGCACTTGTGGGACGAACCCGATGCTTCCTCCTTTATGAGAGCATCGTTCAGGCAGAAAACCGGATCCACTTTTCCGCACGATGCTCTGGTGGAAAAATGAAGGCCGGCGAGACCGGATAGCCCTGCCGAAGCGGCCGGACACTGGCGTTTCGCAGGGGCCAAGTCAAGTTGAGCCCCGCCTTACTCTCTCAAAACCCGGCAAAATCAAGGAGGAGGCTGCCATTCGCGATGCCGGCGCCGCGGGCACTGGAGCGAAGACCGGCGCGAGGCGGCGGGAGCGGCGCACCGCGTGGACGGCGCCCGGCCGGTAGAGCTGCTTCGTCGCCTCCACGATGTGGAGGCCCGCGAAAGGCAGCGAGAACCCGGCCCCGACCCGCTCCCAGGCCTGCGCGCTCTGGAGCAGGAGACGGTTGCGCAGGGGCGGCACGTAGAGGGTTTCCGCCCAGCCTTCCGGCGAGAACCAGGTCTGGCGCATCAGGCTCTTGAGCTGCGAGCGGCTGTACGGCTGGCCATAGCCGAACGGCGTGGTGTCCATGCGCGCCCACAGGCCGCGCCGGTTGGGCGCCACCAGGATGATCCGCCCGCCCGGGGTGAGAATGCGCCAGATCTCGTGCAGGAGCTCGCTCGGGCTCTCCACGGTCTCGAGGGCGTGGACCACGAGAACCCGGTCGATGGAGGCATCGGGCAGGGGCATCATCAGCGGGTCGACGAGGGCCGAGGCCGAGGCGCCGGTGCTGGGCCAGTTCACCACGCCCTGGTTCGCCGGCATGAAGGCGAGGGTCCGCTCGCTCTCGTCCTTGACCGCCGAGAGATAGGGTGGCGCATAGCCGAGGCCGAGCACGCGCAGGCCCGTCAGCGGCCCCCAGAATCGGTCGATGGCACGCCCGACGAAGCGGCGCGTCACAGCCCCGAGGGGACTGGCATAGAAGCCGCGCAGATCGGTGATGTCGATGCTCATGGCCTCAACAGGGTGCCTCTCGCTCCGGCCCGGCCTGCGCATTGCGGCGCTCCGGGTCTGGTTTCACGCGCCGACTGTTCCATGATAGCTCAGAGCACATCAAGACAAGGTGCCCCGATGTCCGCCCAGATCCACGCCTTTCTCTGCCTTCAGGACAATATCGGTGTTCTGATCCACGATCCCAATACGGGCGCCTGCGCGGCGGTCGACGCGCCGGACGAGGGTGCGATCCTGGCGGCTCTCGCCCGGACGGGCTGGCGGCTGACCGACATCCTCATCACGCACCGGCACGGCGATCATGTGCAGGCCGCCCAGCCCCTGAAGCGCCGCACCGGATGCCGCGTGGTGGCTCCGGTCAAAGCCCGCGAGGCGGTGCCGCATGCCGACGCCTATGTCCGGGAGGGCGACACGGTGCATGTGGGCGGCCTTCAGGCGCATGTCTGGGAGACGCCCGGGCATTGCCTGGATCACGTGTCCTACTGGTTCGCCGCGGACCGGGCGCTGTTCGCCGGCGACACCCTCTTCACCCTCGGCTGCGGGCGGATGTTCGAAGGAACCTACGCCGAATTCTGGGCCTCGCTCCAGCGGCTGGCCGCCCTGCCGGACGAGGCCCGGGTCTATTGCGGGCATGATTACACCCTGTCCAATGCGCGCTTCGCGCTGGCGGCCGATCCGGACAACGAGGCGCTGCGGGCGCGGGCCGCGGAGGCCGAGACAGCCAGGACCGAGGGCCGCTTCCTCGTGCCCACGACCATCGGACAGGAAAAGGCCGCCAACCCGTTCCTGCGCGCCGGGGAGCCCGCCCTGGCGAAATCCGTTCATAAGGAAGGAGCGGCCCCCGTGGAGGTGTTTCAGGCCTTGCGCGAATGGAAGAACCGGTTCTGATGGGCGGCATGACCTTGCGGGAGCGGACAGCCTCATGAACGACCACAGCCTCATCATCGGACTCGAGAGCCGTCTCCTGAACGCCTGGCCCTCGTTCGATTATCAGCTCTATGACGGCTGGGTTCTCCGCCTTGCCAACGGCTATTCGAAACGCGCCAATTCCGCGACGCCCTTCCGCCCGGATATCGGTCTCGACGATGAGCTGCTCGACTACATGATCGCGCGCTTCGTAGAGGCCAATGTGCGCCCGACCTTCCGTCTCAACGGGGTGCAGGAGGGCGGTGCCGACGAGCTGCTGAAGCAGCGCGGCTTCAAGGAGGTCGAGCCGACCCATGTGCTCACGGCCCCGATCGCGAGCAGCGATTGCGAGATCGACCCCGAGGTCAATCTCGACCCGCACGCCTCCAAGCGCTGGGTGCGGGCGGCGGCGGAGTCCTACGGCGGCGACAAGGCCGACGACGAGACCCTGATGAGGATCGTCTCGCGGATCCGCCAGAAGACGGCCTTCGCCACGCTGAGCCTCGACGACAGGCCGGTGGCCTGGGGCCTGGGCGTGGTGGAGCGCGGCTATGTCGGCCTCTACGACATCGTGGTCGCGCCGGACCTGCGCGGCATCGGCCTCGGCCGCCGCGTGGTCGCGAGCCTCATGGCCTGGGGCTGCGGGCAGGGGGCGCACACCGCCTATCTCCAGGTGCGGGAGGAGAACGAGATCGCCCGCGCGCTCTACGGCACCCTCGGCTTCGAGACGGCCTACCGCTACACGCACCGGGTCATGCCGGGGCGGTCTTCTTCTTCGGCGTGAGCGTCGCCACAAGCGCGCCGGCCACGATGAGGCCGCAGGCGAGCGCCAGCGTCAGGGTCGGTTCCGCGTAGCCGGCGACCACCAGGAGCAGGGTCGACAGCACCGGCGTTGCATAGGACGCCACCCCGAGGAAGCGGATGTCGCCGCGCTTCATGCCGATGTCCCACACATAGAAGGCTGCGCCCACCGGACCGAGGCCGAGCGCCAGAAGGGCGAGCCACTGCGTCGTCGTCTCGGGCCAGACGGTGGTCTCGAAGGCCAGATGGCAGACGAGGCTCAGGAGCGACGTCATCAGGCAGAACCCGGCCACCGCATCGGTCGGCACCTGGCCGAAGCGGCGGGAGAGAACCGAATAGCCGGCCCAGACGAAGGCCGCGACGAAGGCGCAGAGATAGCCCGGCATGTATTCGGCGCGCGCGTCGAAGGCGCCGCGTCCGGCGATCAGCACCACGACGCCCGCGAAGCCGAGCAGCGCTCCCACGATATGCGCGCGCCGCAGATGCTCGCCCGGCAGCAGCGAGGAGAACAGCACGATCAGCAGGGGCCAGAGATAGTTGATCAGGCCCGATTCGGCCGGCGGCGCCCAGCGCAGGGCCGCGAAGTAGAGCGCGTGATAGCCGAAGAGCCCGCCGATCCCCAGGGCCCAGACGATCGGCTTCTGCCGCAGGGCCTTCAGACCCTGAGGGCGGGCGATCCAGGTCGTCACGCCGACCAGCCCGCCGACCAGGAACGTCATGGCGTTGAGCTGGAACGGAGGGATCGTGCCCGTCGCCGCCGTGAACAGGGCGAGCATGGACCAGAGCAGGATGGCGGCAAGGCCGATGGTGGTGGCGGTGCGAGTTGTCATGGTGGCCGCCACCTATCACGACTCCCGCCGGGAAGCGAAGCGCCGCGGCGGATCCTGCCGGAAATTCGAGAGCCTCGGACGTGAAAAGGGGACCCACTTTCGGGATCGAATCCGATGCTCAAGCCTTTGAGCGGCGCATCGTCCGGACCCCTGTCTTGATCGCCCGGTCGATCCACCACCCCGTCCTCACCGGGCTCGTCCCGGTGATCCCGCTTCTGAGAGGCGCCGCGCCCCAAGAGATCGGGATGGCCGGCACAAGGCCGGCCATGACGTGGAGAGGGTGGTGTGAGCGGGTGACGACACCCGCCACGTCATCACCGGGCTCGTCCCGGTGATCCCGATTGTCCGATGCTCCCCTCTTGGCTGGCGCACCGTTCGACGGGAAAAACCGGGCCCACTTTTTCGCACGGTGCGCTAGTAGGTGGTGCGCCCGCCGCTCAGATCGAAGGTGGCCGCCGTGGTGAAGGAGTTCTCCTCCGAGAGCATCCAGGCCACCATGGCGGCGATCTCGTGCAGTTCGGCGAAGCGGTCGCGGGGAATGCGCACGCGCATGTATTCGATGAATTCCGGCGTCAGGGATTCGAGGATCTTCGTCTTGGCCGTGGTGGGCGTGATGCAGTTGACCGCGATGCCGGTCTTGGCCAGTTCCTTGCCAAGGGATTTGGTGAGCCCGATGATGCCCGCCTTGGCGGCGCTGTAGGCGGCAAGGTTCGGATTGCCCTCCTTGCCGGCGACCGACGCGATGTTGACGATCCGGCCGTAATCGTTCTCCAGCATGATCGGCACGATGGACCGGCAGCAATTGAAGGTGCCGGTCAGGTTGACGTCCACCACGCTGCGCCACTCCTCGACGGAATAATCGGCGAGCGGCTTGACCGGCCCGGTGATCCCGGCGCCGTTCACGAGGCCGTCGATGCGCCCGAAGGCCCCGCGGGTCTGCTGCGCGGCATGTTCCACCGAGAGGCTGTCGGCCACGTCGACGCTCAGGCCGATGCAATCCTTGGACAGGGCTGCGGCGCTCGCCTCGGTCTCCTCGAGACGGAGATCCCAGATGGCGACCCTGGCGCCCGATTGCACCAGGCGCTCGCCGATCGCATAGCCGATGCCGCGGGCGCCCCCCGTGATCACGACGGTCTTGCCCGCCATGTCGATGCGGTTCATGCCTCAAGTTCTCCGTGTTGCAAGAAGGGATGCGCCGCATCGGGCCCGGAGCGCGGCGTCGGACCGCCTCCGGGACGATGTCGTGCGGATCAGGCCATGTACTGCCCGCCGTTGACGGACAGGGTCGAGCCGGTGACGAAGCCGGCCTCGTCGGCGGCCAGGAAGAGCACGCTGCGGGCGATCTCCTCCGCCTCGCCGAGGCGTCCGACCGGAATGAGCGGCAGGATCTTGGACTTGAGCACCTCTTCGGGGACCGCCTTCACCATCTCGGTGGCGATATAGCCCGGCGCGATCACGTTGACCGTGACGCCCTTGTTGGCGTTCTCCTGCGCGAGCGCCTTGGCGAAACCGATCACGCCCGCCTTCGCGGCGGAATAGTTCGCCTGACCCATCTGGCCCTTCTGGCCGTTGATGGACGAGATGATGATGATGCGCCCGAATCCGCGTTCGCGCATGCCCTCGATCACGGGGCGCGTGCAGGTGAACATGGAATCGAGGTTGGTGCGGATGACGGACGACCACTGGTCGTAGGTCATCTTGTGGAACATGCCGTCGCGGGTGATGCCCGCGTTGTTCACCAGGATGTCGACCGGGCCGAGCTCGGCCTCGACCGCCCGGATGCCGCTCTCGCAGGAGGCCGCATCGGACACGTCGAACTTGAAGACCGGAATGCCGGTTTCACCCTTGAACTGGTTGGCGGCCTCGTCATTGCCGCCGTAATTGGCCGCAACCTTGTAGCCCGCGTCCTTCAAGGCTTTTGAAATCGCGGCACCGATGCCGCGGGTGCCACCGGTGACCAAAACGACACGCGCCATGCTGTTTCCTTCCCAAGACCGTTCGTGCGGATCTCTCGAGGATCCCTTCGCCGTGAGGCGGTCGGAATGGACCGCCTCACAACATAGCTTAGGCTATTTGACGGAACGGGGAAGGGCGAGGCTCCGGAATTTCACCGAGCCTCGCGACGTTTTTGGCCCGCGAGGCGACCGTCAGCGCTCGAGGCACCTTCAGCGCTCGAGGCACATGGCGACGCCCATGCCGCCGCCGATGCACAGGGTGGCGAGACCCTTCTTGGCGTTGCGCCGGCCCATCTCGTGCAGGAGGGTGACCAGGACCCGGGCGCCCGAGGCCCCGATGGGGTGACCGATCGCGATGGCGCCGCCGTTCACGTTCACGATGGACGGATCCCAGCCCATGTCCTTGTTGACCGCCAGCGCCTGGGCGGCGAAGGCCTCGTTGGCCTCGACGAGGTCGAGGTCGGACACTTTCCAGCCGGCCTTTTCCAGGGCCTTGCGGGAGGACGGGATCGGGCCCGTGCCCATGATGGCCGGGTCGACGCCGGCGGTTGCCCAGGAGGCGATGCGGGCGAGCGGGGTCAGGCCGCGCTTCTCGGCCTCCGCCTCCGTCATGAGCACGACGGCGGCAGCGCCGTCATTGATGCCCGACGCGTTGCCGGCCGTGACCGTGCCTTCCTTGGAGAAGGCGGGGCGCAGCTTGGCGAGAGCTTCGACGGTGGTGCCGGCGCGGATATACTCGTCCTGATCCACCACGATGTCACCCTTGCGGCTCGCAATCGTCACGGGCGTGATCTCGTCCTTGAAGCGGCCTTCCTTTTGGGCAGCCTCGGCCTTGTTCTGGGACGCCGTGGCGAACTGGTCCTGCTCCTCGCGGGTGAGCTGCCAGCGCTGGGCCACGTTCTCGGCGGTGTTGCCCATGTGGTAGCCGTGGAAGGCATCCATCAGGCCGTCCTTGAGCATGGTGTCGACGAGCTTGAAATCGCCCATCTTGGTGCCGGCGCGCATATGGGCGGCATGGGGCGCGAGCGACATGGATTCCTGGCCGCCCGCCACGATGATCCCGGCATCGCCGTTGGCGATCTGCTGCATGCCGATGGCGACCGTGCGCAGGCCCGAGCCGCAGAGCTGGTTCAGCGCCCAGGCGGTCTTCTCCTGCGGCACGCCGCCGGCCATGGCGGCCTGTCGGGCCGGGTTCTGGCCCTGGCCCGCGGTGAGGATCTGGCCGAGGATCACCTCGTCCACTTCCGCGCCGTCGACCTGGGCCCGCTCCAGGGCCGCCTTGATGGCGATGGCGCCGAGCTCATGGGCCGGGGTGTTGGCGAAGGCCCCGTTGAACGAGCCGACGGGGGTGCGCGCCGCGCCGACGATGACGATGCTGTCTCGGGCCATTCCTCTCTCCTCATGCTGTTTGTCTGGTCGCAGAATGAATGTAGTGCCGGTCCGATCAAATCCCCAGGGGGTGGGATGTCAAGGATCGGATCATGCAACCCAGCCCTGTGGGCCTTAGACTTTTGGCGCTTTGATCGTTCGGGATAAGACTTATAATCATGGAAGCCTGGCATCCCGCGGATCGGGATGAAGGATGCCGGGCACGGTGGATCTCCCGGGAGCGTATCGGGCACAATGGCGACGGACAAACAACCGACGGTCATCAAGAAATATGCCAACCGCCGCCTCTATCACACGGGTACTTCGACCTACGTGACCCTGGAAGACCTAGCGGGCATGGTGCGCAAGGGCGAGGATTTCGTGGTCTACGACGCGAAGTCCGGCGAGGAGATCACCCGGTCGGTTCTCGCCCAGATCATCTTCGAGCAGGAGAACAAGGAGGGGCCGAACCTCCTGCCCGTCACGGTGCTGCGCCAGCTGATCCGCTTCTACGGCGACAGCATGCAGGCCCTGGTGCCGAGCTATCTCGAATTCTCCATGAACAATCTGTCCCAGGAGCAGCAGAAGCTCCGCGAGCAGATGGCGCAGGCCTTCGGCCCCTCGGCCTTCCAGGCCATGGAGGAGCAGGTGCGCAAGAACATGGGCTTCTTCACCGAGGCCATGCGCATGTTCTCGCCCTTCCCGCAGTCGCAGGCGCCCTCCGGCGCTCCCGAGGCGAAGCCTTCCGCGAGAGGCGAGGGCGGGGACGACCTCGACCGCCTGAAGCAGCAGATGGCCGACATGCAGGCCAAGCTCGACAAGCTGGCCAGCAAGTAGCCTCTCGCGACGCCCGGATCGTCAGCCTCGCGCCTTCTTCAGCATCCGGTGGAGCGCCGAAGGCTGCTGCACCGCCTCCGGGGCGCCGAACAATCCGCCCTGCAGATAATCCACCCCCCAGGCCGTCAGCAGGCGGGCCGTCGCCTCGTCCTCCACCCATTCCGCCGCCGTGGCGATGCCGAGGTGCTGGGCCCGGTCGATCAGGGTCCTGACCATGAGCCGGTCGGCGGTCGAGCGCTTGAGCGGCTGGATGAAGACGCCGTCGATCTTGAGGAGGTCGACAGGCAGCATCCGCAATTGGCCCGGCGTCACGTAGCCGGCTCCGAAGCCGGTGAGGGACAGCCCGACCCCGAGGGCCTTCATGGCATGGAGCCGGCCCAGGGTCTTGCGGCACTCGGTCAGGGCCGCCTCGGGAACCTCGATCACGAGCCGGGACTCGATGCCCGGGCGGGCGCCGAGGTGAGCGGCCAGCAGGGCCAGCCATTCGGCATCCTGGAGCGTTCTGGCCGAGACCGGCAGCGCCAACCGCAGGCCGGGGTGATCGTTGAGGTGATCGGCGGCCAGTTCCAGCATGCGGGCGTCGACCAGAAGGGCGAGGTTCGCCTCCTTCAGCCTCGGCACCGGGCCGAGCAGGATCGGATCGCCCTCGGGGTGCGTCAGGCACGCGACGGCCTGCATCAGGGCCGGGGCGCGGCTTTGTGTTTCCACCACCGGCTGGCAGGCGAGGCTCAGGCTGCGGTCGTTCAGGGCCGCGATCCAATCGAACGGCGCCTGCTCGGCCGCCCGGGAGGCCTTGCTCGGCCGGGCGTCGTAGAGGGTGCAGGAATCGCCGCGCTCGAGGCCGGATGCCAGCGCCTGCTCGGCGAAGCGCAGCAGTTTCGGAGCCTTGAAGGTATGATCCGGCGCGCAGGCGGCTCCAAGACGCAGGGAGCGAGCGGCCGGATGATCCTGCATCAACCCGGCGAGCCGCCGCATGGCGCTCGGAGCCTCCGTGGCCGGGCAGGAGGTCAGGGCCAGGGCGAAGCGGTCGGGTCCGAGAACGGCGAAGAGATCGTGGCGGCGCATTATCGGGCGCGCCATCCGGGCGAGTTCCGCCGCGGAATCGCTGCCATCGCCCTCAAGCGCGCCGACGATCAGGGTGCAGGTCTGGGAGACCCGCACCGCCTCGTTGATGCCGTTCTGGATGCCGCACAAAAGCTCCGAGCGCTGCTGCAGCATGGCGGGCACCAGATCCCGGTCGCCCGGCGCCCGGTCGAGCCGCAATTGGCCCCGGGCATAGGCCGGGCGTCCCTGGACATCCTGCTGCCAGCGGCCCGCATCCTCGACCATCACCACCCGGTCCGGCTCGAAGCGCAGGGCGTACCGCGTCTCGTAAGCACGGCTCGGGCTCCCGGTCATGCCGATGGCGTCCTGACGGGAGAGGCCGCAGCCGGGCTCGACGAGCCAGGAGAACGCCTGACCGGTCTTCGGCAGATCCCGGGACGGCAGACCCAGCGCCTCGGCGGCGCCGGGCCCCCAGGTCAGGGTGTCGGACACCATGTCCCAGGCATACACGATGCCGCTCACCGGGGGTCGGACGGACGGTGAGGCTTGGCGCGGCGACCGGGATACGCCCCTGAAAAGTCCCGTCCGGCCCTGCCCCTTCGTCGCCATCACGCTCACCCTCGACTCTACGCACAGATCGGGGATGGCTGAGGGCACCTCTCGAAAGCCTCGCCGAAACCCCGGAAAACCAAGGGATGCAGGATCGTCCCTCAGGCTTAATGAAGGGTAAAATGCGATGGAAAATCAGTCCGTTTGGGGATAACGGGCATAAAAAAACCGGCGCTCGAGGCGCCGGTTCGGATTGTCGCATGCCGCGTTGGATTACGCGTCGGTCTTCACCTTCAGGACCTGACGGCCACGGTACATGCCGGTCTTCAGGTCAACATGGTGAGGACGGCGCAGCTCGCCGGAATCCTTGTCCTCGATGTAGGTCGGGGTCTTCAAGGCATCCGCGGAGCGACGCATTCCGCGCCGCGAAGGCGACGTTTTTCTTTTTGGAACGGCCATATCTCGTCTCCGGTTAATATAGCGGAGCGCCCGCTCAACCGGGGAACGCTCACATCTCAAACTTGATGAGGTTGCGCCTCATACAAGGTCTTTGGGCAAATATCTAGCCCCTGAAAGCAATCCGAGGGTTTTTCATTGCCGCAGGGCGGTTCCTTGCGGCTTGAGGCAGTCGCTGAAGGGAGCAGCCCTTTCCATGCGGGCCTGGAGCTGGCCCGCCAGGGCCCGATGGCCGGGCCGCGGGCGGGCCGGGTTGCGGACCAGGGGGTTGGGCAGCGCCCGCGCCAGAAGGGCGGCCTCCTGGCGGGTCAGGTTCCTGGCCGGCTTGCGGAAGTATGTCCGGGCGGCCGCCTCGGCGCCGAAGACGCCGTCGCCCCACTCGGCCACGTTGAGATAAACCTCCATCATCTTCCGCTTCGACCAGATCAGGTCGAGATAGAGCGCGACCGGGATCTCCAGACCCTTGCGGACATAGGACCGGCTCGGCC
The DNA here is from genome assembly GCF_025460805.1 of Microvirga sesbaniae. Lineage (GTDB taxonomy): Bacteria > Pseudomonadota > Alphaproteobacteria > Rhizobiales > Beijerinckiaceae > Microvirga > Microvirga sesbaniae. The sequence goes on along the minus strand of NZ_JAMXFJ010000017.1, from coordinate 40,422 downwards.
ACAGGAAGAGGTTCTTGGCGACCTGCATGGGGATGGTCGAGGCGCCCCGGGACGGACCATCCTCGTCGGCGGCCTCCACCACGTCCCACAGGGCATCCCAATCGACGCCGCTGTGCTCGCAGAAGCGGCTGTCCTCGGCGGTCATGACCGCCAGGGGAAGGGAGGGCGAGATCTCGTCGAGCCCGACGAAGTCCCGCTCGACCGGCTGCAGGGTCAGCCAGCGGCCGAGCATCAGGGTCGAGGCCGGCGGCACGACCCAGTACAAAAGGCCTAGCCAAAAGACCGCCCCAACCCATAAGAGGATGAGACCGAGGCCGATCCGGACGAGGCGGCGGACAAAGCGGGCAACCGTCATCGGCTCCCGCGGCCGTCCCGACCGCAGCGTCCATTTCGGTCGCAACCGTTCACCCGCATTTCCCTCGGACGGAGCGGCAGCCCCTTCCGGATTCAGGCTCGTCATGGCGCCATCCACCAGCACTTTCACGACGCGGCTCTCCGATGCCGCGAGGGTTGTCGAAGCAAGTCTCGAAGCCTTGCTAACAGACAAAGCCGCTCCCGGCGAGCTTGCCCGGCCGCCCCGCCTCATGGCCGCGATGCGTCATGCGGTCCTCGGGGGCGGCAAGCGCCTGAGGCCGTTCCTGACGCTCGAGGCGGCCCGCCTCCTGGGAGCGGAAGGGCAGGGGGCGCTGCGGGCGGGCTGCGCGGTCGAGCTTCTCCACTGCTATTCCCTGGTCCATGACGATCTGCCCTCCATGGACGACGACGACCTGCGCCGGGGGCGGCCCACCGTGCACAAGGCCTATGACGAGGCCACGGCCATTCTCGCGGGCGACGCCCTTCAGACCCTCGCCTTCGAGGTTCTCGCGGATCCCGCCACGGCGTCGGAGCCTGCCATTCGCTCCGACCTCGTGCTCGGCCTTGCCCGCGCCTCGGGGCTCGGGGGCATGGTGGGCGGGCAGCTGCTCGATCTGTCCGCGGAGGGCCGCTACGGGTCCGTCGACATGGGCGAGGCCGACGTGCGCCTGCTGCAGATGATGAAGACGGGGGCGATCCTCACCTTCTCGGTGGAGGCGGGCGCGATCCTGGGGCAGGCGGATGCCGCGGCGCGCCGAAGGCTCGTGGCTTACGGGCGCGCGCTGGGAGCCGCCTTCCAGGTCGCCGACGACATCCTCGACCGCGAGGCCTCCGCCGAGGCGCTCGGCAAGCGCACGGGCAAGGACCAGGAGAAGGGCAAGGCGACCCTCGTCGACCTGCTCGGCATGGACGGCGCCCGCCGCGAATGCCGGCAGCTCGTCGAACAGGCGGACAGCGCCCTCGACGGCTTCGGCCCGCAGGCGCTGGTTCTGCGCGAAGCGGTCCGCTTCGTCGTCGAACGGCAGGTTTGAGCCCGCGTCAATCCTGGGTCGTCGGAACCCAGAATGCCAGCTTGACGTGACCCGGGCGGCGGTTGTGCGGCACGGAGCCCGCAGGGATGCCGCCGTTGGCCAGAATGACCTTTCGCGAAGCATCGTTGTCGTCGTCGCAGGTGATCAGCACGCGCGAGAAGCCCTCCGAGCGGCAGACCGGCAGGATCATGCGCAGGGCCTGCGTGGCGTAGCCGCGGCGCTGCTTCCAGGGCACGATGGTGTAGCCGATATGGCCGTAGACGGCGAGCGGCAGCTCTTCCGTCCCGGGCTGGAAGCGAAAGCCGATGCGGCCGCAGAACGTGCCGTCGCTGATCCAGTAATCGTGCGCCGGCAGGCGCGGCACCTCCTGCCCGTCCGCCAGCCGGACCATCGGGCTGTGGTAGAGGTCGTGGAGAAACCGCTCGGGATCGCGCCGGAGCTGCAGGAGCTGCTCGCGGCTGACGTCCTGGTCCGTGTTGGGTGACCATCCGCGCTCGAGAGCATCGGCATAGAAGGGAAGCCAATCCAGGCTCGGGGGGATGAGGCTGATGTCAGTCATGGAGCATCGAAACTGACATCACGTTCTCTCGCGCGCAACAGGCTTACACCGTGACCTGGGTGCCCACCTCGACGACGCGTCCCGTGGGGATCTGGAAGAAGTCGGTGGCGTCGCTCGCCGATTTCGCCAGGCCGATGAACAGCTTGTCCTGCCAGAGCGGCATGCCGGACTGGCTCGCGGGGCGGATCGAGCGGCGGGACAGGAAGAACGAGGTCGCCATGATGTCGAACTTGAAGCCTTGCTTGCGCAGGATCGCGAGGCCCCGGGGAATGTTGGGCGTTTCCATGTAGCCGTAGCTCAGGCGGATGCGCCAGAATGAATCGCCCACATGCTCAATGGCCACGCGGTCCTCGTCCTCCACGCGCGGAACGTCCGCGCTGTTGACGGTCAGGATCACGTTCTTCTCGTGCAGCACCTTGTTGTGCTTGAGGTTGTGCAGCAGGGCCGCCGGGGCGGTATCCGGGTCGCTGGTCAGGAAGACGGCGGTGCCCTTCACCCGGTGCGGCGGGCTCTTCTCCAGCATCTGCACGAGCTCGAGGAAGGGCACGTCGATCTTGCGGGTCTTCTCGAACAGGATCCGGGTTCCCTTCACCCAGGTCCACATGAGCACGAAGAAAACGCCCGCGATGACGAGCGGGACATAGCCGCCGTCGAGGAGCTTCACCAGGTTCGAGGACAGGAAGGTGAGGTCGATCAGGAGAAGCGGGATCATGATGAGCCCGGTCTTCACCGGCCCCCAGCCCCAGCTCCGGCTCATGACCACGCAGGCGAGCAGGGTGGTGACCACCATGGTGCCGAAGACCGCAATGCCGTAGGCGCTGGCGAGATTGCTGGAGGAGCCGAAGAGCAGCACCAGGCTGACCACGGCGGCGAGCAGGAGCCAGTTCACCCGCGGCAGATAGATCTGGCCCTGATGGGTCTCCGAGGTGAAGCGGACCTCCAGCCGCGGCAGGATGCCGAGCTGGACGGCCTGCCGGGTCAGGGAATAGGCGCCCGTGATCACGGCCTGGCTCGCCACGATGGTTGCCAGGGTGGCGAGGATCACGAGGGGCAGGAGCAGCCAGGGCGGGGCCAGAAGGAAGAAGGGATTGGCGATGGCATCAGGGTTCGACAGCACGAGCGCACCCTGGCCGAGATAGTTCAGGGCGAGAGCCGGAAAGACCACCGTGCTCCAGGCCGTGCGGATGGGCCTGCGGCCGAAATGGCCGAGATCCGCGTAGAGCGCCTCGGCGCCGGTCACGGCCAGGCAGACGCTGCCGAGGATCGCGAAGGCGGTGCCCGGGTGCGTGACCAGGAAGGAGACGCCGTGATACGGGTTGAACGCGAGCAGGACCTCCCAATCGTCGGCGATGTGGAGGAGGCCGAGGGCCCCCATGCTGATGAACCACAGGAGCGTGAGAGGGCCGAAGAAGGCCGCCACCTTGCCGGTGCCGCGGCTCTGCACGGCGAAGAGGGCGACAAGGATCGCCACGGCGCCCGGCAGGATATAGGCCTCGAAGGACGGACCCACGAGCTTGAGTCCTTCCAGGGCCGACAGCACGGACATGGCCGGCGTGATCGCCGCGTCCCCGTAGAAGAGGGCCGCGCCCGCCATGCCCATCATGAGGATCGGAAGGCTCCGTCGCCCGAGCGCGCGCTGCGCCAGGGCGACCAGGGTGAGCGAGCCGCCTTCGCCCTTGTTGTCGGCCCGGAGCAGCAGGACCACGTATTTCACCGACACGGTGAGGATGAGGGCCCAGAGCAGGAGCGACAGGATGCTGATCACGAGCTCGCGGGTCAGGGGAACGGGCGTTCCATGGTGACCGCCGGTGGCGGCCAACACCGTCTCCCGCATGGCGTAAAGCGGGCTGGTGCCGATATCGCCATAGACGACCCCGATGGCGCCGAGGGTCAGGGTCCAGAAGCTCGCCTTGAAATGGCTGTCCGGTAAGGTGGCCTCAGGGGCTGCGGAATCTGCATGTCCCGGGGCAACGGCGTGCTGTTCTGCCATGTGTGCTTTTCTTTGCGGACGTGCCCGCGGACGGCCCTTGTTGAAGTACCCTGTAGACGACGAAGGGCGGCCCCCTTCTCCAACGAGCGCAGCGGCCGTCATTGCCGGCGCGGCGGCTCTCTAGCATATCGCGCCTTAGCTTAAAAACGGAATTTCGCAGGAGGTTCCATGGCCACGCTTGCCGCCTCACTCGGCGGCGTCGCGCCCCGGCTGGCCATAGCTCTTCTCGATGTAGTCGATCACGATCTTCTGGAAATCCTGGGCGAGCGTCGGGCCGCGCAGGGTCATGGCCTTCTTCCCGTCGATGAAGACAGGTGCCGCGGGCTGCTCGCCGGTGCCGGGCAGGGAGATGCCGATATTCGCGTGCTTCGACTCGCCCGGCCCGTTCACGATGCAGCCCATCACGGCCACGTTGAGGTTCTCGACGCCCGGGTAGATCCGGCGCCACTCGGGCATCGAGGTGGAGATCCAGGTCTGGATGTCCCGGGCCAGTTCCTGGAATACCGACGAGGTGGTCCGCCCGCAGCCCGGGCAGGCGGCGACGAGCGGCACGAAGGTTCGGAACCCCATGGTCTGGAGCAGTTCCTGGGCGGTCTTGACCTCCAGGGTCCGGTCGCCGCCGGGCTCCGGGGTCAGGGAATAGCGGATCGTGTCGCCGATCCCCTGCTGGAGCAGGATCCCCATGGCGGCCGAGGACGCCACGATGCCCTTCGTGCCCATGCCGGCCTCGGTGAGCCCGAGATGGATCGCGTAATCGGAGCGGCGGGCCAGATCCTGATAGACGGCGATCAGGTCCTGCACCGCCGAGACCTTGGCCGACAGGATGATCCGGTCGCGCCCGAGGCCGATCTCCTCCGCACGGGCGGCGGAGAGCAGGGCCGACTGGATCATGGCCTCGCGGGTGACCCAGCGCATGTCGCGCGGGCTCGCCGAGGCCGCGTTCTCGTTCATCAGATGCGTCAGCAGCTCCTGGTCGAGAGACCCCCAGTTGGCCCCGATCCGGACCGCCTTGCCATGCCGGATCGCCTGCTCGACGATGGCGCCGAACTGCCGGTCCTTCTTCTCCCGGAAGCCCACGTTGCCCGGATTGATGCGATACTTGGCGAGCGCCTCGGCGCAGGCCGGATGGTCGGCGAGGAGCTGATGGCCGATATAATGGAAGTCGCCGACCAGCGGCACGTCGACGCCGAGCCGGTCGAGCCGCTCGCGGATCTTCGGCACGGCCGCGGCCGCCTCGTCGCGATCGACGGTGATGCGCACGATCTCCGACCCCGCGCGGGCGAGCGCCGCCACCTGGGCGACGGTCGCGTCCACGTCCGCCGTATCCGTGTTGGTCATCGACTGGACCACGATCGGCGCGCCGCCGCCGACCATGACGGATCCGACGCGCACGCCCACCGTACGGTGGCGCGGGGCGGAGCCGGCGAGGCTTTCGGAGACGGGCTCAGAGGGCGAGATGAGGGACATGCTGCATTCCACGACGGCAGCTCCAGGCTGCCGCCGTTTAGCTGATGCCAAACATCTGCTTCGTCAAGCGCGGCTTAATGGTGCGGAGAACGTCGCCTCAGTGAACGTCCTGGCACCGGGCGCAACGCCCGGTGATCTCCAGAACCTTCGTGCGCGGCTGGTAGCCCTGATCCCGGAGGACCTTGAGCACGGTCTCGGCCACGTCCGGGGACGCGATTTCGTTCACGTCCCCGCATCCGTCGCAGATCAGGAACGCCGTCGTGCGTGCGCCGGCGACGGTCCCCGAACTGGCGATGTAGGCGTTGCGGCTCGCCAGCCGATGCACCAGCTCCTGCTCGATGAGGAAGTCCAAGGCGCGGTAGATGGTGATGGGAGCCATGCGCCGCCCCTGCGAGCCGAGCAGATCCACCAGGTCGTAGGCGCCGAGCGGCCCGTCGACCCCATGGAGAGCTTCGAGCACCCGGCGGCGGATCGGGGTGAGCCGCGCGCCCTTCGATCGGCAGACGGCTTCCGACTGGGCGATGGCGCGTTCCGTTCTGTCCGAGTCGGTCGGAGCGTCCGCGTGGGAAAGTCTGTGGTGAAGCGATAATGCATGGGCCATTGGATCATCCCTGGCTAAATGACTAAAATCTGGCGCCCCCGCCTGCTCTGCGCCCCGTGCGAGGCACGAATCCACCCAATTCATATAGGTTATAACACTACATAAATAAAGTGGGGAAACGCCCCCGCGTCTGCAATCCAACGTTGCAGATTTGCATAGAGTCGAGCTAAAGCATCGGACCCAAAAGTGGACTTGCACTTTTGGGATCGATCCGATGCTTTCTTCTTGAATGAGAGCATCGGTCAGAACGGAATACCGGGGCCACTTTTCCGTCCGATGCTCTAGGGCTGCCGGAAGCGCCAGACGCTCGAGCTCTTCACGTCGGAATCCTCGAGAGTCCGGGTGACAGGCACTTCGTAGACGGCGAGGTTCTCCAGGCGATCCTTGGGAAGGTAGCTGCGTCCGGGATCGCCGATCAGGACGGTGGCGCCCCTCCGGCTCAAGGAAAGCAGCCAGTCGGTCACCCGCTCGGCGAGATCGCGCTCGTAGCAGATGTCGCCGGCGAGCACCGCGTCCCAGCCGCGATCCTGCCCCACGACGTCCTCCCGGAGCGGGGTGATCGACGAAACGCCGTTGGCCGCGGCGTTCATGCCGATCGCCGCGACCGCGAAGGCATCGATGTCGCAGGCGGTCACCGCGGAGGCGCCGGCCTTCATGGCCGCGATGGCGACGAGGCCCGAGCCCGAGGCGAAATCCAGGACGCGCCGCCCGCGGACGGTTTCCGGATGATCGAGGACGTAGCGGGCAAGCGCCTGTCCGCCCGCCCAGGCGAAGGCCCAGAAGGGCGGCGGCAGGCCGATCTCGCCCAGTTCCTCCTCGGTCTTCTGCCAGAGCTCCGTCGCTTCGTCGGCCACGTGCAGGGAGATTTCCGGCGCGTGAGGCACGGGGCGGAGCCGGGTCTCGGAGCGGATGAAGGCGATGGGGTCGGAGATCATGAGGCCAGCATCGAGCGGTAAAGCCGTTTGACGCTCTCGATGACATCCCGTTCCGTGAAACCGTCGAGAACGCGCGTGCGCGCCGCCTCGCCCATGCGGGCGACGATGTCCGGCTGGCCGGACAAGGCCGTGAGCGCCTCCGCCAGGCCGTCCGTGTCGTCGGCCGGAACGAGGCGCCCTTCGATCCCGTCCCGCACCAGGGTCCGGCAGCCGGGAACATCGGTCGTCACGATGGCGCGGCCGCAGGCGGCGGCCTCCAGCAGCGTCCGCGGAAGCCCCTCGCCGCCGCGCGAGGGCAGGCAGGCCACGTGATGCGCGCGCCAGACGGCGGCCACGTCCCGCGTGGGCCCATGCCAGGAGATGCCGGGCTCGGCGCTCCAGGCCTTCAGGGTCTCCTCCGGAATCGCCTTCGGGTTCGAGGGATCCGGGGCGCCGTAAAGGGAGAGCTCGACGGCCGCGCCCTCCGCCCGTGCCCGACGGACCGCTTCCACGGCCAGGTCGATGCCCTTGGACCAGAGCATGCGGGCCACCACCGCAATCCTGAGCGGCGGCTGCACGGGCAGGGGGGTGGGCCGAAAATGGTCCGGGTCGATGCCGGCTCCGCCGAGAATGGTGACGCGCTCGCTCGCGGGATCGAGCCCGAGGAGCTTGGGATCGTCCGTGTTCTCGAAGACATAGCGGGTCTGGCGGGTTTCGAGCCCGCGCACGAGCAGGCGCACGGCGCGCTGCGAGAGGCGTGCGATCCTGTCCGTCCGGGCTCCCAGGAAGCCCGAGCCGGTCAGCGCATAGACCCGGCGGCCGATCCCCGCCAGGGCGGCCGCGAAGCCTCCGACCAGGATTCCCTTGAGGGCGATGCAATGGACGAGATCGGCCTTCTCGGCCTTCAGGATCGCGGCAAGCTGACCGGCCGCATAGCCGGCCGCCATGGGATTCAGGCTACGCCGCTCGGCTTCGAGCGGGACCACTTTCGCCCCCGTGGCCTCGATCGCCTCCCGGTGCGTGCGCACGCGGGTCACGACCGTGACCTCGAGCCCGAGCTCGCGGGCCGCCTTGGCCATGGGCAGGAAATGGGAGGCGAAGAACCAGTCCTCGGTGATCACGAAGACGATCTTGCGGCCTTGGACGTCAGGCAGGGACAAGGAAGACAAGGGATGATCCGGATGAAGAGGCTGGGCCCTTCTAACCCCCGCGAAGGGCAAAAGGGAACTCCCCCGATCGGGACCCGTTGCCGTCATCTCGAAACATGGGAGACAACCGACATGCCGGAATGGCTGCCGACCGTCCTGGCCACGATCGCAGGCCTCCTCTCGACCTCGAGCTTCATTCCCCAGGTGGTCAAGGCATGGCGGGAGCGCGACACGCGGGCCATCTCGAAGCACATGTACGTGGTCACGGTGACGGCCTTCGTCCTGTGGTCGGCCTACGGGTTCCTGATCGGCAGCTGGCCCGTGATGGTCTTCAACCTGCTGAGCCTGGTCCTGAGCGCCACCATTCTGGTCTTCAAGATCCGGAACGACCGGGGCAAATCGTCAGGGGCGAGGACGCCCAGGGAACCCGCGATGGCACGGACCGGTTGACGTTCTGCTTTTTCCAAAAGGCCTTCCATGCCGGAACCGAACGCCACCGCCGAGAATGTCATCGACCCGCGTGACGCCGCCGAATCGGCGGGGTTGCGGTACGTCTCCGACGAGGAGCCCGGCATCCGGCGCAGGAAATCCGGCAAGGGCTTCACCTATACCGGCCCCGACGGCAGGACGATCGACGACAGGTCGATCCTGGAGCGCATCAAGTCGCTGGCGATCCCGCCCGCCTACACGGACGTGTGGATCTGCACGAAGGCGAACGGCCACATCCAGGCCACGGGCCGCGACGCCAAGGGCCGCAAGCAGTACCGTTACCATCCGGCCTTCCGGGAGGTTCGCGAGAGCACGAAATACGAGCACATGCTGGAGTTCGCCCGCGGGCTGCCGGCCATCCGAAAGACCATCGACGCACATATGAGCCTGCGCGGGCTTCCGCGCGAGAAGGTGCTGGCCACGGTGGTGCATCTGCTCGAGAACACGCTCATCCGGGTGGGCAACTCCGATTACGTCAAGCAGAACAAGAGCTATGGCCTGACCACCCTGCGCGACCCGCACGTGAAGGTCGACGGCGGCGAGCTGCGGTTCCAGTTCAAGGGCAAGAGCGGCAAGACCTGGCGCCTGCAGGTCAAGGACCGGCGCATCGCCAAGATCGTGAAGGCCTGCCAGGATCTGCCCGGTCAGGACCTGTTTCAATACCTCGACGAGAACGGCGAGCAGCAATCGGTCACCTCGGCCGACGTGAACGCCTACTTGAAGGAAATCACGGGAAGCGAGATCACGGCCAAGGACTTCCGGACCTGGGCCGGCACCGTTCTGGCGGCCCTGGCTCTGGCCGAATTCGAGGCGTTCGACAGCGACGCCAAGGCAAAGAAGAACATCCGGGCGGCCATCGAGAAGGTGTCCGCCCGCCTCGGCAACACGCCGAGCATCTGCCGCAAATGCTACGTGCATCCGGAGGTCTTCGCCTCCTATCTCGACGGCGGCCTGCTCCTGGACGTCAAGGAAGAGATCGAGACCGAGCTGCGCGAGGATCTCGCCAGCCTCAAGCCCGAGGAGGCGGCCGTGCTGGCGCTGCTGGAGCAGCGCATCTCCCGGGAGGTCGAGAAGCAGCCCGCGAGGAAGCGCCGCCGCCCGTCGTCCAGGAAATCCGACAAGACGGAGCCCGAGATGCGGGTTTGAGACGATGCCTGGTTCATGGTCTGCCCGGATGAAGTCGAGCAGCGGTCCGGGATCAGATGCCGGACCGGTCGAGCCTCTCACGTCATGGCCGGGCTCGTCCCGGCCATCCCGATGACGTGAGGCGCCGAGCCCATCCGATCGGGATCACCGGCACAAGGCCGGTGACGACAGGGAGGAAGGATGACGCTCAGGCGCGGCCCAAGCCTTGACGCCTCTCCCGTCCCATGGTCCATCGCATCGGCAACGAACGGACGGGACTGTGATGGCACCGTGGACGATAGGGGCGGCCCTCGCGGCTTTCCTGGCCTGCTTCCTTGCGGGCGAAACGGCGCCCGCTCTCGCGCAGGGGCGCGAGCCCCGGAGCTGGCCCGAGGTCAAATGCGACCGCTACCGGAAAGCCTGGTCCGATGCGCTCGCCCATAGGGGCACGAAGGGTCTGGGCCGGGAGTTTCTCGAGCGCCATGAGGCTTTCCTAGCCTCGGGCTGCACGACGAAGGGCGACGTCTGCCCACGCACGGCGGAGGAACTCGATCTCGCCAACATGATGGTCGTCGCCGCCATGAATGCCGGAACGGCGAGCACGTTCCCGCCCTTCGCCTGCCGCAGGTGAAGGGATGGGTGAAGGGACAGACGGCCCCTCCGACGGTCGAACATTCTCCCGCCTGACCCGTTAGGGCTTCGCCACCTTCATTCCAGCGAGGCCTCCCCATGCGCATCCATCATCTCAATTGCGGTTGCATGTGTCCCGTCGGCGGGCGGCTGTGGGATGGCGTCAGCCGGGGCCTGACGGGACAACTCATCTGCCATTGCCTCCTGGTCGAGACGGACACCAGCGGGCTCGTCCTCGTGGATACGGGATTCGGCTCCCGGGACGTGGAGGATCCCTATGGGCGGATCAGCCCGCTCTTCATCCACACGAACCGCATCCGGCTCGAGCACCGCTACACGGCGCTGGAACAGGTGAAGAGCCTCGGCTTCTCGCCCCGCGACGTGCGCCACATCGTGCTGACCCATCTCGATTTCGATCATGCCGGCGGCCTCGAGGATTTCCCGGAAGCCGTCGTCCATGTCCTGCGCGCGGAGGTCGAGGAAGCCGAGGTGAGGCACGGCTTCATTCACCGCCGCCGCTACAGTCCCGGGCAATGGGACGAGGTGCGCGACTGGCGGTTCTACGATCCCACCGGGGAGCGCTGGTTCGGATTCGGCTCCGTGCGCGACCTCGACGGGCTGCCGCCCGAGATCCTGATGATCCCCCTGCCGGGCCACACGATGGGCCATGCCGGGATCGCCATCGACACGCCGGACGGGTGGCTGCTCAATGCGGGCGACGCCTATTTCTACCGGCACGAGATGGACGCGGACCCGTCCTGCACGCCCGGTCTCGCGGCTTATCAGCGGCTGATGGAGGAGGACCGGGGGCTGCGCCTTCACAACCAGGAGCGGCTGCGGGATCTCGCCAATGACGGGCGCAGCGACGTCAAGATCTTCTGCAGCCACGACCCGATCGAGCTCGAAGCCCTGCAGCGCCTGAGCACCGGATGGCGCCCGATCCGGGCGGACCGTCGTCCACCCTTGCGGGCTCATTGAGCCGCGTCCCCTGGTCCCTGCCTGCCGCCGCCCTAAAAGCAGGCAGGTAGGCCGACGAGGGGAAGAGGACATGGAATTCGACGCCCTGATGCTTTCGCGCATCCAGTTCGCGTTCACGATCGCCTTCCACATCATCTTTCCGGCTTTCACCATCGGTCTCGCCAGCTGGCTCGCGGCGCTCGAATTCAACTGGCTGCGCACCGGAAATCCGCTCTACCGCACGCTCTTCCGGTTCTGGGTGAAGGTGTTCGCGGTCTCCTTCGGCCTCGGCGTCGTGTCCGGCATCGTGATGAGCTACCAGTTCGGCACGAACTGGTCACGCTTCTCCGAGTTCACCGGCAACGTGCTCGGTCCGGTCATCGCCTACGAGGTCATCACGGCCTTCTTCCTGGAGGCTGCCTTCCTGGGCATCATGCTCTTCGGCTGGGAGAGGGTCGGCGACCGGCTCCATTTCTTCGCCACCTGCATGGTGGCCCTGGGGACCCTGATCTCCGCCTTCTGGATTCTGTCAGCCAATTCCTGGATGCAGACGCCGGACGGGTTCGCCATCGAGAACGGCAAGGCGGTGCCGGTCGACTGGTTCAAGGTCGTGTTCAATCCGTCCTTCCCCCTGCGCTATGCGCATATGGTCATGGGCTGCTACCTGACGACCGCGTTCGCGGTCGCCGGCATGTCCGCCTGGATGCTGCTCCGGCATCCGCACGACGCTCCGGCGGCGAAGCTCGCGGGATCGCGTCGCTCCCTGTCCATGGCGCTGTGGTTCGCGACCATCTTCGTGCCGATCCAGATCGTCATCGGCGATCTCCACGGCCTCGGCGTGCTCAAGTACCAGCCGACGAAACTGGCCGCCATCGAGGGCAACTGGGACCGCATGGCGAACATGCCGCTGCGCCTCTTCGCCATTCCGGACGAGGTGGCGGAAACGAACCATTACGAGATCGGCATTCCGAAAATCGGCAGCTGGGTTCTCACGCATGCCTTCCACGGCGTCGTGCCGGGCCTGAAGGAGGTTCCCCGGGACGAGCGCCCGCCCGTCTGGCCGGTCTTCTTCTCCTTCCGCATCATGGTCGGCATCGGCTTCGCGATGCTCGGACTCGGCCTGTGGAGCCTGTATCTGCGCTGGAAGGGTACGCTGTTCAGCAACAGGCCGTTCCTGACCGCCGCCATGATCATGACGCCCTCGGGCTTCGGCGCCGTGCTCTTCGGCTGGTTCACGGCGGAGATCGGCCGCCAGCCCTGGGTGGTCTACGGACATCTGCGCACGGTGGACGCGGTGTCTCCCATCGCGCCCGGCGCGGTCACCGCATCGCTCCTGACCTTCATCGTCGTCTATGCCTTCGTGTTCGGCTTCGGCTCCTATTATCTCGCCAAGCTCCTGCGGCGCGGGCCCGATCCGATCGAGGACATCCGGGGAGACGATCTCGACAAGAAGCCGAAGCGTCCGTTCTCGTTGCCCGACGAAGGGCTCGAAGGGCGCTCTCGACATCGTGCACAGCCGGCGGAATAGGAGGGCGAGGCATGTTCGGCTTCGGGATGGAACACGAAGGACTGGCCTTCTGGCTGCCGCTGATCTGGTCGGGTCTGATCGCGGTGGCCGTGGCCATGTACGTGATCGTCGACGGGTTCGATCTCGGCGTCGGCATTCTGTTCAAGGCGGCCCGCAGCGGGAACTGGCGCGACCGCATGATGTTTTCGGTCGCACCGATCTGGGACGGCAACGAGACCTGGCTCATCCTCGGCGGCGGCGGTCTCTTCGCCGTGTTCCACATCGCCTATGCGGTGCTCATGCCGGCCCTCTACGTGCCGATCATCCTCATGCTGATCGCGCTGATCTTCCGCGGCGTCGCCTTCGAGTTCCGCTTCAAGGCGGACCGGTCGAAATTCCTCTGGGACAACGCCTTCTTCTTCGGCTCGCTGCTGGCGACCTTCTTCCAGGGCATGGTGCTGGGCGCCTTCGTCCAGGGATTCGCCACCGACGGGCGCCAGTTCACCGGCGGCACCTTCGATTTCCTCACGCCCTTCAGCGTGCTCACCGGCCTCAGCCTGATCTTCGGCTACGGGCTTCTCGGCGCGACCTGGTGCGTGATGAAGACCACGGGCGAACTGGAGATCTGGGCGCGGCGCATGGCCGTGCGCTTTCTCGTCGCCACCGTGCTCGCCATGGCGGCCGTGTCCGTGTGGGTGCCGTTCCTGGGGCGGCAGATCGAGACGCGCTGGTTCTCCTGGCCCAACATCGCGTTCCTCGCGCCGATTCCCCTGGTGACCGCGTACGTGGCCTACAGGCTCCTGCGCGATCTGGAGGAGGGGCGTCATGTGCGCCCGTTCTTCCTGGCGGTCGGCCTGTTCCTGCTTGGCTATCTCGGTCTCGGGGTCAGCCTCTTCCCCTACATCGTGCCGCCGAACCTCACGATCTGGGACACGGCCAACACGGTGAACTCCCAGCTCTTCGCCCTGGTGGGCTTCGCGATCGTGCTGCCGATCACCTTCGCCTACACGGCCTATGCCTATTACGTCTTCCGCGGCAAGGTGGCGGACGAGATCTCCGGCGGCGGCTACGGTTATCACTGATGGGGGCCGAGACGCACCGTCCGCCGGAGCCGCGTTCGAAGCGCCTGCTCTGGTTCGTGGCCCTGTACGGGGCGAGCCTCGCGGTGTTCGCGGGGCTCGTCTACGGGCTGAGGCTGATCATCCCTCATTAGCGCATTTTTCGGCGAAGTGGATCCGGTTCGCCGTCAAAAATGCGGCATGGCAAAGAAGAGAGGTAATTCCACGCTAGTGGAAACAGCTCTAGCGATAGGTGCCGATGAACCCCTTGTCGGTGACCACGACCCAGCGGGCGCCGCGACGCTCGATGCCTTCGATGCGGCCGACGCCCGGGAGGACGCCGCCCGGCATGACCTCGTAGAGGCGTCGGTTGCGGTTCTCGACCAGGGCCGCGCCGTCATAGACCTCGCGCAGGACCCATCCGTCGACCGGCTCGCTCCTCGCCAGCTTGGGAGCCGGGGGCTCCGGCTTCAGCGCGACCGCCTCCGGCTTCGGGGCAGGGGTTTCCTCCTTGAGGGCCGCTTCCGTGACCGGAGGCGCGGCGGGCGCCGCCGGCTTCGGGTTCAGGCCGGCTAGGGTGGTGAGGATCTGGCTCTCCATCCGGTCGAGCCGATCCTCGAGACCCGCAAGCTTCCTGCCGGGCTCCTGCAGGCTGGTGGCGAGGCGCTCGATCCTGTCGGAGAGCTTCGACTGTTCGGAAGCCGAGGAGGTGGAGGCGGTGTGCTCGACATCCTTGAACGCGACCACGGTTTCCCGCAGGGCGTCGAGATCCGTGCTCAGGCGGGCAAGAATCTCCCGGCTGCGGGCCGTCTCGGCCTCGAGCCTGCCGACGGCGTCCCGGTTGGCCAGGGTTCCCACGTAGGAGGCCGACCACCCGGCTCCGACGAGCACGAGGGCCACGGCGGCCTGGGCGAGGAAACGGGCCGCGGAGGATGTCGCGCCGGCCGGGACCTTCTCCCGGGCCGGTCCCTCGGGGGAGGAGAATTTCGGGCGAAGCTTCGCGCTTCTGATGGCCTCTTCCAGGGCCGCGCTGGCCGTGGGGTCGATCTGGACGGGTCCGGCGGACGATGCGCCGGTCCGTTTCGCGGCTTCGCTGCAGTCCTGAGAACGTATGTTGATGTCCATATTCCGACCTCATTTCCAGGTCAGAGACCATTAACCCTAAAAGTTTACCAAAGCGTTATCCCTGGCGTTAAGTCATTGCATTGCATGACCTCTCCGAACGAAGAGGGGCATAAAATTTGCAGGGCGGTCTCTAAGTTTTTGTTGACAATGTTACATAGAATAGGGTTACAAAAGGTGTCGTTACGGAACGCGACCACCTTAGGGGCATCTCGATACCCATAAGAGTGCTGAGAAACCTGGCCTTCCAGGCCTAACTATAACGAGATACTCTTGTGGGGCCACAGCCCGACATCGCAGCCATCGTCAGGTGGCAAACGTTGTGATAAGGTATATCCTTACGCTACGGTTCTACAATCTTGACGGCGCCGGGTCACTGGTCCGCCTATCGGAAAGACAACATGAAGCAGGCATCGAGAAATCGGGAAGAAAGCACAGAGGTCCAAGACGCTCTGAAATCGTGCCTTCCCTCCTTCACCGGGGTTGCCGCCTTCTCGGCAGTGGTCAACCTTCTGGCTCTCACGGGCTCCATCTACATGCTCCAGGTCTATGACCGGGTGCTGTCGAGCCGGAGCATTCCCACGCTGATCGGTCTCTCGCTGATCACGCTTGCCGCCTATGCGCTCTCCGGTGGCCTCGACATGCTGCGCGGCCGGATGCTCGCCCGCATCGGCGCCCGTTTCGACGAGATCCTCTCGCACCGCGTCTTCGATCTCGTGGCCACGATGCCGCTCAAGGGAGCCAAGCAGGCCGAGAGCATGCAGCCGATCCGCGATCTCGACACGATCCGCGGCTTCCTGTCGAGCCTGGGCCCGACGGCCCTGTTCGACATGCCCTTCATGCCGATCTTCCTCATCGGCTGCTTCATGATCCATCCCGGCATCGGCGTCATGTCGGTGGTCGGCGGCGTCGTCATCATCCTCCTGACCCTGTACACGGACGCCAAGAGCAAGGCCCCCTCCTACGAGGTGACCAAGAGCGGCGCCGAGCGCCATGCCATGGCCGAGACCAGCCGCCGAAACGCGGAGGCCATCAGGGCCAACGGCATGCTGGGCTTCCTGGCCAAGCGCTACGACGAGGTGCATGTCCGCCACGTCAATGACGGCCTGCTCGCCAGCGAATCCTCGGCCGGGATCAGCGCCTTCGCCAAGGTGTTCCGCATGGTGCTACAGTCGGCCATCCTCGGCCTCGGCGCCTATTACGTGATCCAGGGCCAGATGTCGGGTGGCCTGATGATCGCCGGCTCGATCCTGATGTCCCGCGCCCTGGCTCCGATCGAGATCGCGGTCGCCCACTGGAAGGGCTTCACCGCCTCCCGCCAGGCCTATCGCCGCCTGCAGCACATCATGACCCTCGTGCCCGCCCAGGGCCAGCGCATGCCGCTGCCGGCCCCGAAGGCCGCCCTGTCGGTGGAGGAGGTCTACGTGGGGGCTCCCGGCGCTTCGCTGCCGATCGTCCAGGCCGCCTCGCTCCAGCTCCAGGCCGGTCAGGGCCTCGGCCTCATCGGCCCCAGCGCCTCGGGCAAGTCGACCCTCGCCCGTGCCCTCGTGGGCGTCTGGCCGACCCTGCGCGGCGAGATCCGCCTCGACGGCGCGGCTCTCGACCAGTGGGAGCCGGATGCGCTCGGCCGGCACATCGGCTACCTGCCGCAGGACGTGGAGCTGTTCGAAGGCACCATCGCCGAGAACATCTCCCGCTTCCAGCCCGATGCGAAGCCGCAGGACGTGATCGCCGCCGCCCAGACGGCCGGCGCCCATGAGCTCGTCCTCAACCTGCCCGACGGCTACGACACCCGGATCGGCGAGGGCGGAGCCTCCCTGTCGGGCGGCCAGCGCCAGCGCGTGGCCCTCGCCCGCGCCCTCTACGGCAACCCGTTCCTGGTCGTGCTCGACGAGCCGAATGCCAGCCTCGACGGCGCCGGCGACGAAGCCCTGAACCAGGCCATCCTGTCGGTGCGCAAGCGCGGCGGCGTCGTCGTGGTCATCACGCACCGTCCGGCCGCTCTCGGCCAGGTCGATCAGGTCGCCATCATGGAAGAGGGCCGCATCAAGGCCGCGGGCCCGCGCGACGAGGTCCTGCAATCCGTCATGAAACGCAATGCGACGCCGGCACCGGCTCCGGTGCGGCCGCAGCAGGCTCCGGCCGCCCAGGCGGCGAACCTGCGAGAGGTTGGTTAAATGTTGGTCGTTCAAGCTCCCAAGAAACCCTCCGTCCACCAGCGGATCCTGCGCCAGTCCACCATTGGCGGCGTGGCGATGATCGCCCTCTTCGGCGGGACGATCGGCCTCTGGGCCGCGACCTCGACCCTGTCCGGCGCCGTGGTGGCCGGCGGTCAGTTCGTGGTCGATACCAGCGTCAAGAAGGTCCAGCACTCGACCGGCGGCATCGTCGGCGAGCTGAAGGTCAAGGAGGGCGACCGGGTCTCCCAGGGCGATCTCCTGATCCGCCTCGACGAGACCATGACCCGGGCCAACCTGCAGGTGGTGGCCAAGCAGCTCGACGAATATCTCGGCCGCCAAGCCCGCCTCGAGGCGGAGCGCGACGGGGCGTCCGAGGTCAAGACCCCGGAGGAATTCGCCAACCGGTCCAGCGACCCGGCGGTTCAGAAGATCATGTCCTCCGAGCGCACGCTGTTCCTGGCCCGCGGCGCCTCCCGCGACGCGCAGAAGGACCAGCTCAGGAAGCGCATCGCCCAGTCCCAGGACGAGATCGTGGGACTGAAGGCGCAGCAGACCGCGAAGGCCCGCGAGGCGGATCTGATCGTGGCCGAGCTGAAGGGCGTTCGTGACCTCTACGACCGGAACCTGGTTCCGATCACGCGCCTGAACGCGCTCGAGCGCGACGCCGCCAGCATCGAGGGCCAGCGCGGCCAGCTCATCGCGGCCGTCGCCCAGGCCGAGAGCCGCATCGCCGAGACCCAGTTCCAGATCATCCAGATCGACGAGCAGATGCGTGCCGAGGCCATGCAGGAGCTGCGCGAGATCCAGGGCAAGATCGCGGAATACACCGAACGGCGCGTGGCCGCCGAGGATCAGCTGAAGCGCATCGACATCCGGGCGCCCAGCGACGGCTTCGTCCACCAGCTCAACGTTCACACGATCGGCGGCGTGATCTCGCCGGCCGAGCCGGTGATGAACATCGTTCCGGTGAACGACAAGCTGGAGCTCGAGGCCAAGGTGCTGCCCAACGAGATCGACCAGGTGAAGATGGGACAGAAGGCGACCGTCAAGGTCCATGCCTCCAACGCGCGCATGATTCCGGACCTCCACGGAACGGTCCAGCGGATCTCGGCCGACGTGTCCCGTGATCAGCAGACCGGCGCGACCTTCTACACGATCCGGATCGAGTTGCCGCAGGACGAGGTCAAGAAGCTCGAGAACATCCATCTCATCGCCGGCATGCAGGCGGAGGTCTTCGTCGAGGTGAACCAGCGCACCCCGTTCGAATATTTCTTCAAGCCGATGCAGGAGCAGATCGCCCGCGCCTTCCGCGAGCACTGATCCCGCCTGTCCTGAGACGCCGACAGACCGCGGCCGGTGCCGACAGCACCGGCCGCGGTTTGCGTTTCAGGCATGGCTCGAGGCCCATCCCGCCTCGCTCAAGCCTGGAAAGTTCCGCCCGGGGGCCCATAACAGGGGCGAAGGCCGCGCTCCCCGGGGCCTTCCATCGAGGTCGAACGCCGACGGCTCGCGCCGCGGCCCGGGGCCTCGATGTCGGTGTCGAATCTCTTGAGGAACCAAGCGCTTTGAGGATCATCTTCCGCTTTGGCGGTATCGCAATGCTTGTCGCGGCCATCGTCATCCTGGCCGTGCTGCCCTTTGCGACATCCTTCGTGGAACAATGGTCGCGCCGCGATGTCGAGCTGCGATCCCGCCTCGTGTTCAATTCCGTCCGCGACCAGATCAGCGGGCTGCTCGCCCGGAACGACACGCAGCAGGCCGGCATCCTGTTCGAGCGGATCGCCTCGGACGAGCGGGTTCTCGCCATCGGCTATTGCGACGGGCAGGAGCTGCGCTTCCCCACCAGCAACATGCCGCCGTCCTTCTCCTGCTCCGAGGCGTCCCGATCGGACGCGGAAAGCTTCTCCGTCGTCAGGAATCAGGATCACAACGTCCTGGTCAGCTCGTTCCCGCTGAATGCCGCGAACCGGCCGGGCCACCTCGTGGTTTTGCACGACCTGAGCTATGCCGACCAGCGCGGCGGCGAGGCGAGAAACTACCTCTTCCTCGCTCTGGCCGGTGTCGCCTTCGGGGCCGCGGCCCTCGCGGCCATGATCGCGGCCATCATCATGCGCCGGTGGCTGGCCTCGATCCGTCAGGCTCTCGAGAGCGCCCGGACGGGCAATGCCACTCCGCCCGTGGAGGAGAACATCATTCCCCTGGGCCAGGAGATCCGCGATGTGCTCCAGGAGCTCGAAGCCTCGCGGCGGACCATCGATGCGGCCCATACGGACTGGAGCCCGGAGACCCTGCGGGCCGCCCTGTCCAACGAATTGTCCGGCTCCGAGGTCATCGTGGTGTCCAACCGCGAGCCCTACATCCACAACCGCACCGAGGGCGGCGAGATCTCCCTGCAGATCCCGGCGAGCGGCCTCGTCTCCGCCCTGGAGCCGGTGGTGCGCGCCTGCGGCGGCACCTGGGTGGCCCACGGTAGCGGAACGGCCGACCGGGACACCGTCGACGCCAGCGACCGGGTGCCCGTTCCCCCCAATCACCCGTCCTACAC
Source organism: Microvirga sesbaniae (assembly GCF_025460805.1). Classification (GTDB taxonomy): domain Bacteria; phylum Pseudomonadota; class Alphaproteobacteria; order Rhizobiales; family Beijerinckiaceae; genus Microvirga; species Microvirga sesbaniae. Next base: position 20,745 of record NZ_JAMXFJ010000017.1, on the reverse strand, counting down.
CCTGCGCCGCGTCTGGCTCTCGGAGGAGGAGCAGGACGGCTACTATTACGGCGCGGCCAACGAGGGCCTCTGGCCCCTGTGCCACATCGCCTTCGTGCGTCCGATCTTCCGGGAGTCGGACTGGCAGTTCTACCGGTCCGTCAACGAGAAGTTCGCGGAGGCCATCGTGGCCGAGGCCAAGCGCGAGGACCCGATCATCCTCGTGCAGGACTATCATTTCGCCCTCCTGCCGCGCATGATCCGCGACCGGCTGCCCCGGGCGACCATCGTGACCTTCTGGCACATTCCGTGGCCGAATGCGGAAACATTCGGCATCTGTCCCTGGCGCGAGGAGATCATCGACGGTCTGCTGGGCTCGTCGATCCTCGGCTTCCACACCCAGGCGCATTGCAACAATTTCCTGGATGCGGTCGATTCCTACGTGGAGAGCCGCATCGACCGGGAGAAGGACTCGGTGTTCTTTGGCGGCGAGGAGACGCTGATCCGGCCCTATCCGATCTCCATCGAATGGCCTCCCACCGCCATGGAGGGGCAGAAGTCCGTGGAGGAATGCCGCAGGATCGTGCGCGAGCGTCTGGGACTGTCCCCGGACATGCGCATCGGCGTCGGCATCGAGCGCTTCGACTACACGAAGGGCATCATCGACCGCATGCAGGCCATCGACGCGCTCCTGACCGAACATCCGGAATGGCACGGAAATTTTGCTTTCGTTCAGGTGGCGGCGCCTACCAGGAGCAAGCTGTCAAATTACCGCCAACTCCAGGAAGAGGCCGAAGCCTTGGCGCGCGAGATCAATGAGAAGCACGGCCGCGGCGATGACGAGCCGATCAAGCTCCTCATCCGCCATCACGAGCCCGACCAGGTCTTCGAGCTCTTCAGGGCGGCGGATCTGTGCATCGTGTCGAGCCTGCACGACGGCATGAACCTCGTGGCCAAGGAATTCGTGGCCGCCCGGGACGATGAGCAGGGCGTGCTGATCCTGTCGGCTTTCGCCGGCGCGTCCCGCGAATTGTCCGAGGCGCTGATCGTGAATCCCTACAATGCCCACGCCATGGGCGAGGCCATCAATCGCGCGCTCACCATGCCGCAGCCCGAGCAGCGCGAGCGGATGCGGCTGATGCGCGATCAGGTCAAGGAGCGCAACGTCTATCGCTGGGCGGGCCAGATGCTGCTGGCCGCCTCCCGCCTGCGCAAGCAGCAGCGGATCCGGCGACTGATCGCGAAGGGACGGAGGCTTGCGCCGGCCAATGCGTGAGGCTCCTGCAGGACAAGGCCCGATGCCCGACACGAACGAGCGTTACGCCCTCTTTCTCGATTTCGACGGAACGCTGGTGGACATCGTCGAGCGTCCGGACGCGGTCCGGGTGGACCCGGCTCTTCCCCCGGTTCTGACGCGCCTTCAGGAGCGGCTCGGCGGCGCGCTCGCCATCATCAGCGGCCGTCCCGTCGCGTTCCTCGACGGACGCTTCGTGCCCCATGCCTTCGACATGGCCGGCCTTCACGGGCTCGAGCACCGGATCGCCGGGAAACTGTCCATGTGCGATCCGGACGAGCACCCGGCCCTGCGCGCGGCGGTCGAGCGCCTGCGCGCGATCGTGTCGGGCAAGGAGGGCGTGCTCATCGAGGACAAGGGCTGCTCGGTCGCGGTTCACTGGCGCCTGGCCCCGCACGAGAAGGATTTCGCTCTCGCCACCGCCCACGCGGCCGTCGAGGCGCTGGGCGCGGATTACCGTGTTCAACACGGGAAAGCTGTGGCAGAAATCCTTCCCTCGGCGGCCGGGAAGGGCAAGGTGATCGAGCGATTCCTCCAGGAGGCCCCCTACAGGGGGCGGCGTCCGGTCTTCGTCGGCGACGACCTGACCGACGAGAACGGGTTCAAGGCCGTGAATGCGCATGGCGGCCTGTCCGTGCGCATCGGCGCGGGAGATACCATTGCCAAGGTTCGTCTTGGAACGCCTGCGGATCTGCGACATTGCCTGTCCACGTGGGCTTTCGAAGGAACCCTGCCTTTCAAAGGGGATGATTGCTGACATGAGTTCGCTTGATCTTGCCGTTATCGGCAACTGCACGATCTCGGCCCTGGTGGACCGCCGTGCCCAGATCGTCTGGAGCTGCTTTCCTCGCTTCGACGGCGACCCGGTCTTCTCCGCGCTGCTCGACAGCCCCGAGGGCCAGACCGATGCGGAGCAGAAGGGCGTCTTCGCCATCGACATGGTCGGCATGGTGTCCTGCGAGCAGACCTATCTCGAGAACACGGCGGTTCTCGTGTCGCGGATGACCGATTCCTTCGGCAACATCCTCGAGGTCACGGATTTCGCCCCGCGCTTCAAGCACTACGACCGCACCTTCCGGCCGCCGATGCTCATCCGCCGGGTCTATCCGGTGAAGGGCCGCCCGCGCATCCGGGTGCGGCTGCGCCCCCATTACGACTGGGGCAGCTGCCCGCCGAACCTGACCCGCGGCAGCAACCATCTGCGCTTCGTCGGGCCGGCCTATTCCCTGCGGCTCACCACCGACGCCTCCGTGTCCTACGTGCAGGACGAGCGCCCCTTCGTGGTGGACCGGCCCCTGTCGTTCTTCTTCGGGGAGGACGAGCCTCTGCGGTCCGAGACGGATTCCACCGCCCGCGCGTTCCTCGACAGCACGGTGGATTTCTGGCGCGACTGGGTGCGCTCGCTCTCGATTCCGTTCGACTGGCAGGAGGCGGTGATCCGCGCGGCGATCACGCTCAAGCTGTGCAATTACGAGGAGACGGGCGCCATCGTGGCGGCGCTCACCACCTCGGTGCCGGAAGCCCCGCACACCAAGCGCAACTGGGATTACCGCTATTGCTGGCTGCGGGACGCCTATTTCGTCATCCAGGCCCTCAACCGGCTCGGCACCACCAAGACGATGGAGGAATACCTCACCTACATCACCAACATCGTCGACGACATGGAGGCCATCCCCGACCAGAAGGACATGCCGCCGCTCTTCAGCATCACGCGCTCGCCGGACCTGGAGGAGCGCGAGGCGACGGCGCTGGCCGGCTATCGCGGCATGGGGCCCGTGCGGGTCGGCAACGCGGCCTATACGCAGATCCAGAACGACGCCTATGGCAGCATCGTCCTGGCGTCCGTCCATGCGTTCCTGGACAAGCGCCTGATCCGCACCGGCAACCGGGCCCTGTTCTCCCATCTGGAGAAGCTGGGACAGCGCGCCATCGAGGTCTTCGACCAGCCCGATGCCGGCCCGTGGGAGCTGCGCACCAAGGCGGCCGTGCACACGTTTCCGAGCGTGATGTGCTGGGCGGCCTGCGACCGCCTCATCAAGATCGCCGAGGCCATGGGCCGCGAGGACCGGGCCGCGTTCTGGCGCGAGAACGCCGACCATATGCACCGGGTGATCAACGAGCGCGCCTACAATCCGGAGAAGGGAACCTTCGTGTCGTCCTTCGACGGCGAGGATCTCGACGCGACGCTCCTGCTGCTCGCCGAACTCGATTTCGTGAAGCCGGACGATCCGCGCTTCATCGCCACCGTGGAGGCCGTGGGCTCGAAGCTGCGGCGCGGCGATCTTCTGCTGCGTTATGATGTGGAAGACGATTTCGGCCTCATGCATACCGCTTTCATGATCTGCGGCTTCTGGTACGTGGATGCCCTGAACGTCATCGGGCGCAAGGACGAGGCGAAGGAACTGTTCGAGCACATCCTGAGTTTGCGCAATTCATTCGGACTCTTCTCCGAGGATGCGGACTTCACGACCGGAGAGCTGTGGGGCAACTTCCCCCAGACCTATTCCATGGTCGGTCTCATCAACTCCGCGGTTCGCCTGAGCCGGAGCTGGGAGGAGGCGTTCTGATCATCGGGATCGGGCGCGTGACGCGGAAAGGACGATAGGTTTCGATGTTCGCATTTCCTGTTCTGCTCGGGGATATCGGCGGAACCAACGCCCGCTTCGCCATGCTGCCCGCGCCGGGTGCCGCCGTTCGGCTGCTGCCCAGGACCCTGACGGCACAGACGCCGGACCCCGTGGGGGCGATCCGGATCGCGCTCGAAGCCTATGACGGGCCGGCGCCCCGCTCCGCCATCATCGCGGTGGCGACGCGGGTGGACGCGCCCGCGATCCGCCTTACCAACGCCCATTGGGTGATCGACGCGAAGGCCATCGGGCAGGCCCTCGACCTTGAGCGCGTGACCCTGGTCAACGACTACACGCCCGTCGCCGCCTCGGTGACGGTGCTCGACGAGACCAAGGGCGATCTCGCGCCGATCGGCAGCTTCCCGGCGGCGAAGCCCGGGGCGCGCGTCGTGCTCGGGCCCGGAACCGGCCTGGGCGCCGGGGCGCTCGTTCCCGTGGAGGACCGCCTGGCGATCCTCGCCACCGAAGCGGGCCACATGGAGTTCGGCCCGACGAACGACGAGGAGACCGCCATCTGGCCGCATCTGGAGCGGGTCGGCGGACGGGTCTCCGGAGAGGTCGTGCTGTCCGGTCCCGGCCTGTTCCGCATCGCCAGGGCGCTCGCGGCCCATCGCGGCGTCGATTGCCCCTTCAGGATCCCCAACGACGTCCTGGCGGCGGCCCGCGAGGGGGATGCGCTCGCAAACGATGCGCTGTCGCATTTCGCGCGCTTCCTCGGGCGCTTCGCGGGCGACCTGGCGCTGACCTTCGAATCCTCCGGCGGCGTCTTCATCGCAGGCGGCATCGCGCCCCGCATGGTCGACATCCTCCAAGCCGGCGACTTCCGCGAGGCCTTCGACCGCAAGGCGCCGCACGACGGCTGGGCCCGGAAGGTGCCCGTCTACGCCATCGTCAATCCGGAGCCTGCCCTGGAGGGGCTGGCCGCCATCGTGTCGAATCCGCAGCGTTTCGTCTTCCAATCGCAGGGGTGGCAGGCTACCTGACGGGGTCAACCCGACCTATGGGGCCGCGTCGCCCCGTGGCCTCCACCGATTGTCGAGTCATGAGAACAGAACAGATTGCCCTGTCCCCCCTGGCGCCCGGAGCCGACCTGTCGCTGACGGTCCAGCGCTTCGGCTCCGCGGGCGCCCGCCCCCGCGTCTATGTCCAGGCGTCGCTCCATGCAGACGAGATCCCCGGCATGATCGCCGCCCATCACCTGCGCGAGCGCCTCGGCGCGCTCGAGGCCGAGGGCCGGATCAGGGGCGAGATCATCCTGGTGCCCTCCGCCAATCCCATCGGCCTCGCCCAGCGGGTGATGGGCGACCATATCGGCCGCTTCCACCTGGCCGACGGGGTCAACTTCAACCGCGGCTATCCTCACCTCGTGCCCAAGGTGGCCGAGCGGGTCGAGGGCAGGCTCACCCAGGACGGGGAGGCGAATGTCCGCGTGATCCGGGAGGCCCTGCGGGCCGAACTCGAAGCCTGGCTTCCGTCGAACGCCGCCGAGGTCATGAAGAAGGCCCTGCTGGGGCTCGCCCAGGAAGCCGACATCGTCCTCGACCTGCACTGCGATTCGGAAGCGGTGGTGCATCTCTACACCCATGGCCGCTCGGAGGAGGAGTTCGCCCCCCTCTCGGCGCTGCTCGGCGCCCACGCCTATCTCATTGCCGACGTGTCGGGCGACGAGCCCTTCGACGAGGCCTGCAGCCGGCCCTGGGCGGAACTTGCCGAGCGCTTCCCCGATCATCCCGTCCCCTTCGCCTGCCACTCGACGACCCTCGAGTTCCGGGGCGAGCGGGACGTGACCCACGAGACGGGCCGGGCCGATGCGGCCGCGATGATCGATTACCTGACCCTGCGCGGCGTCGTTGCCGGCGAGGCTCCCGCTGTGCCCGAGGCGCTCTGCCGGGCGACGCCGCTCGCCGCCTCCGAGCCCGTCCAGGCTCCGGCCACCGGCATTCTGGTGTTCCGGACCGAGGTCGGCACGAGCGTGAAGGAGGGCGAGGTGATCGGCGAGGTGATCGATCCGCTCACCGGCGCCATGACCCTGGTCAGGTCTCCGACCGACGGGGTGATGTTCGCCCGGATCGCCGTGCGCTTCGTGACCCGGGGCATGCGGCTCGCCAAGGTGGCCGGCACGGAGGCGAAGCGCACGGGCAAGCTTCTCGGGGCTTAGAGCATCGTGCGGAAAAGTGGATCCGGTTTTCCGCCCCGAACGATGCGCCAGCCAAGAGTGGAGCATCGGATCCGATCCCAAAAGTGGGTCCACTTTTCACGTCCGATGCTCTAGACGTCCGGTCGAGACACGACCCTTTCGTCATCACCGGCCTTGTGCCGGTGATGACGATCGGAAAGGCGCGGCGCTTCGTTCCACCGGGATGGCCGGGACAAGCCCGGGCATGACAGGAGGGGGATGCCGGCGCGCACGCCGATAAGCCACCTCCGGGCGCAAAAAGAAAGGCCGCCCCGAGAGGCGGCCTTTCCATTGTCGGTTCCACGGCCCGTGAGAGCCGCACCTGCGCATCGCTCGATGCGGAAAACCGGATTCCACTTTTCCGCGCGATGCCTCGTGCGTTACGCACTGATCTCGGCAGAGGCCAAGATCCAGGTCACGGCAACCGGGGACCGTAGGGTATGACAATGAGACACTGGATCACCTCCTTTCGCTGTTGACGGGAAACCCCCATATGGGGTGAGAAGAGCCCAGCGAAAGGGCAGGGCGCTGCGGCGTTCTGTCCCCCACCGTCGTTCCCTGAGAATTTTGTAAGAGCCATGACCGATCTTCCGGCCCCCGTGGGCCGCCGCCGCACCTTTGCGATCATCTCCCACCCGGACGCGGGCAAGACCACCCTGACCGAAAAGCTCCTGCTGTTCGGCGGCGCGATCCAGCTCGCCGGCGAGGTGAAGGCCAAGAAGAACCGCGTCTCGACCCGGTCCGACTGGATGGGCATCGAGAAGGAGCGCGGCATCTCGGTGGTGACCTCGGTCATGACCTTCGAATACGGCGGCTGCGTCTTCAACCTGCTCGACACGCCGGGCCACGAGGACTTCTCGGAGGACACCTACCGGACCCTGACGGCCGTCGATTCCGCCATCATGGTGATCGACGCGGCCAAGGGCATCGAGGCGCGCACCCGCAAGCTCTTCGAGGTCTGCCGGATGCGCGACATCCCGATCGTGACCTTCATCAACAAGATGGACCGCGAGGCGCGCAACCCCTTCGACCTGCTCGACGAGATCGAGAAGACGCTCGCGCTCGACACCTCGCCGGTCACCTGGCCGATCAGCCAGGGCCGGAGCTTCGCCGGCACCTTCGACCTGCACCGCAACATGGTCCGGCGCATCGACACGGACGAGGAGCCGACCGCCGTGTCCGGTCCGGACGATCCGAAGCTCGTGAGCCTGCTGCCGCCGGAGGAAGCCGATGCGTGGCAGGAAGAGGTGATGCTGGCCCAGGAGGCGTGCAAGCCCTTCGACCTGCAGGCCTTCCGCGAGGGCCATCTGACGCCCGTGTTCTTCGGCTCCGCCTTGCGCAATTTCGGCGTGCGCGACCTGATCGACGCGCTGGCGGCTTACGCGCCGCCGCCCCGCGGCCAGGAGGCCGACAAGCGCCTCGTGGAGGCGGGCGAAGGCCGCATGACCGGCTTCGTGTTCAAGATCCAGGCCAACATGGATCCCAACCACCGCGACCGCATCGCCTTCATGCGCATCTGCTCGGGCAAGCTCCAGCGCGGCATGAAGGCGAAGCTCGTGCGCACGGGCAAGCCCATGAGCCTGAACTCGCCGCAATTCTTCTTCGCCCAGGACCGCGCCATCGCGGACGAGGCCTGGGCGGGCGACGTGGTCGGCATCCCGAATCACGGGACCCTGCGCATCGGCGACACGCTGACCGAGGGCGAGGACATCGTCTTCCGCGGCGTGCCGAGCTTCGCGCCGGAAATCCTGCGCCGCATCAAGCTGCAGGACGCCATGAAGGCGAAGAAGCTGCGCGAGGCGCTGCAGCAGATGGCGGAAGAAGGCGTGGTGCAGCTCTTCGTGCCGCAGGACGGCTCGGGCGCCATCGTGGGCGTGGTCGGCGCGCTCCAGCTCGACGTGCTGAAGGAGCGTCTGGGGGCCGAATACGGCCTGCCGATCGACTACGAGCCGACCCGCTTCTCCATCTGCCGCTGGATCACGGCGGATGACCCGAAGGAGCTCGACAAGTTCATCGACAGCCATCTCTCGTCGATGGCGCGGGACCTCGACGACGCGCCGGTCTTCATGGCGCCGAACATGTTCAACCTCCAGTACGAGGTCGACCGCTACAAGGCGATCCAGTTCTCGGACGTGAAGGACTATCAGAAGAAGGCGGCGTGACGGCCGCTGTGGACGGGTCCTGCCGCTCCGCCGCAAACTTGCGGCGGAGCGCAGGCCTCTCTATAAAGGGCGCCGGACGCCGCAGATGGGTTCGTTTCGACAGGATGTGTGCCGCAATGGATTTCAACCGGACAGCAATGCCGACCTGCCTTGCCACCGGGGACATCCATATCCATGCCTGCTTCGATCACTCTCTCCCGCCTCTCCTGGTCCGCGCCTGACGGACGCTCTCTCTTCTCCGATGTCGATCTGAGCTTCGGTCCGGAGCGGACGGGGCTCGTCGGCCGCAACGGCGTGGGCAAGACCACGCTTCTCAAGCTGATCGCCGGCGAGCTGCAGCCGCGTTCCGGCAGCGTCCTGCGCCACGGCACCTTCGGGGTTCTGCGCCAAGCGGTGCAGGTCGATCCGGCTGAGACCCTCGCGTCCCTGTTCGGTGTCGTCGATGCGCTGGCGCTCCTGCGCCGCGCCGAGAGCGGCATGGCCTCGGCCGAGGAACTGGCCCATGCGGATTGGACGCTCGAAACGCGCATGGCCGCCGCGCTCATGCGGGTGGGCCTCGATTCCGATCCGGACACGCCCCTCTCGGCTTTGTCCGGCGGGCAGGGCACGCGGGCCCGTCTCGCGGCGCTCGTCTTTCGGGAGCCCGACGTCCTGCTCCTCGATGAGCCGACCAACAACCTCGACCGTGACGGGCGCGCGGCGGTGATCGACCTCCTCGCCGGCTGGAAAGGCGGGGCGATCGTCGTCAGCCACGACCGGGCCCTGCTCGACGCCATGGACGCGATCGTCGAACTGACTGCGCTCGGGGCCGCGCGCTACGGCGGCAACTGGAGCCGGTACCAGGAGCGAAAGACGGTGGAACTCGCAGCGGCTCGGCGCGACCTTGCGGATGCCGAGAGGCGCGTGGCCGAGATCGACCGGAAGGCGCAGGAGACGGCCGAGAGAAAGGCGCGCAAGGACGGCGCGGGCAAGAGAAGCCGCGCCAAGGGCGACATGCCGCGCATCCTCATGAACGGTCTGAAGAATCGCAGCGAGGAAACGAGCGCCAGCAACGCGCGCCTCTCCGAGCGCCGCCGCGTCCAGGCTCACGAGGACGCCGCCTCTGCACGCGAGCGGATCGAGATCCTGCAGCCGTTCTCCGTGGTGCTGCCGCCGACGCATCTGCCGGCCGGCCGGACGGTTCTTGCCATGGAGGCCGCAAGCGTCGGCTACGAGCCCGAGCGTCCGATCCTGCGCGATCTCACGTTCAGCATCACCGGGCCGGAACGCGTCGCGGTCGTGGGCCCGAACGGTTCGGGCAAGACGACGTTGCTCGCCCTGATCACCGGCACGCTGCAGCCCTGGAGCGGAAGCGTGAGAACCGGGGCGGACTTCGCGCTGTTCGACCAGCAGGTGAGCCTGCTCGATCGCTCGGCATCGATCCGCGACAACTTCCGCCGCATCAACCCGGAGGCGAGCGAGAACGACTGCCGGGCCGCTCTGGCCCGGTTCATGTTCCGGGCCGATGCGGCGCTCCAGCCCGTCTCGGTTCTCAGCGGCGGGCAGCTCCTGCGGGCGGGCCTTGCCTGCGTACTGGGCGGGCCAAAGCCGCCAGCTCTGATGATCCTCGACGAGCCGACGAACCACCTAGACGTCGATTCGATCGAAGCGGTCGAGGCCGGATTGCGAGCCTATGACGGCGCGCTGCTGATCGTCAGCCACGACGAGGCCTTCCTGGAGGCCGTCGGGGTCTCCCGCAGGCTAGAGCTGCTTCCCCTCACGTGGAATCATCTCTTGTCTTTGCCGAGCCGCATTTTCTGACGGTGAACCGGATCCACTTCACCGAAAAATGCTCTAGATCTCACGGATGCGCGAGACTGATGGGCAAGATCGGCTTACGCCGCCAGCTTGCGCTCGGCGTAAAGCTCCTGCACCTGCGCGATGTCCTGAAGGGACGGTAGGCTCGCCTCGTTGCCCAGATGCTGGATCGCATGGGCCGAGGCCGCGCGGGCGAAGATGAAATGCTCGCGCCAGGGCAGGTCGGGACGGGCCATGGCGGAATACACGTAGGCGCCGTGGAAGATGTCGCCGGCCCCGTTGGTGTCCACCACCTTGTCGCCCGGCACGTTGAGCGCCGGAAGGACGCTCTCCTGGCCGGTCTCGTCGTACCAGACGAGGCCGCGCTCGCCCAGGGTCACGCCGCCGATCCGGCAGCCGCGGCCCTTCAGGTATTCCAGCATGCCGGAGGGGCTCAGGTCCATCTGCTCGCAGAGGCGCTCGGCCACGATGGCCACATCGATGAATTCCAGGAGCTCGTGGGTGTTGGAGCGCAGGCCGCCACCGTCGAGGGAGGTGAGGATGCCGGATTCGCGGCAGATCTTGGCATAGTGCATGGCCGCGTCGGCCTGGTGGCCGTCGAGATGCAGGGCCTTGCAGCCCTGGAGGTTGAGCGGCGGCACCGGATGCAGGTAATGGTCGTCGCGGCAGCGCACGATGGCGCGCTTGCCGCCCCGCGGCATGATGAAGGACAGGGATGATTCGTGGACCTTCCGGTGGTGGACCGAGATGCCGTATTTCGCCGCCATGTCTATGAACATGCGGCCGAGCCAGTCGTCGGCGATCGAGGTCAGGAGATCGGGCGGCAGCCCGAGCTTGGCGCAGGCGAAGGCGGCCGTGACCGCGTTGCCGCCGAACGAGATCGCGTAATCCCTCGCCACGGTCTTCTCGTCGCCGGTCGGAAGCTCGTCCGCCAGGAAGGTCACGTCGATATAGGTCTGGCCCACGAAGAGAGCATGCATCGGAGATAGGTCTTGGATCTGATTTCGCCGCTGAAGTCTTGGACGAGCGGGGCCGATTAGGCAAGCTCTTCCGGGGCAGCGACGGGGCCGGTCAGGCTTGAGGCTCGCCCCTTCCTTGTCATCACCGGCACAAGGCCGGTGATGACAAGAAGGAAAAGCAGGGGTCGAAAGCCGTTGCGAGGAACCGTCACGCCCGGTTGAGCGTGGCCGCGAGCCGGGCCGCGGTGAGCGCCGCGTCGAGATCGGTCGCGATGAACTCGACGGGTGCCACCAGCTTCTTCCGGAAGGCCGCGGCCAGGACGGGGTGGAGCCGGGCGGAGCCGCCCACCAGGGCCACGGGCCGCGGGCCGAGGCGCTTGATGAGGGCGTTGGCGAGGCGGGCCAGTTCCTCGCCCGCTTCCCGCAGGATGTCGAGCGCGGTGCCGTCGCCGGCCTGGGCGGCCTCGCCCACGGCGCGGGCCAGGGAGCCGATCTTGCCGCGGTCGCCGCCATAGACGAAGGAGCGCACGATGTTCCAGTCCGTGCCGCCCAGCGCCCTGGAGAGAGCGGCGCCGAGCGCGGTCGTCCAGCCGGAGCCGGGGTTTTCCTCCTCGGCGCGCAGGACGGCTTTCAGAGCCTCGCGGGCGATCCAGAAGCCGGAGCCGCCGTCGTCGATCAGGTTGCCGCGCCCGCCGACCCGGATGACCTCCTTGTCCTCGGACAGGTAATAGCCGATGGAGCCGGTGCCGCTATAGACCAGGATGCCTTCGCCGAGCGCGAAATAGGACAGGTAGGCGATCCACATGTCCTCGGCGACGAAGACCCGGTCGGAGGTGAGCTCGAAGGTTTCCGCGAACAGGGCCCGCATGGTCGCCTCCGCGGGCGTGTCGCGGGTCAGTCCCGTGATGCCCGCGATGATGCCGAGCGGCCGGCCCTGCGTCATCACGGCCTGGGCCATGTCGAGGACGATCTGCCGGGCGCGCTCCTCGGCGGCGGCGGAGAAGAGGTGGCCGGTCAGGGGAGCGACGGAGCCCTGGGCCACGCAGCGGCCGTTCGCATCCGCCAGCCGCCAGCGCGTGGCGGTGCCGCCCGCGTCGATGCCAAGCCCCAGCCCCATGAATCGTCGCCTTCTTCAGACCCTTGCCCGGATGACTTTGTTACGGCGTCTTGGAGAAGTCCGCCAGGGCTTTGCGCAGATTGCCACCGTGTCGCTCGAGCGCAGTGCGCGCCTCCGCGACGCCCGCGCCCAGGGCGATGAGGACCGCCGTCTTCAGGTCGCCGTCCGCCTGCCGGATCGCCTCGACGGCGGTGGCGTCGTCGCAATCGGTGATCTGCGAGACCATGATCTCGCTGCGGCGGCGCAGCTTGGCGTTCGTGGCGCGCATGTTCACCATGAGGCCGCGATAGACCCGGTCGAGCCGCACCATGATCAGGGTCGAGAGCAGGTTGAGGATGATCTTCTGGGCCGTGCCGGCTTTCATGCGGGTGGATCCCGCGATCACCTCCTCGCCCGTATCGGCGAGGATCGGGTGGGAGCAGGCCGTGAGGATCGGCGTGTCCGGATTGTTGGAGATGCCGATGGTCTGCGCCCCGCGGGAGGCCGCTTCCTTCAGGGCCGCGATGGTGAAGGGCGTCCGGCCGCTCGCCGCCACGCCGATCACCACGTCGTCCGGACCGATATCGTTGCCGCGGATCCCGGCAATGCCTTCCTCGATCGAATCCTCGGCATTCTCGACCGCCTGCATGATGGCGCCCGTGCCGCCGGCGATCAGGTAGACCACCCGGTCGTCGGGCCAGTTGAAGGTCGGCGGCAGTTCCGTCCCGTCCTGGACGCCGATGCGGCCCGAGGTGCCGGCCCCGGCATAGACGAGGCGCCCCCCGCGACGCAGGCGCTTGACCGCCTCCTCGGCGGCTGCCGCGATCGCCGGCAGGGAGGGTCGGACGGCGGCCACCGCCGAGAGCTGGCCCTCGTAGAAGGCCGCAAGGATGTCGAGGCTCGGCCAGGTGTCGAGATCCTGGAAGCGGGTGCTGAAATGTTCTGTCGCCATTCTGCCAACTTTCTTCCAGACCAGTATAGGACCAGTTGATGGCCGCAACAATGGTCCGCAGAGGGATCAGGCAAGGGAGGCGGTCAAGATTCTGTCGGCATCCTTAAAGCGGCTCCCGTCGGTCGAACAACGCGATCACCTGCTCGCCCGTTGCACGGCGCAGGCCGAGGATGCCGCTGTCCTTGTGCCGGCTCGGATGGACCCGGTTGGTGAGCAGCGACCAGGCGAGGCCGCGCCTGAAATCGAGCCAGAGGCCGGTGCCGGTGAAACCCGTGTGGCCGATAGTGTCGGGCGAGCAGGCATCGCCCCCGTGCCAGCCGGGATGGAAGCCCTCCCACCCGACCGTTCGCTTCTCCGATTCGCGGGTGCGGATCGCCGCCATGGAGGAGGGCGAGAGGCCGGAGCCGGCGAGAAGCCCATGGGCGAAGTCGAGCACGCCGTCGATGGTGCCGAACAGCCCGGCATGGCCCGAGGCGCCGCCGAGCGCGAAGGCATTCTCGTCGTGCACCTCGCCGCGGACGACGCGCCCGCGCCAGGTGTCCCGCTCCGTCGCCGCGCAGAGCGCCGGATCGGGCCGGAACGAGAATCGTTCGGGCAGGGGCTGGTCGATGAGCGACCGGCCGGTGATGCGCTCGATGGCGATGCCGAGCAGCATGAAGTTGATGTCGGAGTAGACCGGCGGTCCGGGCTGCCAGACGCGCTGCAGGATGAAGGCCCGCAGGGTGCCGGGATCCTGGCCGTAGGTGTAGAGCGGCTCGACGGCCGGCAGATGCGTCTGGTGCGCCAGGCATTGCCGGAAAGTCAGGCGCCGCTCGGCGGCGTTCATGTCGTACTGGCGCAGATCCGGAATGACCGTCACGAGGGGATCGTCCAGGGCGATCCTGCCGGCCTCGACCAGTTGCAGGATCCGCGTCGTGGTGAAGATCACCTTGGTGAGCGAGGCGAGGTCGAACCACGTTTCGCGGGAAAGGCTCTCGCGCTCCGGCTCGATCTGCGCATGGCCGGCCCATCGCACGGCGCGTTCGCCGCCGGTCGTGACGAGGCCGAGCACGGCCCCGGGAATGCTGCCGTTCTGGACGGACGCGGCGGCAGGCGCGAAGGCCCGGTCGATCATCGTGTCGAGCGCCATGGCAGGATCACGCGGCCCGGTGCAGTTCGCCGCCGGGCATGGGATGCGGCACGCCCGTCGTGGTGGGAAGGCTTAAGGGAAGGCCCAGCGTGGAGCGCACCGCGAGATAGCCGAAGGCCTGCGCTTCGAGGAAATCCCCGTCCCAGCCGACGCTCTCGACCGGATCGACGGCAACGCGGAGTTCCGCGGCAAGGCGCTTCATGAAATGCGCGTTGCGCCGCCCGCCGCCAGTGACGAGCCAGCGTTGCGGCGCACGCGGAACGTGGCGCAGGGACGCGACGACGGATTGAATCGTGAACTCCGCGAGCGTCGCGGCGCCGTCCGCGTCGGACAGGGTCTCCACACCCTTGGCGCGGGCATGGAAATCCTGGCGGTCGAGGGATTTCGGGGCCGGGCGGTCGAAGAAAGGATTTCCCATGAAGGCCGCCACGAGGGCCGCATCCGCCCGGCCGGAGGCCGCGAGCTGTCCGTTCTCGTCGAAGCTCAGGCCGCGCCGGCGCAGGACGAAATCGTCGAGCAGCGCGCTCGCCGGGCCCGTGTCGAAGGCGATCACCGTGTCGCTGTCGATATAGGTGACGTTCCCGACGCCGCCGAGGTTGAGGATCATGACCGGCTGGGGGAGCCTGTTCGCCAGGGCGCGGTGATAGAGCGGCACGAAGGGCGCGCCTTCGCCGCCCGAGGCCACGTCCGCGTGGCGGAAGCGGTCAACGGTGTCGATGCCGAGCCGCGACGCCACCCTGTCGCCCAGGCCGAGCTGGCGCGTGAAGCGCACCTCCGGCCGGTGATAGACCGTCTGGCCATGGAAGCCGATCAGGCTCACGTCGCCGGCGGGAATCCCGGTCTCCGCCATGAAGCGCCGGATCGCCGCGATATGGGCGTCCGTCACCGCCTGTTCGAGATCGTCCAGCGGCTCGCTCTGGGCCCGCGCCGGCTCGGCGATCAGGGACTGGAGGGTTCGCCGCAGGTCGTCCGGGTAGGAGAAGGTCCGCCCGGGACCCGGTCGCACGGCGGCATCGCCGTCGGTCTCCACGACCGAGACGTCGATGCCGTCCATGGACGTACCGCTGATCACGCCGATGGCTTTGACGATGGGGCGCTGCGACATGGACGGCTCCGAAGCTGGTCTGGTTGCGCGGCGAACCATAGCACAGGCGCTGAACTGGTCCAGAGTGGTATGAGATTGGACCATGACAGGGTGCCGCCGATGGCCTATAAATCCCTGCGGCTTCCAAGGGAGACAGAACGACAATGGTCAGGTCAGCACTGCGCACCGCTCTGGGTGCAGGTTTCATGGTGGCGGCGATCGCTTCCGCCTCGGCTCAGGTCTTCGAGATCGGGGTGGACAACGGCCCCACGGGGCTCGACCCGCATCTCATCACCGCCTTCCCGAGCTTCATGGTGGTGAACGGCACCATCTACGAGGGCCTGACCGCCATCGACAAGGACCTGAAGATCGTCCCCGGCCTCGCGGCATCCTGGACCGTCGCGCCGGACGGCAAGACCTATACCTTCAAGCTGCGCCCGGGCGTGACATTCCATGACGGCTCGGCCATGGAAGCCGAGGACGTGGCGTCCACGATCAAGCGCGTGCTGAGCAAGGACATCGCGTCGCCCCTGGCGAGCCGCCTGTCGGCCGTCGAGAGCGCCAGCGCGGTCGACGCCGCGACCGTGGAGCTGAAGCTCAAGGAACCGTCCGCCGCGCTCCTGAGTTCGCTCGCCACCATCGCCATCGTGCCGAGCGCCATGGAGGCGAACAAGGACGCCCTGCAGAAGGCGCCCGTCGGCACCGGCCCGTACAAGTTCCAGGAATGGCAGCCCAACGGTTTCATTCTCCTGACCAAGAACGAGGCCTATTGGGACAAGGGCCTGCCGAAGCTCGCAGGCCTCAAGTTCAACATCGTGCCCGAATCGGCCACCCGTCAGGTCGGACTGAGCAACGGGCAATACGCGCTTCTGCCCAACATCGACGCGGCGACCGCGCTGCAGCTCAAGGGCAAGCCGAACGTGAAGCTCTCCGAGACCATGGATCTCGCCTACACGCTCGTCGGCATGAACGTGTCGAAGCCGCCCTTCGACAACCCGAAGGTGCGCGAGGCGGTCAACTACGCCATCAACCGCCAGGAGATCGTGGACGCGGCCCTGTTCGGCGCCGGCGTTCCCGGCGGTCCCCTGTCGCCCGCGCTCAAATCCTGGGCGGTCGATGTGAACCAGTTCACCTGCTACAAGCCCGATCCCGCCAAGGCGCAGGCGCTCCTGAAGGAGGCGGGCGTCGCCACGCCGGTCGCCGTCACCATGAAGGTCCTGCCGCGCCAGGACGTCAAGGACATCGCCCAGGTGGTGCAGGAGCAGCTGAACAAGGCCGGCTTCAAGGTCGAGCTGGTCAATCAGGAACAGGGCCAGTTCATCCAGGATTGGCGCAACAGCAACTTCGACCTGTTCGCCTCGATCAATGCCGGTCAGCCGGATCCGGACGATTACTTCTACCGCACCTTCCGCACGGGTGGCTCGACCAACGTGTTCAAATACTCGGACGCGGAGATCGACGGGCTGCTCGACCAGGCCCGCACCCAGCAGGATCAGGCGGCGCGCAAAGCGGCCTACGACAAGGTGCAGCAGAAGCTCGCCTGCTCGGGCCCGGTGGCACACCTGACCTACGGAACCCTGTTCTCGGCCATGAACGGCAAGCTCCAGGGCTTCGAAACGATGCCGAACCGTTCGCTCATGATGCTGCGCAACGCATCCTACTGACCATCACCCGTCATCCCGGCGCCGCGCGGGCGGCGCCGGGAGCGTTTTCTTCGAAGAGCCCGTCCGCATGAACCGCGTCCTGCTCGCACGTCTCGTCGACCTCGTCATCGTCCTCTTCGGCGTGTCGGTCATCGTGTTCCTGATGATCCGGATGATCCCCGGCGACGCGGTCGCGATCATGCTCGGGGCGAACACCGAGATCACGCCCGAGCGCATGGCGGAGCTCAACCGCCGCGTCGGCCTCGACCGTCCCATCGTCGAGCAATATCTGATCTGGGCCGGCTCGGCCCTGCGCGGCGATTTCGGCACCTCCCTGTGGACCGGGCGGCCGGTCTCGACCGAGATCCTGCTGCATCTGTGGCCGACCCTCGAGCTCACCTTCCTGTCCCTCGTCATCGGCGCGGTGCTGGCCGTGCCGGTCGGGTGCCTGATGGCGCAGACCCGCGGCGGCGCGGCCGATGTCGCCATGCGCGTCACCGCCATCGCCGGCCTGACGATCCCGTCCTTCTGGCTCGGGATCGTGCTGATCCTGCTTCTCTCAACCTGGGCGCCGGGCTTCGCGTCGCTGGGCTATGTGCCCTTCTCGGAGGATCCCGTCGGCAATCTCCAGCGCATGGTGCTGCCGGCCTTCGCGCTCGCCCTGCCGATCCTCGCCAATCTCTCGCGCCTCGTGCGCTCGGCCATGCTCGACGCGCTCGGGCAGGATTATGTCCGCACGGCCCGGGCCAAGGGCCTGCCGGAGCGGCGCGTCGTCTACAAGCACGCCCTGCGCAACGCCCTGATCCCGTTTCTCACCAGCGTCGGCATCATGACCGGATACCTGCTCGGCGGCGCCATCGTGGTCGAACAGGTCTTCGCCATTCCGGGCCTCGGCCGCCTGATCCTGGGCGCCATCGCCGAGCGCAACTATCCGCTGATCCAGGCCACGATCCTCGTGGTGACGGCGGGCTTCGTCCTGGTGAACTTCCTGGTCGATTTCCTCTACATCGTCGTCGATCCCCGCGTGAGGGCCTGATCCGTGTCGCGTCTGGCCAAGAACAAGCTTCTCGCCTTCGCGGTCGCCCTGGTGGCGATCCAGCTCGTCCTCGCCCTCGGGGCGCCGCTCTTCGCGCCTTACGACCCGATGGCGCAGAGCGTCGCGCGGCGCCTGCGGGCGCCGTCCTGGCTGAACTGGTTCGGCACCGACCAGCTGGGCCGGGACGTGCTGACGCGCATCCTCTACGGGTATCGCACCTCGCTCATCGCCTGCCTGCTCGCGGTCGGCATCGCGCTTCTCGCCGGCGGCGCGCTCGGGCTCGTGGCCGCCTATTACCGCGGCTGGCTCGATCGCATCATCATGCGCATCATGGATGTGCTCTTCGCCTTCCCGGTGATGCTGCTCGCCATCGGCATCATCGCGGTCCTGGGTCCGCATACCTACAGCGCGGCCGCCGCCATCGCGGTCGTCTACACGCCCATCTTCGCCCGCCTCCTGCGCGGCCCGGCGCTCGTCCTGTGCGAGAGCGAATACGTGGCCGGCGCGAAGGCCATCGGGGCGTCGGACGCGCGCATCATCTTCCTGCACATCCTGCCCAACCTCGCCTCCGTGATCCTGGTCCAGACGAGCCTTCTGCTCTCGGCCGCCATCCTGGTCGAGGCCTCGCTGTCCTTCTTAGGCCTCGGCACGCAGCCGCCGACGCCGTCGCTGGGCCTGATGCTGTCGGAAGGCCGCAACTTCCTCATGCTCTCGCCGTGGAGCGCCGTCTTCGCGGGCTTCGCCATCCTGTTCCTGTCCTTCGGCTTCAACCTCCTGGGCGACGCCCTGCGCGACACCCTCGATCCGCGCCTGCGGGGCCAGCCGTGATCGTAAGACCGGCCGGACCCGCGGACGTCCCGGCCCTGGCGGCCGTCGCCGAGCGCTCCTATCGGGCAGCCTTTGCGGGCATTCTGGAGGAGGATGCGCTCGCCGGCCGCAGCGCCGCCTTCTTCGCGGAGAGGTTCGCCGCCTCGTGGGAGCGCATGCTGGTTGCGCTGTCCGGCGAGACGCCCGTCGGCTTGCTGCTCATGACCGACCGGCACATCGACATGCTGTTCATGGATCCCGGTGCGGGCGGCCGGGGCGGCGGCGCGCTTCTCCTGCGGGAGGCGGAAGCGCGCGGTGCGACGAGCCTCGAATGCTTTCGCGACAATCACGGCGCCCGACGCTTCTACGAGCGTCACGGCTGGCGGGTGACGCGGGGCTATGCGCGCGAGTTCGCGGGGCGCGATCGCAGCTTCGTCTTCTACGAGAAGGGCTGATCGTTCGGCGCGAGGTCTCACTCCCTCTCCGTCATGGCCGGACTCTCCTTCACGTCATCACCGGGCTTGTCCCGGTGATCCCGCTTCCGTAGGGCGCTGCGCTTCACCGGATCGGGTTGGCCGGGACCAGCCCGGCCATGACGTGGAGGGTGGTGCCAGCCGGGTGTCTCATCCTCCCACGTCATCACCGGGCTTGCGCCGGTGATCCCGCTTGTCTGAAGCGCCGCGCTCTTCCGATCGAGATGGCCGGGACAAGCCAGGCCATCACGGGGAGGGTAGCAGGACCACGGCGGGAGCAGTGATCCCGGGAGGGTTGAACCGCTCGTTGCTACAGCGACACGACCCGTCCCGTCCGCACCGCCTCGTCGGCGGCGAGCACGATACGAAGCGACCGGACCGCATCGTTCATGTGGTCGGTCAGGTCCAGATCCTCCCGGATCGCCCGCAGGAGGAAGCGCTGCTCCCGTTCGCAGAGGGCGTCGTGGTCGGGCTCGTCCGTGGTGCTGATGCGCTCGTCCGCCTTCGCGAAGGTTCCGTCGTCTCCGAGCGCCGCGTGGTGCAGCAGGATCTGGTTGGTCTTGGTGTGGGCGTTGATGTCGTCGGAGCGGATGTCGCCGACGGTCTCGGCCATGACGATGCTGACGCTGCCCTTCGGGCCGATCACGTCCTTCACGAAATAGGCCGTCTCGCTCATCATCGGGCCCCAGCCGGCTTCGTACCAGCCGACGGAGCCGTCGTCGAAGGTCACGTGGAGATGCCCGTAATTGTACATGCCGTCCGGCATGTCGTCGGTGAGCCGCGTGCCGACGCCGTGGACCTGCACGGGGTTTGCCTTCGTGATCTGGCACATGACGTCGACGTAGTGCACACCGCAATCGACGATCGGCGAAAGGGATTGCAGCAGCCGCTTGTGCGCCTCCCAGGCGGCTCCGCTCGATTGCTGATTGAGGTTCATGCGGAACACGTGGGGCGTGCCGAGCGTCCGGGCGATCTCGATGAACTTGATCCAGGAGGGATGGTGGCGGAGGATGTAGCCGATGACGAGCTTGCGCCTCGTGCGGATCGCCGTCTCGATCACGCGCTCGGCATCCTTCACATTGTCGGAGAGCGGCTTCTCGACGAAGACGTGCGCGCCCGCCTCCATGGCCCGGATGGCATAGGCGGCGTGGGTGTCCGACCAGGTGTTGATCGACACCACGTCCGGCCGCACGGCCTCCAGGGCCTCGTCGAAGTCGGAAAAGCGCGGTGCGTCCTGCAGGGCGGCCGGAAGGCTCATGCCGTCGATGTTGCGCGTGCAGAGCCCGGCGATCTCGTATCCGTCGATCCGGCTGTAGGCGAGGGCGTGGGACAGGCCCATGTTGCCGAGCCCGACCACGAGAACCCGTTGTACGCTCATCGATAGACTCCGTTCAGTTGTCGTTGCCGCCGATCCAGGTCTGCTTCACCTGCAGGGCCTCGTCGAGGAGAACCAGGTCGGCGCGATAGCCCGGGGCGATGCGGCCCATCTCATGGTCCAGGCGCAGGAACCGGGCCGGGATGAGCGATGCCA
>NZ_JAMXFJ010000016.1 GCF_025460805.1 Microvirga sesbaniae | reverse complement strand
CCACTGGACGGCTGTCAGCTCATAACGCTTCGGCTTGGCCATGGGTCAGGCACCAGATCAGCAAATCCAGGGCCCCAGGAATCACAAATCACCCTCAAAGTGAATCCTGAATGTCGATTGGACCTAGACGAGATCCTTCACGCGCTCCTGGCCCCGATCCGGGAGCGTCGTGCGGCCCTGGCGCGGGATCCTGGCCATGTCCTGGAACTCCTGCGGGCCGGCACGCGGGTGGCGCGCGAGACCACGCAGGCCACCCTGGACGAACTGCGCGGCGGCCTGGGGCTGTTCAGCCTGGAGCGGCCCGGGATCGGCATCCCGTGATGCAGCGTCAAGCGGGAGCGGCTCTCTGCCGGCGCTGCCGGAAGCCCGGATCGCGGATCGAAGCCAGGGAACAGGCCGCGCCTGCTTCGATCCCCAACACGAGCGCTGAAAGCCAGCCACGACGAAGATTAATATAAAGTAAAAGTTCAGATCTATACTAAGATCGAACAGCAAACAGCCGCGCCACTGCGCTTTCTCGCATTCTACTAAGTAATATTCCGTAATGTGCGATGCAGCATAAAACGATTATAAACAAGACACCTGTTGCAAGCGCGTCGCGGGGGCGTGCGCCTCCCGCGGCGATGCGGGCAGGTCATCGAAGGACTATGCGTTTTCTCAATAACCTGAAGCTGATTGTCAAACTAGCAATCCCGACCTTTATTTTCGTCGCCGTCAGCGTCGGACTCATCGTCATGGCGGATCGCGGCCTGAACAACATAGCGGACGATACCCGGGATCTGGTCGAGCACGACGTCGCCCGTCTGACGGCCATCCTGCAGATCAACGCGGAGGTGAACGAGTCGAGCATCCAGGAGAAGAACCTCATCCTCCTCAATGCCGGCCAGCAGGATCGCCTGAAGAGCGGCGAGACCGTCTATCAGGACTACAAGAAACTGGCCCTGCAACACGCCAAGGAGCTCGTCGATCTCTCGAATACGGCGGAACGCCGCAGGATCAACGAAGAGATCCAGGCCACCCTGAACGCCTATTTCGACCTCATGGACAAGAGCGTGGCCTTCGCCATGCAGGACAACGACCAGGGCGCCTTGGCCATCTCCAACGGGGAAGGGCGCGATCTTCGCAAGAAGGCCCGTGAACTGCTCACTGCGCGGATCGACGCGAACAAGAAGGCTCTGGCCGAGTCGGCGGACGATGGCGCAGAGCTTGCCAATGAGACATCGACAACCCTCGTCGCATCGGCGGTCGTCGGCCTTCTGTCCGCTCTCGGGTTGATCGGCGCCATCGTGATCGTCGGCATCACCCGCCCGCTCGGTGCGATGGCCGGCGCCATGGAGCAGCTCGCGGGCGGCAACCTGTCGGTCGCGGTGACCGGCACGGAGCGCCGGGACGAGGTCGGGGCGCTCGCCCGTTCGCTGCAGGTGTTCAAGGACAACGCCGTCGAAGCGCGCCGCCTCGCGGCCGCCCAGGAGGCCGAGAACCAGGCCAAGATGCGCCGCGCCGAGCTGCTCGACCAGCTGACGAAGCGCTTCGAGATGAACGTCTCGGCCCTGACGCAGGGCCTGTCCTCGGCCGCCACCGAGATGGAGGTCACGGCTCAGTCGATGACCTCGATCGCCGGTCAGACCACGCAGCAATCGGTCACGGTCTCGTCGGCCGCCCAGCAGACCTCGTCGAACGTGCAGACGGTGGCGGCCGCCACCGAGGAGCTGTCGATCTCGATCCGCGAGATCGCCAGCCAGGTGGCGCAGTCCTCGCAGATCGCCGACCGCGCCGTGCAGGGAGCGCGCCGCACCGACGCGGCCGTGCAGGATCTCGCCACTACGGCGGCCAAGATCGGCGACGTGGTGCAGCTGATCAACACCATCGCGGGCCAGACCAACCTGCTGGCGCTCAACGCCACCATCGAGGCGGCTCGTGCGGGTGAAGCCGGCAAGGGCTTCGCCGTGGTGGCCACCGAGGTCAAAGAGCTGGCGAGCCAGACTGCCCGAGCCACGGACGAGATCTCGCAGCAGATCGCCTCAGTCCAGCAGGCCACCCAGCAGACGGTCTCCGCCATCCAGGAGATCGCCCGCACGATCACCGAGATGAGCCAGATCTCGACCTCGATCGCGGCGGCCATGGAGGAGCAGGGAGCCGCCACCGCGGAGATCGCCCGCAACGTCCAGGAAGCGGCGCGGGGCACGGAATCGGTCACGGGCAGCATCGCGGACGTGCAGCAGGGCGCCGGCGAGACGGGAGCGGCGGCCTCCCAGGTGCTGGGCGCTGCCCAGGAGCTGTCGCGCCACTCGCACGATCTCGGCCGCGAGGTGTCCAGCTTCCTGCAGGACGTCAAGGCCGCCTGAGACCGCCGCTACGGCATCGATCGAGGAGAAGGCCGCTGCCGTGCAGCGGCCGTGTACAATCTCACCTCGCGGACCCGCCCCCTCCGTATCCTATCTTGTATATGGCGGGTGCGGTGCCGCGCCCTTCTCCATTCTCTCCTCGCGGAGGATCGAGCGTCCGCCAAGCCCTTCAGGAGACTGAGGAATGTACCGGGAACCGCATCGTTAGCCAGCGCAACATTCGGGGTCGTCGCCAAGCCTGGCGCAAGCTCCAGGAGCTAATTCCTGTGAGCCTGCAAATTCCTGCGCGTCATGGCACGCGTGCACCGTCCGCCCGAACGCGGACCGCATATCGAGACGACCATGAAAGTTCTCAACAATCTCAAGCTGATCACCAAGCTCGCCATCCCGGTGGCCCTGTTCATCGCGGTGACGATCGGGCTGATCGTCTTCGCCAAATCCAGCCTCGACATGCTGGCGAGCGAGACGCAGCAGATCGTCGACGTCCATGCGGCGCGGCGCAGCACGGCGCTCAGCGCCAAGGCCAATGTCAACGACGCCGCGATCCAGGAGAAGAACCTGATCATCGAGACGCGGGTCGAGCAGATCCTGATCTACGACAAGCGGTTCAAGGATGCGAAAGAGGCTGCGCTCAAGGACTTCGACACGCTGATCGCCCTGTCGGACGCTCCCGAGATCCGCCGCTCCAACGAGGACCTGAAGAAGACCGCCGAAGACTATTTCGCCGTCATGGGCCGGAGCATCGCCCATACCCAGCTGAACGAGAGCGAGGAGGCCTTCAAGCTGTCGACCGGCGAAGGACAGGCTCTGCGCGACAAGGCCATGCAGGCGCTCGATCAGAGGATTGAGGCGAACCTCCAGGCCCTGAACCAGGAAAAGGCTGAGTCGGCCGAAGTTGCCTCGAGCACGTCCACCCATCTGATGACGGCATCCGTTGTCGGCCTGGCGCTCGCCATCGGTCTCCTGGGAGCCATCATGGTCTACGGGGTCGCGCGTCCCCTGAACGGCGTGGCCGGCGCCATGGGTCGCTTGGCGGACGGGGACCTGTCGGTCGCGGTGACCGGCACGGAGCGCCGGGACGAGGTCGGAGCGCTCGCCCGTTCGCTGCAGGTGTTCAAGGACAACGCCGTCGAGGCGCGCCGCCTCGCGGCCGCCCAGGAGGCCGAGAACCAGGCCAAGATGCGTCGCGCCGAGCTGCTCGACCAGCTGACGAAGCGCTTCGAGATGAACGTCTCGGCCCTGACGCAGGGCCTGTCCTCGGCCGCCACCGAGATGGAAGCCACGGCCCAGTCGATGACCTCGATCGCCGGCCAGACGACCAGCCAGTCCCTCGCCGTGGCGTCCGTGGCCCAGCAGACCTCGGCCAACGTGCAGACGGTGGCGGCCGCCACCGAGGAGCTGTCGATCTCGATCCGTGAGATCGCCAGCCAGGTCAGCCAGTCGTCGCAGATCGCCGAGCGCGCGGTGGAAGGCGCCCAGCGCACCAACGGCACGGTTCAGGAACTGGCCACGATGGCGGACAAGATCGGCGACGTGGTGCAGCTGATCAACACCATTGCGGGCCAGACCAACCTGCTGGCGCTCAACGCCACCATCGAGGCGGCGCGCGCCGGCGAGGCCGGCAAGGGCTTCGCGGTCGTGGCCTCGGAGGTCAAGGATCTGGCCAATCAGACCGCCCGGGCCACCGAGGAGATCTCGCAGCAGATCGCCTCGGTTCAGCAGGCGACCGGCCAGACCGTGGCGGCGATCCAGGAGATCGCCCGCACCATCACCGAGATGTCGCAGATTTCCGTGTCCATTGCGGCCGCCATGGAGGAGCAGGGAGCGGCGACCGCGGAGATCGCCCGCAACGTCCAGGAAGCCGCGCGGGGAACCGAGCGGGTCACCGGCAGCATCGCGGACGTGCAGAACGGGGCCGGCGAGACCGGCTCGGCCGCGTCCCAGGTTCTGGGTGCCGCCCAGGAGCTGTCGCGCCACTCGCACGATCTCGGCCGCGAGGTCTCGTCCTTCCTGCAGGATGTCAAGGCCGCCTAAGGCAGCCTTTCCGTTCGGCGACCGACGCGATCATCGTGGCCCGGCATTCGTTAGCCGGGCCACTTTCTTTTCCGCCACGCTGAAACAAGCCGCAGGCTGAGAGCTTTCTATCTCTGACGGGACGTGATCTCGCTCCTGGAGAAGAGCCCGTCGCAGAGAGCGGAGCGGCATGCTTGTTCGAGCGGGTTCCTGACCGACGCCCGTTCCGCAACATCGATGAACCGGGCACCCGCCCCGGCTTGAACGGATGGAGGCTCGCATAGCGATTTCGCCTGGGCTGAAACCCCCCTCCGCGTCGAAACGTTGAGCGCCGGAGACACCCTTCAGCTCGACAACTTGAGATTGATTGACCGGTTTACCCGGATGAACGTCGATGACGTGTGACTCAGAGTCACCGCGGGCCCTGCTCCATCCATGGACGGGGCCCGTTTGTTCGAGCGGGCCCGATCAAACACGAAAGGCGCCCGGAGGCGCCTTGTCGATGAACGTTCCCGTTCGAAGGAATTGGAGCGGGCGAAGGGATTCGAACCCTCGACCCCAACCTTGGCAAGGTTGTGCTCTACCCCTGAGCTACACCCGCACGCTCCGTCTTCAGATCAGATTGGTGGAGCCGAGCGGGATCGAACCGCTGACCTCGTGAATGCCATTCACGCGCTCTCCCAACTGAGCTACGACCCCAGTCTGATCTGCACTGGCCTTTCGACCAATCTTTCTCTCCCCACCGTGGCGACCCGATGGGCGCCCGGCGGAATGGCAGGTCTTTAAGACCTTGCCGGACCAACCGTCAACCCCTTGGTTTTCAGGGAGAATGGATGGTGCCGCAAGAGGGATTCGAACCCCCGACCCCCTCATTACGAATGAGGTGCTCTACCAGCTGAGCTATTGCGGCATCGCAAGGTTGCGATCCGAGAGGCCGCCCTCTTACCCCCTCCCCTGCTGCTTGGCAAGGGAGGGATAGGCCGGAATGGCTTACCAGACCGAAAAAACGCTGCGACGTGCGGACGCCTGCTCCTTCGGCTTCGGCACGTCCGGAGGCGTGGCCGGGAAGACCACCGGTCCGGGCGACGGGAGCGGCGTTTCCGACCGCATCTCCTCCTTGAGCGGTTCCGCCGTGACGGTCTCCGTCCTGACTTCGGTGTCCGCCGGCGCGGGTTCGGGCGCAGGGACGGGCTCGCTGGAGGGAAGCGGAGAAGCGGGCTCTCCGGCAGGCGGGACGGGCAGGACCCTGACCTCGTCGTCGAGGTCCGCCGTCACGTCGTCGTGCAGGGTGAGCTCGGGGGCGATCAGCACGTCCGGCGGCGCCTGCCAGACGAAGGCGTCGAGGCGGCCGGTCACGGGCGAGATCGGCGCCCAGTGATCCGACACGACCCCGTCCGCGATCCAGGCCGGATCCCGCGGCGCCCGGGTGGCGCGGGCAAGCCACTCGCGTCCCTTGCCGGTGGAGCCGTGCTCCGCCTGCTCCAGGTCGGACATGAGGAGGCAGACGCGCATGGTCGGGCGATCCCGCAACAGAGGCTCGAGGGCATCGCGCGCCCGGTCGAACTCGCGGGCCTCGAGGGCCGAACGCGCCACGGCGAGGCGACCTTCCGGCGCTCCGCTGGAGAGCCGCGAGAGCGTCTCCGCGCGCTTGAGGCGGTCGAGGCCCGAATCGCCCGGACGGAGGTTGAGATAGACCTCTGCCAGATCCGGATGAGGCAGGCTGCGCCAGGCAGTCTCGACCACCTTGGCGGCCCGGCGCAGATCTCCTTTCCGCGACAGGAGACGCCCGGCGAGCGCCGCGGCCGGCACGAGATCGGGCGCGAGCTTCACCGCATCCTGGGCGCTTCTGAGCGAACCCTCCGGATCGCGGTCGATCCGCTCCAGGGCGTCCGCCGTGAGCAGGACCGCCCGGTGGCGTCTCGCCGTCTTCTTGTCGAGGAGACCGAGCGAGGTCCGCCGCTCGACCGTCTCGAGCGCTCCGCGCCAGTCCCGTTCGGCGCAGCGCGCTTCGAGAACCGCATCGCTCGCCCAGGCGGCCGCCGGGGCGAGGCGCACGGCCTCGGTGGCATATTCGTGCGCCGATTCCGCGTCACCCCGGCGGCGCGCCTCGACGAAGAGGCCGCGCAGGCCGAGGACCCGCGTCTCGTCCTCGTCCATCATCTGCCGGAAAGCGGCTTCGGCGACCTCCCGGTTGCCGGACACCTGGGCGGCCTGCGCCTTGAGCAGGAGCGTCAGGGGCTCCTTGCCCAGAAGACGCTCGGCCTCGTTGGCGTAGCGGCGGGCCGCGATGGTGTCGCCGGCGCCGACCGCCACCATCCCGCGCGAGACGGCCTGATAGCCCCGCGAGCGGCGGCGGGCCCGCGACGCGAAGGTCAGCCGGGTGGGAAGCTGGATGAGGCCGGTGACCAGGGACCACAGAAGGGCCAGGGCAAGGGCGAGGCCGGCCAGGGCGATGGCGGCCACCGCCACCGACATCTGGATCTCGTACCCGCCGAAGGTGATCAGAACCGTGCCCGGCCGGTCGGCCAGCCAGACCGCGCCGAAGGCCGCGACGCAGAGAAGACCGATGAAAACGAGAGCGCGCCACATGCGGGGCTGATCCTTTTATTGGGTCGTACGGTTGAGGGTGGCGAGGGCGTCCGAGCTGATCGCCTGCGCGGCTTGGCGCGCCTCGGCGACCGCCTTGACCTGCCGGCCCCAATCCTCGGAAAGCCGCCGCGAGGGCTCGGGCAAGGCCTCCCAGGCGGCGGCGGCATCCGTCACGTCGCCGCGCTCGAGGGCTTGCCGGATGCGGGCGACGAGGCCGGGAACGCCGGCGGAGCCCGGGTCGTTCACGGGCCTCACCGTCACCACCCGGTCGGCCATGCGCAGAAGCCGGTCGGTCCAGCCCTCGGCCGGGCCGCGGTTCTCGCGCAGGATCGCCGTCTCGACCGGCTCGAAGCTGCGGGCGAGCGCCTCCGCGGTCGGCGCCCCCTGCTGGGCGAAGGGCTCCAGGGGCGCCACGCGGCTCGCGTCGGTCCCGGCCTTCCTGACGCTGTCGAGCACGTCCGCATAGGGCGTCCCGCTCGTCAGGGCATCGTTCAGGCGCCCGGCGAGCACGACCTTGGTCCCGGATTGGCCTGCCGCCTCGGCGTTGCGGGCGTTCTGCGCCGCCTGCTGGGACAGGGCCGCGAGCCGCTGCTCCTGCTCGGCGAAGCGCCTGTCCGTGTCCGTGAAGCGACGTTCGGTCTCGGAGAAACGCCTCTCGGCCTCGCCGAACCGGCGGTCCTGGTCGGCAAGGCGCCGGTCCAGGTCCACGATGCGGCGGTCGAGTTCCTGCGTGGCGGTCGCGGCCTTGGCGGCGGCATCGGTCGCCGCCTGGGCGTTCGCCCGGACCTGCTCGTCGAGGGCCGTCAGGCGATTGCCCAGATCGGCGATCGCGGCCTCGTTCTGTGGCGCCGGCTGCGGAGCCTCGGGCGCGGGGCGGTTCAAGGCCTCCTGGGCCTGGCTCGCCGCCTGCTGGGCCGTGCCCTGAATGGCCTGGAGCCGCTGGTCCAGGTCGCCTCGGGCGGTTTCGAGCGCCTGGATGCGCTCCGCCAGGGCCTGGGTGTTGGCCGGCGCTTGACCCGTTGGGGCCGGCTGCTGCCGCAGGGCGTTCACCCGCTGCTCCAGTTGGGCGAGCCGCGGGTCGTCCTGGGCGGGCCGGCCCTGCCAGGCCTGCAATCCGTAGAGAAGGCCCGCTCCGATCAGGCCGCCGAGCAGCCCCGAACCGAGGACAGCGCCGGCGGAGCTGCGCCGCTCCGGCGCGTGCGGGCGAGGAGGCACGGCCTCGTCGGGCGCACGCGCCGTGGGAGAATCCTGGAAGGAGCTTCCAGACGACGTGGCATCCGGCTTCCATGGCTCCTCGACGGAGGCTCCGGCCGGGAGCGTGTCCGTGCCGGCTCCCGAATCGAGCGTGGCCTCCGGCGAGGCCACCACGTCCTCGGCCGGAGGCGGGCTGCCGCCCGGGATGGTCCCGTCGAGGATCACATCCGGGGTCGCGCCTGCGGCGACCGTCGTCTCGGAGCCCCCCTTCCCAACGGGGGTTTCCGCAGCGAGAGGCTCCGGAGCACGGGCGTCGGGACCAAGGGTGTCGGAACCAAGGGTGTCGGGACCAAGCGTATCCGGGCCAAGCGTATCCGAGCCAAGCGTATCCGGGCCGAGCGTGTCCGGTCCGGCCGTGTCCCGGGCGGCACCGGCATGGGCGATGCCGTCGTCGATGACGGTCGCCTTCAGGTCGAGGGTTGCCGGCTCACGCGAGGGCTTCTTGCGGGACGATTTCGGACGTCGGGGATCAGATGAATCGGTCACGGGTCACTCTTGCATGGGTCGCTTCGGGCGCGAGATCTTCGAAAGGTCAGTGTGAAAGGCAATTGAGGCAAGCTTGGGCGGAGCGTTTCGTTCCCTCTTTCGTTCTCTCCATCAGTCCTTCCTGGCGGCACGATCCACGAAAACGGGCGGACCCATCGGACCACGATCCTCCTCGTATGGCAAAGCTTGCCGACGGCAGCATCGCCGGCGGCGCGGCCGCGGCGGTCACGGAGGCGGACCGAGAAGACCGAGAAGCGCGTCCTCGGACGGGTTCCCGGCTACGCGTGCCGCGGCTCCGGCCGCCACGAGGGGCGCGGCCACGTCGGCCGACAGGCAGAGATGGGAAACGGCCCGGAGGTTCGAAGCCAGTCCCGCCTCCTCCGCCAACCGGACGACGAGATCGGCGCTCCGGCGTGAATAATGGAGCGCGGCGCCGATTTGGCCAGTGCGCAGGGCTGCGGCGGCGGCCTCGGGCAGCGCCTCGACCGCCTTCGCCTCGTAGGCCTCCCAGACCAGGACGCGAAAGCCGGCCGCCTTGAGCGAAGCGGCCGGCTCGTCCTTGTGGTGGCGGCCCGTCACGTGGAGCAGCGCACGGCCCGGCGGCAGGGTTTCGCGAATCAGCCGCGCCAGCGACACCGCGTCCCCGTCCGCCACGGACACGCGGGCGAAGCCCTGCGCGCGAACCGCATCGGCCGTGTGCACGCCCACAGCGAAGACGGGCCTCGTCCGGTCGAGGCCGGCCAGGGCCTCGACCGCATGGGCGCTGGTCACGATGAGCGCATCGCTGGACGTCTCCGGCCTCGGGTCGCCGGTTGCGACGATCCGGGTCACTGGGGCGAGGCAGGCCGCGTGGCCCAGGGCGGCGAGCTTCTCCGCCGTGCGACCGGCATCCTCGGGAGAGCGGGTGACGAGGACCCGCATCAGGCTTTCAGGAAATCGGCCGGCATGCGGGCGCGCAGCTCCGCCCCGGCCTCGCGCCCGAGGGCGGCCGCATCCTCCGGGGCGCCGCGGCGCACGGCCTCCAGGCTCTCCGACCCGTCCGGACGCAGCACGAGGCCGCGGATCTCGAGCTCCTGCCCGATGAGCCGGGCATGGCCTGCGATGGGGGTGCGGCAGGAGCCGTCGAGGATGGTGAGAAAGGCCCGCTCGGCGGCGAGCGCCTGGCCGGTCGGCCCGTCCAGGATAGGGGCCAGCGCCTGCCGCACCCGCTCATCCTCGGCCCGGATCGCCACCGCGATGGCCCCCTGCCCGACCGCCGGGAGGAAATCGTCCGTCTCGAGCACGGTGGTCACGTTCCCGGTGAGCCCGAGCCGGCGCAGGCCCGCCATGGCGAGCAGGGTCGCGTCGACCTCGCCGCGTTCGAGCTTGGCGAGCCTCGTCTGCACGTTGCCGCGCAGGAGGGTGACCTGGAGGTCCGGCCGCAGGCGGCGCACCTGGGCCTGCCGCCGCAGGGAGGCGGAGCCCACCACGGCGCCGCGCGGCAGATCGTCCAGGCTTGAGAAGCGGTGGCTGATGAAAGCGTCGCGCACGTCCTCGCGCGGCAGGAAGCCCGCGATGGCGATCCCCTCCGGCAGGGCTGTCGGCAGGTCCTTGGCGGAATGGACCGCAAGATCGATGGAGCCGTCGAGGAGTGCGATGTCGAGCTCCTTGGTAAAGAGCCCCTTGCCGCCGGCCTCCGACAGGGGCCGGTCCTGGATGGCGTCGCCCGTGGTCTTGATGATCGACAGAGGCAGATGCTCCACGGACCAGCCCTCCCCGGTTGAACCATGGGCGGCGACCAGCCGGTCTTGCGTCTCGTGGGCCTGGGCGAGCGCCAGGGGGCTGCCTCGCGTACCGATGACCAGGGTGGGGGAAGAGGCCATTCTGCCTGAGGTCTCCTGTCTTGAACGATCGGGTTTGATTTGATGCGGCGCGGCGGACTATAGGGGGAGGAGCGCCGGGCCGGAAGCCCGGACAACACCGGAATTGAGCAGCCCCCGACCATGCGCATCCTTGGCATCGAGACCACCTGCGACGAGACCGCGGCCGCCGTGGTCGGAATCGGCTTCGACGGACGCGGCGAGATCCTCTCCAACGAGGTGCTGAGCCAGATCGCCGAGCATGCCCGCTACGGCGGCGTCGTGCCGGAGATCGCCGCCCGCGCCCATGTGGAGGTGATCGACCGGCTCGTGGCCCGGGCGCTGAAAAGCGCCAACTGCTCCGTAAAGGACATCGACGGCATCGCCGTGGCGGCGGGCCCCGGGCTGATCGGCGGCGTGCTGGTGGGGCTGACCACCGCCAAGGCCATCTCGCTGGTGACCCGTAAGCCCCTGATGGCGGTGAACCACCTGGAGGCCCATGCGCTCACCGCGCGGCTCACCGAGGGCATCGGCTTCCCGTACCTGCTGCTGCTCGCCTCCGGGGGCCACACCCAGCTCGTGGCGGTGCGCGGTGTCGGCGACTACGTGCGCCTCGGCACCACCATCGACGACGCCATCGGCGAGGCCTTCGACAAGGTCGCCAAGATGCTGGGCCTGCCCTATCCGGGCGGCCCGCACGTGGAGCAGGAGGCCCTGAAGGGCAATCCGGAGCGTTTCTCCTTCCCGCGCCCCATGCAGGGCCGGGCGGAACCCAATTTCTCCCTGTCGGGGCTCAAGACAGCCGTGCGCATCGAGGCGGAGAAGATCGCCCCGCTGACCGCCAGCGACATCGCCGATCTCTGCGCCGGCTTCCAGGCGGCCATCGTGGATGTGGTGGTCGACCGCACCCGCGTGGGGCTTCGCGCCTTCCGGGACATCTCCGGCCATCCGACCGCCCTCGTGGTGGCGGGCGGCGTCGCGGCCAACCAGGGCCTGCGTCAGGGCCTCCAGCGGCTCGCCGTGGAGGCCGGGCTCAAGCTCGTCGCCCCGCCGCTGGCGCTCTGCGGCGACAACGGCGCCATGATCGCCTGGGCCGGCCTGGAGCGCATGCGGCTCGGCCTCATCGACGACATCGCGGCCCCGGCCCGCGCCCGCTGGCCCCTCGACACCAGCCGCGACGAGGCCGGGGCGAAGGCGTGAGATGACCACCTCGGCAGGCTTGCCCATCGCCCGTCGGTCCCTCTCCTGTCATGGCCGCGCTCGTCCCGGCCATCCCGACGCCATCGGACGCCGCGCCACCCAGATCGGGATCACCGGCAAGGGAACCGGCAAGGGACCGGTGACGACGAGGGAAGGGACAGTCCGGCCCGGTGGCAGGGAGCCGCGCCGCACCGGCCGGCAGCGCCCGACATGAGCGCGCCGATCCCAACCATCGGCATCGCCGGCGCGGGCGCCTGGGGGACGGCGCTCGCCAATGCGGCGGCCAATGCGGGCAACCCCGTGGTGCTCTGGATGCGCTCGCCCGAGCACGCGGCGGCCCTGGCCGCGACGCGCACCAACGAGCGCTTCCTGCCGGGCGTGGCGCTGCACGAGCGCATCCGCCCGACCGCGGCGCTCGCCGATCTGGCCCAGGCCCGCGCGGTGCTTCTCGTCACGCCCGCCCAGACCACGCGGGAGATGAGCGCGGCGCTCGCCGGCGTGCTGCCGCCGGCGACCCCGCTGGTGCTCTGCGCCAAGGGCATCGAGCGCGCGAGCGGATCCTTTCTCTGCGACGTGGTCGAGGAGGCGCGTCCCGGGGCGCCCGTGGCGGTGCTGTCCGGCCCGAGCTTCGCCGACGACGTGGCCCGCGGCCTGCCCACCGCCGTGACGCTCGCCTGCCGGGACGCGGCCCTCGCGGAAGACCTGGCGACCGCTCTGTCCGGCCCGACCCTGCGGGTCTATCACCGGGGCGACGTGCGCGGCGTCGAGATCGGGGGCGCGGCCAAGAACGTGCTCGCCATCGCGTGCGGGGCCGTGGCCGGCCGGGGCCTGGGCGAGAGCGCCAAGGCGGCGCTGATCGCCCGCGGCTTCGCCGAGCTCCTGCGCTTCGCCCGCGCCTATGGCGGCGACGCGGAAACCCTGATGGGGCTGTCGGGTCTCGGCGATCTGGTGCTGACCTGCTCGTCGGCCCATTCCCGCAACTTCGCCTTCGGCCAGCGCCTCGGCCAGGGGATGAGCGTCGCCGAGGCCGCCGGCGGCAAGCTGGTGGAAGGCGCCGCGACCGCGAGCGCCCTGGTGGCGCTGGCGCGCGCGAAAGCCGTCGACATGCCGATCGCCGAGGCGGTCGACCGGATCCTGTCCGGCGCCTGGACCCTCGACCAAGCGGTCGACGCGCTGATGAACCGACCGGTCAAGTCCGAACACTGAACAGAACGAGTAAGCGTCGATGGCCCACTGGCTCTACAAGTCCGAACCCTCCGTCTGGTCCTGGGACCAGCAGGTCGCCGAGGGCGCGAAAGGCACCCACTGGAACGGGGTGCGCAACCACGTGGCCAAGCAGAACCTGATGGCCATGAAGAAGGGCGAGCAGGGCTTCTTCTACCATTCCAACGAAGGCAAGGCGGTGGTCGGCATCGTCGAGGTGATCCGGGAATACTATCCCGACCACACGGACGAGACCGGCCGGTTCGGCATGGTCGACATCAAGGCGGTGAAGCCGTTGAAGCGTCCCGTCACCCTCGAGGCGATCAAGAAGGAACCCGGCCTCGACACGATGATCCTGGTCAACAATTCCCGCCTCTCGGTGCAGCCGGTGACCGACGAGGAATGGGACATCATCTGCCGGATGGGGGGCGTGTGAGGGGTTCCCTGTCGTCCTCTCCCCGTCATGGCCGGGCCTGTCCCGGCCATCCCGATCGGAAGAGCGCGGCGCTTCAAGCACGCGGGATCACCGGCACAAGGCCGGTGGTGACGGGGCAGGGTGACCGTCCGGTTCGCGCTGCCTTTCCCCTCATGGCCGGAAGCCGAGGCCAGGGGATGCGATCTACGCTCTCTCTCGGGCCTTCACGCCCCTGAGGTCGAACGGGTCGTGGGGTGCCATGGGGTCGTAGGGGTAAACCGGCCGGGTCAGGAGCACGCGCGCCAGGGCCACCTGCGCGCGGCAGCGCTGCAAGCGCTGCTGATGCTCCACCCGGAGCGTGCTGGCGCGACGGCTTGCCTGAGCGCAGGTTTCGAAACGTTCTTCCAACTTGAGGTCATTCATCGGGAGACAGTTGCATGTCCCCGGGCCGCCCGCCTTCACCCAGGTTAAGACCACGCGCGCCAATGACGGAACCGCCCATGACACGGGCGACGAGCGGTCGGGTATCGGCCAGCAGCTTCTTGGACCGCTCCACGGCGTCCCTCGACATGCGAAGAAGCGCGGCGTCGTACACGACGGACGGAATTCGATCCTGGGGACGATCCTGGGGCAGTCGATCTTGGGGAGTCTTGGCCATGACGGCGCTCCTCGGCCTTGCAGGCGGGAGCGCACGTCTCTCTCAGCCACCAGCGCCTACGGATTCGTGATCGGCCGGTGATGATGGTTATATGGAGCTCATCGGGCGAAAGTCCAAGCGCGGCCGCGCCCTGATTCAGACGCCATGAGCAGCCCGCGTGAACAAAGATGGCCGCCGATCGTTAGGGCTGGTTGGCGGGCCCAGGGGGCAGACAGTGCAGGCGTTTCCATTTGATCAGGCGGCGGATTACCGACGGCAGGCTCACGATGTCCGGGCCATGGCCGCCTGGATCTCGCTGAACGACGCTCGGCGGCAGCTTCTCGAATACGCGCAGCACTTGGACGCTCTGGCGGCGATCGAAGACCAAAGGTCCCTGCAGATCGTCCCGATCCAGCCGCCTGCTCCGGACCATTGATCCTCTGCGGGTCAGGTGGGAGCCGGATTCCCGGGGCATGTGAGCAGTCACGGGACGCCCGCCCTGCTCCGGAAGGAGCAGAGACCAAAGTCCGATCCCGGCCCCGCTTGCCCGACCCCTCTCTTCTTCCGTAAACCTAGCGCTAATTCCATCGAGGATGCGTTCGGGAGAAGCGCCATGGACGAGA
This sequence comes from Microvirga sesbaniae, assembly GCF_025460805.1. Taxonomy (GTDB): domain Bacteria; phylum Pseudomonadota; class Alphaproteobacteria; order Rhizobiales; family Beijerinckiaceae; genus Microvirga; species Microvirga sesbaniae. The sequence goes on along the minus strand of NZ_JAMXFJ010000016.1, from coordinate 128,042 downwards.
AGATCTACGACGTGCCGGCCGAGTGGACCCACCGTGCCTATCTGGACGACGCGGGCTACCGGGCCAAGTACGAGGCCTCGGTCAAGGATCCGGAGGGCTTCTGGGCCGAGGAGGCGAAGCGCATCGACTGGTTCAAGGCCCCGACCCGGATCAAGAACACCAATTTCGGCCCCGACCATGTGGCGATCCGCTGGTTCGAGGACGGGGTCACCAACGTGGCCTATAACTGCGTCGACCGGCACCTCCACACCCGGGGCGACCAGGTCGCGATCATCTGGGAGGGCGACGATCCCTCCGAGTCGAGAAAGATCACCTACCGCGAGCTGCACGCGCAGGTCTGCCGCATGGCCAACATCATGCGCAACCGCGGCGTCGCCAAGGGCGATCGCGTCACGATCTACATGCCGATGATCCCGGAGGCCGCCTACGCGATGCTCGCCTGCGCGCGGCTCGGGGCCATCCACTCCGTGGTGTTCGGCGGCTTCTCGCCCGATTCGCTCGCCAGCCGCATCCAGGACGCCAAGTCCGCCTTCATCGTCACGGCCGACGAGGGCCTGCGCGGCGGCCGCAAGGTGCCGCTCAAGGTGAACGTGGACGCCGCCATCGAGCGCGTCGGCGCCGGCGTGGTCGATCACGTGCTGGTGGTGCGCCGCACGGGCTCGGCCGTCAACATGGTGCCGGGCCGGGACGTGTATTACGACGAGGCCGCCGAACTCGTCTCCGACGAGTGCCCCTACGAGGAGATGAACGCCGAGGATCCGCTCTTCATCCTGTACACCTCCGGATCGACGGGAACCCCGAAGGGCGTGCTGCACACCACGGGCGGCTATCTCGTCTACGCGGCGATGACCCACCAATACGTGTTCGACTACCACGACGGCGACATCTACTGGTGCACGGCCGACGTGGGCTGGGTGACGGGGCACTCCTACATCCTCTACGGGCCGCTGGCGAACGGCGCCACCACGCTGATGTTCGAGGGCGTGCCCACCTACCCGACGATCTCCCGGTTCTGGGATGTGATCGACAAGCACCAGGTCAACATCTTCTACACCGCGCCGACCGCGATCCGCTCGCTCATGCAGGCCGGCGAGGAGCCGGTGAAGAAGACCTCGCGCCGGTCGCTGCGCCTGCTCGGCTCGGTGGGCGAGCCGATCAACCCGGAAGCCTGGGAATGGTACCACCGCGTGGTCGGCGACGGCCGCTGCCCGATCGTCGACACCTGGTGGCAGACGGAGACCGGCGGCATCCTGATCACGCCGCTGCCCGGCGCCACCCGGCTCAAGCCCGGCTCGGCCACCCGGCCGTTCTTCGGCGTGAAGCCGCAGATCGTCGATGCGGATGGGAACGTGCTCGAGGGCGCCACCGAGGGCAACCTGGTGATCGCCGATTCCTGGCCCGGCCAGATGCGCACGGTCTACGGCGACCACGAGCGCTTCGTGCAGACCTACTTCTCCACCTATCCGGGCAAGTACTTCACCGGCGACGGCTGCCGGCGCGACGCCGACGGCTATTACTGGATCACCGGCCGGGTCGACGACGTGATCAACGTGTCGGGCCACCGCATGGGCACGGCGGAGGTCGAGTCGGCGCTCGTGGCGCACCCGAAGGTGTCGGAGGCCGCCGTGGTGGGCTACCCGCACGACATCAAGGGCCAGGGCATCTACGCCTACGTGACCCTGATGGCCGGCGAGGAGCCGTCCGAGGAGCTGCGCAAGGAGCTCGTCGCCTGGGTGCGCAAGGAGATCGGCCCGATCGCCTCGCCCGACCTGATCCAGTTCGCCCCCGGCCTGCCCAAGACCCGCTCGGGCAAGATCATGCGCCGCATCCTGCGCAAGATCGCCGAGGACGAGTTCGGCGCGCTCGGCGACACCTCGACCCTGGCCGACCCGGCCGTGGTGGACGACCTGATCACCAACCGGCAGAACAAGCGCACCCAGGCCGCCTGAGCCTCGCGGACATCATGGCCGGGCAAATGTCCCGGCCATGGTTCTCGCGGGATGCGCGCAGCGTGCCGGAGCGCACAGCTTGGCGGCGGCAGGGCGGTTGAGCTCACTCCGCTCCGGGCATAGGCTTCGGGCTCGTTCTTCCGGAGCCCATGCGATGTCCTTGAAGCGCCTGTTCACCGATCACCCGGATTCCGTCGGCGAGAGCTATTTCGAGCACATGCACGTCGCGCTCAGCTTCGCCGGCCCCCTGCTCGCGGCGGGCCTCGCGGCGCTCGTCCACGCCTTTCTGCCGTTCCTGTTCCTCACCACGGCGAGCCGCATCGTGAAGAGGCTGCACGCCCGGATGATGAACCGCCATGCGCTTCCGGGACCGCACGAGGCGCGCGAGCGCATGCTGGCCTGGGACCCGGTGATCTGAACCGCATAGGCGCATCGCCGCTGGAACCTTGAGCATTCCTCCTGCGTCTCTTCTTCAGGCAAGCGTTGCAGGAGGAGTTCAGTCATGGGTGCGCGCGCAGCGGTGGCCCTCGCCGTGATGGCCGGCGCGGTCATCGGAGCATCCGATCTGCGGGCCCGCGAGGTCGTGCCCTTCGAGGGCCGCGTCTCGCCCGGGACCGTCGTGATCAAAACGGCCGAGCGGAAGCTCTACTACGTGCGCGGCGACGGCACGGCCCTGCGCTACCGGGTGGCCGTGGGCCGGCCCGGCAAGCAATGGTTCGGCGAGGCCAGGATCGACGGCAAATACGTCCGCCCCGCCTGGTCGCCCCCGGACGAGGTCAAGCGCGACAATCCCCGCCTGCCCGACGTGATCCCCGGCGGGGCGCCCAACAATCCCATGGGAGCCAGGGCCCTCACTCTCGACCTCGACGAATACGCCATCCACGGCACCAACCGCCCGGGCTCCATCGGCACCTACGCGTCCTACGGGTGCATCCGCATGCTCAACGAGGACATCGTCGATCTCTACGACCAGGTGAGCGTCGGCACGCGGGTGGTGGTGACCCCGTAGCCGCGTGTCATCACCGGCCTCGTGCCGGTGATCCCGATCGGCGAAGCGCGGCGCTTGTCCGCATCGGGATGGCCGGGACAGGGAAGCTCACCCGCTCCATCCGGCGTACAGATCCGCCCGGCTCGACGGCAGGCCCGACGGTCCCCGGGTGCGCTTGGAGGCCAGCGTCTGGTTCACCCCGATGACGCCGCGCTCGAAGCCCAGGGACACGCCCGCCAGGTAGAGCAGCCAGGCGCGGGTCTTCTCGGCCCCGACCTCGGCCTCGGCCTCGTCGCGGCGCGCGTTCAGGTTCTCCCACCACAGGCGCGTGGTGCGCTGGTAATGCTCGCGCCAGGCCTCCACGTCGTGCACCTCGAAGCCGAAGCGCTCGAGATTCGCCACCGACATGCCGAGATGGTCGAGCTCCGCGCCGGGAAAGATGTAGCGCATGACGGCCTTGGCCTCGGGCCGCAGGCGGCCGAACGCCTTGTCGGAGCGCTTCGCCCGCCGGGCGATGGTATGATGGAGATAGAGCCCGCGCGGCCGCAGCAGCCGGTGGACGGTCTGGAAATAGACCGGGTGGTTGGCGATGCCCACATGCTCGAACATGCCGATGGACGAGATCTTGTCGAACTCGCCCTCCATCTGGGTGAAGTCCTTGAGCACGACCTCGACCCGGTCCTGCAGGCCGAGCCGGGCGATCTTCTCCCGGGCCAGCGCCGCCTGCTCCTCGGCGAGCGTCACGCCGGTGGCCTTCACGCCGTAATGCTGCGCCGCGTGGCAGATGAGGGCGCCCCAGCCGCAGCCGATGTCGAGCAGGCGCTCGCCGGGTCTGAGCCTGAGCTTGCGGCAGATCATGTCCAGCTTGTCCCGCTGCGCGCGGGCGAGATCGTCGTGCCAGTCCGGCTGAAAGTACGCGCAGGTATAGACCATCTCCGGATCGAGGAAGAGCCGGTAGAAGCTGTTCGACACGTCGTAGTGATAGGCGATGTTGGCCTTGTTGGTGGAGGGCTTGCCGTCGCGCGCGCCGGTGTCCTCGGCCGGGCGGACCAGGGGGCGCGGCATGTCGGCGGGCGCGCGCAGGAAGTGATAGGCGACCTTCAGGGCCTTCAGCTTGTTCACCGCCTTCAGGCGCCGGCCCACCTTCTGCGGGCGCTGGGCGGCGAGGTCGAAGATCGTGCCGTTCCTGAGGTCGAGCAGCCCGGCCACGTAGGCGTTGAGCGCCGTGTCGAGATTCGGCCGGCGCAGCAGGGCCGCCACGACGCTCTCGCGCCGGATGACGAGCCGCATGGCGTAGGACGGCAGGTCCGCCGGGATCGTGGAGCCGTCCCACAACTCGAACCCGAACGGGAGCTCGAGCGCGCGGTGCGCGTCGCCCAACAGATCCCGGAACATCTCCAGTCGCGCCGTCTCGCCAGCCCCAGCCATGAGCCTTCCCCTTTTCGGGCAAGGTAGCGGCAGGCAGGCCGGCGAACAACCGGGCTTTCGCGGGCCGGCTCCCCTCGCCGGTCAGCTCGTCAGACCGGACAGGTGCCCTAGCTTTTCGGGGTTCCGCACGATGTAGACCCCGACGATGCGGCCGTCCGCGATGTCGAGGCTCGTGGTCTGCACCAGGCCGTCCGGCTCGAGGGTGACGATGCCGGGCAATCCGTTGATCAGCCCCTTGTAGAGGATCGGCGGCCATTCGCCCCCGGTCTTGCGGGCGATGCCCAGGAACAGCCCCGCCACCCGGCGCAGGCCGAAGAGCGGGTTGAGGGCCGCGTTGCGGATGCCGCCGCCATCCGTGTAGGCCACCACGTTCTCGGCCAGGAGGTTGCGCAGGGCCGTCACGTCGCCGCTGCGGGAGGCGGCGAAGAACGCGTCTGTCATGCGCTCGCCCTCCTCCCGGTCGATGGCGTAGCGCGGCTTCTCGGCCCGCACGTTCTTCCTGGCGCGGGCGGCGAGCTGGCGGCAGGCGGCGGGATCCCGGTCGAGGGTGGCGGCGACCTCGTCGAAGCCGAGCCCGAACACGTCGTGCAGGAGGAAGGCCGCGCGCTCCAGGGGCGAGAGCCGCTCCAGGGCCATCATGAGGGTGAGCGACAGGTCCTCGCTCATGGCGTCCTCATGGTCCTGGTCCAGAACCGGCTCGGGCAGCCAGGGCCCGATATAGGTCTCGCGCTTCACCCGGGCCGACTTGAGGATGTCGAGGCACAGGCGCGTCACCGTCTTCGACAGGAAGGCCCCGGGATCGCGCACGGCCGCGCGGTCCGTCTGGTGCCAGCGGAGATAGGCCTCCTGCACCACGTCCTCGGCCTCCGCGATGGAGCCGAGCATCCGGTAGGCGAGACGGACCAGCCCCGGCCGGAGGGGCTGGAACTGGTCCGCCGCGTCACCCTCAGGCGGCCGCACGGCCCGCCTCGACCGGATGCACGGACCGGAACCCGATGGCGAGCCGGTTCCAGGCGTTGATGGCGCCGATCAGCAGGGTCAGGTTGACCTGCTCGGCCGGGGTGAAGTGCCGGCTCAGCTCCTCGTAATCCGCGTCGGGCGCATGGGTCTCGGCCACCAGCGTCAGGGCCTCGGTCCAGGCCAGCGCGGCGCGCTCGCGGTCGCTGTAGAGGGGCGATTCGCGCCAGGCGCTGAGGAGATAGAGCCGCTCCTCGGTCTCGCCGGCCGCGCGGGCGTCCTTGGTGTGCATGTGGATGCAATAGGCGCAGCCGTTGATCTGCGAGGCGCGGGTCTTCACCAGCTCGATCAGGCTGTGCTCCAGCCCGCTGTTCTTGAGAGTCTTTTCCAGCTCGATCATCGGCTTCAGGGCGCCGGGAGCGACGTCATAGGGGATCAACCGGGCTTTCATCATCTGGTCCTTCATCTGTCGGGTTGCTGACGAGGATAAGACGAGACGATCATGCCCGATGTGACATGGGCCCCGAAATTTTTTCCGCTCCGCGTTCGCAGCTCCGTCAGAAGCCCAGGGACAGAACGTCGAGCGCCCGCTTGATCGCGTCCTGATCGGACACGAGCGAACCCGCCGGGCGCTGCAGCTCGCGAACCGGAACGGATGCCAGGAGCGGGATCATCACGATGAATTCCCGTCCGCCGAGGCGGGCCGACGGGGTCGGTTCGGTGAGGGCCGGTGCTTCGCTCCGCAGAAAGAGCGAAGCCACGATGCGGGTCGCGATCGGCTCCAGGATGCCGGATTGCAGATCGACGACGAGCCGGCCCGATCGTCCGACGCCGGCATAGACGTCGAATTGACTCATCAGAACTGCCGGAACTCGTCCAGGGGTAGCCCGCCCCGTTCGACCATCCGGTTGTAGGCCTCGATGGCGTCCTCGTTGTCCTCGAGCCAGCGAGCCTGCCGGGCCTGAGCCACCGAGCGGGCCAATCCGCTTTCGCAGGCCTGCGAGACATTGATGTTCAAGGCCTTCGCCTCGGCCACAAGCTCGACCGGAAGGGTGACATTGGTCGGCCGTCGGTCCCGGGCGGCTCTCACAGGCTTGGACATGGCGGCATTTCCGGCAATCATATGGGCATACGACATGTGCATGCGCCATGGCAGTAAAGCCAGGTGCCGCCAACCGCCTCCTCGCCGGGCCGGGACCACGTCGGCTCAGAAATCGCTCGCCAGGCCCTTCACCTCCCAGTCCTCGTAGCGGACGGGCTCGAGGCCGCCGCGGCCCTGGAGTTCCTTCTGCTTGGCGATCTCGGCCGCGCGGGCGTCGATGTCGAGGCGCCGCTGCGCGGCCTCTTCGAGCGCCCGCCGGGCGGCCGCGGACAGGGTCTTGCCGGGGGCTGCGCCCTTGATGGGTTCGGTCGGTGGTGTCTGATCGTTCGTGCTCATGGGGGCCTTATGCCAGATTTCCGCTCCCGTTGGGAGGACACTGTGGATGCTCCCGCCGACCCTCTCCCGTCGTCGGGACAGGCCCGGCCATGACCGGGGAGGGCTTCACCACGGGAAAGGTCAGCCCGGGAGCGGGACTTCGAGGGCGAAGCCTTGGGAGCGAGCTGAACCGTTCCCACATAGGGGTCAGCGGATGCGATGTCGTTGACCACGAGGTGGAGACCCCGATGAACACCGTCAAGACCGGAATGCTGCTGGCGGGCCTGATGGCCCTGTTCGGCGTCGTCGGCTATTTCCTCGGCGGCGGGACCGGCATGATGATTGCCCTCGGCCTCGGCCTCGCGACCAACCTGTTCGCCTACTGGAACTCGGACCGGCTGGCGCTCGCGGCCCATCATGCGGTCGAGGTGGACGAGCGCACCGCGCCCGAGCTCGTGCACATGGTGCGCGGCCTCGCCCAGCGTGCCGGGCTCCCCATGCCGCGGGTCTATCTCATCGACAATCCGCAGCCCAACGCCTTCGCGACCGGACGCAACCCGGAGAATGCCGCGGTGGCCGCCACCACGGGCCTTCTGCACATGCTGTCGCCCGACGAGGTGGCGGGCGTGATGGCGCACGAGCTCGCCCATATCAGGAACCGCGACACGCTCATCATGACCGTGAGCGCCACCATCGCGGGCGCCATCGCGACGCTGGCGCAGTTCGGCTTTCTCTTCGGCGGCCGGGGCGACGAGCGGCCGAACCCGATCGTGATCCTGGCGACCGCCCTGCTCGCCCCGATCGCCGCCATGATCATCCAGATGGCGATCAGCCGTTCGCGGGAATACGACGCCGACCGGATGGGTGCTGAGATCTGCGGCCAGCCGCTCGCGCTCGCCTCGGCGCTCGCGCGCATCGCGGGCGGCGTGGCGCACATTCCCAACCCGGATGCGGAGCGGCGACCCGCGACCGCCTCGCTCTTCATCGTCAACCCGCTGTCGGGTCAGGGCGTGGATAACCTGTTCTCGACCCATCCCGCGACGGAAAACCGGATTGCGGCCCTACAGGCTTTGGCCCAGGAGATGGGAGCGTCGGCGCAGCCCGGCTTCGTCGCGCAAAGTTCATCGAGTCCCTGGGGTTCAGTCGGGGGTTCAAGCACAGGCTCGAGCGGCACCCGCCGGGGGCCATGGGGCTAGAGCATCGGACGGGAAAAGTGGACCCACTTTTGGGATCGGATCCGATGCTCACTCCTTGAAGTGGCGCATCGTTCGGGGCGCTAGATGACCCAGGGGATAGGATTTTGACTCAATCGGACGAACAGGCGGGCCTCGGGCCGCGCCGCCTCGCCTGGCAGGCGGTGACGGAGACCCTGAAGCGGCGCGTGCCGCTCGACGACGTGATGGAGGAGCTTTTTCAGACGGAGAAGCTCACATCCCGCGACGAGGCCCTCGCCCGCGCCATCGCGATCGTGACCTTCCGGCGCCTCGGGACGCTCGGCCACGCCCTGCGCGAGCGGCTCAACAAGCCGCCCAAGGACGAGCGCCTGATGCATCTTCTCGCCGTCGGGGCCGCGCAGATCCTGTTCCTCGACGTGCCCGACCATGCCGCGGTCGACAGCGCGGTCACGATCGCTCAGGGCGATCCCAAGCTCCATCACGCGGGCGGCTTCATCAACGCGGTCCTGCGCCGCGTCGCCCGCGAGCGCGATCAGATCCTCGGCCAGGACGATCCCTGGCTCGACACGCCGACCTGGCTCGAGGAACGCTGGATCGCGCAATACGGCGAGCCGCTCGCCACGCAGATCGCGCAGGCGCACCGGTCGCTGGCCTCCGTGGACCTGACCGTGAAGAGCGACCCGCAGGCCTGGGCCGAACGCCTGGGCGGCGTGCTCCTGCCCACCGGCAGCATTCGGCTGAAGGAGCGCACCGCCATCCGCGACCTCCCCGGCTTCGAGGCCGGCGAATGGTGGGTGCAGGATGCCGCCGCCGCCCTGCCGGCCCGCCTGTTGCAGCCGAAGCCCGGCGAGCGCATTGCCGACCTCTGCGCCGCCCCCGGGGGCAAGACCGCGCAATTGGCCGCCGCCGGGGCCGAGGTGCTCGCGGTCGACCGCTCGGCCAGGCGCCTGGCGCGGCTCGAGGAGAACCTCGCCCGCCTGCATCTGACGGCGGAGACCCGGGCCATCGATGCCGAAAAGCTCACGGCGGGCCCCTTCGATGCCATCCTGCTCGATGCGCCCTGCTCGGCCACGGGCACCATCCGCCGCCACCCGGACGTGGCCTGGACCAAGAGCCAGGAGGACATCCGCAAGCTCTCGGGACTCCAGAGCCGCCTGCTCGACAAGGCGGCGGCGCTCCTGAAGCCCGGCGGGCGGCTGGTCTACTGCACCTGCTCGCTGGAAGCCGAGGAAGGCGAGCGGCAGGCGGAAGGCTTTCTCGCCCGCCACCCGGACTTCGCCCGCAGCCCCGTGACGCCGGACGAGATCGGGGGCCTCGCCGAATGCCTCACGCCCGCGGGCGACCTGCGCACCCTGCCGAGCCAGCTGGCGCTCTCCGAGCACGACCGCAGCGGCCTCGACGGCTTCTTTGTCGCACGGTTTGTGCACAGGGGTTCGTGAACAGGGTGAACGATCTCTTACCGGGTGTTAACCAGTCAGCAGGAACTCCTCACCTAAGTTGGCGGTGATTCAAGCAGCATGAGAGGAGCGCCACGGGTGGATTTCGGGCCGGATCGCTGGCGTGTGTACAGGCTTGCCGCTCGCGAGGCCGGCCGCGCCATGCGCGAAAGCACGGTCTGGAGCCTGTCCAGGCTCTCCAGCGCGCCGGTGCCCACGCGCCTGCTCTTCGCCCCGCAGGATCTGCGCACGGCGGATCCCACCATCGCGACCGACATCTATTCCGGCTTCTTCGCCTTTTCCGGCCGCGCCATCACGACCGGCGGGCGCTCGCCCTTCGCGTTCGCGCCGCCGAGCCGCGCCTGGGCCGAGGCCCTCTACGGGTTCGGCTGGCTGCGTCACTTGAGGGCGGCCGGCACGGCGCTCGCCCAGGCCAATGCCCGCTCCCTGGTGGACGAGTTCGTCACCTCCAAGCTCGGCGACCGGCGCATCGCCTGCAGCACCGAGATCACGGCGCGCCGGCTCATGTCCTTCATCAGCCAGTCGCCCCTGATCCTGGAGGGCGCCGACCATGCCTTCTACCAGCGCTTCCTCAAGATCATCGGCCAGCACGTGCGCACCCTGGAGCGCCAGGTCCGTTCCGGCGCCCTGCCCTATCAGCAGCTCATGGCCGGCATCGCGCTCTGCTATGCGGGCCTGTGCTGCGAGGGCTTCGACCGGAACCTGAGGCGCGCGAGCCGCCTGCTCGCCCGCGAGCTCGAACGCCAGATCCTGGCCGACGGCGGCCATGCGAGCCGCAACCCGCGCATCATGGTCGATCTCCTGTTCGACCTCCTGCCCCTGCGCCAGATGTTCGCCAGCCGCGAGGTCGACACGCCCGACGCGCTGCTCCACGCCGTCGACCGCCTGCTGCCGATGGTGCGCCTGTTCCGGCACGGGGACGGCACCCTGTCCCATTTCAACGGCATGGGCGTGACCGCCGCCGATCACCTGGCGACGCTGCTCACCTACGACGACATGCGCAGCCAGCCGATCCACCACGCGCCCCATTCGGGCTACGAGCGCCTGGAGGCCGGGCGCTCGCTCCTCGTCGCCGACGTGGGCGCGCCGCCGCCGCGGCCCCTGTCCCAGGATGCGGCGGCCGGCTGCCTGTCCTTCGAGTTCTCGAGCGCCGCGCAGCGCATCGTGGTCAATTGCGGCACGCCCACCATCGCCGGCCCGGCGATCATCCAGGCCGCGCGCTCCACGGTGGCCCATTCCACCGCGTCCATCGACGACGTGTCGTCCTGCCAGATCGTCGACAAGAAGGGCAACTGGCTGCAGCGCCGGATCTCCGCCTGGGTCCTGCGCCGCATGGGCCCGGTGGTCATCAGCGCGCCGGAGCGCGTGACGGCGGAGCGCAGCGAGCGCGAGCACGTCCAGCTCCTCGCGGCCAGCCACGACGGGTACAAGGCCCGCTTCGGCATCACCCACGAGCGGCGCTGGCAGCTCGCTCCCAAAGGCAACGTGCTGGAGGGCGAGGACAGCTTCTTCAGCGACGGCGGCCGGGCCGGAACCGTGCAGGCGGTCATCCGCTTCCATCTGGCGCCCGGCATCCGGGCGAGCCGCGCACAGGGCGGCCGGGTGGTGATGCTGGTCCTGCCCAACCGGGAGGCCTGGCAGTTCTCGGCCGCGCCGGTCGAGGCGGAGCTCGAGGACAGCGTGTTCCTGGCCACCCCCGAGGGCATGCGGCGCACGGAGCAGATCGTGCTCACGGTCCGTCCGGCCGAGACGCCCACCGTGCGCTGGCGCTTCGAGCGCCTCGCCCGCACCTTCAGCCCCGGCGAGCCCCAGGATCAGGCCCCGGAGCTGATCTGACCCGTCACTCGTTCGCCTCCGGCGGCAGGAAGTCGACGTCGTGCGCGGCGGAGAGCTCCAGCACGCGCGGGATGTCGGTCTGGTCGTGCAGGGCGTCGAACAGGTCTTCCAGCCGGCCCGCAGGCGAAACCCAGAACAGGGCGCGGGCCGGCGCATCCGACTTGTTGAAATAACCGTGCGGGACCCCCCGGGGCATGCGCACGAGGTCGCCCGCCCGCGCCTTGCTCCAGACCCCGTCGAGCTTCAGATCGAGCTCGCCCTCGAGCATCAGGATGAACTCGTCCTGCCCGGGATGGATGTGGACCGGCACGTATTGCCCCGGCTCGCTGTTGGTCTCGAATGCGAACGAGGAGACGCAGGACGCCTTCGGGACATAGCGCTGGCCCAGGATGTTCCACGCCTTCCCCCGGTAGCCTTCGCCGGCCCGGGTGATGCCCTTGTCGAGTTCGCTCATGGCTGCCCTCCGCGTCTGCGCTGGCGTTTTCGCCGGGCAGCATGGCGGGAGCCGGTCTGTGCGGGCAAATGGTCAAACGAGGTAAGGGCAGGCTGACGGACGCGGCGCCGCCCGCGCTCCTCCGAAGGAGCAGTGATGCCGCGGCGCGCCGGTCGGCTCGCGCATCGTGCGGACCTTGAGGGCCACGATGAACGATGCGCCGCTCAAGGATGTGAGCATCGGATGGATCCCAAAAGTGCAAGTCCACTTTTGGGTCCGATGCTTTAGGATGGCGCGGCGTTGCGTTCGATGTCCCCGACGAGCCCGGGAGCGAAGCATGTCGTCCAAGTTCCATGCGAGAAGCGCCGTCTCCTACGACCAGCTCATGGGCCGCTGGAGCCGGAGACTGGCGAGACCCTTTCTCGCCTTCGCCGGGCTCGATGCGGGCGAGCGGGTGCTCGATGTCGGGTGCGGCACGGGCAGCCTGACCTTCACGATCCCTCAGGTGGCCGAGATCGCCCGCATCGACGGGATCGACTTCTCCGAGACCTATGTGGAAGCCGCGCGGGCGCGCAACACCGATCCCAGGATCACCATCGCGCGCGGCGACGTCTGTGCGCTTGCTTTCGAGGATCGTGCGTTCGACAGGACCCTGGCGCTGCTCGTGCTCCATTTCGTGCCGGAATCGGAACAGGCCCTGCGCGAGATGAGCCGCGTGACGAAGCCCGGCGGAGTGGTGGCGGCGGCCGTGTGGGACAGCTACGGCGGCATGCCCTACCAGCGCATGTTCTGGGACACGGCCGCGGCGCTCGATCCCTCCGCCGCGTCCCACAGGCGCGAGAGCTATTACAAGCCCCTGACCCGGTCCGGCGAGATGCGGGCGCTGTGGACCCGGGTCGGCCTTGCCGACGTCGCCGAGGTCCCGCTGATGATCCGCATGGACTATTCCGACTTCGAGGATTTCTGGAAGCCCTATGCCGCGGGAGAGGGCCCGCTCGGGACATACGTGACCGGGCTCGACGACAGGGCTCGATCGGCCTTCGAGCGGGCCCTGCGCGCCGCCTACGAGGCGGGCGAACCGGACGGCCCGCGCTCCTTCGCGGCGGTGGCCTGGGCCTGTCGCGGCACCGTGCCCGAAGGATGGCACCAGGGCTGAGCACCGCCATACCCGTCGGGCAATCTTCCCCTGCGGCCGCGACAGGTTCCCATCCCGGGCCTCCCGTGGTATCGCGCCCGCATCTCTTCCCTTGAATGGAGCGGCCGCCATGCCGAGCGACCTGAAGCGCGTCTCCCGCGCTCTGCTTTCCGTATCCGACAAGTCGGGTCTCGTGGACTTCGCCCGCGCGCTCTCCGGGCGCGGCGTCGAGCTGGTGTCCACGGGCGGCACGCACAGGGCCCTGAGCGAGGCGGGCCTGCCCGTGAAGGACGTGAGCGAGCTCACGGGCTTTCCGGAGATGATGGACGGGCGCGTGAAGACCCTGCATCCCGCCGTGCATGGCGGCCTGCTCGGGATCCGCGAGAACCCCGAGCACCAGGCGGCCATGCTGGCGCATGGGATCCGGCCCATCGACCTGCTGGTGGTGAACCTCTATCCGTTCGAGGCGACCGTGAAGGCCGGCAAGCCCTATGACGACTGCATCGAGAACATCGACATCGGCGGGCCGGCCATGATCCGTGCGGCCGCCAAGAACCACGGCGACGTGGCCGTGGTGGTCGACGGCGCCGATTACGCCGCCGTCCTGGAAGACCTGGCCCAGAACGACGGCTCGGTGACGCTCGCCCTGCGCCGGCGCCTCGCCCAGAAGGCCTATGCCCGCACGGCCGCCTACGACGCGGCGATCTCCAACTGGTTCGCCGGCGAGATCGGCGAGGAGACCCCGCCCGTTCGGGCCCTGGGCGGTGCCATCGCCGAGGTGATGCGCTATGGCGAGAACCCGCACCAGAGCGCGGCCTTCTACCGCACGCCGGAGAGCCGCCCGGGCGTCGCCACCGCCCGCCAGGTGCAGGGCAAGCAGCTCTCCTACAACAACATCAACGACACGGACGCGGCCTACGAGGCCGTGGCGGAGTTCGCGCCCGAACGCTCCGCCGCCATCGTGATCGTCAAGCACGCCAACCCGTGCGGCGTCGCCGAGGGCGCCACGCTCCGCGAGGCCTACGAGAAGGCCCTGCGCTGCGACCCGGTCTCGGCCTTCGGGGGCATCGTGGCCATGAACCGGCCCCTCGACGCGGAAGCCGCGAAGGCCATCACCGAGATCTTCACCGAGGTGATCATCGCGCCCGACGCCACCGAGGAGGCGATCGCCATCGTGGCGGCCAAGAAGAACCTGCGCCTGCTCCTGGCCGGCGCCCTGCCCGATCCGCGGGCGGAGGGCCTGACCCTGCGCACGGTGGCGGGCGGCTTCCTGGCCCAGAACCGCGACAACGCGGTGGTCGACGCCATGGACCTGAAGGTGGTGACGAAGCGCGCGCCCACGGACCGGGAGCTGGAGGATCTGCGCTTCGCCTTCCGGGTCGCCAAGCACGTGAAGTCGAACGCCATCGTGTACGCGAAGGATCTCGCGACGGTCGGCATCGGGGCCGGCCAGATGAGCCGGGTCGATTCCTCCCGCATCGCCGCCTGGAAGGCCGCCGAGGCCGCGAAGGCCGCGAACCTGCCCGAGACCCTCGCCCGCGGCTCCGTGGTGGCCTCCGATGCCTTCTTCCCCTTCGCGGACGGCCTGCTCGCGGCCGCGGAGGCCGGCGCCACCGCGGTGATCCAGCCCGGCGGCTCCATGCGCGACGACGAGGTGATCAAGGCCGCCGACGAGGCGGGCCTGGCCATGGTGTTCACGGGACACCGGCATTTCCGGCACTGAGACCGGCCGTCACGGATCGTCTCCGCCACCCGCTCGTCATGGCCGGGCTCGTCCCGGCCATCCCGATGATGTGAAGCGCCGAGCCCATCCGATCGGGATCACCGGCACAAGGCCGGTGATGACACGAGGTGCCGCTCCCGAGGACGATGACATTTCTCATCTCTCTTCCCATCTCAAGCGGAGCAGAGGGAGACGCTCATGATCATCACCACCACGCCGTCCATCGAAGGCCGCCGCATCGGGTCCTACCGCGGCATCGTGTCGGGCGAGGCGATCCTCGGCGCCAACGTGTTCCGCGATTTCTTCGCCTCGATCCGCGACGTGGTCGGCGGACGGGCGGGCTCCTACGAGCGCGTGCTGCGCGACGGGCGCGACACGGCCCTGCAGGAGATGATCGAGGAGGCCGAGCGCCTCGGCGCCCATGCGATCGTCGGCGTGCACCTCGATTACGGGGCGCTGGGCAAGAACGAGGGCATGATGATGGTGTCGGTCAGCGGCACGGCCGTGACCCTGGACTGACCGGCGCTCACACGCGCTTCACGCCGCTCAGGAGCCAGAACCCGGCGAGCAGGAACAGGATCAGCACCGCCGGCCCCGCGGCCTGCGACTGGAAGACCGCTGTCGCGACCGCGACGGCGAGCGGGGCCAGGAACGACGTGACCTTGCCGGACAGGGCGAGCAGGCCGAAATAGCGGCCGGCCTCGTGGGCCGGCACGAGCCGCGCCAGCAAGCTGCGCGAGGAGGCCTGGAGCGGCCCGGCCACGGCCCCGATGACGAGGCCGAGCCCCACGAACAGCTTTTCGGGCGCCGAGCCGTAGAGGCCGTCGTCCGGGCCGGGCGATGCCGTCGGGATGGCGAACAGGATGTGGTCGCGCCCGAGCGACAGCACGCCGACGCACACGAGGGCCAGGACGAGGATCGCGCCCAGGATCACCGGCTTGGCGCCGATGCGGTCGTCGAGCCTCCCGCCGATCAGGGCGCCGAGGGTGCCCGTGATGGTGAGCAGGATGCCGAAGATGCCGAGCTCGATCGCCTGCCAGCCGAACACGCCCGCCCCGTAGATGCCCCCGAAGGCGAAGAGCGCCACCAGGGCGTCCTGGTAGACCATGTTGGCGATCAGGAACCGGCCGACGCTCTCGTGCCGGCGGGCATCGGCGACGGTGCTCCTCACCTGCTCGATGCCCTGTCGTGCCGCCTCTTTCAGGCCCATCCCCGAGCGCGGGACGTCGGGGGTGAACAGGAAGAGCGGCAGCACGAAGACCAGGAACCACAGGGCCGAGAACGGGCCCGTGATGCGGTCGCCCTCGCGGGTCGCCGGATCGAGGCCGAACAGGGGATCGAGGCCGAAGACCGTCTTCATCGTCACGGGATCGGCCGCCAGGAAGCCGAGCACGATCACGAGGGACACGAGGCCTCCGCAATAGCCCATCGCCCAGCCGGTGCCCGAGAGGCGGCCGTAGCGCTCCGGCGGCACGAGATGCGGGATCATGGCGTTGTTGAACACCGCCGCCACCTCCACGGCCACCGTCCCGAAGGCGAAGCCCACGAGCGCGACCGCAATCCCCGAGGGCAGTCCCGGCGCCGCATACCACAGGGCGAAGGACGCGATGAACAGCACGAGCCCGCAGGACGCGATCCAGGGCTTCTTCGGGCCGGTCGCGTCCGCGATGGAGCCGAGCACCGGCGACAGGACGGCGAGCACGAGCCCGGCCGCGGCCGTCGCATAGCCCCACAGGCTCTGGCCGGTCACCGGATCGGGCGCGAGCGCGGAGGCGAAATAGGGCGCGAACACGAAGGTGGTGACGAGGGTGAAGAAGGGCTGGCAGGCCCAGTCGAACAGGAGCCAGCCGAGGATCGCCGACCGGGGGGCCTTCGGTGGGGACGCAAGGGGGTCGAGGTCTCTCACGGGGCTTGTGTTTCCACTCTCTTGCGTCTCGCCCAACTCATCACGCCCAACTCATCCCGCCCAGGTCATCCCGCCCAGGTCATCACCGGCCTTCGGCCGGTGATCCCGATCGGAAAGGCGTGGCGCTTCACATCATCGGGATGGCCGGGGCGAGCCCGGCCATGACGGAGAAGTCGCACGCGGTGACCATCATCCCCTTCCACGTGGGGAGAATGTTCAGCCTCAGCTCATCCGCGCGAGGTCGCCGAGCAGGCTTGCCGCCACGGTGATCTTCGACAGGGTCAGGCCCGACGACACGATGCCGTCGACCGCGCTCCGGATGCGGGCGACGTCGGCGCCGCGCTTCTCGCTCCAAGCCCGCACGGCCTCGGCGCCGGACAGGTCCTGCGACGCCACCTCGGCGGTCAGGCCGCGATGGGCATAGGCGATGCTGTCGACGGCCCGGTCGAGGGCGAGACGGTCGAAGTAGTCGCTGACCGCGATGTCCTGGGCGGCCGCGATGAGCGCCCCGAGCCGGAACGACGCCTCGAGGGCGAAGTGGGTGCGGGCGATGTCGTCCACGGGCTTGCCGGTCTTCTGCGCGGTCTGGACGATGTCGGGCGCGGCCACGAGATCGGGCAGCGACGCGATGCGCCGTGCCAGCTCCTCCGGCGCGCCCTCGTCCATCAGCTCCTTCGTGCGCGCCTCCCAGACGGCCTTGGCGTCCGGCGACAGGGTCTCCTGGAGACTGCGCTCCACCTCGGCGATCCCGGCCCTGTAGGTGCCGATGATCTCGTCGAGGGAATGGTTGACGAAGTCCACGTTGCGGATGAACCAGACGATCCGGTTCATCAGGAGATCCTGCAATTCGCCGTAGAGGCGCAGCTGCGCCTGACCGGGCACGACGCCGTCGAGCGCGTCGATGGCGACGTTCATCTCGGTGAGGCCGAAGGAATCTCGGGTGGCCGCGTAGGCGGCCGCGATCGTCGGGGCGTCCGCGCCGGTCTGGTCGACGAGGCGCGCCACCATGGTGGGGCCGCCCCGGTTGATGATGGCGTTGGCGAGCTGCGTGGCGATGATTTCGCGGCGCAGGCGGTGGCCGGCGATCGCGTCCGGGAAGCGCTCGCGCATCTCGGCCGGGAAATACCGGTCCAGCTCCTTGCCGAGATAGGGATCGTCCGGCACCGGGCTCTCCAGCAATTCATCGTGCAGGGAAAGCTTGGCATAGGCGAGCAGCACCGCGAGCTCCGGCCGGGTCAGCGCCTCGCCGCGGCGCCCGCGCTCGGCGAGCGTGCTGTCATCCGGCAGATACTCGACGGCCCGGTTGAGGCGTCCCTGGGCCTCCAGCATGTGCATGAGCCGGCGCGCGAAGCCCAGATCGGCGACGCCGAGCCGCTCGGAGAGCGAGATCGCCAGGGTCTGCAGGTAGTTGTTGCGCAGGACGAGCGCCGCCACGTCCTCGGTCATGTCGGCGAGCAATTCGTTGCGCTGCTCCTCCGTCAGGCGCCCGTCGCGCTCCGGCGTGGTGAGCGCGATCTTGATGTTCACCTCCACGTCGGAGGTGTTCACGCCCGCCGAGTTGTCGATGGCGTCCGTGTTGAGGCGCACGCCGCTCTGCGCCGCCTCGATGCGCCCGCGCTGGGTGACGCCCAGATTGGCGCCCTCGCCGATCACCTTGGCGCGCACCTCCGGGCCGGTGATGCGGATGGCATCGTTGGCGCGGTCACCCACCTGCTCGTCGGTTTCCGTGGACGCGCGGATATAGGTGCCGATGCCGCCGAACCAGAGCAGGTCGACCCGGGCTTTCAGGATCGCGTTCATCACCTCGGCGGGGGTCGCCTGCGGCTTGTCGATGTCGAGCAGGGCGCGCATCTCGTCCGAGAGCGGGATCGACTTCGCGTTGCGCGGGAACACGCCGCCGCCGGCCGAGATCAGGCTCTTGTCGTAATCCTGCCAGCTCGAGCGGGGCAGGTTGAACAGGCGCTCGCGCTCGTTGAAGGAGATCTCCGGATCCGGGCTCGGATCGATGAAGATGTCGCGATGGTCGAAGGCCGCCACGAGCTTGAGCGCCCGCGACAGCAGCATGCCGTTGCCGAACACGTCGCCCGACATGTCGCCGACGCCCGCGACCGTCACGGGCGTGGTCTGGATGTCCACGTCGATCTCGCGGAAATGGCGCTTCACCGCCTCCCAGGCGCCGCGGGCCGTGATGCCCATCTTCTTGTGGTCGTAGCCCTGGCTGCCGCCGGACGCGAAGGCGTCGCCGAGCCAGTGGCCCTTCTCGATGGAGAGCGCGTTGGCGATGTCCGAGAAGGTGGCCGTGCCCTTGTCGGCGGCCACCACCAGGTACGGATCGTCGCCGTCGTGGCGCACCGTGTCGGCGGGCGGCACGATGCTGTCGCCGACGATGTTGTCGGTGAGCTGCAGGAGCGTGCGCACGAAGATGCGGTAGCTCTCGGTGCCCTCCGCCAGCCAGGCCTGCCGGTCGCTCGCCGGAGGCAGGTGCTTGGGCACGAAGCCGCCCTTGGCGCCCACCGGCACGATGACGGCGTTCTTGACCTGCTGCGCCTTGACGAGGCCCAGCACCTCGGTGCGGAAATCCTGCGGCCTGTCGGACCAGCGCAGCCCCCCGCGCGCCACCTTGCCGAAGCGCAGATGCACGCCTTCGACGCGGGGGGAATAGACGAAGATCTCGTAGAGCGGCCGGGGCAGCGGCAGACCGTCCACCTTGGCGCATTCGAACTTGAACGCGATGGTCTGGCGCGGCAGGCCGTTCTCCTCGAGCTGGAAGAAGTTGGTCCGGATGGCCGCCTCGATCAGGTTGACGAAGCGGCGCAGGATGCGGTCGTCGTCGAGGCTCGTGACCTCCTTGAGCTTCTCCTCGATCCGCTCGCGGATGGCCGCCTCGGCGCCGGCCCGGTCCTTGTCCTGGCGCGGGTCGAAGCGGGCATAGAAGAGCTTGACGAGATCGGCCGCGATCGCTCCGTGGCGGGCCAGCGTCTCGGCGATGTAGTCCTGCGCGTAGGTGACCTGGATCTGGCGCAGGTAACGGCCGAGGGCCCGCACCATGGCGACGTCGCGCCAGCCGAGGCCCGCCTCCAGCACGAGGCGGTTGAACCCGTCCGATTCCGCAAGGCCCCGGAACAGCGCCAGCAG
The DNA here is from genome assembly GCF_025460805.1 of Microvirga sesbaniae. GTDB lineage: Bacteria > Pseudomonadota > Alphaproteobacteria > Rhizobiales > Beijerinckiaceae > Microvirga > Microvirga sesbaniae. Next base: position 108,503 of record NZ_JAMXFJ010000016.1, on the reverse strand, counting down.
GGCCGCTTCGATCGGGGCCTGGATCTCGTCGATCCGGATCGCCCCGCCGGAGGCCCGCTCCAGGGTCATGTCGTGCAGCCAGACCCGGTCCGTGGCGCTGAACGCGACCCGGTAGGTCCTCTCGTTGACGACGCGGAAGCCGAGATTTTCCAGGAGCGGCACGCGCTCCGAGAGCGGCAGCGCCACGTTGAGCGAGAACACCTTGAGGTTCACGCGGGTCTCCTCGTCGCCCTCGCGGCGGTAGAGATCGACCGCGCGCGGACGCGCTTCGGAGAGCTGCTCCAGGAGGGCGATGTCGGCGATCGCCTGCTCGGCCCCAAAGGCCTCGCGATAGGCGGCGCTGAACGCCTCGCCGTACCGGGACGCGAGGGCCCGCGCCCGGGCGCCGCCGACGCTGGCGTCGAGCGCGTCGCGCAGGGCGTCGCTCCAGGTGCGCACGATGGCGGCGATCCCCTTCTCCAGGGTCTCGCGCGGCACGTCCGGCGTGCCGCCCTCGTCGCGCCCGATGATGTAGTGGGTGCGCGCGAGCGGGCCCTCCGGATAATCCGGGTAGGACGCGGAGACGCGGCCCTCGTAGATGCTGGCCAGGAACTGGCCGATGCGCTGGCGCGCCTGGGTGTCGTAGCGGTCCTTCGGCACGAAGACGAGCACCGAGACGAAGCGGTCGAACTCGTCAACGCGGGCGAGCGCCCGCACCCGCGGGCGCTCCGACAGGTTCATGATGTCGATGGCGAAGCGGTAGAGCGTGTCCTCGTCGATCTGGAACAGCTCGTCGCGCGGATAGCTTTCGAGCACGTTGAGGAGCGCGCGGCCCGCATAGCTCGCCGGATCGAAGCCGGCGCGGGCGACGACCTTCGCCACCTTGAGGCGCAGGTAGGGCACTTCTCCGGTCGTGTTGGTGTAGGCGCTCGCCGTGAACAGGCCGACGATGCGCAGTTCGCCCCGCAGGTGCCCGCTGTCGTCGAACAGCTTGACGCCCACATAGTCGAGATGGGCGCGGCGGTGGACGCGGGACTTCACGTTCGCCTTGGCGATGATCAGCGCCTGCGGGCGCGCCAGGAAGGCGCGGATTTCCGGCGTCATGGCCACCAGCTCGCGCCCGCGCCGCAGCACGCGCACGGACGGATCGCGCAGCAGGCCGAGGCCCGAGCCTTCGACCGGGTCGGCCGCGGTGTCGCCGGAGGGCAGGCGGTATTCGCGCAGCCCCAGGAAGGTGAAATTGTCCCGGGAGATCCAGTCGAGGAAGGCGATCGCCTCCTTCACCTCGTCCTCCGGCAGCGGCGGAGGATTGAGGCGGTAATTGTGCACGATCTCGGCGATCCGGGCGCGCATGCCCGGCCAGTCGTGCACCGCCACCGAGACGTCCCGGTGGACGAGGCGCATGGTCTCGATCAGGCGGGCGCGGGTCTCGCCATCATCGATGCGGGGCAGGTGGATGTGGATGAAGCTCTCCCGCTTCACCCCGAGGCGCAGGGCGGCCGTGGCCTCGCCCACGAGGCGCACGAGCGCGCCGCCGGAATCCCGCTCCACGGCCAGGATCGGATGGGCCACGAGCAGCGGCTCATAGCCCTGGTCCACAACCTCGGCGAGGGTCGAATCGAGCAGGAACGGCATGTTGTCGTTGACGATCTCGAGCACCGTCACGTCCTGGCGCCGGCCATCGCGCTCGATCTCGAAGTCAAAGAGGCGGATGTCCGCCCCGTCGGCGGTGCGCGAGGCCTTGAGATGCTCGAAGGCTTCCGCAGCGAGAGCCGCCAGGGTCTGGGGCGAATAGGGGACCAGATCCTCGGGCGGGACCCGTCCGAACAGATCGCGCACGAAGGTCGGCGGCGTGGCCTTGTGACCGGATTCCAGCACGGCGACGGCTTCCGCCGTCAATTCGCTTCCGCTGGTCGGTGTATCCAGCTTCATGCGCGCATCCTCTTATCTGTTTGGTCGCGGGAGCGTTGCCACAGTGTGGCAGGTTGCGCAACAAAAGCATAAGGGTCCGAGCAAAGTACGGTAAAGTTGCTGCGCCGCACAGGCACTTTACGCTGCCTCGGCCTCCACGGACGACAGATTCGCGTCGCCCCATTCCTTCATGGCCATCAGCACGGGCTCCAGGGAGCGTCCGCGCACGGAGAGCGTGTATTCGACCCGGGGCGGCACCTGGGCATAGACGGTCCGCACGATGAGGCCGTCGGCCTCCAGCTCGCGCAGCTGATGGGTGAGCATGCGCTGGGTGATCGACGGGATGAGGCGGCGCAATTCGTTGAAACGCAAGGTCCCGCGCAGGAGCTTGTAGAGCACGATGATCTTCCACTTTCCGTCGATCAGACTCATGGTCCGCTCGACGGAGCATCCCTGAACTCTCGGCGCCTTCTGCGGCATCACGGTATCCTTTTCGACACTATGGGCTGTTTTTGTGCGTTCTTGCGAACCCTAACACTATGCTCAAGTATCGACCCGTCAACAGGAGACATGCCATGCGCGCCGTCGGCTACCAGCAATCCCTTCCCATCGACCAGGACGCCTCCCTGATGGACGTCGAGCTGCCCCGCCCCGACCCCGGAGCGCGCGACCTGCTCGTCGAGATCAGGGCCGTGGCCCTCAACCCGGTCGACACCAAGGTCCGCATGCGGGCTCAGCCTGAGCCGGGCGGCGTCAAGGTCCTGGGCTTCGACGCGGCGGGGATCGTGAGGGGCGTCGGCAAGGACGTCTCCCTGTTCCGGGAAGGCGACGAGGTGTTCTATGCGGGCGCCATCACGCGCCAGGGCACCAACGCGGAGTTCCACGTGGTCGACGAGCGGCTGGCGGGCGCGAAGCCGAAGACCCTCTCGTTCGAGGAGGCGGCCGCGCTCCCGCTCACCACGCTGACCGCCTGGGAGACCCTGTTCGACCGTCTCGAGGTCAAGCGCCCGGTCAAGGGCGCGGCCAACGCCGTCCTGATCGTGGGCGGCGCCGGCGGCGTCGGGTCCATCGCGGTCCAGCTCGCGCGGCAGCTCACCGATCTGACCGTCATCGCCACCGCGTCACGACCCGACACCCAGGCCTGGGTGAAGGAGCTCGGCGCCCATCACGTGATCGATCACGGCAAGCCGCTGGCCGCGCAGGTCGACGCCCTGGGGATCGGAGCGCCGGCCTTCGTGTTCTCCATCACCCACACGGAGGATCATTTCGCCGAGATCGCCAAGGCCGTTGCGCCGCAAGGCCGCTTCGCCCTGATCGACGACCCGAAGGCGCCCCTCGACATCAGCCTCCTGAAGGGCAAGAGCGTGTCGATCCACTGGGAATCCATGTTCACCCGCTCCACCTTCCAGACCGCCGACATGGAGCGGCAGCACGAGATCCTGAACGAGGCGTCGCGCCTGGTCGATGCGGGCACGATCCGGACCACGCTGGCCGAGGTGGTCGGGACGATCAATGCCGCCAATCTCAGGCGCGCGCACGCTCTCATCGAGAGCAACCGCACGCGAGGCAAGCTCGTGCTGTCGGGATTTTAGCGCATCGTGCGGACCCAGCGGGCCACGCTCGCAGCCCTCCGGGTCCGCGCCGAACCATGCGCCGCTTCAGGAATTGAGCATCGGACATGAAAAGTGGGCCCACTTTTCATGTCCGATGCTTTAGACAATCTCTTCCGTCATCACCGGGCTCGTCCTCGTCCCGGTGACGGCGCTCGGAAGATCCGGAGCCACAAGCAATCGGGATGGCCGGGACAAGCCCGGCCATGACGTGGTGAGAGCATGAATGATGGTCGCGCGTCACGCTCGACGTGTCAGGACAACGTTAACGCCAAAAAAAGAGGGCTTTGCGATCTGGACCATCGCAAAGCCCTTTAAACAGAAGAAAAGGCTGCCTTGAAGGGCAGCCCTGTGCCTCGAGGGTGGCCCGGCCCGTCGCGCGACTCAGAGGGCTGGGGGGCTGACGTGTCCAAGCCGTTCGATGAGCCGGGCCGTCGAGGCAACTTGAGCATTTACGGCATTCAGTGCGGCTCCATCACGGCGCGATTGAGGCAGGAATAAGATTTGCAGAAGAAGCCGTGATTCATCCTGTCGCCATGGGTTGATCCCTTAGCCGCCGAAGCCCATCATCAGGGCATGTTTTGCGAGTTATGGGAGGCGTCATGAGCGAAGGTGACATCGCAGAGCCGCTGCGCGGCGGCCCGATGCCGGGTTCGGCCCACATCGTTCCTTTCCCCGCCGCGCCGAAACAGGTGTCCTTCGACCGTGCCGAGTTGCAGGCCATTCTCAATCTCTACGGCCGCATGGTGGCGGCCGGCGAATGGCGCGATTACGCCATCGATTTCCTGCCCGACAAGGCCGTCTTCTCCATCTTCCGACGCACGTCCGAAATGCCCCTCTACCGGATCGAGAAGGACCCGAAGCTCGCCAAGAAGCAGGGTGCCTATTCGGTCATCGTGTCGACGGGCCTGATCCTCAAGCGCGGGCATGAACTCGCCCGCGTGCTGCGGGTGCTCGACAAGCCGAAGGTGGTGTCCGCTTAAGGCTTTTCGCCGGCTGCCGTTCTCGGAAGCCGCGGCCAGGGCCGGTGCTGCGACCGCTTCGCCATCCGGAACGCCCCCTTGCCCCTCGCGTTGCAGGAAGGATGCCGCCGAAACCCGATCCGGCGTCGACAGCGACACCCCATGAAGCAGCGAAGAGGGACCCGATGACGCGAGACCTCGCCGGCCTTTCCGTGGTGATCACCGGCGCGTCGAGCGGGATCGGCCGCGCCGCGGCGCTCGCCTTCGCCCGGCGGGGCGCCCATGTGGCCCTCGCGGCGCGACGAGCGGACCTGATCGAGGAGGTCGCCCACGCGTGCCGGGACCTGGGGGTCCGGGCGATCGCCGTTCCCACCGACGTGACCGATGCCGCCGCCGTCGACGACCTCGCCCAGGCGGCGCGGCGCGCCTTCGGCGCCATCGACGTCTGGATCAACAATGCCGGCACGGGGGTGTTCGGCCCCTATCAGGATGCGGACATCGCCCTCCACCGGCGCACCATCGAGGTCAACCTGCTCGGGTCGATGCACGGCGCGTATGCGGCCTTGCCCGTCTTCCTCGAGCAGGGCCGCGGCATCCTCATCAACACCGTCTCCCTCGGCGGCTGGGCACCGAGCCCGTTTGCCGCCGCCTACACGGCTTCCAAGTTCGGCCTGCGGGGGTTCTCGGCCAGCCTGCGCCAGGAACTGGTCGACCGTCCCGACATCCATGTCTGCGGCGTGTTCCCGGCTATCGTCGACACGCCGGGTTTCGAGCATGGCGCCAACGTATCCGGCCGGCAGATCAACCTGGGATCGCTGATCTATGCGCCCGAGGACGTGGCCGAGACTTTCGTGGCCCTGGTGCGCCGGCCGCGCGACGAGGTCGCCGTGGGATGGCCCGCGCGGGCGGCCCAGGTCGCCTATGCCCTGGCGCCGGGCCCGACCGAGCACCTGGCGGGCGCCTTCATGCGCCGGGCTCTCGAACGCGCCGCCCCGGCGCCGCGGACGGAAGGGGCCCTGCTGGAGCCCGTTCCCACGGGCCGGGGCGTGAGCGGCGGCTGGCGCGCCCGCAAGGGCCTGCCGTTTTCGGCTCGCCGCCCGAGCCGCATGGCCGGCGCCGTCGTCCTCGCGGGACTGGCGCTTCTGCTGGGCACGAGGGCTGCGGCGCGGGCTCGGCGCTGATCAGATCGGCCGGGTCGGCGGCTCGCCCGTGCCGCGTCCGAGCGGCCGCTGCATCAGCACGGTGGAGAGCCAGCGTCCGTGCTTGTAGCCGATGCCCTTCAGGATCCCGACGGGCTCGAAGCCCAGGCTCCGATGCAGGCCGATGGACCCCTTGGAGTCCTCGTCGCCGATGACCGCCACCATGAGCCGGAAATCCCGCGCCGCGCAATCCTCGATCAGCGCCGCGAGCAGCAGGCGCCCGACGCCCTGTCCCTGCGCGGCCGGGGCGACGTAGATCGAATCCTCCACGGTCGAGCGGTACGCCGGCCGCGTGCGGTAGGCGCCCGCATAGGCGTAGCCGAGGATCGCCCCGTCCCTCTCGGCGACCAGATAAGGATAGCCGCCCTCCAGAAGGGCGGCGCGGCGGCGCGCCATTTCCGCCCGATCCGGAGGATCGAGCTCGAACGAGGCGGTGCCGTGCGTGACCGCATGGGCGTAGATCGCCGTGACGGCATCCAGATCGGCATCGGTGGACGGGCGGATGAGGATGCTCATGAGGGCTGTCTCACGCAGGTCGGGGGCGGAACGGAACAGAATCCGAAAGCGAGTCCACTTTCGAGCCCGATGCGCTGCTTAAGGGAAGGAGTATCGGATCCGATCCCAAAAGTGGGTCCACTTTTGGGTCCGATACTCTAGCATGGACGGCATGAGAAAGGCACGCCCGTGAACGATCTCGGTCCCACCAGAACCCGGCCATCCACCGCTTCCAGGACGCAGACCATGGTGGTCTGGTCGGCGATCCTGGCCTCCAGCATGGTCTTCGCCGACGGGGCCATCGTGACCGTGGCGATGCCGCAGATGCGCATGAGCCTTCAGGCGTCGCTCGCCGAGATGCAATGGGTCACCAATGCCTACGCGCTGACCCTGTCGGCCTTCCTGCTGCTGGGCGGCGCGGCGGGAGACGCCTACGGCCTCAGGCGGGTCTTCCTGATCGGCATCGCGGGCTTCGGCGCGACCTCCCTGTGGTGCGGCCTGTCGGGAACGCCCGGGATGCTGATCGCCGCCCGGGCCTTCCAGGGCGTCGGCGGCGCCCTGCTGGTGCCGGGTTCGCTCGCCCTGATCAGCGCCCATTTCGCGAAGGAGGCACGCGGCAGGGCCATCGGCACCTGGGCGGCCGCGTCGGGCATCGCGGCGGCCCTGGGGCCGATCCTCGGAGGCTGGCTGATCGACGTCGGTCCGTGGCAGGCGATCTTCTGGATCAACGTCCCGGTTGCAGCCCTGGCGCTCTGGCTGTGCGCGACGCATGTCCCGGAGAGTCCCGTGGCGCGGGCCGCCGCCATGGACTGGCTCGGGGGCGTGCTGGCCGTCGCGGCCCTCGGTCTGCTGGCCTATGGCCTGACGGCTTTGGGGGAACGGGAGAGCCACAAGGGCCTCGCCGCGCTGCTGGCGCTCGCCGGCGCCGCGATGCTCGGCCTCTTCATCCGGCACGAGGCGCGCGCGGCCGCTCCGATGATGCCCCTCGACCTGTTCCACGTGTCCGCCTTCGCCAACGTCAATGCCCTGACGCTGCTGCTCTATTTCGCGCTCGCCGGCGCCCTGTTCTTTCTGCCCACCGCCCTGATCGAGGCCCACGGCTATTCGGCCGCCAGGGCCGGGTCGGTGTTCCTGCCCTTCACGATCCTGATGGCCGTGCTGTCCCGGCTCGGCGGCGTGATGGCCGACCGGTTCGGCACCCGCATGCTCCTCACCGCGGGCCCGCTCGTCACCGCCTCGAGTTTCGCGCTGCTGGCCCCGGCGGTGCTGCATGGCGGCTACTGGATCGCGATCGTGCCCGTGATGGCCCTCATGGGGCTCGGCATGGGGATCACGGTCGCGCCGCTCTCGACCACGGTGATGAACGCCGTTCCCGACGCGCGCATCGGCGTGGCGTCGGGCATCAACAACGCGGTGTCCCGCGTCGCGGGCCTGATCGCCGTCGCCGCCCTCGGGGTCGTCGCCACGATCGGGTTCCGGCGGACGGCCGCATGGTCGGATCCGGACCTGGCGGATCGCTTCGCGCAGGCGACTTTCGGGGCGCTCCCCTCGTCCGACGCGCAGGCCGGCGCCGTGCGCGATCTCTATGCCACGGCAACCACCGGCGGGTTCGGGCTTGTGGCGCTGATCTGCGCCGCCGCGGCCACTGCCGGCGCCTGGTTCGGCTATCGCTCGACACCTTCGGGACAGGCTTGAGCCCAACCTCCCGCTTTGGCGGATCCGGCAGCACGCCCGTGAGCAAATGACGCGCGGCCTCTCCGATGGGGGGGTTAACTGCGTCTGCTGGGGCCGAACTCTGACGGACGAGGTGAGCTTCGGTCGCGTACCGCCCGCCCGGAGCCTCAAGCATCGGCTGCACAAGTGGGAACCGGTTTTGCGTGGAAAGATGCTCCCAAACAAAAGCTTCAAGCATCGGACGCAAAAGTGGGAACCGGTTTTGCGTGGAAAGATGCTCCCAAACAAAAGCTTGAAGCATCGCACGGACCCGGAGGGCCGCGTCAGCGAAAAGTGGGTCCGGTTGCCACGATGAACGATGGGCCAGCCAAGAGTGGATCATCGTCGGGTCGCAAGAACTGGGTTCGACGCTGGAGACGCTCACCAAGCGCAGCTGTCAAAACAAAAGCCCCGGCCTTCCGGCCGGGGCTTCGAGAGCGTCTGCTCCGCTCGTCCTCACTGGTTGCGGTTGCCCACGAGAGCGAGGAGGAACTGGAACATGTTGATGAAGTCCAGGTACAGGGTCAGGGCGCCCAGCACGGAGGCCTTGCCGGCCGCCTCGGAGTCGAGGTTGCCGTAAAGGTACATCTCCTTCAGCTTCTGCGTGTCGTAGGCGGTCAGCCCTGCGAAGATCAGGACGCCGATCACGGAAATGCCGAACTGCAAGGCGCTCGAGGCGACGAAGATGTTCACGATCGAGGCCAGGATCAGGCCGACGAGGCCCATGATCAGGAACGAGCCCATGCCCGACAGGCTGCGGTTGGTGGTGTAGCCCCAGAGCGACAGCGAGCCGAAGGCCGCCGCCGTGATGAAGAACACCTGCACGACGCTCGCGCCGGTGTAGCGGATGAGCAGCGTCGAGAGCGAGGCGCCCATCACCGCCGCGAAGGCGAAGAAGGTGCCGCGGGCGGAGGCCGCCGTCATCCGGTCCATGCGGAACGAGAAGAAGAAGATGAACGCCAGAGGTGCCAGCGCCACGATCCACATCAGGGGCGTGGTGTACAGGGTGACGCCGAACTGGGTCAGGCCGACGCCGCCGATCCGGGCGACCGCAGCCGACGGATCGCTCGTGGTGGCCAGCATGTTCACGCCGAGTGCGACCAGGGCCGAGATGGCAAGGCCCAGGACCATGTTGTTGTAGACGCCGAGCATGAAGGCGCGCAGGCCCTGGTCGACCTGAGCTGCCGTCCGGGCAAAGCCGGTGCCATAGGCGTTTTGGTTTTGCTCATACGGTTGCATCGGAGTCCTTTCTCGCGGTGTCCCGTGTGTTCCCTCGAAAGGCTGGGAAGTCAGCCCTCGGCCGCCGCATGTGCGGCGACATGCAAAATATGAGGGGCGGGCCTGCGTTGCGCAAGAGGCAGCGCCAAGCTTCAAATCTTCGTGACAAAGAAAAAGGAGGAGCAGAGTGGCTGCTGCTCCTCACACCCGTTCATCGGCTTTCCTATAACGGCTTTACAGGAACCGGGCGTCAAAGATTTCTCAAGTAGAGCGCCGGCTTTTGACTGAGGATCCGCCATGTTCCGACGAGGCCGAGACCGACGCTCACGAGAACCGCCAGCGCACAGGCCAGGACGGCGCCCGAGAGATCCAGGGTAAAGCTCAGGTTCATCACGCGGGTGATGATGAAATAGGCCGCGAGCGTTCCCGCCAGCAGCCCGAACGCCGCCGTGGCGAGGCCGAGAAGTCCGTATTCGAGCGCATAGGCCGAGAGCAGCCGCGCCCGGGTGGCGCCGAGGGTCTTGAGCACGACCGCATCGTAGAGCCGCGCCCGGTGTCCGGCGGCGAGCGCGCCGGCCAGGACCAGGAGGCTCGCGATCAGCGCGATGGAGCTTGCGCCGCGGATCGCCATGACGAGCTGCGAGACCACGTCGTTCACCGCCTCCAGGGCATCCTTCACCCGCACGCTCGTCACCATCGGGTAGGCCTGGGCGGAGCTTCTCAGGATCCGGGCGTCGAGCGCCGCGTCCGAGCCGTTCGGGAAGGTCACGGTGGCCAGATGCGTGTGCGGCGCGCCGGCAAACGCGTTGGGCGAGAACACCATGACGAAGTTGATGCCCATGGAGCGCCATTCGATCTCGCGCAGGTTGGCAATGGTCGCGCTGATGTTGCGGCCGAGCACGTTGACGGTGATCTCGTCTCCGATCTTGAGGCCGAGGCCCTCGGCGATCTTGCGGTCGAAGGACACGAGCGGCCGGCCGCGATAATCGTCAGGCCACCACTCGCCCTGGACCACCTTGGAGCCTTCCGGCGGCCTGGCCGCGTAGGTGATGCCGCGGTCGCCCTCGAGCACCCAGGACACGTCCTCGGGCGCCTTGACCTCGGCCACGGGACGTCCGCCGAGGGTCACGAGGCGTCCGCGCATCATGGGCACGCGCTCGATCTGGGCCTCGCCGGCCTGGCTCCTGAGGAAGCTCTCGAACGAATCCGCCTGCTGGTTCGGGATGTCGAGGAAGAAGAAGCTCGGCGCCCGCTCCGGCAGGCTCTGGGTGAGCTGGCGGGTCAGGTTGCTGTCGATGAGGGCAAGCGTCACGAGAAGCGTGATGCCCAGACCCAGCGACAGGACCAGGGAGGGCGTCAGCGCGCCGGGCCGGTGGATGTTGGCGAGCGCGAGCCGCGGCGCCGTCCGGCGGGGGCGCGGCAGGCGGCGCGCGAGCGCCATGATGCCGAGCGCCACCACACGCAGGAGCAGGAACGAGCCCGCGGCTGCGCCCACGAACATCAGGGCGATGCGCCGGTCATAGGCCGCAAGCAGGGACAACCCGACGAGCGCCGCGACCGAGAGCACGAGCGCCGCGATGTAGCGCTTGCGCGGCCAGCGCCGCTCGGGGTCGATCTGGTCGCGGAAGAGGCCCGACACGGGCACGTCGTGCGCCCGGCCGAGGGGCGCCAGCGCGAAGACCAGGGCCGTGAGCACCCCATAGAGGAGCGCGATGCCGAGCTCGTTCCAGGCGAGAGTCGGCTGGAGCGGGATCGGCAGGAGATGACCGAAGAGGCCGGTCACCACGAAGGGCAGGACGGCCCCGAAGGCCAGCCCGATGCCGATGCCCACGAGGGCGATCAGCATCACCTGGACGAGATAGAGCAGCACCACCTGGCCGCCGGGAGCCCCCAGGCTCTTGAGGGTCGCGATGGAGGCGCGCTTGCGGTCGACGAAGCCGCGCACCGCATTGGCCACGCCGACGCCGCCGACGAGGAGTGCGGTGAGGCCGACGAGCGTGAGGAACTGGGTGAAGCGCTCGATATTGCGGGCGAAGCGCGGATCCGCGTTGAGGCGCGTGCGGATGTTCCAGCCGGCCTCCGGCAGGACGCGGTTCGCCTCGGCCTCGATCCGGCTCAGCCCCTCCTCGGTGGACTGGCCCGCCGGCAGGGTGAGCCGGTAGGTCCAGCGCACGAGGCTGCCCGGCTGGACGAGGCCCGTGGCCTTCAGGGCCTCCTGCGAGAGGAGGAGCCGCGGCCCGAAGCCGATGCCGTCGGCGATCTTGTCGGGCTCGGACACCAGGCGGGCGCGCAGCTCCACGTTGGCCGCCCCGACCGTGACCCGGTCGCCCACCTTCAGGTCGAGCCGGGCGAGGAGCGCCGGATCGACCGCGGCCCCGAAGGCGCCGTCGCGCTCGGCGAAGAGGTCGGCAGGCGGGAGGGTTGGAGCGGTCTCAAGCGTGCCGACCGTGGGATAGCCCCCGTCGACGGCCTTCATCTCCACCAGCCCCGAGCCCTTCTCGCCGGCCACCGCCATGGCCCGCATGGTGGCGATCACGTTGACCCGGCCCTGCGATTCCAGGAATGCCCGCTCGGGCGCCCCCGCCTCGCGCTGGAGCAGGGAGAAGGCCATGTCGCCGCCGAGAATCCGCCGGCCCTCGCGGGAGATGCCCTCGGTCAGGGAGCGGGACAGGGACGATACGCTGGCGATGGCCGCCACGCCGAGCGCGATGCAGGCGAGAAAGATGCCGAAGCCCCTCAGGCCGCCGCGCAGCTCGCGGAACGCGAGACGCAGCAGGAGGGGCAGGCGCGACGCGGAAACGGGGCGCGGCCGGGGTGCGGCGGGGAGAGAGCCGTGCATGACCGAGATCCCTTACGCCACGGCCGAGGCCGCGCCGGCCTCCACCTGCCCCGAACGCAGGCGCACCATCCGGTCGCACAGGCGGGCGAGGTTGAGATCGTGGGTCACGAGGACCAGGGTGGCGCCCCGGTCGCGCTTGAGGGCGAAGAGCAGGTCGACGATGGACTGCCCGGTGGTCTCGTCGAGATTGCCCGTGGGTTCGTCGGCCACCAGGATCGCCGGGTTGGGCACGATGGCGCGGGCAATGGCCACGCGCTGCTGCTCGCCGCCCGAGAGCTGCGCCGGATAATGGTGCAGGCGGTGGCCCAGCCCCACGGCCTGCAATTCGGCCTCGGCGCGCTCGAAGGCCTCGCCATCGCCGGCGAGCTCCAGCGGGAGCGCCACGTTCTCCAGCGCCGTCATGGTCGGCACGAGGTGGAAGGACTGGAACACGATGCCGATGCGCCGACCCCGGAAGCGCGCCAGCGCGTCCTCGTCCAGCCCCGACAGGTCGGTGCCGTCGACGATCACCCGGCCCGAATCGGGACGCTCGAGCCCGGCCATGGTCATGAGCAGGGTCGACTTGCCCGAGCCCGACGGTCCGACCAGCCCCACCGCCTCGCCTCTGCCGACGTCCAGGGAAATGCCTTTGAGGATATGCACGCGCGCGGCTCCGCGCCCGAGGCTCAAATCGACGTCGTGCAGCGCGATGGCCTTGTCCTGCATGCCCATTCACCCGATCTGTTGGACAATCCGAAGTTGCCCGGTTCTAGTCCGGTAGAGATGGGAAGCCTATCGATGAAGCGCCAATCCGGCCCGTTCATGACGATCATTTTTGCGTGTGCGGCGGCCCTCGCCGCCATGATCGCCCCCCTGTCCGGCGCCCTGGCGCAGGGGAGGACCATCCGCCTGGTGGCCCTCGGCGACAGCCTGAGCGCCGGCTACAACCTGCCGCAGGAGGCGGCCTTCCCGGTGGTGCTGGAACGGGCCCTCAAGGCCAAGGGGTACAATGTGGAGGTGGCCAATGCCGGGGTGTCCGGCGACACGTCCTCGGGCGGTCTCGACCGGCTCGACTGGTCCGTTCCGGACGGCACCGACGGGGTGATCCTGGAACTCGGCGCCAACGACATGCTGCGCGGGCTCGATCCCGCCGGGACCCGCAAGAACCTGGAGGCCATCGTGGAGCGCCTGAAGGCGCGCAACATCCCGGTCCTGCTCGCGGGCATGTACGCCTCGCGCAACCTCGGGCCGGATTACGTGCAGAAATTCGACAGCCTCTATCCGGACATTGCGAAGAAGCACGACCTTGTGCTCTATCCCTTCTTCCTGGACGGAGTCGCCGGCGACCGGTCCCTCAACCTGCCCGACGGCATGCACCCGACGGCCAGGGGGGTCGAGATCATCGTCGAGCGCATCCTGCCCAGCGTCGAGAGTTTTCTCGCCCGCCTGTCTCAGCGCTGATCCCCGTCGGCGCCTCATTCTCGCCTGAACGCGGGGGATCATGTCCCCGCGAGGAGCTTGCCCCATGGAATACCGCCGCCTCGGCCGCACGGATCTCAATGTCAGCCTCATCTGCCTCGGCACCATGACCTGGGGCCAGCAGAACACGGAGGCCGACGGCCACGCGCAGATGGATTTTGCCCTCGACCAGGGCATCAACTTCTTCGACACGGCCGAGCTCTACTCGATCCCGCCCCGGCCCGAGACGCAGGGCTCGACCGAGCGGATCATCGGCTCCTGGTTCAAGGCGCGGGGCTCGCGCGACAAGGTGATCCTCGCCACCAAGGTGATCGGCCGTTCCGACAACACCTGGTTCCGCGACGACGGCTCGAAGGGCGAGCTCTCGCGCGCCCAGGTCGAGGAGGCGGTCAACAAGAGCCTGAAGCGGCTCGGGACCGATTACATCGACCTCTACCAGATCCACTGGCCCGACCGGCCCATGGCCTGGGGCTCGAACCCGACGATCTTCCGCCACCAGGACGGTCCCTCGCACCCGATCGACGAGACGGTCGAGATCATGACCGACCTGGTGAAGGCCGGGAAGATCCGCCATTTCGGCCTCTCCAACGAGAGCGCCTGGGGCACCATGACGTTCCTCAAGCATGCGGACGCCAAGGGCCAGGCCCGGGTGCAGTCGGTGCAGAACGCCTACAGCCTCCTCAACCGCACCTACGAGGTAGCCCTGGCGGAGGTGTCGATGCGCGAGAATGTCAGCCTCCTCGCCTATTCGCCGCTGGCCCAGGGATACCTGACGGGCAAGTATCTCGACGGCGCCCGCCCGGCGGGAGCGCGGACCACCCTGTTCAACCGCGGCCAGCGCTACGAGAATCCCACCGCCGAGGCGGCGATCCGCAAATATATCGCTCTCGCCAGGGAATTCGGCCTGGATCCGGCCCAGATGGCGCTGGCCTTCGTCAATTCCCGCCCCTTCGTCGGCTCGACCATCATCGGGGCGACCTCGATGGAGCAGCTCAAGACGGACATCGCGTCCATCGACGTGACGATCACGCCGGAGCTCGAGGAGCGCATCGACGCGATCCATGTCGAGCACTGCAATCCGTGCCCGTGAGATCGAGCGGCCGCGTCATGGCCGGGCAGTCATCACCCACCTCTCGCCGGCCATCCCGATACGATAAGGCTCGGCGCTTCAATCGATCCGGGTCACCGGGACAAGCCCGGTGATGACAGGGGGCGGTTCCCATGCGGAACAAACGCCTCCCACCGATCGTCTGAACACCATCAACCCGGGAGGTGCCGCATGCCCCGTCTCTTCACCGGCATCGAGATCCCGGCCGAGATCGGCCTTGCCCTGGCAGGCTTCCGCGGCGGCCTTCCGGGCGCCCGCTGGGTCGATCCCGAGAACTATCACCTCACCCTGCGCTTCATCGGCGACATCGACGAGCGCATGGCGGACGACGTCACGTCGATCCTCGGGGAGCGGCGCCAGCGGGCGCCGCTGACCATCGTCATCGACGGGCTCGACACCTTCGGGGGCGGCAAGCCCCGGGCGGTCTTCGCCCGTACGTCCGGCAACGGCGAGCTGAACGAGCTGCAGGCCGAGCAGGAGCGCCTCCTGCGCCAAGTCGGCCTGCCCCCGGAGACCCGCAAGTTCACCCCGCACGTGACCCTGGCGCGCCTGCGCAACGTCTCGCCCATCGACGTAGCGGATTACATCGCGACCCGGGGCCACTTCCCCAAGCTGACCTTCACGGCCGACCGCTTCGTCCTGTACTCCTCGCGGAACTCGGTCGGCGGCGGGCCCTACATCGTCGAGGCGGCCTATCCCTTGGGCTAGCTCGACGGGCGGATGCGAGGCCGGTAGAGCAGCCCGATGGCCTCGCTCATCTTCATCACCCATCCCGAAGTGGTCATCGACCCCGACCAGCCCGTTCCCCAATGGCCCCTGAATGCCACCGGGCGCGCCCGCATGGAGCGCTTCGCCGCGATGCTCGCGGACAGGGACGTGTCCGCCGTCTATGCCAGCACCGAACGAAAGGCCATGGACGGCGCCGCCATCGTGGCGGAGAGCCTCGGCCTGTCCTATGACACCGACGAGGATCTGGGCGAGAACGACCGCTCGTCCACGGGCTTCATCGCGCCGCCGGAATTCTGGGAGGTGGTGCGCGAGTTCTTCGGCCGTCCGCACGAGAGCATCCGCGGCTGGGAACGCGCCATCGACGCGCAGACGCGGATCGTGAACGCCATCCGCCGGATCCTGCACGAGGACGAGACCGCGGGCGACATCGTGGTGGTGTCTCACGGAGGGGTCGGATGCCTGCTCACGGCCCATCTGCAGGGGGTCGCGATCGGACGGGAAAGCCGCCCGTCCCATCCCGGCGGCGGCTGCTTCATCGTCATCGACCGGGACTTGGTCGCGCTGACGCAGGATTGGCGCGCCATCGAGGATGGGTTCGCCGCCTGAGGACGATCTCGTCGTTCCGGGCGCCGGAGATGCCCCTCTTCCGTCATGGCCGGCCTTGTGGCGGCCATCGCGATGGGCTAAGGGCGCTGCGCCTCACGTCATCGGGATCACCGGGACACGCCCGGTGATGACCTGGAGGCGATGTCGGCTGCCGTTTGCGCTTGCATCCGCGGCGCCATGGGACTAGCCCCTGAGCCGAAGACCCAGGACTGACGCAACCCCATGATCCGCACCCGCATCGCGCAAGCAGCGCCCGGCACCGCCTTGTGCGCGGCGATCGCGCTGGCCGCCATGGGGCTGCAATGGGCGGAGGAGCACTGGACCGGACGGCCCTGGCTCGAGGCCCTCGTGATCGCCATCCTGCTCGGCACCCTGGTGCGGACCCTCTGGACGCCGGACCGGCGCTGGACCCCGGGAATCGGCTTTTCCGCCAGGACCCTGCTCGAGATCGCCGTGATGCTCCTGGGTGCGTCGATCAGCTTCCAGGCGGTTCTCGACGCGGGCCCCGGCCTCATCCTGGGCATCGCCGTCGTGGTGGCGCTCGCCATCGGGGCGAGCTACGGGCTCGGGCGGTGGCTCGGGCTGCCGAAGCGCATGGCCATGCTGGTGGCCTGCGGCAACTCGATCTGCGGCAACTCGGCCATCGCGGCGGTCGCGCCCGTCATCGGGGCGAAGCCCGAGGACGTCGCCTCGGCGATCGCGTTCACGGCCATTCTCGGGGTGATCGTCGTGCTCAGCCTGCCCCTGCTGGTGCCGCTTCTCGGCCTGTCGATGACGCAATACGGGGTGCTCGCGGGATTGACCGTCTATGCGGTGCCGCAGGTGCTGGCCGCCACCGTGCCGGTGAGCCTCGTCAGCACGCAGCTCGGCACCCTGGTGAAGCTTGTGCGCGTGCTGATGCTCGGCCCGGTGGTGATCGGCCTGTCCCTGGTCGCGGGCCGGAGCACGGCGGACGCGAAGCCGAGTCTCGCCTGGAGCCGGCTCGTGCCGTGGTTCATCGTCGGGTTCCTGGGTCTCGCCCTGCTGCGGTCCCTCGGAGTCATTCCTGACGTGGTCCTGCGGGCGGTCGTGCCGATCGCGACGCTGCTCACCGTCATCGCCATGGCGGCCCTGGGCCTCGGGGTGGATCTCCGGATTCTGAGCCGGGTCGGCGCCCGGGTGACGCTCGCCGTGACGCTCTCGCTCCTGGTGCTGATCGCGATCAGCCTGGGCCTGATCCGGCTGCTCGGGATCGCATGAGGCCTTGAAACATCGCTCGGGCGCGTCATCACTAGGGCAGTCCCCTCCTGCCCCTGACGTGCGCCCATGCCCCGCCTGACCGACGCCGAACGTTCCGAACTCCTGCCGGCCCTCGACGGCTGGGCGCTCGTCGAAGGGCGCGACGCCCTCCACAAGCGCTTCGTCTTCGACGATTTCAATGCCGCATTCGCCTGGATGACCCGCGTGGCGCTCATCGCCGAGGCCATGAACCACCATCCGGAATGGTCGAACACCTACAACCGGGTCGAGGTCACCCTCGCCACCCATGACGCCAAGGGCCTCACGCGCCGCGACGTCGAGCTGGCGCAGCGCATGGACCGGATGGCCGCCGGACTGGCGAAGGGATAGGCCATGACGGAGACACGCATCCGGACGGGCGGCTGCGCCTGCGGGCAGCTGACCTTCCAGGCCCGGGGCGAGCCGAAGCGCGTCGGGCTCTGCCATTGCATGACCTGCCGCAAGATCAGCGGCGCGCCGTTCAATGCCTACGTGATCTACCCCGTCGACGAGGTGACGGTCTCGGGCGCGTTCCGGGGCTGGTCGGCGACGCCCGAGAGCGAGCGCTGCTTCTGCGTTGTGTGCGGCTCGCAGGTCTTCGACCGGGATTCCGACTCCGAGATCGAGATCAAGCTCGGGGCCTTCGACGAGCCCAATCTCTTCACCCCCACCTACGAGGCCTGGGCCCGGCGCCGGGAGCACTGGCTGCGCATTCCGGATCTGGAAAGCTTTCCCGAGAACCGGGGCGGCGCGGCCTGAGCGGCAGGACAGGGTTCACCCGGCCCGCATGAGTAACCCTCGACGGCATGGCCGGCCTTGTGCCGGCCATGCCATCGGAAAGGTGCGGCCCTCCGCAGCATCGGGATCACCGGGACAAGCCCGGTGATGACGAACAGGGGCGACCGCCCGCTCGGCCTCTCCTATTTCGGCTGCATCCGCAACGCGCCGTCGAGGCGGATGCCCTCGCCGTTGAGCATGTCGTTCTCGATGATGGCCTTCACGAGCGCGGCGTATTCCTCGGGCCGGCCGAGGCGCGAGGGGAACGGCACGTTGGCCTCGAGCGCCTTGCGGTAATCCTCCGCGATGCCCTCGAAGAGCGGCGTGTGGAACAGGCCCGGCATGATCGTCATCACCCGGATGCCGAAGCCCGACAGGTCACGGGCGACGGGCAGCGTCAGCCCCAGCACGCCGCCCTTGGAGGCCGCGTAGGCGGCCTGCCCGATCTGTCCGTCCTGGGCGGCCACCGACGAGGTGTTGACGATGACTCCGCGCCCGCCGTCGGGCGTGACCGGATCGAGCCCGGCCATGGCGGTGGCGCATTTGGCGATCATCGCGTAGGTGCCGATCAGGTTGATTTCGACCGCCCGGCGGAAGCTCGCCACGTCGTGGGGGATCAGTTCTCCAGTCTCGCGCTTCTTCGCCACCGTGCGCTTGCCGGGCGCGATGCCCGCGCAGTTGACCAGGATGCGCTCGATGCCGTTGGCCGCTCGGGCGGCGGCAAGCGCCGAATCGATCGACGCCTCGTCGGTCACGTCGGCCTGACAGAAGACGGCGCCGATCTCCCGGGCAACCGCCTCGCCGCGTTCGGCGTTCATGTCCAGGATCGCGACCTTCGCACCGCCGGAGGCCAGCATCCGGGCCGTAGCCTCGCCGAGGCCGGACGCCCCTCCGGTCACGACGGCTGCCATCAATTTGTCGAGCTTCATCGCTTTTCTCCCTTCGCCCGGCGATGTCTTAAGCTATCCCTGACGCAGCGGAAACGCATCCCATGGAAGGAGCCTGTTGAATGAGTGAACCCTTCATGAAGCCTTTCTCCAAGGCCGAGATGGAGGCCATCCGCAAGGAGACCCAGGACGAGGAAAGCCTCAAGCGCCGCTTCTGGGTCAAGCTGAAGCGGGTTGCAGGCAGAATTCCCTTCGCCGAGGATCTCGTGGCGGCTTTCTTCTGCGCGACCGATCCGTCGACTCCGAGCCGCGTGAAGATCATCCTTCTCGGGGCCATCGCGTATTTCGTCTTTCCGGCCGATGCCATCACAGACCTTCTGCCCGTGTTCGGCTTTGCCGATGACGCAGCGGTCCTGGCGGCCGCGATTACGCAGGTTGCCGGTTCCATAACGGAAGAACACAAGGAGAGGGCCCGGAAGGCTCTCGGAGATGCGATCGAGCACGCCTGAAAGCTTGGCCTTAGGAGCATATTCATAACAAAGAATATTGACTTATTGCAATGTTATTATAGGTAACGTAAAGATGAGTCGTTCGCAACAAAGTCATTTCCTTCCTCCGGCTTTTAAAGACGAACAAGCTTTGCAGAACCACCTTGGGCCGCCCGAAAGGCGGCCCTTCTTTCTTGTCCTGGCGTGCGCCAGACACTGGTCGAGGACAGAAACCGCCACGTTTCGACGCATCGCCAAGACCGGGGCGCGGCCTTAACGGAGATGGTGAAGAGTTCTTAACCATCCGCCTGTATGGTCCGCCCCATGATACCTGCATCTCTCCAGCGCGGCATCGCCGCGGGCATCCTTTCCGCCTTCGTCGTCATCGGAACCGGGCCGGCAGCCCTGGCTCAATCCGGACGTTCGACGCCGCAATCGACCCGCGGAACTCCGGCCAAGCCGGCCCCGGCGACGAAGCCCAACCCCGCTCCGGCGGCCAAGGCCAATGCGGCTAAGACCAACGCGGCCAAGCCTACCGCGGCCGCCGCAGGAGCCGCCGCCGGCGCGGCAGCCGCCGCCAGGCCGGCCCAGGCGGCGACGGGCCCGGGCGGCGCCTCGCTGCTGACCTCATACGGCGATTGGGGCGTCTACACGGCCCAGACCGGCCGCTCCAAGATCTGCTACGCGCTCAGCCAGCCCAAGGACCGGCTGCCGAAGAACGTGAACCGCGACCCGGCCTATCTCTTCGTGTCCTTCCGCCCGGCGGAGAACGTGAAGAACGAGGTCGCCCTGGTGCTCGGCTTCACGGCCAAGGAGAACGGCCCGGCGGAAGCCGCCGTCGGCAACGCCTCCTACGCGCTGATCACCAAGGCGGCCAATGCCTGGCTCAAGAACCCCGCCGAGGAAGGCCAGGCGATCGCCACCATGGCCCGCAGCGGGACCGTGACCGTGAAGATGCAGTCGGCCCGTGGCGCGAGCCTGACGGACCGCTATTCCCTGAACGGCTTCGGCAAGGCCCTGGAGCACGCCCGGAAGGAATGCGCTTCGTAAGCCCGCGCATGGTTGAAAATCCGCGTCTCAATGAGCATGTTCCGGGTCTCGCGCCCGGAATTTTGCGTTTGAAGGCTCACGGTTTCGGCGCAATCGTGCTATAGGCACGCCGATTCCCAACAACGAGGCTTGAGATTTCCCATGGCGACGGTGCTCGACATCGCCAAGCGCAACCCCAATGCGGCCACCGTGGCCGTGAGCGATACCGCGCGCGCGGCCGGGTTCATCGAAAAGACCGCGGAGCTGAACGCCGTGGCGGGCGCCGCCCCGGGCGGCGCCTCCCTCGTCGGCCTCACCCGGGACCAGCTGAAGGAATCCCTGGCCGCCATCGGCGTGCCGGAGCGCGAGTTGAAGATGCGCGTGGCCCAGCTCTGGCACTGGATCTATTTCCGCGGAGCGAAGGACTTCGCCGAGATGACCAACGTGGGCAAGGAGCTGCGCGCGAAGCTCGCCGCCGCCTACACGCTCGCCCGCCCGCAGGTGGTCTCCGAGCAGGTCTCGAAGGACGGCACCCGCAAGTGGCTGATCCGCATGCCCTCGACGGGCCCGCTCGACAAGGGCGCGGAGATCGAGTGCGTGTACATCCCGGAGGTCGACCGCGGCACCCTGTGCGTGTCGAGCCAGGTCGGCTGCACGCTCACCTGCTCGTTCTGCCACACGGGCACCCAGCGCCTGGTGCGCAACCTGACCTCGGCCGAGATCGTGGCGCAGCTCATCGTGGCCCGCGATGCCATCGGCGACTGGCCCGACGCCACCCCGCCGGACGGCGCCCGAGAGAAGGGACTTTTGCCGACCGACGGCGGACGCTTCGTGTCCAACATCGTGTTCATGGGCATGGGCGAGCCGCTCTACAACATAGGCGACGTGATCGCCGCCATCGACGTCATGTCGGATGGCGAGGGGCTGACCCTGTCCCGCCGCCGCATCACGGTGTCGACCTCCGGGGTCGTGCCGCAGATGGAGCGGCTCGGCGCCGAGGCCAACACCATGCTGGCGATCTCCCTGCATGCGGTGCGCGACGAGCTGCGCGACGAGCTGGTGCCGATCAACCGCAAATACGACATCAAGCAGCTGCTCGATGCCTGCCGGGCCTATCCGGGCCTGTCGAACGCCCGCCGCATCACGTTCGAATACGTGATGCTGAAAGGCGTCAACGATTCCGACGCCGATGCCCGGGAACTCGTGCGCCTGCTCAAGGGCATCCCGGCCAAGATCAACCTGATCCCGTTCAATCCCTGGCCGGGCTCGAAATACGAGTGCTCGGACTGGGAGCGGATCGAGCGCTTTTCCGAGATCGTCTACCGGGCCGGCTATGCCTCGCCGGTGCGCACCCCGCGCGGCCGCGACATCCTGGCCGCCTGCGGCCAGCTCAAGAGCGAGACCGAGAAGCTGCGCGCCCGCGCCCGCATGATGGCCGAGCAGGGCATCGGGGCCGAGGGCGTCTACGCAGTGGGGAACGGGGAATAGGCTCCGAGGCTCGCGTAGCGCGGCCGTCGGAACGACCATCTCCCCGTCATGGCCGGCCTTGTGCCGGCCATCCCGATCCTGTGAAGCGCCGAGTCTTTCCGATCGGGATCACCGGCACAAGGCCGGTGATGACGGAAGCCCTGCGGACATCCGCGCCATTCTCTAGAGCTGCTTCCACTTACGTGGATTCAACTCTCTTCTTCGCCGAGCCGCATGTTTTGACGGTGAACCGTATCCACTTCACCGAAAAATGCTCTAAGCGTTGTCCCGCGCCGCCTGGGCGCGCTTGCCTGCCTGCGAGACCCGGCCGGCATCCATCGGATCGACGATCCGGTCGCGGCGGTGGCTCGCGTTCTTGCGCATGCCCGTCCGAGGCGTCCTGCCGGAATCCGGCCGCGCCGGCGTCTCGGTTCCCTCGCGCATCGCATAGGCGCGGCGGGCGTTGGCGCGCAGTTCCTCGGCTTTCCGGTGCGTGCGCTCGCTGTTGATCCGGGTCAGCGCCTCGGCGAGGACCCGCGCCTTCTGGCGGTTGCCGGCGTCCTGCTGCTCGAAGGTCGTCGCCTGACGGCCCTTGCCGCGCACCTCCCGGCGCTGGCGGCGGGCGATGTCCCGGGCCCGGTCGCGGCGCTCGCGCAGGCGCCGGGTCAGCTCCGCGATCGCCGAATCCTCCAGCCGGCCCAGCACCGGATACCGGGTCTGCTCGACAAGGGTGAATTCCTCGTCCGACATGAGCCGCCGCTCGTCCAGCTTCGACGTGGCCATGGCGTCCTCCTCCTGCGTGGATGCCCGCCGCCCGGTCGTTAAACTAGCACAATGTCGGGATTGGCGAACCGGCCGGACCATGGCGCCTCTGGCAGGGAGACGTGAACTTTGCCACTATGCGCCCGCATGATCCGCTGGCTTCTCCTGATCCCGTTCGCGCTTCTCATCGCCATCGGCGCGAGCGGCACCTTCCTCCTCATCGCGTCCATCGTCGACCCGGTCATGGCGGTACTGACCGGCGACACGCTGTTCGTCGGCTTCTGGTCCCTGGTGGACGCGGTGTTCGCCGCCGAGGATCCCGGGCCGATCGTGGAGGGCGCACTCCTGACCGTCGGCCGGATCGTCTTCACCCTGCTGGTCCTTCCTCCGCTCATGGTCGCGGTCGTCAGCGAGGTGCTGGGCATGCGCAGCCTGCTCTGGCACGCGTTGGCCACCGGCATCCTGACGGCGGCCGTGCCCTTCATCCTGCGCGGATCCGCCCGGATCGCCTCGCCGGCGGAGCTGCACGTGAGCCTCGTGCTCGGCCTGACCGGAGCGGTCGCCGGCCTCGTCTACTGGGCGATCATCGGAGGGCGGAAGACAGGACCAGCCCAGTTCGACGAAAAGATCCCCTGAGGCCAAAGAAGGTGGAGGCAGCATGCCCCCATGCCGCCTCCGAAGTTTCGGGAGGACCTGGCCGCCAGAGCCAGTCCCGAGACTGTGGACCGTGTCAGACTCCCGCGCAATTCGGCCGGCTGGCCGAATGACCGGCTAGCGCATCGTGCGAAAAAGTGGACCCGGTTTTTCGCGTCGAACGATGCGCCAGCCAAGAGTTGAGCATCGGATCCAATCCCAAAACTGGTTTCCACTTTTGGGTCCGATGCTCTAGGCCGTTCGGACGATGCGGGTTCGCCCGAGCCGGCACGACCCACTCCGATGTGCACGGCCGACCGAAAGCGGCTTGTTGAACGCGCGTCCCTGCCCCATGTGTTCATTCCAGCAAAGGTTCCCGGAACCGAATCGCGAGAAGGACAGACATGACAGCCCTGCTTTTGCCGGCCCGGATCCGTGTTGCTCTCACCGGCATGCTTCTGGCGTTCGGGCTGTCGGCCTGCGGCATCAACAATGTTCCGACCCTGCAGGAGCAGGCCAAGGCCGCTTGGAGCGAGGTGCAGAACCAGTATCAGCGCCGGGCCGATCTGATCCCCAACCTGGTCGAGACCGTGAAGGGCTTCGCCCAGCAGGAGCGCGAGGTGCTGACCCAGGTCACCGAGGCCCGCGCGAAGGCGACCCAGATCCGGGTCGATGCCTCCACGGTCACGGATCCCGAGAAGTTCCGTCAGTTCCAGGAGGCGCAGAACCAGCTCTCCGGAGCGCTGGGCCGGCTGCTCGCCACCGTCGAGCGCTACCCGGAGCTGAAATCGAACGCCAATTTCCTGGCCCTCCAGTCCCAGCTCGAAGGCACCGAGAACCGAATCGCGGTGGCCCGGCGCGACTACATCTCGACCGTGCAGGCCTACAACACGGAACTGCGCACGATTCCCGGACGCTGGATCGCCGCCATCGTCTATCCGGACGCCAAGCCCATGGAGACCTTCACGGCCACGGCCGGCTCCGACCGTCCGCCCGAGGTGAAGTTCTAGCGCATCGTGCGGAAAAGTGGACCCGGTTTTCGCTTGCGCGGCCCGCTGGGTCCGCCCCGAACGATGCGCCGCTCAAGGAAGTGAGCCTCGGATGATCACTCCACCGTGTCATCGCGGGCCTCGTGCCGGTGATCCCGGTCACGACGAGCGCGGCGCTTTTCGACATCGGGATGGGCGGGTCGGGCCTGGCCATGACGGAGCGACCTCACCCGATCGCGCCCTTTCGACCGCCCTCCCCTCCCGCCGGGAGGGAACACGATGGGCAGTGCTCTTCATCGCTCTTCTCGTTCTTCTTGCGCCCCTCCCCTGTCTCGCCCAGACCTTTCCCCAGCTCACCGGACGCGTCGTCGATGCGGCGGGTCTCCTCAAGGCAGAGGAGCGGACGGCCCTCGAGGCGAAACTGAAGGCGCACGAGGACAAGACCACCGATCAGGTGGTGGTCGCGACGGTGCCGTCGCTGGACGGCTATCCGATCGAGGATTACGCCAACCGCCTCTTCCGGCACTGGCAGCTCGGCCAGAAGCAGAAGAACAACGGCGCCCTCCTCCTCGTGGCCCCGCAGGAGAGGAAGGTGCGCATCGAGGTGGGATACGGGCTGGAGGGCGCCCTCACCGACGCGCTGTCCAAGGTCATCATCACCACGGCGATCGCACCGCAGTTCCAGAAGGGCAATTTTTCAGGCGGCATCGATGCGGGTGTCGACGCCATGCTGTCGATCCTGACCGGGGACGCGGAGGAATGGCACCGCCGGGCCGAGGTGCGGGAGGACGGCACCACGAGCATCGACCCGGTGATCGCCTTCGTGTTCCTGCTGATCCTGTTCTTCCTGATCTCGCGCATGATGGGGGCCGGCCGCGCGCGGGGCGTCGGGCGGGGGCGGCGCGGCCCCTGGATCGTCACCACCGGCGGCTGGCCGGGCGGCGGATGGTCCGGAGGCGGCGGTGGATGGTCCGGCGGGGGCGGCTTCTCCGGGGGCGGCGGCTCCTCGGGCGGCGGCGGCGCCTCGGGGAGCTGGTAGATGATTTCACCCGACGATCAGGCGCGCCTCGCCCGGGCGATCAGCGACGTGGAGGACGAGACCTCCGGGGAGATCGTGCTCGTGCTGGCCGAGCAGGCGGGGCACTACCGTGAAATCCCCCTGCTCTGGTCCCTTCTCGCCGCCCTGGTCACGCCCTGGCCGCTGATCTGGCTCACCTCGGTCAGCACGGCGCGGATCTTCCTGATCCAGCTCGCGGTGGCGCTCGCCCTGGGTCTCATCCTGTCCTGGCCGAAGCTGCGCTACGCCCTCGTGCCGCGCTCCCTCAAGCGGGCTCAGGGTCATGAGGCGGCCTCCCGGGAGTTCCTGCGCCGGGGGCTCACCCGGACCCGGGAGAAGACGGGCGTGCTGATCTATCTGGCGCTCGCCGAGCACCACGCCGAGATCCTGGCCGATACGGGCATCGCCGACCGGGTCGATGCCGGGATTTGGGCCGACATCGTGGCCGACCTGACCCGGACGATCCGGGACGGGCGCATGACGGACGGCCTGATCGTGGCGATCCGGCGCACGGGCGCGATCCTGGCCGAGCACGCCCCGCCCCGCCTCGACGACGTGGACGAGCTGCCCAACAAGGTCATCATCCTGCCTTGATCAGACCCCCGGCCATCAGAAGTCTGGACCCCGGGCCGCCCCGAGGATGATTCCGGGCCGGGCGGCATCGGTGCTCTGCAGCAGCACCACATAGGCATCGCCGCCGCTGCGGGCGGTCTCGAGCGGCACCTCGAACCGCGCCGAGCCGCCGACCCACTCGCCGACCCGGGTCAGGCCGCGCACCACATTGGCATAGGTGATCGTCTTGCCCCGGTTCTCGCCGCGCTCGATCGGCACCGTCTTGGCCTTCAGGACCGGCAGCACCCAGAGTTCGGCAGCCCGCTGGGTGGTGTCCGGGGTCTCCTCGACGATGATCGTCACCTGACCGTTCTGCTCGTCGACGGTCACGTTCACCGGCAGGGTCTTGCGGCCTTTCGAGGTGGCCTGGATGGCCTGTTCGACTTGGTCCCGGTCGGAGCCGATGCAGGACTTCTTGCCGTTGACGATCATCTGCGGGGTGAAGACCTGCCGGTCCTTGCGGGAATGGGCATAGGCCTTCTGGCGCTCGGTGAAGGACACATGGGCGAGGGTGTCCTTCCAGCCGAGATAATCCCAGTAATTCACGGGCAGGGAGAGCGCGATGATGTCCGGCTGGCGGGAATACTCCACGAGGAGCTCGTCGGCCGGCGGGCAGGACGAGCATCCCTGGCTGGTGAACAGCTCGACGACCGCGCGCGGCGGGTCCGCCAGAGCAGGCTGAAGGAGAGCGGCGAGACCGAGGGCCGCCAGGGTCAGTGTCAAACGGGACGCCATGGTGCCGCTATCGAACACGAAATCAGCCTCGAGGGAAACTCACGTTACCTTGAACGCGGGCACATCGTGCGGACCGGGAGCCCCGTCAATGGGAAGTGGACCCCACGTTCGGGTCCGACGCCCGGGCAGGCACCCGCCAGCGGCGGTGCATCCACAGCCATTGCTCCGGGTGTTCCCTCACCCATTCCTCCACCACGGAGGTCATCGCCTGCATGGCGCCCTGCACGTTGATCTGCCCGTCCGGGTCGCGCGGCAGGTCGAGCGGCGGGGTGAGCTGCAGGCGGAAGCGGTGGCCGGGCAGGCGGATCACCCGCACCCCGTGGACCGGACAGTCGAACCGGCGGGCGAATTTGCCCAGGATCGGGTTCACCAGAGCCGGGCGACCCATGAAATCGACGATCACCCCGCGGGTGAAATGCTGATCGATGAGCATGCCGAGATGGCCGCCCTTCTCCAGCGCCCCCTGCATGGCGAAGGCCGCCCCCTGGCGGGCTGCTTCCAGGTTGCCCATGGTCTCGCTGCGGATCTCGTGCAGGACGCGGGCGACGGCCGGATCGTTGGGCGCGCGGAACACCGCCGTGGTGTCGAGCCCGAAGCGCGCCGCACAGATCGCCGGCAGCTCCCAGTTGGCCAGGTGGGCGGAGAAGATGATGCCGGGCCGGCCATCGTCCCTGAGGCTCAGGAAATGATCGATGCCGTCGACCTCCGTGCGGCCGGGCACGGTGCTGTCGGGATCGAAGTCGAACAGACGCCCGAGATGGGGATACTCGCCGCCCGTGCGGCCGAGATTGTCCCAGGCCGCGAGCGCCAGCGCCTTCACGTCGGCCTCGGACTTCTCCGGGTAGGCGGCCCGGATGTTGGCCAGCGCTGTCCTGTGGGCCCGCAGGAGGGGTCCGAAGGTGCGGGTGATCGCCGCCCCCACGGCGCCGGAGCGCTCGGGGCCCAGGGCGCGCGCAAAGGCGAAGACGCCGCGGACGACGCCCACCATGACGGTCCCGACAAGGCGCGAGACGAGATTGCGGGACCGGTGGGGCTGCTGCACGTGGGTGTGATCCTGGAACGGTGAGCCGGCTCGGGCCGGCGCTGAAAATGAAAAGGCCCCGCGTCTTTTTCGAAGGCGACCCGGTTCGTCAAGATGCGCGGTCGCGACGAATTGCTGCCGCCGTTCCCTCGGTCAGAACGTCACGATGACCTTGCCGAACACCCGCCGGCCCTCGAGCCGCTCCAGCCCCTTCTGGAACTCGTCGAGCGGGAAGACCGCGTCGATGACCGGATTCATGCCCCCGGCCATCTTGTCCAGCGACTGCGCGATGTTCTCGATCCGGCAGCCGAAGGAGCCGAAGATCCGGTACTGCTGCTGGAAGAGCTGCATCAGGTTCATGGTGGTGGAGACGCCCGAGGTCGATCCGCAGGTCACGAGGCGCCCGCCACGCCTGAGGCACAGGAGCGAGCCGTTCCACGTCTCGGCCCCCACATGCTCGAACACCACGTCGACGCCCCGGCGCTTGGTCAGCCGGCGCACCTCGCCCTCGAAGCGCTCGGTGCGGTAGTTGATCACGTGATCGGCCCCGAGCGCCTTCGCCTTCTCGCCCTTCTCGTCGTCCCCCACCGTCGTGTAGACCGTGCAGCCGATGGCCTTGGCCATCTTGATCGCCGCCGTGCCGATCCCGGAGCCGCCCGCATGGACGAGGATCGACTCGCCGGGCTCGAGCTTGGCGTTGTCGAACAGCATGTGCTGCACGGTGCCGAACCCGATGGGCGCGCAGGCCGCCTGCTCGAAGGAGACGCCCTGTGGGACCGGGATCACCAGACGCTCGGGCCGGTTGATCAGCTCGCGGGCGAAGCCGTCGATATGGAAGCCCATGATGCCGGCGACGTTCTCGCACAGATTGTCCCAACCGGTCCGGCAGGCCTTGCAATGGCCGCAGGTCTCGGCCCCGTACATGGTGACCGGATCGCCGGCCTTGAACCGGGTGACGCCCTCGCCGACGGCCGCGATCTCGCCCGAAGCCTCCACGCCGACGGCCTGCGGCATCTTGCGCTTGGCGAAGGCCATGCCGCGAAAGCCCCAGACGTCGAGATAGTTGAGGGCCAGCGCCTTGACCCGCACCTGCACCTCGCCGGCGGCCGGCGGCGGCGGGGGCTCGATCTCGGTGATGCGGAGATCACGGTCGCCGAAGAGCTGAAGGGAGCGCATGAAAGCCAATCCTGGTCGTGTGTCTGCCTGCAGCTCAAAGCGCGGCGATCACGGAGACAATCGTTCCCGGCGGCTTAAAGGGCCGAGGCCCCGATGACAAGTTTTGTGTCGTTCCGGAAGGGCGCGGGAGCCGAACGCCCTCTCCCGTCAGCCGCGGCCTTGCCGGCGCGCTCCCATGTCATGGCCGGCCTTGTGCCGGCCATCCCGATGCGGTGAGGCTCGGCGCTCCAACTTTATCGGGACCACCGGGACGAGCCCGGTGACGACGTGGAGATGGCATGCTCCGACGAAGCATGGGTCCGGAGGGCGGCAGGGGAACCTACCGGTGCACGCCCAGCATCGAGGTCAGTCCGCCGTCGATGGGCAGGACCGCCCCGGTGATGTAGGCGGCGGGCTCTGACAGGAGGAAGGCCGCGAGGCCTGCGATCTCCTCCGGCCTGGCGAAGCGCCCGGCCGGGATCTGCTTCTCCATGCTGTCGCGATAGGCCGCATAGGGGGCCATCATGTCCGTGTCGATGAAGCCCGGCGCGATCACGTTGACCGTGACGCCGCGCTTGGCGGTCTCGATCGAAAGGGTGCGGCAATAGGAGATCAGAGCCCCCTTGGACGCCGCATAGGCGGCATTGCCGGGATTGCCCTGGAGCGCCGCCACCGACCCGATGGCCACGATGCGGCCGGCCTTGGCCCGGATCATGCCGCGCATGAGCGCTTTCGCGATGCGGGTGAGCGACCAGAAGTTCACCTGCATGGCCGCTTCGGCCCTGTCCTGCTGCATCATGGCCGCGAGGGCGTCGTAGGGCTGGCCGGCATTGTGGATGAGCCCGAAGAAGCCCTCGCCCTCGACGGCCTCGCAGAAGGCCTCCAGGGCCGCCTTGTCGGCGAGGTCGACCTCATGGGCCCGGATGGTGCGGCCGGGGCTCGCCCGCATCAGCTCGTCGGCCAGCGCCCGCGCGGCATCGCCGGAGGACCGGTAGGTGAAGTCGACATCGTGGCCGGCCGCGACCAGCGCCCGCACGATGGCGGCGCCGACGCCCTTGGCCCCACCCGTCACCAGAACCCGGGTCATGGTCTCACGCTCCTCATGGCGTCAGGCTCCTTTGGGCTCGGCCCCGAAGACCAGGCAGGTGTTCTGGCCGCCGAAGCCGAAGGAGTTCGAGAGCACGTAATTCACCCTGGCGTCCCGGGCGACGTTCGGCACCACGTCGAGGGGGATCGCCGGATCCGGCACCTGGTAGTTGATGGTCGGCGGGATGCGGCCCGTCGCGATGGTCATGAGCGACATCACGGCCTCGACGGCGCCGGCCGCCGTGAGCGTGTGGCCGATCATCGACTTGTTCGAGGAGATCGGCAGGCCGGCCATGCGCTCGCCGAACACGGCGGTGCAGCTCATGGCCTCCATCTTGTCGTTCTCCGGCGTCGAGGTGCCATGGGCGTTGATGTA
Source organism: Microvirga sesbaniae (assembly GCF_025460805.1). Taxonomy (GTDB): domain Bacteria; phylum Pseudomonadota; class Alphaproteobacteria; order Rhizobiales; family Beijerinckiaceae; genus Microvirga; species Microvirga sesbaniae. The sequence continues at coordinate 78,345 of NZ_JAMXFJ010000016.1, read as the reverse complement.
ATCGATGTCCTCAGGGACGACGCCCGCATCCTCGAGAGCCTGGCGGATCGCCGTGATGGCCGGCATGCCGTCCGGGGACGAGCGGGTGCGGTGGAAGCCGTCGCCCTTCTCGCCGCAGCCGAGCACGTAGCCCAGGATCGTGGCGCCGCGGGCCCTCGCGCTGTCGGCATTCTCGAGCACCAGGGCCGCGCCGCCCTCGCCCATGACGAAGCCGTCGCGGTTCTTGGAGAAGGGCTTCGACGCTCCTTCCGGGTTCTCGTTCTGGGTCGAGAGCGCCGAGAGCAGCGAGAAGCGGATGAGCGATTCCGGGTTCACGGACCCGTCGGTCCCGATGCAGAGCGCCGCCTCGGTCTCGCCGCGGCGGATCGCCTCGACGCCGAGCTGGATCGCCGTGGCGCCGGACGAGCAGGCGGTCGACAGGGAAATCGGCGAGCCCCTGGTGCCGAAACGGTCGGCCACCCGGTCGGCCACGGTGCCGAAGATGAAGAGGTCGTGCCACGGCCTGAAACGGCCGGTCCCGGCTGCCTTGAGGAGATCCTTGTAGGTGACGTCCCCGTCCTGCCCCGAGGCCTTGGCCAGCGCCTCGCGCTGCGGCCATTCCATCTCGACCGGAGGCACGGCGATGAAGAGCGCGCCCGGAAAGTCCTCCTGGGCCAGCCCCGACTGCCCGACCGCCTCCTCGGCGGCCAGCATGGCGAGTCGCTCGGACAGCATGGGGGCGCAGAAGGGCTCCACGTCGACCGAGTCGATGGTGCCGGCGATCGTGGTGCGCAAGCCCTCGGTCGGGAAGCGGTTGATCCGGTGGATGCCGGACCGGCCGGCCGTGAGAGCCGCCCAGGTGTCGTCCTTGCCCTGCCCAAGGGACGTGACCGTGCCGATGCCGGTGACGGCGACGAGCGGACGGCCCTGTGTGTCGCGAAGCGCCATTGCCTTCTCCTCAAGCCTTGGTGAGCCGGATGGCGCCTTCGCCGCGCCAGTGGCCGATGGAGGTCACGAGCGCCTCGCCGGCGCGTCCCTCGGCGATCAGCCCTGCGGCCAGCGCCACGCCGGTGGCCGGCTGGGCCTCCATCGTATGGCCCACGAGATCCCCGGTGGCGTGAACCGCCGCTCCGGGTGCGACGTCCTTCAACGCCGCCTGCTCGTCCTCCGTGATGCCCTTGATGCCGGTGGCGCCGGAGATCACCAGGTCCGGTCGGGCGTTCAGCTGCCGCGACAGGGCGTGGAGCGAGGCTTCCACGCTGCCTGCCTTGCGGCGGGAGCGGTCCGAGGCGACGCCCGCCAGGGCGGCGACCGGCTTCGCCCCGCGGGACGCGGCATGCTCGCGGGATTCCAGCACCAGGAAACAGGCCCCGGATCCGAGGATCATGCCGCCGCCGTCGGCCGGGCGCTCCCAGACCGGACGGTAGGGCTTCTTCCAGAGGAAGCCCCCCATCTCGTAGATGAGGAGCACGTCCGGCCGCTCCGCATTGTAGGCACCGCCCACGAGGAAGATGTCGTCCTGGCCCGAGGCGATGCGCTCGCGGGCGATGCGCAGGGCATCGACGCCGCTCGATTCCTCGCCCATGAAGGTCCGGGAGGCGCCGGTGACGCCGTGCACGATGGAGATGTTGCCCGCCAGCAGGTTCGAGAGCTGCGCCAGGAACAGGGTCGGGCGCAGATCGCCCATGAGGCGCTCGTTGAGGAAAACGCCCGGGTTGTCGGCCTTGGCGAGTCCGGTGAGCACCTGCCCGTCGACCGCATAGTCCCGCTCGCCCCCTCCGGCCGAGACGATGAGCTGCATGCGAGCCTTCAGGGCCGCATCCTCCTTGGCCCCTGCGGCGTCCAGGGCAAGGCCCGCGGCATAGCAGCCGAGCTTCTGCCAGGCTTCCATCTGGCGCTGATCGGACTTCTTGGGGATCTGGCGGTCCCATTCGAGAGCCCCGACGGGATGGACCGGGAAAGGTTCGAACGTGGCCGCATCGGTGTTGGGGGCGCCGCCGCGCGCAAGCGCGGTCAGATGCGCCTCCAGGCCTTCCCCGGCGCTGGAGACGAGGCCGATCCCCGTAATGACGACATCCCGCATCAAACCGTCTCCTCCAGGAGGCCGATGCGCTTGGCTTGCGCCCGCATCAGGCCGTCCATGCCTTCAGGGAAGGGCATGATCCGGAAGCGCAGCTCCGCGTCGCAGATCGGCTTGCCCTCGGCGGCGATCTTGGCCTTGGTCACCGCATAGCCCGAGCCTTCATGCTCCAGCGTCGCCGTGACGGTGAGCACCGTACCCGGTCCGACGAAGGTGCGGAAGCGCGCCTTGTCGACGCCCATCAGGAACGGCATGTGGGTGAAGCCCATGAGGCCGAGCACGAGATAGCCGGAAGCCTGGGCCATGGTTTCGGTCAGAAGGACGCCGGGCACGAGGGGGTGGCCGGGGAAATGCCCTTCGAACACCGGGCTTTCCTGGGGAACCGTCGAGGAGACCTCGATCCGCCTGGTCTCGCGGTCGAGGCTCGTCACCCGGTCGATCATTTCAAAATATTCGAGGCGCATCCGGGTCTCTTACCCTCTTGCTCCCGGCAGGTTCAATGGGAAGAGAATCCATGAGGCGGAGCGCTGATGGATCGCCTCTTCGGACCGGCCTCGTCGGCCGGCCCGCCGGGATGGTTTGTTCGTCAGGCCTGCTTGGCGGCCACGAGGGCGTCGATGCGCGCCACGAGGTTCTTCAGGACGAAGTATTCCTCGGCGGGCGCCTTGCCCTCGTTCACTTCCTGCGTCCACTGCTCCAGCGGCAGCTTGATCCCGAAAGCCTTGTCGATCGCGAACGCGATATCGAGGAAGGCGAGCGAGTCGATGCCGAGATCCTCGATGGCATGGCTCTCCGGGGTGATCTGCTCGCGCGGGATATCGGCGGTCTCTGAAATGATGCCGGCGACGGTCTCGAAGGTGGACGACATGACGCCGCTCTCCTGAACTGCTTGTGGGTCTCAACGATCCAGCGCCGGCAAGCTCTCGAGGCCCGGTGTCCAGCCGCTCGTTTCGTCAAGGAGGGTTGTTTCGAAACGCACCCCTTACACGAGAGGCGGCAGACCGGCAACCGATTGGTTGCGTCCCGCCGAATTCCATCCGGCCGAACGTTGGGAATTCGGCCTGCGGCAACTACCTAAGGGACAGGCGATTGATTAATCGGCCCCTATCGTCGATAAGGGCCGCCTTCGGCCGCAAACCGAATGATCTTACATTGACGACAAATTGCTTGGATCGACGTGTTCAACAGGTTCCTCAAGCCTGAAATCCGCTATGCCCGCCGCATGGCCCGCATCGCGCGCTGGGACAGGCCCGTCGAGGGGCTGTCCGGGCGTTTGCGCGCCTGGGCGCATATGCTGGTCGCCGACCATGGGGTCTTTCGCCTCTTCTACCTGAACAAGCACCAGGTCACCGACCGCCTGTGGCGCTCGGCCCAGCCGGCGCCCCACCAGATCGCCGCCCTGAAGGCCGAGGGCGTCCGCACCATCGTCAACCTGCGCGGCGGGCGCGAGCATGGCTCCTGGCAGTTGCAGAAGGAGGCGTGCGAGCGCCTCGGCATCCATCTGGAGGAGTTCGTCGTCCGCTCCCGCGGGGCGCCCGACCGGGAAACCCTGCTGTCGGCGAAGGACTTCTTCGACAAGATCGAGTACCCGGCCGTCCTGCACTGCAAGTCGGGCGCGGACCGGGCGGGCTTCGTGGCCGCCCTCTATCTCGTGGTCTTCGAGGGCCGGTCGATCGACGAGGCCCAGCGCCAGCTCGCCATGCGATACGGCCATTTCCGCTTCTCGAAGACGGGCATCCTCGACGAGTTCTTCGATCTCTACCGCCGCGAGGGCGAGGCCCGGGGCATTCCCTTCCTGACCTGGATCGAGACTCAGTACGATGCCGAAGCCCTGGAGCGGAGCTTCCGCCCGAGCTTCTGGTCGAGCCTTCTCGTCGACCGGATCATGCGGCGGGAATAGGCCCCGAGCCCAGCGTCCCGCCCCGGAGCCCGGGCGATCGTCAGGGCAGCGCCGCCAAGCTGTGCTCGTCGTCGGAGAGCTGTAGGCGATGGAGCCGGGCATAAACCCCTCTCGTGGCCATCAGGGCCTCGTGCGACCCGGTCTCGGCGATGCGCCCGTTTTCCATCACGACGATCTGATCCGCGTTGCGCACGGTCGACAGCCGGTGGGCGATGACCAGGGTAGTGCGGCCCTTCATGAGACGCCGGATGGCATCCTGCACGAGGCGCTCCGATTCCGAGTCGAGGGCGCTGGTCGCCTCGTCGAGGAGCAGGATCGGGGCGTCCTTCAGGAACGCGCGGGCGAGCGAGATGCGCTGGCGCTCGCCGCCCGACAGGCGTCCGCCGCCGGGGCCGACCAGGGTGTCGTAGCCGTCCGGCTGCTTCAGGATGAAGTCGTGGGCCGCCGCCGCCTTCGCGGCCGCGACGATGTCCTCCTCCGACGCGTCCGGGCGCCCGAAGGCGATGTTGGCCCGGATGGTGTCGTCGAAGAGGATCACGTCCTGGCTGACCACAGCAATGGCGTGGCGCAGGCTCGCCAGGGTCACGTCCCGCACGTCCTGCCCGTCGATCAGCACGGCGCCCTGATTCACGTCGTAGAGGCGCGGGACGAGGGACAGGAGGGTCGATTTGCCCGAGCCGGAGCGGCCGACCAGGGCCGTGGTCCGGCCGGCCTCGGCCACCAGGTTGACGCGGTCCAGGGCCACGGTCTCGCCGTCGTAGGAGAAGGTGAGGTTCGAGAACGCGATCTCGCCGCCGACGAGGGCGAGCGGCTTTGCTCCGGGCTTGTCCTGGATCCGGGGCGCCTCGTCCATCACCGTGAAGGTCCGGTGGAGAGCCGACGCCGCCTCCTGGACGATGGCGTTGAGGTTGCCGAGCGCCCGGATCGGCTGCGCCGCCATGACGAGGGCGCTGACGAAGCCGGTGAAGTCCCCGACCGTGCTGTTGCCGGACAGGATCCGGTGGCCGATCAGCATGAGCACGATCGCCACGGCGAGACCGCCGCCGGTCTCGAGGATGGGGTCCATCCGGCCGCGGGCGTTCGCGGCCTTCATCTTGAGATCGCGCACGTCGTCGAAGGTCCTGGCCGCCTTGGTCCTGAGGTAGCGCTCGAGCCCGTAGGTCTTGGCGATGCGGGTTCCGGCCAGGCTTTCGGTGATGAGGCTCGCCATCAGGCCCGTCTGCTCCTGGGTCGAGATGGCGACCCGGCGCAGCTTGCGGCCGATCTGGTTCACCGGATAGGCGAAGACGGGCGAGATCACGGCCGCCACCAGGGTCAGGACCGGGTCGATCCAGAGCATCGCCGCCACGAGCGCGATGATCGTCGTGACCTCGCGCAGGAACACCGTGGACAGGCGGGTGAGCGCCTCCCGGATGAACGCGAAGTCAGTGGTGAAGCGCTGGGTCAGGGCGGCCGGGCTCTCCCGCCCGATCTGGGCGAGATCGGCCTCGATCAGGTGGCCGTAGAGCGCGGTCTGCATGTCGGCCTCGATCCGGGTCACCACCTTGTTGGTGAGGATCGTCAGGGCGAGGAGCGAGAAGCCCTTCACGGACGTGACGGCGATCACGAAGAGCGGCGCCAGCATGATGGCCTGCGCGTCCTTGGCGTCGAAGGCGTCGAAGGCCGCCTTGATCAGCACCGGGTAGAGCCCGGTGGCGCCCGAGACCAGGGCCACGAGCAGAAGCACCAGGGCCAGCGTTTTCCGATGCGGACGCATCCAGTCCCGCCACAGGCGGCGGATCAAGGGAAGGGTATCGCCTTGGAGGAGGCTTTTGCGGGCCATGCTCTGTCTTAGGGTTCTCGTCACGGAAGAGCACGCGGTTAGCATGCCAAGCCCCTCGGCCGCAAATCCTGAGCGGGACAGGAGCTCCGGGAGCGCCGCTTTGCCGCTTCCGGCCCCCCTCTCGACACCGGGGCGAATTCATGGCTGCATGGTCGTCCCGTCGCAGAGAAAACGCCATGACCTTCGAGACCTGGCTCGCCTTCGCGGCCGCGTCGGCCGTGCTGCTCGTCATCCCGGGCCCGACCATCCTGCTGGTCGTGTCCTATGCCCTCGGGCAGGGCTGGCGGACCGCCCTGCCCATGGCGATCGGCGTCGCCCTGGGCGATTTCACCGCCATGACCCTGTCGCTCCTCGGCCTCGGCGCCCTGCTCGCCGCCTCGGCGACGCTGTTCACGGTTCTCAAGTGGCTGGGGGCCGCCTATCTGGTCTGGCTCGGGATCAAGCTCTGGCGGGCCGGGGGAGCCCTCGACGCGAGGCCGCGCACGGATGCGACCTCCGCGCTCAGGATGCTGGGCCATGCCTGGATCGTGACGGCGCTCAATCCCAAGGGACTGACCTTCTTCATCGCCTTCCTGCCGCAGTTCATCGACCCGAGGCTCGCCCTCCTGCCGCAGGTGAGCGTCTTCGCGGCGACCTTCCTGATCCTCGCCTTCGCGAATGTCCTCACCTACGCGCTCATCGCGTCGCGAGCCCGCCGGGTCGTGCAGAGCCCGCGGACCATGCGGGTGATCAACCGGACCGGCGGCAGCCTCCTGATCGGGGCCGGCATCGCGACGGTGGCCCTGAGGGCGGGGCAGGCTTAGCGCATCCTGCGGACGAAAGCGGGCCACGCTCGTGACCCTCGCCACGTCATCACCGGGCTCGTCCCGGTGATCCCGCTTCCGAGAGGCGCGGCGCTTCACCGGATCGGGATGGCCGGCACAAGGCCGGCCATGACGAGGAAAGGTCGTGCGAGCCGGGTCACACGGCCTTCAGGTAGCGCATCGGCCGACCGGGCGCGATCATCTCGGCGGCCGAGATGATCCCCTGCGCGTCGATGCTGAAATGCCGGTAGAGGTCCCTGATCGTGCCGGTCTGGCCGAAATGCTCGACGCCGAGCGAGCGGGTGCGGTGGCCCATGACGGACCCCATCCAGGCCAACGTGGCCGGATGGCCGTCGATCACCGTCACCAGGCCGCAATGGGGCGGCACGTCGGCGAGCAGGCGCTCCACATGGGACCGGGCGTGGACGAGGCCGCGCTCGCGGGCGCGCTGGGCCGCCGTCCAGCCGGCATTGAGCCGGTCGGCGGACGTGATGGCGAGCAGGCCGATATCGCGCCGGTCCTCGGCCATGAGGCCGACGGCCTCGATGGCCTCCGGGGCGACGGCCCCCGTATAGGCGACGATCACCTGGGCGTTCGGGCCGGGCTTCCGGAGCCAATAGGCGCCGGCCATGATGTCGGAGGCGAGCTCCGAGGTCATCTCGCGCTGGGGCTGCTCCAGGCTGCGGGTCGACAGGCGCAGGTAGACCGAGCCGCCGGTCTCGTCGCGCAGCCAGGTCCTCTCGTCCGCCTCGCCCTCCCCGTCGCGCTGCATGTAGTCGAAAGCAAAGCGCATGATCACGGCGAGCTCGTCGACGAAGGCCGGCTCGAAGGAGGCGAGCCCATCCTGCGCCAGCCCGACGAGCGGCGTGCCGATCGACTGGTGTGCGCCGCCCTCGGGCGCCAGCGTCACGCCGGACGGGGTGGCGACGAGCAGGAAGCGGGCATCCTGGTAGCAGGCGTAGTTCAGGGCGTCGGCGCCGCGGTAGATGAACGGGTCGTAGAGGGTGCCGATGGGCAGGATCCTCTCGCCGAACAGGGAATGCGAGAGTCCCAGGGCCGAGAGCACGATGAAGAGGTTCATCTCGGCGATGCCGAGCTCGATATGCTGGCCCTTGGGCGAGAACTCCCAATTGTAGGTCGAGGGAATCCGCTCCTTCTTGAAGGTGTCGACGAGGCTCTCCCGGGCGAACAGGCCGCGCCGGTTGACCCAGGCGCCGAGATTGGTCGAGACCGTCACGTCCGGCGCCGTGGTGACCACGCGGGAGGCCAGCGCATGATCGGACCGCGCGAGTTCGTTGAGGATGAGCCCGAAACCCTGCTGGGTCGACATGGCGGGATTGGCCGGGAAGGCGAGCTTCTCCGGCACCGGCACCTGCGGGGCCGTGTAGCGCCGGGTGCCCTTCTGGATGAACGGGACCTCGCTCAGGAAGCGTTCGATCTCTCCCCCGGAGATCCCGAGGCCTTCGAACTTGTCCCATTCGTGCCCGGCCCGCACGCCCTGGGTGGCCTTCCAGGCCTCCATCTGGGTCGGCGTCAGCATGCCGGAATGGTTGTCCTTGTGGCCGGCGAGCGGCAGGCCGAATCCCTTGATCGTATAGGCCAGGAAGCAGACCGGCCGGTCGTGCTGGCGGGCCTTCTCGAAAGCGTCGAGCAGGCTCGGCAGATCATGGCCGCCGAGATTGGACATGAGACGCGCCAGTTCCTCGTCGGAACGCTTCTCGATCAGCCGGGTGACCGGCCCCTGGTCGCCGAGATCGTCGAGAAGACGCCTGCGCCAGGCGGCCCCGCCCTGGAAGGTCAGGGCCGAGTAGAGCTGGTTGGGGCAGGAATCGATCCAGTCCCGCAGGCGTTCGCCGCCGGGCTCCCGGAACGCCTCCTGCATCAGGGAGCCGTGCTTGAGGATCACCACGTCCCAGCCGAAATTGCGGAACAGCGCCTCGAAGCGCTCCCACAACCCTTCGCGGATGACGGCGTCCAGGCTCTGCCGGTTGTAGTCGATGATCCACCAGGTGTTGCGGATGCCGTGCTTCCAGCCCTCCAGCAGGGCCTCGAAGATGTTGCCCTCGTCCATCTCCGCGTCGCCCACCAGCGAGATCATGCGGCCTTCGGGGAGGTCCTTCGCCCAGCCATGGGCCTTCACGTAATCCTGCACGAGGCTGGCAAACAGCGTCTGCGCCACGCCCAGGCCCACCGAGCCCGTGGAGAAATCCACATCGTCGATGTCCTTGGTGCGGGACGGATAGGATTGCGCGCCCTTGTAGCCGCGGAAATTCTCGAGCTTTTCGCGGGTCTGGCGGCCGAAGAGATACTGGATCGCGTGGTAGATCGGGCTGGCGTGCGGCTTGACCGCCACCCGATCCTCGGGCCTGAGCACCGAGAAGTAGAGCGCCGTCAGGATCGTGGACAGGGAGGCCGAGGAGGCCTGGTGACCGCCGATCTTCAATCCGTCCTCGTTGGCGCGCAGGTGATTGGCGTTGTGGATCGTCCAGGTGGACAGCCAGAGCACCTTGCGCTCGAGTTCCTTCAGAATGCTCAGGTGCCGTGCATCGGCCATGGTGTCGTCTCCCGGTTTCGCCGAGATATACGCCCGAAGCTTCAGGGAGGCGAGGCCGAAGCCTCCGGCGCCGGATTGGCATTTGGGAGGAGCCCGCGAAAACGAAAAGCCCGCCGAGCGGCGGGCCTTCGTGATGCTCTCGAACCTGAGAGAAATTGGAGCGGGCGAAGGGATTCGAACCCTCGACCCCAACCTTGGCAAGGTTGTGCTCTACCCCTGAGCTACACCCGCGCTCCGCGATGCGCGCGGCATCGTTGCGAGGCCGTTGATGTGCCCCAAAACGCGCCGCATTGCAAGAGGGGCCTGCCGATCTTTTCGCGGCAGGCCTTGAGCCTGCTTCATCCGGTCGCTAGAGCCTCGGACGTGAAAAGTGGACACCCCTTTTGGGATTCATCCGAGGCTCCCTCTCTTGACCGGCGCATCGGATAAGGCGGAAAACCGGGTCCACTTTTCACTGGCGTGGCCCTTCGGGTCGCTGACGCGGCCCTCCGGGTCCGTCCGATGCGCTAGAACGCAGGCCCGCATGGAGGTTGCACGCTTGGCCCATCTGTCCCCTCAGGAATTCCTGGAGCGCCTGTCCTCGCTCGGCATCAGGACCGAGACGGTCGCGCACGAGCCGGTCTTCACGGTGGCGGAATCGCAAGCTGTCAAGCAGCGGATTCCCGGAGCCCATACCAAGAACCTGTTCGTGAAGGACAAGAAGGGCCGCTACTTCCTGATTTCCGCCAAGCACGACACCGCCATCGACCTCAAGCGCACCCACGAGGTCCTCGGGGCGTCCGGGCGCCTCTCCTTCGGGTCTGCCGAGCAGCTGCGCGCCCTCCTGGGGGTCGAGCCCGGCTCGGTGACCGCCTTCGCCGTGGCGAACGATACGGAAGGCAGGGTCACGATGGTGCTCGACGCCAACCTCATGGCGCACGAGCGGGTCAATTTCCATCCCCTGATCAATTCCATGACCACCGGGGTGTCGCGGGAGGATCTGGTGGCGTTCCTGAGGGCCACGGGGCACGATCCGCTCATCCTGCGCCTGCCGGAGCCGCCGGCGGAATTGCCAGACGACGCTCAAGCTCCCATGTAAGGTTTCGTCCTTCTCAACGCCTTTCACCTTTCGAGGATCGCATGCTGTCCGATACCCCCGTTCCCGGAACCTCCTCCGACGATCTCGTGAAGGACACCACCACGGCGGCATTCCGCCAGGACGTGCTCGCCGAATCCATGCAGCAGCCCGTCCTGGTGGATTTCTGGGCTCCCTGGTGCGGGCCCTGCAAGCAGCTCACCCCGATCCTGGAGAAGGCCGTGCGCGCGGCCGGCGGCAAGGTGAAGCTCGTGAAGATGAACATCGACGAGCATCCGCAGATCGCCGGTCAGCTCGGGGTGCAGTCGATCCCGGCCGTCTTCGCGTTCCAGCGCGGTCAGCCGGTGGACGGCTTCATGGGGGCCCTGCCGGAAAGCCAGGTCAAGAGCTTCATCGAGCGCCTGACCGGCCCCCTCGGCCCCAGCGCGGCCGAGGAGCTCCTGGCCGAGGCTGATCGCCTTCACGCCGAAGGCGATATCGGCGGCGCGGCCGAACTCTACTCCGCCGTTCTCGCGCAGGACCCAGAGAATGTGGCGGCCCTGGCGGCCCTTGTGAAGCTGCATGTGGAGGTCGGCGATCTGGAGGGCGCCCGGCGCTTCCTCGCCATGGCCCCGGCGGCGAAGGCCAACGATCCGGCTCTCGCCGGCGCGCGGGCGGCGGTCGAACTCGCCGAGCAGGCGGGCTCGCTCGGCGACCTGGCGGACCTCCAGCGGCGGATCGAAGCCGATCCCATGGACCATCAGGCCCGCTTCGATCTGGCCGTCGGCCTGAACGCCCGCGGGCGGCGGGAAGAAGCTGCCGACCACCTCCTTGAAATCGTCCGCCGCGACCGCAATTGGAACGATGACGGCGCACGCAAGCAGCTCGTCCAGTTCTTCGAGGCCTGGGGCCCGATGGACGCGATGACGCTGGCAGGGCGGCGGAGGCTCTCCTCGCTCCTGTTCTCTTGACGCTGTCCAACGCGGTTTAGGAGATCGGGATGGGAATGAACGCGGTATACCGAGGGCCGGAGGATTGCCCGTCGGTCATTCCCGTCTTTCCGCTCCCCGGCGCCCTCCTCCTGCCGCGCGGTCAGATGCCTCTCAACATCTTCGAGCCACGCTACCTGGCGATGATCGACGAGGCGCTGAAGACCGACCGGATCATCGGCATGGTGCAGCCCGACGCGGACAATGATCCCCTGGCGAACGTGCCGAAACTCTACCGGATCGGCTGCGCCGGCCGCATCACCCAGCTCGCCGAGACCGGCGATGGCCGGTACCTCGTCACGCTCATCGGCATCGCGCGCTTCCGCATCGAGGAGGAGTTGCCGCCGGTCAGCCCGTTCCGCCGGTGCCGGGTGACGTTCGGGCCCTTCACCGACGACTTCACGGCTCGCGCCGGCGAGAACGACGTGGATCGTGCCGGCGTGGTCAAGGCCCTGCGCGACTTCGTCAACGCGGTGCATGTGAAGGTCGACTGGCGGGGCATCGAGGAGGCTCCCAACGAGGCCCTGGTCAACGCTTTGTGCATGATGAGCCCCTTCGGCGTGCGCGAGAAGCAGGCGCTGCTCGAAGCCCCCAATCTGAAGAGCCGGGCCGAGGTGCTGATCGCGCTCACCGAGATCGAGCTCGCCCGCGGCGGCGCCGGATCCGACTCGACCCTGCAATAGGCAAGCCCGCCCTAGGAATGAGCACGATGGTTCCCGACACCCCTCCTTCCGAGCCCCCCCAGCCCGTGGAGGCGACGCGGATCGATCCCAAGCTCCTGGAGCTTCTCGTCTGCCCGCTCACCAAGGAAACCCTCGAATACGACGCCGCCCGGCAGGAGCTGATCAGCCGCCGCGCCAGGCTGGCCTATCCGATCCGCGACGGCATCCCGATCATGCTGCCGGAGGAGGCGCGGCAACTGACGGATTGAGGGTTCCTTGCCCCTCCCCCGCACGCCGTCAGTCGACCTGGACGTGAGACCGGGCTCAACCGCCATGCCGTCACCGGGCCCGTCCCGGCGATCTCGATTGTTTGAGACTGACTGCTTTTCCGATCGGGATGGCCTGCCTTGTCCCACGATGTCATCACCGGCCTTGTGCCGGTGATCTCGCTTCTGTGAGACGCGGCGCTTTTCGGATCGGGATGGCCGGCACAAGGCCGGCCATGGATGGCATTCACGCGGACCGGGCGGCGATCGCGTCCGCCAGCGCCAGCGTCCGCTTCGCCATCTCAACATGCAACCGCTCGACCATGCGGCCGTCGAGGCTGATCGCCCCCTTTCCGGCGTTCTCCGGCTGCTCGAAGGCCGCCACGATGGTCTTCGCCTTCCCGATCTCGTCCGGCGCCGGGGCAAAGATCTCGTTGGCCGTCGCGATCTGATCGGGGTGGATCAGCGTCTTGCCGTCGAATCCGCCGTCGCGGCCCTGCTCGCATTCCGTGCGCAAGCCCTCAGGATCGGACAGGTGGTTGTAGACGCCGTCGAGGATGTCGAGGCCGTGCGCCCGCGCGGCGGCGAGCACGGTCATCAGCCAGGGCAGCATCACGGCGCGCCCCGGCATCAGGCGCGCGCGGGTGTCCTTGGCGAGATCGTTGGTGCCCATGACGAAGCAGGAGAGCCGCGTGTCGACGTCGTGAGCCGCGCTCGCGATCGACTCGGCCCGAAGGATCGCGAGCGGCGTCTCGATCATGGCCCAGACCCTGGTGCGCTCCGCGGCGCCGAGCCTGCGAAGGCGCAGGCCGACAGCCGCGAGCGTCTCGGCCGACGAGACCTTGGGCACGAGCACCGCGTCCGGCGCTGCCGCGACGGCGGCCGCGAGATCCGCCTCGCCCCAGGGCGTGTCGAGCGCGTTGACGCGAATCACGAGTTCCCGCCGGCCGTAGCCTCCGGCCCGCACGGCCGCGCAGACCTGCTCGCGCGCCTGCGCCTTCCGATCGGGCGCCACCGCATCCTCCAGGTCGAAGATCATCACGTCGGCGGCCAGCGTCTTCGCCTTCTCGAGCGCGCGGGCATTCGAACCGGGCATGTAGAGAGCGCTGCGGCGCGGGCGAATCGGGATCATGGCTCTGTCCTCGGGTGTCCGATCGGTTGTAATGCTCGCAAGGGGATCGGCAAAGGAGACGCCGCGCATGTGGGTCGCAGGAGTCGATGGCTGCCGGGCAGGCTGGATCGCCGTGCTAATGCGCACGGACGACCCGACCGTCCATCGCATCCTGACCGCGCCGACATTCGCGGCCGTCGCGGATGCACCCGAGCGGCCGGCCGTGATCGCCGTCGACATGCCGGTCGGCCTGCCGGAGCGGACCGAAGGCTCGGGCCGCCCGCCGGAGCAGTTGATCCGCCCCCTGCTCGGCGAGCGGCAATCCTCCGTCTTCGCCATCCCGTCGCGGCGCGCCGTGGCGGCCACGGACTACGCCGAGGCCTGCGCGATCGCCGCCGCCACCTCGACCCCATCGCGCAAGGTCTCGCGGCAGGGCTTCGCCATCTTCCCGAAGATCCGCGAGATCGACGCGCTGCTGCGCGGCCGTCCCGATCTGGTATCCCGCGTCTTCGAGGTGCATCCGGAACTCGCCTTCTGGGCCCTGAATGCGGGCCGGGCGCTCGGGGAGCCGAAGAAGGTGAAAGGCACGCCCTACGGGCCCGGCATGGCGCTGCGGCGCGCTCTTCTCCGGCGATCAGGCCTCCTTCCCGAATCCCTCGTCGAGGCCTTTCCTCCCGGCGGAGCGGCCGAGGACGACCTCCTCGACGCGCTTGCGGGGTTGACGGTGGCGCTCGATCTCGCGAGAGGTGGAGGACAATCCTTTCCCGAGCCGCCCGGCCGTGACGCCCATGGCCTGCCGGTCGCCATCTGGACGCTCCGCAGGCAGCCCCAAGGTTCAACCATGTCCATCTCCCGCGCCGACATCGAAGCCGCCCATGCCCGCATCGCCCCCCATATCCGCCGCACCCCGGTCCTGACCCTGGGACCCGCCTTCGGCCATGACGGGCCGGTGAGCCTGAAGCTGGAATTCCTGCAGCATGCGGGCTCGTTCAAGACCCGCGGCGCCTTCAATACCCTGCTGTCGAACGAGGTCCCGGCGGCCGGCGTGGCGGCGGCCTCCGGCGGCAATCACGGGGCGGCCGTCGCCTATGCGGCGAAGGAGCACGGCGTGAAGGCGCGCATCTTCGTGCCGGAGATCTCGAGCCCGGCCAAGATCGCCGTCATCCGCTCGCATGGGGCCGAGGTGGTGATCGGCGGCGCCCGCTACGCGGATGCGCAGGCGGCCTGCGATCTCTTCGTGGAGGAGAGCGGGGCCCTGCGCATCCATCCCTTCGGCGCGACGGACACCATCATCGGCCAGGGCACGGCGGCTCTCGAATGGGAGCAGGATGGGCCCAGTCTCGACACCGTGCTCGTGGCGGTGGGCGGAGGCGGCCTGATCAGCGGCGTGGCGAGCTGGTGGGCCGGCCGGGTGAAGGTGGTGGGCGTCGAGCCGGAAGGCTCCCGCGCGCTCCATGCCGCGCTCGCAGCCGGGCGGCCCGTCGACGTGGACGTGGATTCGGTGGCGGCCGATTCGCTCGGCGCCAAGAACACGGGCGACCTCGTCTATGCGATCTGCCGCGAGACGGTCGACCACGTGGCCCTCGTCACCGATCCGGCGATCCGCGACGCGCAGCGGCTGCTCTGGCGCGACTACCGCGTCGCGTCCGAGCCCGGCGGCGCGGCGGCACTGGCGGCGCTGGTCTCAGGGGCCTATAAACCGCGCTCAGGCGAGCGCGTCGGCGTGCTGCTCTGCGGCGCCAATGTCGAGCTCGCCAAGCTTGCCGAAATCACTCATCCGTAATGGAAGGACGCCCATGTTCCCGCAACGTCTGACCGAAGGCTATCGCGCATTCCTCGACGAGCGCTTCCCGCGCGAGAAGAACCGCTTCGAAACCCTGGCCGAAAAGGGCCAAGCGCCCGAGGTGATGGTGATCGGCTGCTGCGACAGCCGCGTCTCCCCGGAGGTCATCTTCGACGCGAGCCCGGGCGAGTTGTTCGTGGTGCGCAATGTGGCGAACCTGGTGCCGCCCTTCGAGACCGGGGGCGATTACCACGGCACCTCGGCGGCGCTCGAATTCGCCGTGCAGGCCCTGCGCGTGAAGCACATCGTGGTGCTGGGCCATGCCCGCTGCGGCGGCATCCGGGCCTTCGCGGACGAGACCGCCCCTCTGTCGCCGGGCGACTTCATCGGCCGCTGGATGAACCTGATCAAGCCGGCGGGCGAGCGCATCGGCCCGCGTGGGGACGTGGACTTTTCCGACTACCTGACCCGTCTCGAACTGGCGGCGATCGAGAACAGCCTCAACAACCTGATGACCTTCCCGTGCGTCCGCATCCTCGTGGAGCGCGGCAAGCTGCAGCTCCACGGCGCCTTTTTTGGCGTAGCGTCGGGCGTGCTGATGGTGCGCGACCCGGAAACGGGAGATTTCCGGTCCGTGGTCGAGGACATGCCTCACCGCGTCTCGATGTTCAGGGCCCGCCGGGTCGACGCGCCCTAGGCGCCTCTTCGACCATGACTGGCTCAGGTTCGGTTTCCGTCGAGACCGTTCAGCGTTAGCGATTGACGCCCGGTCGACATGTAATAACATGTCGACATTGTTAAGGGGGCGTCATGTCTACTTTAGTCGTTTCAACCGCGAGAACCACTGAGGTCCAGCTCGACCCGACCACCTCCGCGGAGCTTCAGGTCACGCAGACCGGATCGATCACGACCGTCAACTCCGCCGTCACCGGAGGATCGCCGGGCCTGGAGGTCGTCGTCGACGGCGCGATCCGCTCGCAATTGAACGGGATCGATTTCGCAGCGGCCGGGTGTGCCATCACGGTCAGCCTCACCGGGATCGTCCGAGGCAGCATCAATGGCGTCTACCTCGGCGACGATGCCAACGTGGTGGTCAACAACGGTCAGATCTCGGCCTCTCCGCTATTGTTCGACAGCGCTGCCATCTGGCTCGACGGATCCGACAATCATATTTTCAACGACGGGATCCTGTCAGGCTTCTACGGAATCCGCGGTTCCGGCGTCCAAGGCGATGGCAATCTCAACCATATCGTCAATACCGGACAGATCGAGGCGGCCGATACTGGTATTCTCCTGAACGCCCCGACAACGCTGGTTCCCTCTCCGATCGCAGCGCCGAATACGCCCTACGGCGTGTTCAACAGCGGAACGATCGTCGCCGGCGTGAAAGGAATCCACGTTCAGCTCTCCGGCAACGTCACCAACAGTGGCGTCATTCAGGCCGGAGCCTTCGGCGTGACGTTCGGCACGGGCGAAACCTTCCTGAGCAATACCGGCACAATTGCCGCCCAGACTGCTGTTTTCGGCTCCTTCGAGCGGGACACCCTCCTCAACCAAGGCACGATCCAGGGCGCCATCTTCCTCAATGAAGGCGACGACCTCTACGACGGGCGCACCGGAACGGTGACCGATGTCGTGAATATGGGTGTCGGCGACGACATCGCCTATGGCGGCATCGGTGACGAGACCCTCATCGGCGGCGCCGACAAGGATTCTCTCTTCGGCAACGGCGGCTCCGACAGTCTGCTCGGCGGCAACGGAATCGACTATCTCGATGGCGGCGAAGGCGCCGACCGGATGGCGGGCGGTACCGGCGACGACACCTACGTGGTCGACAGCGAGACCGATTCTGTGACCGAGGCGATCAACGAGGGAACGGATCTCGTACGCGCCACGATCTCCTATGCACTCGGAGTAAACCTCGACAATCTCTGGCTGACCGGCGACGCCGATCTCGCCGGCACCGGCAACGACCTGGCGAACAGGATCACCGGCAATGCCGGCAGCAACGTGCTCGATGGGCGCGCGGGCGCGGACGTCCTCGCCGGGGGCCGGGGCGACGACGTCTACATCGTCGACCACCAGAACGATCTGGTGACCGAGGCGGCCGACGAAGGTTCCGACACGGTGCTGGCGTCCGTGTCCCATACGCTCGGCGGAAACGTGGAGAACCTCGTCCTCACCGGATCCGGCGACCTCGACGGCGCGGGCAACGACCTGGGGAACGCGATCACCGGCAATGCCGGCAGAAACGTGCTCAACGGCGGAGCGGGCGCGGATCAACTCGCCGGCCGCGAGGGCGACGACGTCTACATCGTCGACCACGAGGGCGACCTGGTGGTGGAGCGGGCCGGCGAGGGCGTCGACACGGTCAGCGCCTCCGTGAACTACGCGCTCGGCGCCCATGTGGAGAACCTCGTCCTCACGGGCGCCGGCGACCTCCGCGGCATCGGCAACGATCTCGCCAACGTGATCACCGGCAATGCCGGCAGCAACCTCCTCGACGGCGGTGCGGGCGGGGACCGGATGGCCGGCGGCGACGGGAGCGACACCTATCTCGTGGACGATGCGAACGACCGCGTCGACGAGATGCTGGACCAGGGCCTCGATACGGTGCGCGCTGCGGTCTCCTACGCGCTTGCCGACAACGTGGAGAACCTTGTCCTCACGGGCGCCGGCGACAGCGACGGCACGGGCAACCATCTCGCCAACGCCATCATAGGCAATGGCGGCGCCAACCGCCTCGTGGGTGGCGGCGGCAATGATGCGCTCGACGGCGGCGCCGGCCAGGACATCGCGGTGTTCTCAGGGCTTCTGTCCGAGTACACCATCACCCGCAGCCCCGACGGCACCCTGACGGTCAGCGACACGATGGGTGGTGCCCGCGACGGCACCGACACCCTGAGGAACATCGAATTCCTGCAGTTCCAGGACGGTACGGTGACGCTGCCGACCCGGGCGCCCGTCGCGCCGGCCGTGCAGGGATCCGTGACCCCGATCAGCGAGAACGCGGCACCGTTCACGCCCGTGGCGAGCGTGAGGAGTCCCGGCCTGGCCGACGGGCGCGCGGTCTATTCGCTGACCGTCAATCCCGGCGGCAAGTTCATGATCGATCCGACGAGCGGCCTGATCAGCCTCGTGGGCGCGGTCGACTACGAATCGACGGAGGATGCCGACCTACAGACCGAGACGGTCGGCTCGCTGGTGCGCAAGTTCTACCTTCTCGCCGTCAAGGCCACCGAGACGCTCACCGGCTGGTCGTCCGGGGCGACCTCGGTGAAGGTCTACGTGACCGACGTGAACGAGGCCGCGACGGGCCTGTCCTTCACGGACGGGACGACGAAGGCCGCGATCGGCGAGGACGCCTCCGACGGGACGCTCATCGGGTCCTTGCAGGCCTTCGATCCGGAGCATGATGGGGAGCTCGTCTACGCGTTCGACACCACAGGCGCCAACGGGACGAGCGGCGCCGGCAATGCGGGCGGGCGGTTCAAGATCGAGAACGGCCAGCTGAAGGTGGCGGCGCTCACCGACGTGACAAAGACGGAAACCTACACGATCACCCTCAAGGTGACAGACAGGAACGGCGGTCCGGGTTCCGTCTCGGCCTACAAGGATTTCCACATCACGGTGAATGCGGCCGGCGAGGGCAACGCGCCGCCCAGCAAGCCGGTCGAGCGGCCCGGGACGATCAGCCTCTCTGAGAATGGCGGCGCGGTCCAGACAGTTGCGACTGTCCAGTCCCAGGATGCCGACGGCGATCCGTTCGAATACGAGATCGTGGGTAACCCCGGCGACCTGTTCAGCATCGACGCCAACGGCGTGATCGCGTTCAAGGGTGGGGCGAACTACGAGTCGGCCAGCCTTGGTCTCGTGACCGAGAACCCCGGTCTCGAGTCCGAGAAGAAATATTTCAACGTGGTCGTGCGCGCCCGCGAGAGCGGTCCGAACGGCAAGGTTTCCGGCAACACGACCGTGAAGGTCTACCTCGACGACGTGAACGAGCGGCCGACCGGTGCGACCTATGCGGTCAGCGCGGCGACGAAGACCACGCAGCCCGGCACCACCCTGGCGACCCTGCAGGGCGTGATCGACCCGGACACGCGGGCGGGTTTCCGCACCTATTCCTATGCGCTCGTGAATGCCGATGGCAGTGCTTATGCGGGCAGCGAGTTCGCGATCGATGCGGGCGGCAATGTGAAGGTCGGTGCGGGCGGGCTGCGCGACGTATCCGGCACGACGGCGGTTCCGGTCTACGTCAAGATCGCCGATCTGAAGGACGCGTCCCTGACCGTGATCCAGCAGGTCGACCTCACGATCGGATCGGTCAACCATGCCCCGACCGACATCACCCTGACGAACACGTCGATCCGCGAACTGTCGTCCACGGGCGACTTCGTAGGCAGCCTGGGCGCGGCCGATCCGGATGCCGGCGACACGTTCACCTACGAGCTCCTGGACAGTGCCGGCGGCCGCTTCAAGATCGTCGACGGCCACGACCTCGTGGTGGACAACGGCTTCCGGCTCGATTTCGAGCAGGCGAACGCCCACACGATCAGGGTGCGGGTGACGGACAAGGCCGGATCGTCCTTCGTCAAGGACGTCACCATCGGGGTCATCGACTGGAATCCGGAAACCACGCCCGGCTCCGCCGCCGATGACGTGTTCTACGGCGGTGCGCTCGCGGACACACTTTCGGGCAACCTCGGTAACGACCGTCTCGTCGGCGGCGCGGACGCCGACATCCTCAAGGGCGATGGCGGCAACGACACCCTCTCGGGAGGCGCCGGCAAGGACAAGCTCTACGGCAGCAGCGCGTCCAAGGGCCTCAAGGATTCCGACGTCTTCCTCTTCGACACCGACCTGAAGAACAACAGGGCGGACGCGAACAGGCACAAGGACGTCGTCTATGGCTTCGAGCACAAGAAGGACGCCATCTGGCTCGACGGCGACGTGTTCAGGACCAAGGCATTCACGAGCCTGGACAGGAAGGGCGGCGACGTGAAGGCCCAGAAGATCGGCAAGGCCTATGTCGCCCTCGGCAGCGCGAAGGACGGGAACGACTACATCGTCATCAAGACGATCGGGACCAAGAAGGCGCAGATCCTTTTCGACCCGGACGGCAGCGGCCGCAAGGCCGCCGTCGAGATCGCGACGATCCATTACGAGCCCAATCCGAAGAAGATGGGCGGCGCGCTCGACCACACCGACTTCTTCATCATCTGATCGCGGCTCTGCCGCGCAGGTGAGCCCCGAGATCCATGAGCCCCGAGATCCATGAGCCCCGAGATCCATGAGCCTCGAGATCCATGAGCCCCGAGATCCATGAGCCCTGAGATCCGGGCGCCTTGGGATCCGGACACCGCGGACGTAAAAAGAGCCGCTGTCGTTCCGACAGCGGCTCCGTGACTTCATATGCGGGGCAGGAACGCCGCGCGTCGGGTCTCAAGACTCAGGCGGCCTGCTTCTTGGGCTTCAGCAACCCGCGATTGGCCATGGCCTCGGCGATCTGCACGGCGTTCAAGGCCGCGCCCTTGCGCAGGTTGTCGGACACGCACCAGAACGACAGGCCGTTCTCGACGGTGATGTCCTCGCGGATGCGGGAGATGTAGGTGGCGTCCTCGCCGGCCGCCTCGTGGGGCGTGATGTAGCCGCCGGGCTCGCGCTTATCGACCACCATGATGCCGGGGGCGGCGCGCAGGATGTCGCGCGCCTCGTCGGCCGTGATCGGCTTCTCGAACTCCACGTTCACCGCCTCCGAGTGGCTGATGAAGACCGGCACGCGCACGCAGGTGGCCGTGAGCTTGATCTTCGGGTCGAGAATCTTCTTGGTCTCGGCCGTCATCTTCCACTCTTCCTTCGTGTACCCGTCCTCCATGAACACGTCGATATGCGGGATCAGGTTGAAGGCGATGCGCTTGGGGAACTTCTTCTCCTGCACGTCCTGGAGCGAGTAGAGCGCCTTGGTCTGGCGGTCGAGCTCGTCCATGCCGTCCTTGCCGGCGCCGGAGACCGACTGATAGGTGGCGACGACCACGCGCGTGATGGTGGCGGCGTCATGGAGCGGCTTGAGGGCCACGACGAGCTGGGCCGTGGAGCAGTTCGGGTTGGCGATGATGCCCTTCTTCATGTCGCGCAGCGCCTCGGCATTCACCTCCGGCACCACCAGGGGCACCTCGGGGTCGTAGCGCCAGGCGGAGGAATTGTCGATCACCACCGCCCCTTGGGCGGCGATCCGGGGCGACCATTCCTTGGAGACCTCGCCGCCCGCCGACATGAGGCACAGGTCGACATCGGAGAAATCATAGGTGTCGAGGGCCTTCGTCTTGAGCGTCTTGTCGCCGTAGGAGACCTCCGTCCCCTGGCTGCGGCGGGACGCGAGCGCCACCACCTCGTCGGCCGGGAAGGCCCGCTCGGCCAGGATGCTCAGCATCTCGCGGCCCACATTGCCGGTCGCACCGACGACGGCGATCTTGAAACCCATTGATCTTCTCCTGTTGTCGCTCTCCCCGGAAATATGAAAACCCTGTTCGGGTGCTGCCTCTCGCCCCGACGGGAGAGAGGACCGGGGACGACGAGGCTTATTCGGCCGTGGTTTTCACGGTCGAGGTTTTTCCAACCACTTTGGCGGTTTTCGTTTTGCTCGTCGTCGGGGTGAGCATCGCCATAGCCATCGTCCATCCAGAAGCCGGCTTCCGGCTTCGATACGCGGTCAGCAACACACCAAAGTCACGCTGTCGTCAAGCGTTTCCTTGATGGAGCCGGCGTTCAGTCGCCCGCCAGCACATCGGTCGAGAGATTGAACCGGTAGAAGACCTTGTCCATCCGCTCGGCTCCGAGGCGCTCGTAGAACGCTTGCGCGCCCGTGTTGGTGCCATCCGTCGTGAGATCGATTCGGGTGAGACCCTGCGCCCTGGCGTGCTGGGCCAGCCAGCGCATCAGCTGGGCGCCCACCGCCTGGCCACGCGCAGGTTCGGCGACGAACAGCTCCTTGACGAAGAGGAGGCCCGTGAGCCTGAAGCCGGGCCGCAGGATGGCGAAGCAGGCAAGGCCCACGGCCCGCCCGTCGCGAACGGCCAGGGCGTAGCGCGTGCCCTCCGCCTCCCGCATGGAGCGTTCCACCATCGCCTGGATCGGCTCGAGGGGCGGGGCCACCTCCGGGCCGCCGTAATGCAGGTCGAGCGCCCGGACCAGGGCTGCGATCTCGGCGGCATCCTCCAGGGTGGCGAGACGGATGACGGTCTGGGTCATGGAGGGGCTCGGGCGAGTTTAAGCGTCGGTTTACCCTGCTTAGCAAAACCTTTCGGACCCTGGCCAGTGTCACGGTAGAACATGGGGATGACGGGATCAGCAGGGTTGATTGGTTCAAACGATGCCGCGGGCGGTCTATGCCGAATGGGATGAGGACGACGTCGCCGACTGGATCGACGAACGCCCCGCCCGTCGACTCCGCCGGAAGTCCCTGCCCTGGCTGCGCATGGTCCTGCTCTCGACCTGCACCATCGCGGGCCTCGTCTATGCCGCGCTGGAGCAGGAGCCGAATAGCAAGCCGGCCGAGCGGCGGAAGGCGGTTCCGTCCTCGGTGCTGGTCGCCCCGGCGCCCGCCTGGACGTCCCTTCCCTCCTCTCCGTCCGTTTATGCCCTGGCCGGCATCTCCGGTCCTGTCGCGTCCGAAGTGCGCGAGCATGCGGACGGAGCCCGGGAGGACGCGCTGACCGTCGGGCGCTTCGGCGATTTCCGCTACGCGCAGCTGGCTCTCGTCCAGGGGCCGGCCGAGCCACCGGGGAGCTTCTACATCGATACGGTCCGGCGGGCCGCGCGCTCGGGCCTCGCGGTCGCGCATCTGGGCCAGAGCCGCATGATCGCGACCAAATTCGGCCCGATGGAAGCCGCTCCCATGACCCTGTCGAACAAGGGCGAGCAGAGCTGCCTGGCCTTCCGGTTCTCCGATCGGGCCGCCGTGTTCGGATTCCAGGGCTGGCTGTGCGGCTCCGCGGCTCCCGAGGATGGGCAGCTCGCCTGCTTCATCGACGGCATTGCCCTGACCGGCGGCACGAATCCGTCCTTGAAGGCCGTGTTCGCCCAGGCCGAGCGCAGCCGGGGCGAATCGTGCGGGCCAGGGGCTCGCACCCTTGGGACCGTCAGGCCTCCGGCCCGACCGTGATCGCCACCCGGTGCATGACGTTGCAGCCGTAGCCGTTGGGATTCCATCCGGCAGCCCGGAAGGGCTGGGCGCGGCCCTGCGAGTCCGTCGCCCGCGCGACGATCTCGTAAGAGCCGTCGCCCGGCAGCGGCAGCGTGGCTTGCCAGCGCACCCAGTCGTAGCGGTTGCGCGGGGGCGTCATGGCGGTCCCGATCCAGGTCGCACCACCGTCCAGGGTGACCTCGACGCGCGCTACGTCGTCGTCGCCCGCCCAGGCGGCGCCCCGGACCGCGATGGCGCGCGTGCCCTCGGGATAGCGTCGACCATCGGCGGGCGCCGTGACGATGCTGCGCACGGGCATCGATTCGAGGATCCGGGTCTGCACCCCCTGGCCGTCCGAACCGGGCGCCAGCGGCCGGACGGGGAGGCGGTAGGACAGGCCGGTCATGCCCGGACCGTCGTGCTCCCGGTCGCGGATCCACACGCGCGTGAGCCATTTCTGGCTCAACGAGCCGGGCCAGCCCGGCACGACGAGGCGCAGGGGACCGCCATGGATGAAAGGCAGCGGCTCGCCGTTCATGGCCCAGACGATCAGGGTGTGCTCCTCCAGGGCCTTGGTGATCGGCATGCCGCGCGACATGGCCTGCCGCTCATGGCTGCCGTGCCTGTCCGGATCAGCACCGAAGTGACCCGTGAAGCGCGCTGTGTCCTTGAGTCCTGCCTCACGCAGGACGTCGCCGAGCGAGGCTCCGGTCCATTCCGCGCAGCCGACGCCGCCATGGGTCCAGGGGTTTCCCTCCGCGGCGGGCTCGAAGAAGGACCGGCCGTTGCCGCCGCATTCGAGCACCATGCGGAACGTTCTGTGCGGGAAGCGGCTCTTCAACTCCGCGAGCGTGAGGCGCAGCGGGCGCTCGACCTCGCCGTCGACGACGACGCTCCAGGTCTCGGGGTCGGCGGCCGGCCCGGGCAGCAATCCGTTGTTGCGGATGAAGAAGCGCCTGATCGGCGTCGTCTCGTCGTCGAGAAGCTCCTCGGGCGTCTCGGCCACCAGCGGGGTGTCGCTCAGCAGGCTCAGGCCCTCCTTCCCTGAGAGATCGAACCCTGCCTTCCTATCCTCCATCGGCTTTTGTCCTTCTCACCCTGTGCGAAATGTCACGCTTCGTCGGAACCATTTTAAGGGGGGCGGCCTTGTTTTCACATCATCGCACCTGATGATCGCGCACAGCACAAGGGACTGAGCGCCGTTCCTGGAGGATTACCCATGCGCCACTTCGCATTGTTGGGTTTGATATCGTTGGCTGCGCTGACGTCCGTCTCGGTGGCGGCGGAAGCGCAGACCAGAAACCGTCCTCTCGTACTCCGGGTTCAACCGCGCAGCTTCCTCGATCCTGGGCCGGTCGTGCCGGTCGGGACGATCAATCCGGGCTATACCGGCTATGGGCAGGCGCAATCCTATCTGCTGAGCCCGCCCTATGCTCCAGCCGGTGCCGGTTTTGGCGTTGCCACCCTGCCCGATCCGATCACCAACGGGCCCTTCGTCGGCTCGCGCAACCCGTTCCCGATGTTCGGCGGCCCGGACGTCCAGGCGACAGGCTCGATCCGCTGATGTCTCCCCCGAGACGGATGGCCCCGGGCATGGCCCGGGGCTTTCGCCGTTACGACTGGGCTTCCAGTTCCTTGACGATGGCATCGCCCACGTCCTGCGTGCCCACCGCGTTGGCGCCAGGAGCCGCGATGTCCTTCGTGCGGGTGCCGGAGGCGAGCACGTTGGCGATGGCCCGGTCCAGCCGATCCGCCTCGTCGAGGAGGCCGAAGGAATAGCGCAGGGCCATGCCGAAGGAGCCGATCATGGCGATCGGATTGGCCAGTCCCTTGCCGGCGATGTCCGGGGCGGAGCCGTGCACGGGCTCGTAGAGCGCCTTGCGCTGGCCGGTCACCGGATCCTCGGCCCCCAGGGAGGCGGACGGCAGCATGCCGAGCGAACCGGTGAGCATGGCGGCGATGTCCGACAGGATGTCGCCGAACAGGTTGTCGGTGACGATCACGTCGAACTGCTTGGGCCAGCGCACGAGCTGCATGGCGCAGTTGTCGGCGAGCACGTGCTCCAGCTCCACGTCGGAGAACTCGGCCTTGTGGATGCGGGTGACGACCTGGCGCCAGAACACGCCGGTCTTCATCACGTTCATCTTCTCGGCCGAGGAGACCTTGTTGCGGCGCTTCCTGGCGAGATCGAAGGCGACGCGCGCGATCCGCTCCACCTCGTGGGTATGATAGAGCTGCGTGTCGACGGCGCGCTGGGAGCCGTCCTCCAGGGTCACGATCTCCTTCGGCTCCCCGAAATAGACCCCGCCGGTGAGCTCGCGCACGATCATGATGTCGAGGCCTTCCACCACCTCGCGCTTGAGCGAGGAGGCATCGGCCAGGGCCGGATAGCAGATCGCCGGGCGAAGGTTGGCGAAGAGGCCGAGGTCCTTGCGCAGGCGCAGCAGGCCCGCCTCGGGGCGCACCGCATAGGGCACGCTGTCCCATTTCGGGCCGCCCACCGCGCCGAACAGCACCGCATCGGCTTCCTGCGCGCGGCTCATGGCGGCATCCGAGATCGCCGCCCCGTGGGCGTCGTAGGCTGAGCCGCCGACGAGATCCGTCTCGGTCTCGAAGCCCAGCCCCCGCTTGCGGAACCAGCCCACAATCTTCTCGACCTCGCGCATGACCTCCGGGCCGATGCCGTCGCCAGGGAGAAGGAGAAGCTTGTGCGTTGCCATGGGAAGACCCCTGTTCTGTCGTGATCGAATGCAGGGCCCTTAAAGAGCCGAATGTGCGGCTTGGCAAGCTCCCGTCGTGTTGGCCGTTAGGCGGAGGCGGCTCCCCCGTCCTCGGCCCGCCGATCCTTCGGGGTCCTGACGACGGTGACCGAACAGGGCGCCTCCGCGACGACGCGGGACGAGACGCTGCCCAGGTAGCGGCGCAGGGCGGACGAGGACCGGGCGCCGATCACGACATGGTCGACATTGTTGTGCCGCACGTAGTCCACCAGGGCCGCCGCCGGGTCGGGGGCCTCCAGCACGCTGTAGGTGATCCGATCGGACGGGATCTGAAGCGAGCCGCCCCAGTGCCGGAGCTGCACCAGGCGCTGGACATGAAGGCTCCTCCCCTCCTCGTCCTCCAGGATATCGACGGCGATGCGCGAGGTCTTCAGGACGTTGACGCAGGCGATGCGCGCCTCGCCCTCGATGGAGAGGATGCGGCCGACCATCAGGCGCTGGGCTTCGGCGAGATCCTCGCTGCCCGGCGCCAGATCGATGGCGACCAGCACGATGGGAGCGCGGGACAGCTGCCCGGCGATGTTCGGCGCCTCGAGCGGTTGCGCCCGGCGGGCCTTGAGCCAGCGCCGGAACGTCTTCACCCCGCTGTCCCGTTCGAGCCGCCCGGCCCGTTCGGTGAGCCGCACGTGGTCCGGGTTCTCCAGATCGAGGGCGAGCTGGGCCGCCGTGGCGTAGCGCTCGTCCGGATCGACCTCCAGGCAGCGCAGGATGATCTCCTGCAGCCAGGGTGGGCAATCGGGGTTGAGCGCCCGCGGCGGCACCGGATCGCGCCACAGGCGGCGGCGGATCTGGCCGCCGCGCGGATTGCCGAAGGGACGTTCTCCCGTGACGAAGAAATACAGCATCACGCCGAGCGCGAAGAGATCGCTGCGCGGATCGGCCCTGTCCTGCAGCACCTGCTCCGGGGCCATGTAGGGCGTGGTGCCGAACGGCTCGCGAAACTCCTCGGCCAGGAGGTCGGGCAGGCGTTCGTGCCGGGCGAAGCCGTAATCGATGAGAACGGCCTCGCCGGTCTCGCGGAGCATCACGTTGCTCGGCTTGATGTCGAGATGGATGACGTGCTGGAGATGCAGGTCGTGCAGGGCATGCGCCACCGTCGCGCCGATCGCGACGACCTCGGGCCAGGGCAGCGGAACCCGGTCGAGGCGTGCCTTCAGCGATGGCCCGGAGATCCGCTCCATGACGATGTAGGGCATGGGATCGAGCGGACCGGTCGCGACGAAGCGGGGCACATGCGGGCCGGTCAGGCGCGGCATGATCATCTGCTCGGTCTCGAAGCACACGATGGGCAGCGGGTCGTCGCTGTCGATCAGCATCGGGACCTTCATGATCAGCGGCGCCGGATCGTCCTCCCGGGTGACGGCCCAGAGCTGCGCCATGCCGCCGGTGCCCAGATTTTCCTGGAGGGTGAAACCGTCGATCACTTGGCCGGGATGCAAGCGCCAGCGCATCCGTCAGCGGCCCTGTTCGAGACGCAGCGCCAGCTTCTCCGGCAGGCCGGCCTGCCGCACCTTCCGGGCGGCCGTGGCCGTGTCGTAGGGCACGCGCAGGTAGCGCAGGGTCTGGCGCGCGGTGTCGAAGACCGCGTAGTTTGCCGCCGCCACCCCGTCCCGCGGCTGCCCGACGGCGCCGATCACCGCAAGCCAGGTGCGGGTCGGCAGGAGCGGAATGTCGTTGTTGGCCACCGGCGAGAAGGTGCCGACCTTGGCGGTGGTGCTCATGTGATAGAGCATGGGCACATGCACGTGACCGCAGAAGGTGATGTGGGCGTCGACCCGGCTGAAGTGCCGGATCGCCTCCATGGGCCCTGCCATGTAGTCCCAGCTGCGGGGGGCATAGCCGTTGGCGTGGACGTAGAGGACGCTCCCCTCCTCATGGGTGAGGGGGAGGTCCGCCAGGAAGCGCCGCTGCTCCATGCCGAGCTGGTTGCGGGTCCAGCGGATCGCCTCCTGGGCGACGCTGTTCATGTCCTCGTCCGAGCCGTCGATGGCCGCATCGTGATTGCCCAGAAGCGCCACGGCGCCCTGGTCCACGAGCCCGCGGACCGTGTCCACCACCCAGGCCGGATCGGCCCCGTAGCCCACGTAGTCGCCGAGAAAGATCAGGCGGTCGACATGGAGAAGGCGCGCATGGGCGAGGCAGGCCGACAGGGCCTCCCGGTTGCCGTGGATATCCGTGAGGAGGGCGATGAGCATGGAGCCAGTACAACTCCAAACGCATCGCCACTGCAACTAGAGCATCGATCCCAAAAGTGGAATCCACTTTTGGGATCGATTCCAATGCTCAAGCCTTTGAGCGGCGCACCGTTCGGGACCCTGTCTTGATCGCTCGGCCGATCCACCACCCCGTCATCACCGGGCTTGTCCCGGTGATCTCGATTGTTTGAGGCGCGGCGCTTTTCCGCATCGGGATGGCCGGCGAGACAGGGGTGATGACTGGCCGGCCATGACGGGGGGTATCATCACAAGGATGCGCTCGAGCATCGGACCCAAAAGCGGACCCACTTTTGGGTCCGATGCTCCACTCTTGGCCGGCGCACCGTTGACTGCGAAAAACCGGGTCCACTTTTTCGCACGGTGCGCTAGCTGATGATGGTCATCGGGCTCAGTGAACCTTATCCCCGCAGCGCCTCCAGCACCTTGCCGCCGGGCCGGCCGCGCGGCTCGAGGCCGATGCGGCGCTCCACGTCCTTGATGGCCTCGCGGGTCTTGGCGCCGATCTTGCCGTCCGGCTCGCCCACGTCGTAGCCGCGGGCGGTCAGGAGCTGCTGCAGCTCGCGGCGCTGAGCGCGCGAGAGCGGCGGATCGTCGGTGGGCCAGGCGGTCTGGATGCCGGGCTGACCCTTGAGCCGGTCGCCCAGCAGCGCGATGGCGAGCCCGTAGGATTCCGCCGCGTTGTAGGAATAGACCGCGTCAAAGTTCTTGGTGACCAGGAAGGCCGGACCGTTGATGCCCGCCGGGATGATGATCCCGGCCGCGTAATTGCCCGAGAGCGGGCGTCCGTCGATCCGCTGCACGCCCATGGCGGCCCAGGTGGCGAGCGGCTTCTTGTTCTTTCGACCGGCGAGGCTCGCGCTGAAACCCGACGGCAGGCGCACCTCGTAACCCCAGGGCAGGCCGTTCACCCAGCCGGCTTTCTTGAGAAAGTTGGCCGTGGAATGCACCGCGTCCGGCACGGACGTCATGATGTCCCGATGCCCGTCCCCGTCGCCGTCGACGGCGAGGCGCTGGAAGGTCGAGGGCATGAACTGGGTGTGGCCGAAGGCGCCCGCCCAGGAGCCGCGCAGGTTCGCCGGGTTGATGTCGCCGTCCTGCACGATCTTCAGGGTCGCCATCAGCTCGCCCTTGAAATACTCGTTGCGGCGCGGCGCGTAGCAGACCAGCGTCGAGAGCGACTGGATCAGCGGCCGCCCGCCGATATCCTTGCCGAAATTGGATTCCACCCCCCAGACGCCCGCGATGGCATGGCGGTCGACCCCGAAGCGCGCCTCGGCGGCGGCGAGAGCCTGGCCCCATTGGCGCATGGCGGCGCGGCCGTCCTGCACCCGCTCCTCGTCGACGAGCGCCGAGAGATAGTCCCAGATGGGCGTCTTGAACTCGGGCTGGTTGTTCATGAGGTCGAGGATCGTCAGATCCGGCGTGACGCCGCGGGTCGCGGTATCGAAAGCCTGGCCGGAAATGCCCTTGGCGGCCGCCTGGCCGCGGAGGGATGCGAGGCACTGGCCGAAATCCGCCTGCGCGACGGCCGGCGTCGCAGCGGCAAAGCCGGCGAGAACGAAGAGAGCGGGGGCGATGAAGTTCTTCATGTTCGCGAACTTGCAGGCAATTTGGTTAATCTTATGGAAACGGGGCAGCTCCTCACGCTTTCGTCAGGCTGGGCAGCCCGACGGTGACTCTGCGTTAACCCTCCCGTGTCATGGCCTGGCTTGCCCGGCGTCCCGATGCCCGGGAGCGCCGCCAGGGTTCATCACGCGCAGCGCTCGCCCTCTGGGCTCATCAACCCAGGTCCGGATCGGGGAGGTTGGTCTGGATCCAGCGGTCGCTCACATGAACGTCCGTGGTTTCCAGCCGCCCCGGGCCGAGATTGACGAATTTGTGCGGAACGTTGGCCGGTCCGAAGACGACCTGACCCTTCTCGCATTCGAAGCGCTGGTCGCCGACGGTGAAGAGCGCCCGCCCCTCGCGGATGATGAAGATCTCGTCATAGGGGTGGACATGCCATTTCGGCCCGCCGCCGACCTCTTCCGTGGCGTAGAAGAGCACGGTCACGGCGGTGCCCAGCCGGTGACCCTCGACATGGCCCTTCCAGAACAGGTCGGGATGGGTCGCCCAATCGGCGCGGTCGAGAACCTGCGGCTTGCCCTGTGCCATCGCTCATCCTGCTCGATTGGCGCCGGTCCGGCGCGTCGGAAACGTCAGGCCCAGGCGCGCTCGGCGAGCTTCTTCTCGAAGCTGTCGATGGCTGCACCCTTTTCCATGGTCAGGCCGATGCCGTCGAGGCCGTTG
The DNA here is from genome assembly GCF_025460805.1 of Microvirga sesbaniae. Taxonomy (GTDB): domain Bacteria; phylum Pseudomonadota; class Alphaproteobacteria; order Rhizobiales; family Beijerinckiaceae; genus Microvirga; species Microvirga sesbaniae. Next base: position 47,872 of record NZ_JAMXFJ010000016.1, on the reverse strand, counting down.
AGCAGGCAATGCTTCTTGAACGGGTCGATGTCGAAGGTGACCGAACCGCCGTCGGGACCCCGGATCTCCTGCTTTTCGAGGTCCACGGTCAGGGTGGCGTTGGCGCCGCGCTCCGCGTCGTCGAAGAGCTTTTCCAGGTCTTCGGGGCTCACCTTGATCGGCAGGATGCCGTTCTGGAAGCAGTTGTTGTAGAAGATATCGGCGAAGCTGGTGGAGATCACGCAGCGGATGCCGAAATCGAGCAGCGCCCAGGGGGCGTGCTCTCGGGACGAGCCGCAGCCGAAATTGTCGCCCGCCACCAGGATCTGGGCGTTGCGATAGGCCGGCTGGTTGAGGACGAAATCGGGGTTCTCCGAGCCATCCTCGCGGTAGCGCATCTCGGAGAAGAGGCCCGTGCCGAGCCCCGTGCGCTTGATCGTCTTCAGGTACTGCTTGGGGATGATCATATCGGTGTCGATATTGATGATCCGCAGCGGCGCCGCGACGCTTTCGAGCACGGTGAACTTGTCCATGGTCCTCACATCCCTGAAGGCGGCCATGTCGCCGCTGTCCCGTGCCTCATATCAAAGGGTTTCGGGAACGGCTAGAGCATCGGACCCAAAAGTGGACCCACTTTTGGGATCGATCCGATGCTCAATTCCTGAAGCGGCGCATCGTTCGGCCCGGACCCGGAGGGCCGCACGATGCGCCAGGCCAACGATCGTCGCGGCGGGCGGGAAACCTCCTCAGCGCCAGAGATTCGTCCGGGCCAGGTCATAGACCTCGTCGGCGCGGCCGTTCAGCACGGCCTTCACCATGTAGAGGGTGAAGCCCTTCGCCATCTCCAGGGTGACGGAGGGCGGCATGGCGAGCTCGGTCCGGTTCACCACCGCGTCGACCAGGACCGGCCCGTCATGGGCCAGGGCGGCGGCGATCCCCTCCTCCACCTGGGCCGGGTCCTCCAGCCGGATGCCGCGGATTCCGGCGGCCTCCGCCATGGCGGCGAAGTTCGGGTTCCGGAGCTCCGTGCCGAAATCGAGGAAGCCGGTGGATTTCTGCTCGAGTTCGACGAAGCCGAGCGTGCCGTTGTTGAACACCACGACCTTCACGGGCAGGCGCTGCTGCGTCAGGGTGAGGAGATCCCCCATCAGCATGGCGAAGCCGCCGTCGCCCGACAGGGAGATCACCTGCCGGCCGGGGCAGGCCGCCTGGGCGCCGATGCCCTGGGCCATCGCGTTGGCCATCGAGCCGTGCCAGAACGACCCGAGCAGGCGCCGCTTTCCGTTCATGGCGAGATAGCGGGCCGCCCAGACGACGGGCAGGCCCACGTCGCAGGTGAACACGGCGTCGTCCGCCGCCTGGTCGCTGATCGCCTTGGCCACCTGCTGCGGATGGACCGGCGGCCGGCCCGGCGTTCCGACGGCGAGTTCGTCGAGCGCCCGGCGCGCCTTGGCGTAATGCTCCCGGGCCCGGGCGAGATGCGCGCCGTCCGCCTTCCGGTCGAGCCTGGGCAGCAGGGCCGTCAGGGTGGCGCGGACATCACCCACGACGCCCACATCGACCGCGGCGCGGCGGCCGATCTGTTCGCCCCGGAGGTCGACCTGCGCGATGCGGACGCCCGCATCCTCCGGGTAGAACTGGCGATAGGGGAAGTCGGTGCCGAGCATCAGCAGGACGTCGCAGTCCCGCATGGCGTAATAGCCGGACGAGAAGCCGATCAGCCCGGTCATGCCGACGTCGTAGGGGTTGTCCCACTCCACGTGCTCCTTGCCGCGCATGGCATGCACCATGGGCGCCTGCAGGCGCTCGCCCAGGGCCAGCAACGCGTCATGCGCGTTCGCGCACCCCGCCCCGCACAGGACCGTGACCCGGCCGCCGCCGTTGAGGAGTGCGGCGAGCCGATCGAGGTCGTCCGGCGCCGGCGTGACGACCGGCGCCTGCGGCAGCAGCCCTGCGGGCTTGGCCGGAGGCGCCGCGGCGGCCGGCTGCAGGGCGACGTCGCCGGGGATCACCAGCACCGACACGCCGCGCTTGACCGTCGCCTCGCGGATGGCGGTCTCGAGCATGCGGGGCATCTGGTGGGGGCTCGAGACCAGCTCGCAGTAATGGCTGCATTCCCGGAACAGGGTCTCCGGGTGGGTCTCTTGAAAATAGCCGCTGCCGATCTCGGGCGAGGGAATATGGGCCGCGATGGCCAGCACCGGCACCCGCGAGCGGTGGCAGTCGAACAGGCCGTTGATGAGATGGAGATTGCCCGGCCCGCAGCTCCCGGCGCAGACCGCGAGGGCGCCCGTCAGATGCGCCTCCGCGCCGGCCGCGAAGGCCGCGACCTCCTCGTGCCGGACGTGGATCCACTCCATGTCGTCCCGGCGCCGGATCGCGTCCGTCAGGCCGTTGAGGCTGTCGCCGACGATGCCGTAGACGCGCCTGACGCCTGCGGCCGCCAGGATCTCGACGAACTGCTCAGCGACGGACTTTGCCATGAAGCCTCTCCTGCTTGGGGGCGGCCCGCCCGGGCGCAGGCCGGGCGGGCCGTCGGTCGGTTGTGGAGCAAGACCTAATCTGGCGTAGCGCCCAGCCCTTGCCAGCCCCGCAAGGCTCACCCCGCCGCCGCCTCGATGGCCTCCATGTCCTCGTCGGAGAGGCCGACATGGTGGCCAATCTCGTGGACCAGCACGTGGGTGACGATGTGGCCGAGGGTCTCCTCGTGCTCGGCCCAGTAGTCGAGGATCGGGCGGCGGTAGAGCCAGACCATGTTGGGGAACTGCCCGGTCTGCATCAGCCCGCCTCCTTGAGCGAGGCCGATGCCGCGGAACAGGCCGAGGAGATCGAAGGGCGTCTCGCAGCCCATCTCGGTCATGGTCTCGTCGTCGGGGAAATCCTCGACCCGGATCACCACGCCCTCGCAGAGCCGCCGGAACGCCTCCGGCAGGCGCGCATAGGCGTCCTGCGCCAGGGCTTCGAGATCGTCGAGGCTGGGAGCTTGGAGATCGGCCAGGGCGCTCATGGGTCAGAGAATCCTCAGCTGGACCAGGAGCCAGATGGCCAGGATGACGACGCCCACGAGCGACAGGGCGCGGCCGATGCGGCGGCCCCAGAGCTCGACCGGATCGGTGCCGCCGTCCTCGGCCGAGCCGACAGCGTCCTTCGCGCCGAAATGGTCGCCCGCCCGGCGGCCCATGCGGGCGAGCGCCGAGGCGCCGAGGGTGTCCGAATCCCGCTGGACGCGCTCCAGCGCCTCGCGCGCCGCGTCGGCGTCGCGGGCTTCCCGGTCCCGATCGTTCATGAAACCCTCCTCGAAGCCTTTACCGTTGCTTTACCATGGCGATCCGATCACGTCTCCGCAACGGAACGCCTGGCGCGCTTGGCCGTTAACTGGCCCAGAACAACACAAGCTCACGAGGCAACAATGCGTAAAGTGTTTGGTATCCTGGCTGCGGCCGGGCTGGTGGTTCTCGGCGCCGGTGCGGCGTCGGCGCAGGGCGTCGACGTGCGGATCGGCCCGTCGGGCGTGCGCGTGGCGCAGGAACGGCATTACGGCCACGGCTATCGAGACGGCTATCGCGATCGCGTGGTCGAGCGCCGCATCGTGCGTCCGGCCCGGACCCGGACCGTGTGCCGCACTGTGATGGAGGAGCGCGTCCGCCCGAGCGGCGTGGTCGTCCGCCGTCCGGTCGAGCGCTGCCGCCAGGTCGTGGCCGGCGGTCGCCGGGTCTACGTGGACTGAGGCCTCTCGCCCCTTTATGAAAAAGGCCGCGACTCGCAAGGGTCGCGGCCTTTTTCATCCATCTTCAGAATTCGGATCAGCGGAAGCTGCGGATGTCCACGAACCGGCCGGCGATTGCCGCCGCTGCCGCCATGGCGGGCGAGACCAGGTGGGTGCGGCCCTTGAAGCCCTGGCGGCCCTCGAAGTTGCGGTTCGACGTGGAAGCGCAGCGCTCGTGGGGCGCGAGGCGATCCGCGTTCATGGCCAGGCACATGGAGCAGCCGGGCTCGCGCCAGTCGAAGCCGGCCTCCCTGAAGATCTTGTCGAGGCCTTCCGCTTCCGCCTGCATCTTCACGATGCCGGAGCCGGGGACGATCATGGCGCTGACGCTCTCGGCGACGCGCCGGCCCTCGACCACCTTGGCGACTTCGCGCAGGTCCTCGATGCGGCCGTTGGTGCAGGAGCCGATGAAGACCCGGTCGAGGGCGATGTCGGTGATCTTCGTTCCCGGGGTGAGGCCCATGTATTCCAGGGCCCGCCACTTGGAGCGGCGCTTGTTCTCGTCCTGGATGTCGTCCGGGTTCGGCACTACGCCGGCGATCGACACCACGTCCTCCGGGCTCGTGCCCCAGGTGACGATGGGCGGCAGGTTGGCGGCGTCGAGGCGGATCTCGGTGTCGAAGAAGGCGCCCTCGTCGGTGCGCAGGCTGTCCCAGTAGCGCACGGCCGCGTCCCAGGCCTCGCCCTTGGGCGCCTTGGGACGGTCCTTGAGATAGGCGTAGGTCTTCTCGTCGGGCGCCACCATGCCGGCCCGGGCCCCGCCCTCGATCGACATGTTGCAGATCGTCATGCGGCCTTCCATCGACAGGGACCGGATGGCCTCGCCGGCGTATTCGATCACGTGGCCGGTGCCGCCGGCGGTGCCGATCTCGCCGATGATGGCCAGGATGATGTCCTTCGCGGTGACGCCGGCGGGCAGCTGCCCGTCCACGGTCACGCGCATGTTCTTGGCCTTCTTCTGGATCAGCGTCTGGGTGGCGAGCACGTGCTCGACCTCCGAGGTGCCGATGCCGTGGGCAAGCGACCCGAAGGCCCCGTGGGTGGAGGTGTGGCTGTCGCCGCACACGATGGTCATGCCGGGCAGCGTGAAGCCCTGCTCCGGGCCCACCACGTGGACGATGCCCTGCCGGGTGTCGAGCTCGTTGTAGTACTCGACGCCGAAATCCTTGGCGTTCTGGGCCAGCGCCGCCACCTGGGTGGCGGCCTCGGGGTCCGAGATGCCGTGCGAGCGGTCGGAGGTCGGCACGTTGTGGTCGACCACCGCCAGGGTCTTCTGCGGCTGGCGCACCGTGCGGCCGGTCATGCGCAGGCCTTCGAAGGCCTGCGGGCTCGTCACCTCATGCACGAGGTGGCGGTCGATGTAGAGAAGGCACGTCCCGTCATCCTGCTGATCGACGACGTGGTCGTCCCAGATCTTGTCGTAGAGGGTGCGGGCTTTGGCCATGGTTCTCTTCCAGCGGTCGAAAAATAACGGTTCGGCGTGTTTAGCGGGCAGGCGCACGGACGGGAAGATGTCCTGAGCGCACAGGCCCTTGAAACGATCGCATAGCAGACGCCTGTCACCGCGCAATTATATTTTTGTCGCGTGGGCGTGCCGCCAAGCCTCGGTCGTCAGCAAAAAGGCGCGGGTTGAGCCGCGCCTTTGCATCGTCCGAAGAGGGAGGCGAGAGCCTTACTCGGCCGCGGCCGGGGTCTCGGTCTTCTTCTCGGTGCGCTCGGCGATACGGGCCGACTTGCCGCGACGGTCGCGCAGGTAGTACAGCTTGGCGCGGCGGACCGCGCCGCGGCGCACGACCTTGATGGACTCGACCAGCGGCGAGTAGAGCGGGAACACGCGCTCGACACCTTCGCCGTAGGAGATCTTGCGGACCGTGAAGCTCTCGTGGAGGCCGCCGCCGGACCGGGCGATGCACACGCCCTCATAGGCCTGCACGCGGCTGCGCTCACCTTCCTTCACCTTCACGTTGACGATCACGGTGTCGCCGGGCTGGAAGTCGGGAATGGTCTTGGCGAGCTTGGCGATCTGCTCCTGCTCGAGCTGCTGAATGAGGTTCATCGTAATACTCCTGCCGTTGCGTGGCTCTGAGCGATCTCAAAACCCGCGGGATTTCGGCGTCCTGTTTTAAGTTGAGGCCGCGCCTATACAGGAGATTTGGCGGATTGTCGAGCCTCTCGCATCGGCGGGCGGGGCGCCCGTTCCGCCCTCCCTCGTCATCACCGGCCCTGTGCCGGTAATCCCGATGCTGAGAAGCGCCGCGCTCTGCCGAGCGGGATGGCCGGGACCAGCCCGGCCGTGACGGAATGGATAAGGCGTGCGCACCGAAGGCTCATCCGGATGCAGCAGGCACGACCCCGGCGAACAGATAGCGCTCGAACCAGCCGGGAAACGCCTGCACCAGCCCCTTCGGCCCCTCCACCCCGAGCCCCATCCTCTGCGCCTCGGCGAATGTCGCGTCGCCCCGCCACCAGGCGACCAGCGCCGGCAGGCGGGCACGGACGCAGAGGGGCTCCGGAAAGCCCGGGTTCTGCGTGCAGAACGAGACCTCGGCCTCCTTCAGGAGCAGGAAGCGCGGCCGGTGCTGCCCCTCGATCTCGAAGCGGACGACGAGGGGCTCGGACGGCAGAGCGTCGGTGCGGACCCGCCGCTGCATGTCGACGAGGAGCGGTTCGAGATCGAGATCCTCGTCCTCGGCCCGTCGCGGCAGCCAGCGCTGGCCCCAGGCGCCGAGGGCGCCGACGATCCCCATCAGCTCGCGGCCCGAATCGGTAAGCGCATATTCCGGTCCGTGCTCGCCCTCGACGCGCGTGACGGCCCCGACACGCACCAGATCCTGCAGGCGCTCCGACAGCATGGTGCGGGAAATGCGCGGGATGCCCCGGCGGATGTCGTTGAAGCGCCGGCTGCCGCACAGGAGCTCGCGCGCCACGAGAAGGGTCCAGCGCCCGCCGATGGCCTCATGGGCGCGCGCCACGGAACAGAACTGACCGTAATCTGCCATGGGTGAAGCGCTACCATGCCCGGGCGCGCGGCAGAAGTCCGGATTTCGGACCTGACAGGCGGCCCATCCCGGCCTATCGAGGCGGGAGTTTTCCGGATGATCCCATGACCGCACAGCCCCTCACCATCCTCGACCGCATCGGCAACACGTCCCTGATCGCCCTGCGCCATGTCAGGCCCGCCCGCGGCGCCCGCATCCTGCTGAAGCTGGAAAGCGAGAACCCCACGGGCAGCATGAAGGACCGGATGGCACTCGCCATGATCGAGGCGGCGGAAGCCGACGAGCGCCTGAAGCCCGGGGGCCCGGTGGTCGAATATACCGGGGGCAGCACGGGCGTCTCCCTGTCGCTGGTCTGCGCCGTGAAGGGCTATCCGCTCGATATCGTGACCTCCGATGCGTTCAGCAAGGAAAAGCTCGACCACATGCGGCTTCTCGGGGCGGCCTTGCACATCGTCGAAAGCGACGGCGGACGCATGACCGAGGCGCTGACGAAGACCATGATCGCGCGGGCCGGCGTGATCGCGCAGGCGAAGAACTCGTTCTGGACCGACCAGATGAAGAACCGGGACCAGATCGCCGCCTACCACCGCATGGCCGACGAGATCTGGCGGCAGACGGACGGCCGGATCGATGGCTTCGTCCAGAGCGTCGGAACGGCCGCGTCCCTGCGCGGCATCGCGGAACGCCTCCGAGGCCATTCCGGCGCGCTGACCGTCGTGGCCGTGGAGCCGGCGGAATCGCCCGTCCTGTCGGGCGGCTCCTCGGGCGCGCACAGGATCGACGGGATCGGCGCCGGCTACGTGGTTCCGCTCTGGCAGGACGGCATCGCCGACGGGATCGAGCGGGTCTCGACCGAGGAGGCCACCGCCATGGCCTTCCGGCTCGCCCGCGAGGAGGGCCTGTTCGCCGGAACCTCCACGGGCGCCAACGTCGTCGCGGCCCTGCGCCTCGCCGAGCGGCTGGGCCCCGGCGCCACGGTCGTCACCGTGATGTGCGACACGGGGATGAAGTATCTGAAGACCTTCGGGGCGGCGCTTGCGGCGAAGGCCTGACCGGCGCGGCGATCACACGCGCTCCAGGAACTCGACCACGATGCCGTCGGGATCCCGGCAGAACGCCACCTTGCGGATCAGTTCCGCGTTCGCCGCCCTGCGGGGTGGGACGGTGAACTCGACGCCGGCCGCGCGCAGCGTCTCGTAGACGGCCTCCACGTCCTCGACCCGGAAGGTGATGTGGCGGATGCCCGCCTCGGTGACGGGCACCTCGCGCGCCGGCGTCTCGATGGTTGCGGCCGGCTCGACGATTTCGAGCATGACGCCGCCGGTCTCCAGAAATGCGATGCGCCCGCCCTCGCCGGTGCGCTTGACGAGAATCTCCCTCAGCCCCAGCAGCCCGCTGTAAAACGCGATGGTCCTGTCGAGATCGCTGCTCGTCATCCCCACATGCTCGAAACCCTGCACCACGCCCGCGTCTCCCATTCATCGCCCGAAGGACTTGGGATCAAGCGGAGCACAGACGGTGCGCGGTGGCAATGCGACCGTGCCGCGGCGCGGCCCCATGCGGACGGGAGCGCCTGGCTCTACTTGGTGGCGGGCGGAGCCGTGGCGCCGATCCGGCCGACCATATCCATGCACTCGGCCTCTTTGCCCTGCTGATCGAGCTGCTTGGCCTGCTGGATCATCTGCATGGACTGGTTGTGGCCCTGGCTCTGCCCGGTGACGTTCGCCCCCTGGCCAGGGCTTGGGGTCGAGCCCTGCGTGGCGGACCCGGTCGTCGCGGGCGCGTCCAGGGTCGGGCCCGCGCCCTCCTGCCGGGCCGAGATGGATTTCTCCAGATCGGCGAGCCGCTGCGTGCAGGGGCCCGCCAGGACGGGACCGGCCAGGATGACGGCAAAGGTCGTGCTGAGAAGAAGGCGGCTGACCATATCGACCTCCTTTGATCGAGGTGCCGCCCTTTCAACCCCCGGCCGTGTCCGGCGTTCCGCATCGGGCCGATGCTCTGCACCTCGCAGAGCGCATCGTCCGGATCCGCACGGTGCGCTAGCGCTCCAGAAGATCCGGCCGGCGCTCGCGCGTGATCCGTTCCGATTCCTCCTGGCGCCAGCGCTCGATCAGGGCGTGGTTGCCGGAGAGCAGCACGTCCGGGATCGGCCGGCCCTCCCATTCGCGCGGCCGGGTGTAGTGCGGATATTCGAGGCGGTTCGATTCGAAGCTCTCCTCGGTGCCGGAGGCCTCCTTGCCCATGACGCCGGGCAGCAGCCGCACGCAGGCGTCGAGCACGATCATCGCGGCCATCTCGCCGCCGGAGAGCACGTAATCGCCGATGGAGACTTCCCTTAAGCCGCGGGCCTCGATCACGCGCTCGTCCACGCCCTCGAAGCGGCCGCACACGATGACGACGCCGGGGCCGGCCGCGAGGTCGCGGACATGGGATTGCGTCAGCGGCCGCCCACGCGGGCTCATGAGCAGCTTCGGGCGCGGATCGTCGGGCGGAATATTGGCGTCGATGGCGGCGGCCAGCACGTCGCAGCGGATCACCATGCCGGGACCGCCGCCCGCCGGCGTGTCGTCCACCGTGCGGTGGCGGCCGAGGCCGTGGTCGCGGATGTTCCTCGCCGCGAGCGACCACACGCCGCGCGCGAGCGCATCCCCCGACAGGGACATGCCCAGGGGGCCGGGGAACATGTCGGGATAGAGGGTCAGGACGGTGGCGGAAAAGCTCACGCCTCGTCCCCGGAGTCGGGCGCGGCATTCGCCGGTTCGAACAGGTCGTCCGGCGGCACGGCCACGAGGCGCTTGGCCACGAGGTCCACAATCGGCACGAACGCCTTGGTGAAGGGCAGGAACGCGGTCGGGCCCGTCTGCGCGGGCGCGATTTCGAGGAGGTCGCCGCCGCCGTAATTGGGCACGTCGATCACGGTGCCGATGGTTTCGCCGGCTTCGGTCTGGACCGGCAGCCCGATCAGGTCGGCGAGCAGGAATTCATCGTCCTCGTCGGGCGGCGGAAGCCTGTCGCGCTCGACGTAGAGGTGTACGCGGTTGAGCGCCTCGGCGGCCTCGCGCGTGGTCACGCGGTCGACCACCGCGATGAGAAGATCGGGTGCGCCGCCCGGGGCGGGCCGCACGGATTTGAGGGACAAGGATCGGCCGTCGGATGCGATGAGCGGCCTGTAGCCGGCGATCGCCTGCGGGTCACCCGTATGGGATTTCAGCCGCACCTCGCCCTTCAGGCCATGGGCGCGGCCGAACTCACCCACGAGAACGAGATCGTCCCGAGCGGGCGCCGTCCTGCTCTCCTCCCCCTTGTGGGGAGGAGTGGGAGGTGGGGGTGTCAGCGTACCCTTGAAGAGGTTTGCGCTGACACCCCCACCCCTGCCCCTCCCCACAAGGGGGAGGGGTGAGGCGGAGCGCTTTTTTTGGAAACGCTCGCGCTTTGACATGGCGCTTACGCAGCCTCGCCTTCGCCGGCGGCAGCCGCGGCGGCCTTCGCGTCCGCGCGCTCCTGGGCCTTCTTGCCCGGGACGGCCTTCTGCGGGTTGTTGCGGGCCGGACGCTTCAGGAGGCCGGCGGCGTCGAGGAAGCGCAGGACGCGGTCGGTCGGCTGGGCGCCCTTGGCGAGCCAAGCCTGGATCTTCTCGGTCTCGAGAACGACGCGGCCGGCATCGTCCTTCGGCTTCATCGGGTCGTAGGTGCCGACCTTCTCGATGAAGCGGCCATCGCGCGGGGAGCGCGAGTCGGCGACGACGATACGGTAGTAGGGACGCTTCTTCGCACCACCACGGGTGAGACGGATCTTCAGGGACATGGGAAACTCCTTTTGGTGTCCTGTGATCAAACTTCTTGCCTGTCATTCCCGCCCGGGCGGGAATGACGAAACCTATTTCTTCTTGCCGAACGGGAAGCCGCCGATGCCGGGCAGGCCCGGGATCTTGGCCCCGCCCAGGCCCGGCAGGCCGGGCACGCCCTTGGGCATGGGCGGAAGGCCGCCGGCGCCGCCCGGGAAGTCGGGCAGCTTGCCGCCCATCTGCTTCTGCAGCGCCTCGATCTGCTCCGGCGTCGGCTGGGGCATGCCGCCCCCGCCGAGGCCGAACATCTTGCCGAGCGCGCCCGCCATGCCCTTGCCCTTGCCGCCGCCCATCATCTTCATGACGTCGGCCATCTGGCGGTGCATCTTCAGCAGCTTGTTGATCTCCTCGACCTTGGCGCCGGCGCCGGCCGCGATGCGCTTCTTGCGCGAGGCCTTGAGGATGTCCGGGTTGCGGCGCTCGGCCGGGGTCATGGAATCGATGATGGCGCGCTGGCGCTTGATGATCCGGTCGTCGAGATTGGCGTTCTCGAGCTGCGACTTCATCTTGGCCACGCCGGGCAGCATGCCGAGCATGCCGTTCAGGCCGCCGATCTTCTCCATCTGGGCGAGCTGGTCGCGCAGATCCTCCAGGTCGAACTTGCCCTTGCGCATCTTCTCGGCCATGCGCTGGGCCTGCGCCTGGTCGAAGTTCTCGGCGGCCTTTTCGACCAGCGAGACGATGTCGCCCATGCCGAGGATGCGGTTGGCGACGCGCGAGGGGTGGAACTCCTCGAGCGCGTCGACCTTCTCGCCCGTGCCGATGAGCTTGATCGGCTTGCCGGTGACGGCGCGCATGGACAGGGCGGCGCCGCCGCGGGCATCGCCGTCCATTCTCGTGAGCACGATGCCGGTGACGCCGAGGCGGGTGTCGAAGGCCCGGGCGGTGTTGACCGCGTCCTGGCCGGTGAGCGCGTCGGCCACGAGGAGGACCTCGTGCGGGCCGGTGGCGGCGCGCACCTCGGCGGCCTCCACCATGAGGGCCTCGTCCACGGTCACGCGGCCGGCCGTGTCGAGCATCACCACGTCGTAGCCGCCGAGACGGGCCGCTTCCATAGCGCGGCGGGCGATCTGCACGGCCGATTGGCCGGCCACGATGGGCAGGGTGTCGACGCCCACCTGCTTGCCGAGCACGGCGAGCTGTTCCTGTGCCGCCGGGCGGCGGGTATCGAGGGACGCCATGAGCACGCGGCGGTTCTCGCGGTCCTTCAGGCGCCGGGCGATCTTGGCCGTGGTGGTCGTCTTGCCCGAACCCTGGAGACCGACCATGAGGATGCCGACGGGCGGAACCGCGTTCAGGTCGATGATTTCCGCGTCCGAGCCCAGCATCTCCACGAGCTGGTCATGGACGATCTTGACCACCTGCTGGCCCGGGGAGACGGACTTGACCACCTCGGCGCCGACCGCGCGGGAGCGCACCTTGTCGGTGAAGGAGCGCACCACCTCGAGGGCCACGTCGGCCTCGAGCAGGGCGCGGCGGACCTCACGCAGGGCCGCGTTGACGTCCTCCTCGGTGAGCGCGCCCCTGCGCGTCAGCGAGTCGAGGATGGTGGAAAGCTTCTCGGAAAGGCCTTCGAACATGATCACTCAATTCCTTTTGCGATGAGAGGTACATCGCTCTTCGCAAGGGCCTTTTCAAAGTGGTCGATCGCCGCCTTGAACTTGTCGCGGCAGCCGGGATTGCAGAAACCGACCACCTCGCCGCGGTAGAGGGTGAGCGAATCCGCCGCGATCGGCTTCCCCGACCACGGGCAGGTCTCGTTGACCGCGTCCTCGATGCGCAATGCGTCGTCCGACATCCGTTCATCCTCATGCGTCGCGATCCGGCTCGTCCGGTTGCGACGGCGCAAAGGAAACCCAAAGAGAAACGCGCCCGAGGGCGCATCGCGCTGTCGGACGTTGACCTCCAGCCTCGCGGGCTGGTCGGCGGCTCAAAGGGCTCGCTCTACAGATTTGCGGTCAGCCCCTAAGGGGAAAAGACCGAGAAGTCAAGGAAAAGGCAGACGATGGAGGATCTTGATGTCTCGACGGTCGCCGGCCCGGACGAGGCGAAGGCGTGCCCCCCGTCATCACCGGGCTCGTGCGGGTGATCTCGATCGTTCGAGGCGGCGCGCTCGTCCTGATCGGGATGGGCCCGGCTGCCCCCGCGGCTCGGACCCGCCTCGTCATCACCGGCCTCGTGCCGGTGATCTCGATGATTTGAGGCGCTGAGCCCTTCTAAGTCGGGATGGCCGGGACGAGCCCGGCCACCATGGGAGTGGGTGTTCCGGGAGAACGGGACCGAGCCCCTTGCCGATCCGGGCCGTCGTCCCCACGCTTAAAGCTTCACCGCAGACGATACCTCCATGAACCGCCGCACCCTTCTCAAAATCCTCGGGCTTCCCGTCGTGGCCGCGACCGGTGCGTTAAGCTGGATGACGGCCGCCCGGGCGACGAACCGCTACTATCAGGGGCCGGTCACCGATCATTTCGACGGGGTCCGGTTCTTCCTGGCCAACCAGCCGCAGGACAAGGGCTTTCTGGAGCTCGCGCGCTGGCAGCTCGACGGCGGGCGCAAGGACTGGCCGGACAGCTTCCCGAGCCCCTTCCGGGACAAGCCCCCGGCCGAGGTGCGGGACCTGCGCTCGTCCCTGATCGGCCACGCCTCGTTCCTGATCCAGGTGGCGGGGCTCAACATCCTGACCGATCCGGTGTTCTCGGAGCGGGCGAGCCCGGTCTCCTTCGCGGGTCCCAAACGGGTCAACCCGCCCGGCATCGCCTTCGACGACCTGCCTCCGGTCCATGCGGTGCTGATCACCCACAACCACTACGACCATCTCGACACGGACACCCTCGGCCGCCTCTGGCAGCGGCACCGCCCGAAGGTGGTCGCGCCGCTCGGCAACGATGCGGTCATCCGGGCCGAGCATCCGCAAATCCCCGTGGAGACGCGGGACTGGGGCGGGTCGGTCGATCTCGGCAACGGCGTCACGGCCCATCTTGAGCCCGCCTATCACTGGTCGGCGCGGGGCATCAACGACCGGCGCATGGCGCTCTGGTGCGCCTATGTGCTGACCACGCCGGCCGGCACGGTCTACCATATCGGCGATACCGGCTTCGGCGACGGAGAAATCTTCCGCGCCGTGCGCGAGCGCTTCGGCCGGCCGCGGCTCGCCCATCTGCCGATCGGCGCCTATGAGCCGCGCTGGTTCATGGAGCCACAGCACATGAACCCGGAGGATGCCGTGAAGGTGCTGCGGATCATCGAGGCCGAGCAGGCGCTGGGCCACCATTGGGGGACGTTCCGGCTCACCAACGAGGGGGTCGACGAGCCGCCGCAGGAACTGGCGGCGGCCCTCCGGGCGGCCGAAATCCCGGAGGCCCGGTTCAGGCCGTTGCGGCCGGGCGAGGCGTGGACCCCGTCAGCCTGAGGATCGGCGCTTCGAGGCCCTGCGGATCGTCGGCCAGACATGCGGCCCCGGCTTGCCGCAGCTCCTCCCGGGACCCGTAGCCCCAGGAGACCCCGATGGTCGCGATGCCGTTGGCTGCCGCGCCGATGACATCGTGCTTCCTGTCGCCGATCATGACGGCGCCGGCCGGGTCGAAGCGCTCCCGGTCGAGAATATGCCGGATGAGATCCCGCTTGTCCGCGTTGCGGTTGTCGGGCTCGGAGCCGTAGATCCCGGCGAAGAACCGCGACAGATCGAAATGCTCGAGGATCCGCTGCGCGAAGACCTGGAGCTTCGACGTCGCGACGTGGAGGCGGACGCCCTTCTCCTCGAGGCTCCGGAGCAAGGCCGGGATGCCCGCATAGACCTCGTTCTCGAACAGCCCGACATCGCCGTAACGTTCACGATAGAAGCGGACCGCGTCCGGCACCTCCTCGGCCCCGCCCAAGAGCTCCGTGAAGCCCGAGACCAGCGGCGGGCCGATCATCCAGGTCAAGGCGCCCGCGTCCGGAACGGGGCGTCCGAGCCTTTCGAGGGCATACTGGACGGACCGGGTGATGCCCGCCTTCGGGTCGGTCAGGGTCCCGTCGAGATCGAAGAGCGCGATCATTCTTTGGGCTGAACGTAGATGTTCACCTCGAAATTGGTGTCCTGGGAATCGGTGAAGTCGCTCACGTATTCCTCGATGAACGCGTCCTTGGCGACGATCTCCTTGATGTCGAGATAGGCCGTGATCGTCTCGTAGGTGCCGTCGATCTCGTCATAGGCGTCCTTGTGCACGAAGCGGAAGGACTTGCCCTCCGGGGTCTTGCCGAACTTGATCTCGGGCGTGAGCTCGGTCTTGCCGTCCGGCACCCGGGCGATGGGCACCATCGCGTCGTACTTGAAGCCGTCGTCGTCGGTGTCGACGAAGATCGTCACCGGCCGGCCCGCCGGCGCGATCCCGGCCTTCTTCAGCTCACCGTCGATCTTGGCGAAAGCGTTCTTCAGGTTGGTGAAGGCGTCGTCCCAGGTGCTGGTGCCCGAGAGCACCACCGTGGGCTTGGACACGAGCACGCCCTCCTCCACGCCGGACGGATCGCTCGGATTCGGGAACAGGGTCGTGCGGCCCGCCTCCTGCGCGGGCGCAGGTGTGGCGGGTGCGGGAGCGGCCGGTGCGGGTGTGACCGGCGTCGGCGCGCCCTGCACCTGCGGGGCGGCCGGAGCGGGAGAAGGGGCCGGAGCCGCAGGAGAGGCCGGCGTCTCCGCGGCGGCCGGGGGGCTTGCCGGCGGGGGCGTCTGCGCGAGGGCGACGCCTGAGCAAAGGGCGAAAACGAGGAGAAGACCTGAAGAGCGCAGCCGCATGTGAAGGACGCCTTACCCGCGAATCAAGAAGAGAGACGGTGCAGCACCATAGGGGTGTTTTGGTGCAGCGGCGAGGCCGTCCACGGGCTTCCATGGAGGACGGATTGCAGCAGGCCATCCTTTCATAAGCTGCACAAAAAATCCTCTGGCCGGGCGCCGCGATCCCTCTCGCAACGTCATCCCCTTGGCCTATGCTCGAGCTCCCGTCCGTCTCCGTCGAGGCTGCTCAGGAATGGAAGACTTTCTGATCTTTGCGCTGATCGGCTTCGGAGCGCAGCTCGTCGACGGGGCGCTGGGCATGGCGTTCGGGGTGCTCTCGACCACGAGCCTTCTGGCTTTCGGCGTGCCGCCCGCCACGGCCAGCGCCGTGACCCACGTGACCGAAATCTTCACCACGGCGGCCTCGGGCGCCTCGCACGTGCTCCACCGCAACGTGAACTGGCGCCTCGTGGCCCGCCTCGCGCCGGCCGGCATGCTCGGCGGAGCCGTCGGGGCCTTCATCCTGTCCAGCATCGACGCGAAGACGATCCAGCCCCTGGTGTCCGGTTATCTGATGGCCATCGGCCTCTACATCACGTTCAAGGCATTCCGTCCGCTCTGGCCCCGGGAGGTCCGGGACTGGATGGTGCCGTGGATCGGCGCCGGCGGCGGCCTGCTCGACGCCATGGGCGGCGGCGGATGGGGCCCGGTCGTCACGAGCTCGCTGATCGGGCGCGGCCATGCCCCGCGGCAGGTGATCGGCTCCGCCAACCTGACGGAGTTCCTCGTCACATCCGTGGTGTCGGCCACCTTCATCCTGAACCTGGGCTGGTCGGAGCTGAGTTCGGCCGCGGGTCTGATCGCCGGCGGGGTGCTGGCCGCCCCCTTGGGCGGCTTCGTGGTCAGCCGGGTGCCGACCCGGCCCCTGATGGTCGCGGTCGGCCTGCTCATCGTGGCGACCAGCGTCCCCCGGATCGTGCAGGCATTTTAACGCACGCATCGGACCGGTCCCAAAAGGGCAAATCCACTTTCGGGTCCGATGCTTCAGACGATATTGCCGCAGACGCGCGCGACCCCTCTCGCGGTTTCGGGCGTTTTGAGCCATATACGCCCGCATGAACGCCCTTTCGAACAGCCGCTTCCTGAAAATGAACGGTCTCGGCAACGAGATCACCGTGCTCGACCTGCGCGGCTCCGCCCATCGCGTGAGCGCATCGGAAGCGCGCGCCATCGCGTCCGATCCGCGCTCCCGGTTCGACCAGCTGATGGTGCTGCACGATCCGGTGACGCCGGGCACCGACGCCTATATGCGCATCTACAACACGGACGGCTCGGAATCCGGCGCCTGCGGCAACGGCACCCGCTGCGTCGCCTGGGCGATGACGACCGATCCGGTCATGAGCCGCCCGGTCGCGGGCGACCTGGTGCTGGAAACCAAGGCCGGGCTGCTGCCGGTGGAGCGCGTCTCGGACACGGTCTTCACCGTCGACATGGGCCCGCCGCGCCTTGCCTGGAACGAGATTCCCCTGCGCGATCCCTACCCGGACACCCGCACGATCGCGGTCGACACGGTCCTGCCCGAGGCGCCCGAGCTGCGGGCCCCCTCGGCGGTCGGCATGGGCAATCCGCACGCGGTCTTCTGGGTCGAGGACGCCCAGGCCTACGACCTTGCCGTCATCGGTCCGGTCTTCGAGCACGACCCGGCCTTCCCGGAGCGCGCCAACATCTCCTTCGCCCAGGTGACCAGCCCGGAGCACATCAGCTTACGGGTCTGGGAGCGGGGAGCGGGCGCCACCCGGGCCTGCGGGTCCGCAGCCTGCGCGACCCTCGTGGCGGCGGCCCGCAAGGGGCTGACCGGCCGCAAGGCCGTGGTCGCGCTTCCCGGCGGCGACCTCGTCATCGAATGGCGGGAGAGCGACGGCCATGTCCTCATGACCGGTCCGACCGAACTGGAGCACGAGGGCACCCTCTCCCCGGCCCTGTTCGCCGAGGTGGCCTGATGGCGGTCGAGGTCGTCACTTTCGGCTGCCGGCTCAACACCTACGAGTCGGAGGCCATGCAGCGCCACGCGGAGGCGGCGGGCCTCGGCGAAGTGGTCATCGTCAACACCTGCGCGGTGACCGCCGAGGCGACCCGCCAGGCGCGCCAGTCGATCCGCAAGCTCGCCCGCGAGAAGCCGGACGCCCGCATCATCGTGACGGGCTGCGCCGCCCAGGTGGAGCCTGGAACCTTCGCGGCCATGCCGGAGGTCAGCCAGGTCGTCGGCAACCACGAGAAGATGAAGGCCGAGACCTGGGCCGGGATGCGCGACTTCGGCGTGGGCTCGAGCGAGAAGATTCTCGTCGACGACATCATGGCCGTGAAGGAAACGGCCGTTCACCTCATCGACGGCATGCGCGGACGCACGCGCGCCTTCGTGCAGGTGCAGAACGGCTGCGACCACCGCTGCACCTTCTGCATCATCCCCTACGGCCGCGGCAATTCGCGCTCCGTGCCCATGGGGGCCGTGGTGGAGCAGGTCAGGACCCTCGTGGAGCACGGCTCCCGCGAAGTGGTGCTCACCGGCGTCGACATCACGAGCTACGGCCGGGACCTCCCCGGTGAGCCGAAGCTCGGCACCCTGGTCAAGGGCCTGCTGCGCCACGTGCCGGAGCTGGAGCGCCTGCGCATCTCGTCGATCGATTCCGTGGAGGCGGACGAAGACCTCCTGGACGCGATCGCCGGCGAGAGCCGCCTGATGCCGCATCTTCATCTGTCACTTCAGGCCGGCGACGACATGGTGCTCAAGCGCATGAAGCGCCGCCATCTGCGACAGGACGCCATCGCGTTCTGCGAACAGGTGAAGCGCCTTCGCCCCGACATGGTCTTCGGCGCCGACATCATCGCGGGCTTCCCGACCGAGACCGAGGAGATGTTCTCGCGCTCCCTCGCCATCGTGGACGAATGCGACCTCACGCATCTCCACGTCTTCCCGTTCTCGCCCCGCCCCGGCACCCCGGCCGCGCGCATGCCGCAGGTGGCGCGCGACGTGGTGAAGGACCGGGCGCGGCGCCTGCGCGAAAAGGGCGAGGCCGCCCTGCTGAGGCATCTCGGCGGCGAGATCGGCGCGCGCCGCAACGTGCTGATCGAGACGAACCGGCTCGGCCGCACGGAAGGATTCACCCTGGTGCGCTTCGACCGGCCCGTGACGCCGGGCGAGATCGTCCCGACCACGATCGCCGGCCACGACGGCAAGGACCTGCTGGCGGCATAAGAGCTCGTTCGGGCGGATCGCCCGCGCGAGGCCGGCGGCGACATGCGGCGGATCGTCAGGTCGGGCCGCCCCTGCCGTCCATCCTGATGCCGCAAGCCTCCACGCGCTCCCGCATATGCTCCGGCACAGGGGCTTCCACGAGGATCGGCGGTTTCTTCGGATGGAGCGGCACGGTGACGCTGCGGGCGTGCAGGTGCAGGCCCGGGCCGCCGAAGCGCGGGGCGGTGCCGTAGATGGGATCGCCGAGGATCGGGAAGTCCATGGCCGCGCAATGGACCCGCAGCTGGTGGGTCCGGCCGGTGACGGGGCGCAGCTCGAGCAGCGCGAGGCCCTCGCCCCGCCCCAGCACCCGCCACCGGGTCAGGGAGGGCTGGCCCCTGGGGTCCACCTTCATCCACCAGCCGCGATCCGGCGATTTCGGCGCGAGCGCCAGGTCGATCTCGCCCTCCTCGGCCCGGGGACCGCCCTCGACCACGGCCCAATAGACCTTGTCGACCTCACCCTTGCGGAAAAGCTCGTTGAGGCGGGCGATGGCTTTGGGATGGCGGCCGAGCACGAGGCAGCCCGAGGTATCCTTGTCGAGGCGGTGCGCCGCCTCCGGGCGGCGCGGCAGACCGAAGCGGAGGGCGTCGAGGTGATGGAACAGGGTCTCGCCGCCCTTGGGGCCGGGATGCACCGGCAGGCCGGCGGGCTTGTCGATCACGAGCATCAGGGCATCGCGATACAGCAATCGGCTCACTATCTCTTCCGCATTCATGAGGCCTCGGCTAGAGCATCGGCGCCAAAAGTGGAACCCCTCTTAGGGTTTATCCGATGCTTACGCTGAATGCAGACGCATCGTTTGGTGCGGTCCCAGAGGGCCGCGCAAGCGAAAACCGTTTCCCACTTTTGTGCACGATGCGCTATCGAGGCGGCAGCGCTCAATCAAGCACAAGAATGAAAAGGCACAGCAGCACCCATGGCTGACACCAAGCCCGACAAGCCCGGATTCCTCTCCCGTCTGTTCGGGCGCAAGACCGAGACCCCGGCCGCCCCGCAGGCGGCGCCGGAGGCGCCGCAGGCCGGAGGCCATCCCGAGACGATGCCCTCGCCGCCGGCCAACGCCGCGGACGACCTGACGTCCGCGCCCCCGACCGTGACCGAGGCTTCCCCCGATACGCCTGAAGATGCCAAGGCGGCGCCGGAACTGGCCGGTGCGGATCTCCAGCCCGTGGAGGGCCTCGATCCCGAGGGCACCAACCCGCAGGAGCCGCTGCCGCGCATCCTGACCGAAACGGGTCCCGAACTGCGCCCCGACATCACGGCCGCGGACCTGCCGGCGCCGGAACCGGCGCCCGCCGAGGTGCTGCCTGATCCGGTCCCCGATGCGGCGCCTGCGGCGGCGCGCGGCTGGTGGCAGCGCCTGACGGACGGCATGCGCCGCACCTCCTCGTCCCTGTCGGACAGCGTCACCGGCCTCTTCACCAAGCGCAAGCTCGACGACGCGACCCTTGAGGAACTCGAGGACGCCCTGGTCCAGGCCGATCTCGGCGTCCCGGCCGCCATGCGGATCACCGCGGCGATCGCATCGGGCCGCTACAACAAGGAGATCTCCCCCCAGGAGGTGAAGGCGATTCTCGCCGGCGAGGTCGAGAAGGCGCTCCAGCCCGTGGCCCAGGCGCTCGCCATCGACCGGACGAAGAAACCCTTCGTCATTCTCATGATCGGCGTGAACGGAGCGGGCAAGACCACCACCATCGGCAAGCTGAGCCAGAAGTTCCGCCAGCAGGGCTTGAAGGTGATGCTCGCCGCCGGCGACACCTTCCGGGCCGCGGCCATCGAGCAGCTCAAGGTCTGGGGCGAACGGGTCGGCGCGCCGGTGCTGGCCCGGGCACAGGGCGCCGATGCGGCGGGCCTCGCCTATGACGCCCTGCAGGAGGCGAAGGCGAACGGCTCCGACGTGCTCCTCATCGACACGGCCGGCCGCCTGCAGAACAAGGCCGGGCTCATGGCCGAACTCGAGAAGATCGTGCGCGTGGTGAAGAAGTTCGACCCGACCGCGCCGCACGCCACCCTCCTGGTGCTCGATGCGACGGTGGGCCAGAACGCCATCAGCCAGGTCGAGTTGTTCCAGAAGGCCGCGGGCGTGACCGGCCTCGTCATGACCAAGCTCGACGGCACCGCCCGCGGCGGCATCCTGGTGGCGCTCGCCGAAAAATTCCGCCTCCCGGTCCACTTCATCGGCGTCGGAGAGGGCGTCGAGGACCTGGAGCCTTTCACCGCACGGGATTTCGCAAAAGCCATTGCCGGGTTAGAAGCAACCTCATGACCGAAGACAAGCGCCTCCCTCCCCTGCTCAAGCTCGCCCTCGAACTCGGGCCGCTCGCCCTGTTCTTCCTCGGCAATGCCTACGGGGACCGGTTCGGCTTCCCGGAAGACCATCGTATCTTCGCCGCCACGGGGGTCTTCATCGTGGCGACCGTGATCGCGCTCGGCATCAGCTACGGGCTCACCCGCAAGCTGCCGATCATGCCGATGGTGTCCGGCATCGTCGTGGTGGTCTTCGGCGGGCTCACCCTGTTCCTGCAGGACGAGACCTTCATCAAGCTCAAGCCCACCATCGTGAACACCATGTTCGGGCTGGTGCTGCTCGGCGGCCTGTATTTCCGCAAGCCCCTGCTGCAGATCGTGCTCGACAGCGTGTTCGAGCTCGACGAGGAGGGCTGGCGTAAGCTGACGCTGCGCTGGGCCCTGTTCTTCTTCGCGCTCGCCGCGCTCAACGAGATCGTCTGGCGCACGCAGACCACGGATTTCTGGGTCAGCTTCAAGGTCTTCGGCATCATGCCGCTGACCATCGCGTTCGCCCTGGCGCAGACGCCGCTGCTGCTCAAGCACGAGGTCAAGAAGGCGGAGGAAGCTTAAGCAAATGCCACGTGATCACCGGCCCAGTGCCGGTGATCTCGATCGGAAGAACGCTGCGCTCAACACAAGCGGGATGGCCGGGAGGATTGGATGCGAGCCCTCACCCGGCCGGCTTCATCAGCACCATCTTGCGCGTCACGCCCGGCAGGGGTTCGCACGCGACCTCGGTCCAGAGGCCTTCCTCGCCCGCCGCCACGACCGTTTCCTGCGACGCCAGGAGCTCGCAACCGGCGCCCTTCGTCGCCTGCTCGATGCGGGACGCGATGTTGACGGTCTCGCCCACCACGGTGAATTCGAGCCGGCTCTCGTCGCCGACCACGCCGCAGAACACGTCGCCCGTATGGATGCCGATGCCGAGGCGCACGGGCGGGTTGAAGCCGCGCTTGGCGTTCCAGCGCTCGATCAGGGTGAGAAGCGTGCGCCCGCAGGCGAGCGCCCGGCCGGCATCGTCGTCGCGCGCGCCCGGCACGCCGAACAGGAGGAGCGCCCCGTCGCCCGTGAACTTGTCGATGACGCCGCCGTGGCGGCTCGCGGCCCGGAGCACCCGCCGCCGGAACGACGTGATGAAGACCGCGAGCTGCGCCGGCTCCATGGTCTCGCCGAAGGTGGTCGAGGCGCGGATGTCGACGAAGAGCAGGGTGACGGGAATGCGCCGCCCCTGGCGCAGGGACGCGAAGGCCTGGTCGGTCAGGATCGGCGCGAGCTCGCGCGGCAGGTAGCGGGTCAGCGTCACCCGCAGGGTGGTCTCGCGCACGGCCCGCTCCAGCATCAGCCGTCCCTGGCGCGCCACCAAGATCAGGATCAGGGCGGCGGCAAAGACCATGACGAGGCGGACCAGGTTAGCCTGGGCGGAGAACACCCCGATGATCTCGGACAGATCCTGCTGGCGCTCCGCCGGGCTCGTGTAGCCGCTGCCGAAGGCGAGGAGCGACAGGCCGATCACATAGATAGCCGCCACGAAGGCCTGGAGCCGCGGCTGGTAGTGGATCGCCGCCGCCGCCATGGTGATGGGCACCACCCAGGCGACCGGAAAGACCGAGAAGAGGCTGCCGGGGATCCCGAGGCCCCAATGGGTATAGGCCAAGTTGCCGAGAACCAGGCAGGCATCGAGGATGGCCGTGACGACCGGCAGCCTCTCGATGGCGATGCGCTTCGAGGCGAGCCAGGCTCCGGTCCAGCCGAGGGCTCCGAACAGCACCAGGGTCAGCTCCGCGGCCCAGACCTGCTTGAGCGCCATCGGGTTGGCGAGCTCGACGCTCGCCGTGGTGACCAGGACGGCCATGAGCAGCAGCCCGGCCGTGACCATGCGCGCGAGCCCGGCCCGCTGCAGCGCGCCCGTGTCGGCCTCGCGGATCAGCCGGTGCGTGGCATCGCTCAGCACCGGGGTCGTGCGGAGGGAGTGGATCAGGCCCAGGGCGGCGCGGATGCGGGATCGGGGGGTCACGGGCTTCTTTTTGCTCCCGAAGGGGTTGATCTTGCAGGCCGAGACGTGCCTCAACGCCGATGACCGAATGGTTACGCCGTCACGGCCTGCCGGGACGACCCGGCGGCATCCCCGCATCCCACAGGAATATAGGGACCATGAGCGAGACGTTCCAACCGATCATCCTCTACGTGGATGCGGATGCCTGCCCGGTGAAGCCCGAGATCTACCGGGTCGCCGGGCGCCATGGGGTGAAAGTCTTCGTGGTGTCGAACGCCTTCCTGCAGGTGCCCCAGGATCCGCTGATCGAGCGTGTCGTGGTCAGCGCCGGCTTCGACGCGGCCGACGACTGGATCGCCGAGCGGGCCGGGCGCGGCGCCATCGTGGTCACGGCCGACATCCCACTGGCGAGCCGCTGCGTCAAGGCGGGCGCCGAGGTGATCGGCCCGACCGGAAAACCCTTCACGGAAGCGTCGGTCGGCATGGCGCTCGCCACCCGCAACCTGATGGAGGACCTGCGCGCCACGGGGGAGGTCACGGGCGGTCCGAGGCCGTTTTCGCAGAAGGACCGCTCGGCCTTCCTGTCGGCCCTCGACGTGGCGATCAACCGGCTCAAGCGCGCGGGATTTGTGCCAGGCGCTGCTTGAAGGCCGAGAAATTCTCCGGCGTCAGAGGCCCGATATGCTTGTGGCGGATCGTACCGTCCGGCCCGACGATGAAGGTCTCGGGCACGCCGTAGACGCCCCAGTCGATGGAGGCGCGGCCGTTCGGATCGATCCCGACCGCCGCATAGGGGTTGCCGAGCGCGCCCAGGAAGCGGCGGGCGTTGTCCGGGTTGTCCTTCTGGTTGATGCCGACCACCCGGACCGACGGGTCCCGGGCCAGCTCCACCAGGAGCGGATGCTCCTGCCGGCAGGGCGCGCACCAGGACGCCCAGACGTTCACCACCGTGACCCGGCCCTTGAGGTCCCGGTTCGAGAAGCCCGGCACCGGCCGGCCGTCGGCCTGAAGGCCTTCGAGCGGCGCGAGATCGAAGATCGGGACCGGCTTGTCGATCAGCACTGAAGGAACCTCGGCCGGGTTGCGGCCGGAGATCAGCTGCACGCCGAACAGCACCACCAGGGCCACGAAGACGAGGCCGGGCAGCAGGAAGAGCAGGCGGGAGCGCGGGCGCTCGACAACGTCAGCCACGGCGGGACCTCCGGCCGATGCCGCGAGCCTCGAGCTCGGCCAGCGCGCGGACCTGGATGCGGTGGTCGATGACCGCGCGCAGGATCAGGCCGATCACCACGAGGGCCGTCAGGATGTAGGAGAACGCGATGAAGAACGTGTGCGACATGGGCGTCAGGCCGCCTGTGCGTCGAGGCGCTCGGCCTCGAGGATGGTGAGCGTGCGCACCCGGCGGCGCAGGATCTCGGTGCGCATGCCCGACAGGTGCAGGGCGATGCCCAGCAGAGTGAAGGCCGCGGCCATGACCAGGAGCGGCACGAGCATGGAGGAATGGATCGTCGGTCCGCCGAGGCGGAACACGGAGGCCGGCTGGTGCAGGGTGTTCCACCAGTCGACGGAGAACTTCACGATCGGCACGTTCACGGCGCCCACGAGAGTCAGGATCGACACCGCCCGGGCCGCCCGGTTCGGCTCCTCGATGGCGCGCCAGAGCGCGAGAATGCCGAGATAGATCAGCAGCATCACCAGCATGGAGGTCAGCCGCGCGTCCCATTGCCAATAGGTGCCCCACATGGGCTTGCCCCAGAGCGACCCGGTCACGAGGCAGATCAGCGTGAACGCCGCCCCGATCGGCGCGGCCGCCTTCTGGGACACGTCCGCCAGCGGATGGCGCCAGACCAGCGTGCCGAGCGCCGAGGACGCCATGATCATGTAGAAGAACAGGGACAGCCAGGCCGCCGGCACGTGGATGTACATGATCTTGACCGTCTCGCCCTGCTGATAATCGGCGGGCGCCGTGAACCAGACCATGGAGAGCCCGGCCGCCATGAGAAGCGCCGCCAGACCGCCCACCCACGGCAGCAGCGTGCCGCTGAGGCTCATGAAGCGGGTCGGATTGGCAAGGTCTCGGATCATGGTGTCGATGTAGCGGTCCAGGGCTGCGCCTGCAACGGAGACATCGCCGCAAGCCGCATAACGTTTTCGCCAGAACGGGTTTTAGACGCGTCCAGACCTGCGGGGCATTCCGGAAATATGCGTAGAGGCTTAGCTTTATCGCTGCGCGGGAACGGACACCCTGTCACGTCATGGCCGGGCTTGTCCCGGCCATCCCGTTTGTCTGGAGCGCGGCGTTCTTTCGACCGGGACCACCGGCACGAGGCCGTGATGACGGGAGAGTGAAAACTCGCCGCCCTTCATGGCCGCTCACGCCGACCTATAATCCCGCCTCGTCATTGCGGAGCGATCATGCGCCTTGGACCTTTCAGCCTGCTCGGCCTCGCCCTCGCTTTTCCTGCCGCCGCGCAGGAGATCAGCCTGCGTCTGCCGGTCGCCTGCGAGGTCGGACGCACCTGCTTCATCCAGCATTACGTGGATCGCGACCCCTCGCCGGGCGCCAGCGACTACCAGTGCGGCACCCTCACCTACGACACCCATGACGGGACCGACATCCGCGTGCCGACCATGGCGGCGCAGAGGGCCGGCATCGACGTGGTCGCGGCCGCGGACGGCCGGGTGGCCAGCACCCGCGAGGGGGTTCCCGACGTCGCGGTGACCGCCGAGACCCGCGAGGCGATCAGCCGGATCGGCTGCGGCAACGCGGTGGTGATCGATCACGGCAACGGCTGGCGCACGGCCTATTGCCACATGGCGAAGGGCAGCGTCGCGGTGCGCTCGGGCCAGGAGGTGAAGGCCGGCGACAGGATCGGCCAGGTCGGCCTGTCGGGCCTGACCGAATTCCCGCATCTGCATTTCACCCTGCTCAAGGACGGCAAGCCGGTCGACCCCTTCGCGTATGGCGCGCCGGAGAAATCCTGCGGCGGCGGCACGTCGCTGTGGGAGGCCTCGCTCCAGCGCGCGCTCGCCTATCAGGGCGGCAGCGTCCTCAACAAGGGCTTCGCCCCGGGGCCAGTGACCATGGCGGCGATCGAATCGGGCGCCGTCGAGCAGGACACGCCCACGACCCGGTCTCCGGCGCTCGTGGCCTATGTGCGGGCCATCGGGCTGAAAGGCGGCGACGTCCAGACCCTCACCCTGTTCGATCCCGACGGCCAACCGGTCGCCCAGAACAAGGCGCCGCCCCTCGACCGCGACAAGGCGCAGTGGATGGCCTTTGCCGGCGTGAAGCAGCCGTCCGGCGGCTTCCGGCCGGGCCTCTACCGCGCCGTCTACCGGGTCGAGCGGGACGGCAAGGCCGCCATCGAGCAGGCCTTCGGGATCAGCCTTCGCCCGTAAGGCCGTTACGGTGGCCGTCATGCACCGCCCGGCTGTCCGTCGGCGCCTCGGCGCGGTCGGTCAGGCCGTAATCGCGGATCACGGCCGCGACCCGCAGGCGGTAATCCCTGAAGGTGCCGGCGCGACCGGCCTCTTGGGTCGCCCGATGGGACGGCAGGTTGCGCCAGGCCCGCACCGCCTCCTCGTCGCGCCAGAACGACAGCGACAGCATCTTGCCCGGTTCGGTCAGGCTCTGGAAGCGCTCGACCGAGATGAAGCCGTCCATGGCGGCGAGGTCGGAGCGCAGGGCGGCCGCGAGGCCGAGATAGTCCCGCCTGCCTACGTCCCCGTCCGGCCAGACTTCGAAGATGACCGCGATCATGGTCTGATCAGCTCCGCGTGAGGGGCCGAGGCCAACCGGAGGAAGATCCGGTCTTCCCGGCGGATGAACTGTTCCCGTTGGGCAAATTCATAATTCGCCCGTCCCATGGGATCATCGCGCAGGCGTTCGCGATAGGCCTCGTATTCGGCGAGGTTCCGAACCGTGTAGACCCCGTAGGCGGTGGTGGCGGAGCCCTCGTGCGGGGCGTAATAGCCGATGAGGTCCGCGCCGCAGCGGGGAATCGCCTGGCCCCAGTTGCGGGCGTATTCCTCGAAGGCGTCCCGCTGGAAGGGATCGATCTCGTAGCGGATGAAGCAGGTGATCATCGTTCAAACATCCTGTTGCCGAAGACCCGTCCTTCTTAGACGATTGATCGACGTCGATGGTTCGGTTATGATCGAAGTATGAAAGAAGGACCCGTCATCGCGTCCGTGGCCGCGCTCCTAGGCGATCCGGCCCGGGCCAACATCCTCACCGCCCTCATGGACGGGCGGGCCTTGACCGTGAGCGAGCTCGCGCAGGCCGCCGGCGTCACCCTCCAGACCGCCAGCGGCCATCTCGCCAAGCTCGACGCGGCCAACCTGCTGGTCGCCGAAAAGCAGGGGCGGCACCGCTATTTCCGGCTCTCGGGGCCGGACGTGGCGCAGGTCCTGGAGGCCCTGATGGGTCTGGCCCAGCGCACGGGAGCGACCCGGGTCCGCACCGGCCCCAAAGATGCAGCCCTGCGCTCGGCCCGGATCTGCTACGACCATCTCGCCGGCGAGCGCGGCGTCGCGCTGCTGAACGGGGCGCAGTGGCAGGGCCTGATCGCGGGCGGGCAGGATCTCGCGCTCACGGACAAGGGCCGCGCCGTCTTCACGGAATTCGGCATCGATCTGACGAGGCTGGAAAAGGGCCGCCGCCCCGTGTGCCGTGCCTGCCTCGACTGGAGCGAGCGGCACAGTCATCTCGGGGGCGCCCTGGGCGCGGCGATCCTCGACCGGCTGATCGAGAAGCAATGGGTCCGGCGCGACGCGGGCCGCGTCCTCACCTTCACCTGCCAGGGCGCAGAAGGGTTCGACGCCACGTTCGGGCAGGTCCCTGACGAGGACACCCGCGCCGCCTGACGCTCAGGAGAGCCGGTACGACTCGACCTCGTCGAACCCGAGGGAGCGGTAGAGCCGCAGAGCCCCGGAGGGGTTGTCGGCATCGACCTTGAGATCGACGAAGCTGGCGCCCCGCTCCCGCAGGATCCGGAAGGCCTGTCGCAGCAGGGCCGACCCCAGGCCCTGCCGGCGCGTGGCCGGCGCGACCGCGAGATCCTTCACGAATGCGCTCGTCCAGCACTGTGCCACGCCGACGACCTTGTCCCGCCCGTCCACCGCGATGACGACCAGGGCCGGATCGTATTCCGGATCCCCGCGCAGGCTCGGCCACCAGATCGTGAAGGGCTCCACATAGCCGCCGCCGCGGGAATAGGCCTCTCCGAGAAGCGCATGAACCTGCTCCGCATGACGGTCCGGCTCGAACGGGACCGGCCGGATCCCGGCCGGCCAGACAGGGGCCGGCACGGGCCCGGTGAGCAGACGGCGCATTCGGACAATGAGACGGCCTCCCATCGGCTTGCCTACTCCCCCGAGCGCAGGGCGGCGGCCGCCCCGACCGTGCCGACGACGGCCGCGATCAGCGACAGGGCGATCAGGATCAGGAACGGAGTCGCGAAGGGAATCGTCCCGCCCAGGGCCGCATTGGCCGCCGAGACGCCGAAGATCAGGGTCGGAATCATGAAGGGCAGGACCAGGATCGCCAGGATCAGGCCGCCGCGCCGCAGCGAGGCGGTGAGCGCCGCGCCCACCGCCCCGATGAAGGTGAGCGCCGGCGTGCCCACCAGCAGGGTCGCCACCATGGCGAGCATGCCCTCGGGCGAGAGCGCGACCAGGAGACCGAGGAAGGGGGCGGCAACCGCCAGCGGCAGGCCGGTGACGAGCCAGTAGGCCACGACCTTCGCCAGCACGACCACCTCCAGGGGCGCGTGCGACAGGCGCAGGAGATCGAGGGACCCGTCCTCCTGGTCGGCCTGGAACAGGCGGTCGAGGCCGATCAGGGTGGCCAGCAGGGCGGCGATCCACAGGATCGCCGGGCCGATGCGCGAGAGCAGGTTGAGATCGGGCCCGAGCGCGAAGGGGATGAGCGTCACGATCATCAGGAAGAAGATCAGCCCCATGACGCCCGACCCGCCCACGCGGGCGGCGAGTTTCAGATCGCGGACCAGGAGAGCGCGGAACGAGCGAATCATGCGGATTCTTCCTCAGGCTCTCCCTCGAGGCGCGTGGGCCTGCGCTCGATCCGGATCTCCTTGGCATCCGCCAGGAACAAGGGTGAATGGGTCGTGGCCGCGATCATGCCGCCGCCCTCCCGGTGACGTTCCAGGAGCAGGCGCAGGATGTCCTGGGAGGCGGTGTCGAGGGCCGAGGTCGGCTCGTCGAGAAGCCAGACGGGCCTGTGCGCCACCAGGAGGCGGGCGAGCGCCACCCGGCGGCGCTGCCCGGCCGAGAGATAGGCCACCGGCAGGCGGGCCGCATGGGCGAGGCCCACGGCCTCCAGGGCCTCGGAGGGCGTCATCGCGGGGCTGCCGAGAAAGTCGCGGGCGAAGGCGAGGTTCTCCTCGGCCGTGAGCGCGGCCTTGAGGGCGTCGCGGTGGCCGACGTAATGCAGGCATTCGGCCAAGGTCCGCTCGCCCGCCTCCTCGAGGAGAATCACCCCGGCGGCGGGACGCAGGCGGCCGGCCAGGATCTCGAGGAGCGAGGACTTGCCGGCCCCGTTGCGGCCGGTGATCACCAGGGCCTCGCCGGCCCGCAGGGTGAACGAGACGCCTGCGAAGATCCGGCGCTCCCCCCGCTCGCAGGCCAAATTGTTAACGCTCAGACGCAAACCCGACGACCCCTGCCCTGATTGCACCCCGGAATGGTTCTAAACCGTGTAGCGGGATGGTTCGAAATGATCTATAGCACCCCTGGCTGCGCCGCGCGCCAAGGCGTCCAATCCGCCTCGCGCGCTTACTCCCCTGTCCGGGCGCCCCCGGAGCGGCGCGCGCTTATCGCGCTTTCGGCCGAACACATGTTCGTAACCCAAATGCACGCGAGGATTCGCCGTGACGCTCAACAACAGCTTCAATGCTCGCCAGACCCTCAAAGTCGGTGACAAGTCCTACACCTATTACTCCCTCGTGGAGGCCGAGAAGAACGGCCTCACCGGCGCCTCGAAGCTGCCCTTCTCCATGAAGGTGCTGCTCGAGAACCTGCTCCGCTACGAGGACGGCCGCACGGTCACCAAGGCCGATATCGAGGCCGTGGCCGCCTGGCTCGACAACAAGGGCAAGGACGAGAAGGAAATCGCCTACCGCCCCGCCCGCGTCCTGATGCAGGACTTCACCGGCGTTCCGGCCGTGGTGGATCTCGCCGCCATGCGCGACGCCATGAAGAACCTCGGCGGCGATCCGCGCAAGATCAACCCGCTCGTGCCCGTCGACCTGGTCATCGACCATTCGGTGATCGTCGACGAGTTCGGGACGCCCAAGGCCTTCGACCGCAACGTCGAGCTGGAATACCAGCGCAACGGCGAGCGCTACCGCTTCCTCAAGTGGGGCCAGACCGCGTTCGAGAACTTCTCCGTCGTGCCTCCGGGCACCGGCATCTGCCACCAGGTGAACCTCGAGTTCCTGTCGCAGGCCGTCTGGACCCGCAGGGACACGGCGACCGGCGAGGAGACCGCCTATCCTGACACCCTGGTCGGCACCGATTCGCACACCACCATGGTCAACGGCCTGGCCGTTCTCGGCTGGGGCGTGGGCGGCATCGAGGCTGAGGCCGCCATGCTCGGCCAGCCGGTCTCCATGCTGATCCCCGAGGTGATCGGCTTCAAGCTCACCGGCAAGCTGAAAGAGGGCGTGACCGCCACCGACCTGGTGCTCACCGTCACCCAGATGCTGCGCAAGAAGGGCGTGGTCGGCAAGTTCGTGGAATTCTACGGCCCCGGCCTCAACGACATGTCGGTCGCCGACCGCGCCACCATCGGCAACATGGCGCCCGAATACGGCGCGACCTGCGGGTTCTTCCCCATCGACGACAAGACCATCGCGTATCTGCGCACCACCAGCCGCACGGACGAGCGCGTCGCCCTCGTCGAGGCCTATGCCAAGGCGCAGGGCATGTGGCGCACGGCCGAGACGCCCGACCCGGTCTTCACCGACACCCTCGAGCTCGACCTGGACGACGTGGTGCCCTCGCTGGCCGGCCCGAAGCGCCCGCAGGACCGCGTGACGCTCGACACCTCCAAGACCGAGTTCCTCGGCGCCATGGAGAAGGAGTTCCGCAAGGCCGGCGAGATCGGCAAGCGCGTGAAGGTCGAGGACGCGAACTACGATCTCGGCCATGGCGACGTGGTGATCGCGGCGATCACCTCCTGCACCAACACCTCGAACCCGAGCGTGATGATCGGCGCGGGCCTGCTCGCCCGCAACGCGGTCGCCAAGGGCCTGACCTCCAAGCCGTGGGTGAAGACCTCCCTGGCGCCCGGATCGCAGATCGTCGAGGAATATTTCAAGAAGGCCGGGCTCCAGGGCGACCTGGATGCGCTGGGCTTCAACCTTGTCGGCTTCGGCTGCACCACCTGCATCGGCAATTCGGGCCCGCTGCCGGAGAACGTCTCGAAGGCGATCAACGACAACGACCTCGTGGCCGTGTCGGTGCTCTCGGGCAACCGCAACTTCGAGGGCCGCGTGAACCCGGACGTGCGCGCGAACTATCTGGCCTCGCCTCCGCTGGTGGTGGCTTACGCGCTCGCCGGCTCCATGCTGGTGGATCTCACCAAGGATCCCCTCGGCACGGGCTCGGACGGCCAGCCGGTCTATCTCAAGGACATCTGGCCCTCCTCGGCCGAGGTCCAGGACTTCATCGACCGCACGATCACCAGCGAGCTGTTCAAGACCCGCTACGCCGACGTGTTCTCGGGCGACGAGAACTGGAAGAAGGTCACCTTCGAGCCGGGCCTGACATATGAGTGGGACATGGGCTCCACCTACGTGCAGAACCCGCCCTACTTCGAAGGAATGGCCAAGGATCCGAAGCCGGTCACGGACATCGTGAACGCGCGCATCCTCGGTCTCTTCCAGGACTCGATCACCACCGACCATATCTCGCCCGCGGGCAATATCCGGGCCGCCTCGCCGGCCGGTGAATACCTGCAGTCGCATCAGGTGCGCGTCGCCGACTTCAATCAGTACGGCACCCGTCGCGGCAACCACGAGGTCATGATGCGCGGCACCTTTGCCAACATCCGCATCAAGAACCAGATGGTGAAGGACGAGAGCGGCCACGTGGTCGAAGGCGGCTACACCATCCACCAGCCCTCCGGCGAGCGGATGTTCATCTACGACGCCGCCATGCGCTACAAGGACGAGGGCGTCCCGCTCGTCATCCTGGCCGGCAAGGAATACGGCACCGGCTCGTCCCGCGACTGGGCGGCCAAGGGCACGGTCCTGCTCGGCGTGCGCGCCGTGATCGCCGAGAGCTTCGAGCGCATCCACCGCTCGAACCTGGTCGGCATGGGCGTGGCCCCGTTCGTGTTCGAGCAGGGCACGTCCTGGGAGACTCTCGGCCTGAAGGGCGACGAGACCATCACCATCAAGGGCCTGGCCGGCGAGCTGAAGCCGCGCCAGCGCATGGAGATGGAGGTCACCTCGGCGGACGGCTCGGTGCGCAAGGTGCCGGTGCATTGCCGCATCGATACGCTCGAGGAGGTCGAGTACTTCCGCAACGGCGGCATCCTGCACTACGTTCTGCGCCAGCTCGCGGCGTAAGCGCATGAGACAAGCGTCCGCTCCCGATCCGAAGAGGGCGGGCGGAACTCCGGACAAGGCGGCCTCTTCGGGCCGCCTTTTTCATGTGCGGTCAGATCACGAAGAAGTCGCCATGCGCCATCGCCTTGACGGCGGCCTTGGGGACGGTGGCAATGTGGATCTTCGCCTGAGATCCGGTTCCGTCGGCGTCATAATAGATCTTGCCGCTCTTCGATACGACGATGCGGTCCGACGCATCGTGAGCGGCTTCGCCCTTGTAGAACGCAGCCTTGGACAGTTTCGCCGGTTTCTCGATCGAGCCCTTCCGGCCCAGGCCCTTGAAGACCGCATTGTCGAGCCAGATGGAATCGTCCCTGGCACTGAAATCGGCGAGCTTGTCGATATTGGCGTTCTTCTTCCTGGCGACCGGGCTGTCGAACACGAAGACGTCCATGCCAGAACCGCCGGTCAGCAGGTCCTTTCCGGGGCCTCCCATGAGCCTGTCATCACCCTCCAGCCCGTTCAGAGCGTCGTTGCCAGAGCCTCCGGACAGAATGTTGCCGGAGGCGTCCCCAGTCAGCACGTCCGCGCCCGTATTGCCCGTCTGCGTGTCGGTTGTCGCATTGCGGGTCATCCGGCCCGATGCAAGATCCACCGCATAGGATACGGACCAGGTCTGCCCACCCTCGTTGACGGTCACGACGGCCGTCTTGGTGCCGGCGGTGGCGTAGCTGTGAGTGAAGGATGCGACGCCTCCTGCCGGTTGGACGGTGCTGCTCGTCCCGTCGCCCCAGGCGATGCTGACAGAGGAG
The DNA here is from genome assembly GCF_025460805.1 of Microvirga sesbaniae. Classification (GTDB taxonomy): domain Bacteria; phylum Pseudomonadota; class Alphaproteobacteria; order Rhizobiales; family Beijerinckiaceae; genus Microvirga; species Microvirga sesbaniae. The sequence goes on along the minus strand of NZ_JAMXFJ010000016.1, from coordinate 14,567 downwards.
GCCTGGCCCACGTCGAAGGACAATTCGACGAATTGCTGGGCGTTGACCGCTCCGAAATTGTCCTTCAACAGGGTATCGACGACGAACACGTCACGGACGCCGGTATTGTCGAACGGCACGAGGCCGCTGAAGCTGTCGAAACTGACAAAACGTCCGTCGGCACTGAAGCGCGGATTGTAGCTGTCGGCCTCGGCGGCGCTGCCCTGTCCCTGCGTGCCGGTGGCGGTGGCGGAGAGGCGCACGATCTCGCCGGTCAGCATGTCCTTGCGGAAAATGTCCTGGGCATCATTGGTGTCGTTCGGCACCAGGTTCTTGCCCTTGCTCTCGAAGACGACGTAGCGGCCATCCGGGCTGATCTGCGGCGCACGGCTGTCCCCGTTGCTCTGCTCGCCGGTCCGGCTCACGGACACGCGCTCGACGACGCCGGTCTGGAGGTCCTTGCGGAAGATGTCGTAGGCCTCGTTGGTGTCGTTCGGCACGAGGTTGCGGGCATGGCTGGCGAAGATCAGGTAGCGGCCATCGGCGCTGATCTGCGCATCCAGGCTGTGGTGGGTGCCGGGCTGGCCCGCGGCATTCGTGGAGAGCACGTCGAGCGCCCCCGTCTGCACGTCCTTGCGCAGGATCTGCGCGGTGCCGCTGTAGGGAATCAGGCTGGTCGCGATGCTGCTGAAAATCACGTAGCGGCCATCCGGCGTGTATTTGGCGTCCCAGCTGCTGCCGCCGACGCTCTCCTGGCCCTGAGGCCCGACGGAGATGCGGTCGATCTGGCCGGTGGCCAGGTTCCTGCGGAAGATGTCGTTCTCCCCGTTGTTGTCGCCCGTGGGAATGAGGTTGCTCGCCAGGCTGCCGAAGACCACGTATTTGCCGTCGGGGCTGAAGCGCGCCGACACGCTGCCGCTGTTGGGTTCGAGGCGAGTGCCGGTGGAGATGCGGGTGATCGCCTGGGTCACCAGATCCTTCATGTACACGTCTTCGAGCCCGTTCTGATCCCCCGGGCCGAGATGCCCGGACTCGGTCGAGAACAGGACGTAGCGGCCGTCCGGACTGATATCGAGATCGTAGGCCTGCGTCGGAACGCCGGTGTCGATCTCCAGGCCGCCGGCATTCGTCGACACGCGGATGATCTCGCCGGATTTGAGGTCCTTGCGGAAGATGTCGATCTGGTTGTTGGAGTCGTTCGGGACGAGGTTGTTCGCCAGGCTGTAGAACACGCTGTAGCGGCCGTCGGGCGTGAACTTGGCGCGGAAACTCTGGTCGTTGCCCCAGGCGCCCTGCAGCGACAGGGATTGGCGCTCGATGATGTCGGCGCCGGTCGGGCGCGTGAAGGTCAGGAGGTTGAGCGTCAGAGCCATGAAGGTTCTCCCGGGTTTGGTGTCAGATCATGCGTCGGGACAGGAAGGATTCTTGCTTCATCCATCGTGTCTCTTCATGCCAAGCTAGCGACCTCGCGCGCCGGCCGCCGTGCGGCCCAGCACGTTTTCGCCATGACATAACATAGCGTCATCGCGGCGAGATAAGGTTTCGTCGCGGCTGAACAACTCTCCGAATGGAGGGGAACTGCTCCTCACCCCACCGAAACCTTGCTTTCCGGGCGCCTTGCGTCCTTTTGCCCAACCTTTCCAGATCGCTGACCCTTCAAAAGCCACGCTTTCACCATCAGTCGTCCTGGTTCGTTAAGCCACCGTTAACCCTTTCCCCCGGACACTGAAACCGTTGCCTCCAACCCCCTTGCCAGAGCCATGAGCGACCTTCTCGTCAGTATCCGTCATGCGAGACCCGATGACGCCGCTGCCTTGTCCAAGGTCTTCGATGCGGCCTGGCGGGAGGCCTATTCCGGCATTATCCCCGGCGTGACCCTGGACAAGATGTTCTCCCGGCGCTCCCCGCGCTGGTGGCGCTCGACCGTGTCGCGCGGGCGCCCGCTCGTGGTGCTCGATATCGGCGAGGGCGCGGTCGGCTACGCCTCCTACGGGCGCTGCCGCGACCGGACGCTTCCGGCTGGCGGGGAGATCGACGAGCTCTACCTGCTGCCCGAATACCAGGGCATCGGCTTCGGCCGGCGGCTGTTCAACGCGGTGCGCAACGATCTCAAGGACCGGGGGATGGACCGGATCGTCGTCTGGGCCCTGGAAGAGAACGAGCGCGCCTGCGCGTTCTACGAGAGCATGGGCGGGCGCACGGTCGCCCGGGTCGAGGAGCGCATCGGCGGAACGCCGCTCGCCAAGGTCGCCTATCTGTTCCGCTGACGGCGCGCGGGACGGCCGGTCCGCAACTCTGTTGCAGCCTCCCGGAGCCCGATTCCGCTTTGCGCGCAAGACGTTCCGCACAGGAGGCGCGTCCCGTCGGGCCTGAAAGTGGGTTCCCCTTTTGAACCCAATGCTCTAGTGAGGCGTCCAAGCTTCAGAAAGCGGTCGTCCGGCCTTTCGGTTCAAGCCGCTCTCGAGACGATCTTCTGCCGCGTTGTTCCGGCGGGACGGCATCCTCCTCCGGAGGAGCCTCGCCCGGAACGATGTTTCAAGCCTTGTTCCGGAGAACAGCTCTATGCGCCTTGATGCGATCAAGATTGGAAAGAACCCGCCGGACGACGTGAACGTCGTGATCGAAGTGCCGCTCGGCGGCGAGCCCATCAAGTACGAGATGGACAAGGAATCCGGCACGCTCTTCGTCGACCGCTTCCTCTACACGTCGATGCGGTATCCGGGGAATTACGGCTTCATCCCGCACACGCTCTCGGGCGACGGCGACCCCTGCGACGTGCTCGTCGCCAACACCCGCGCCATTGCGCCGGGCGCCGTCATGAACGTGCGCCCGGTGGGCGTTCTGGTGATGGAGGACGACGGCGGCCAGGACGAGAAGATCATCGCCGTCCCATCGAGCAAGCTGACCCAGCGCTACGACCGGGTCGCGACCTATACGGATCTGCCCGAGATCACCATCAAGCAGATCGAGCATTTCTTCGAGCACTACAAGGATCTCGAGCCCGGCAAATGGGCCAAGATCATCCGCTGGGGCGATGCCGAAGAGGCCCGCCGCCTGATCGTCGAGGGGATCGAGCGCGCGAAGGCGGACGCGAAGGGCTGATCCGCGCGAAGCGGCCGGCCGGCGCGTCGGTCATGGGGCATCGGGCCCGGCTCACAGGGTGAGCCGGGCTTTTTCGGTGCAGAGGCCTCAGACGATGAAGAAGTCCTTGTGGGAGATCGGGATCTTCTTCGTGATGTTGGCGAACTGGACCGCCTTCGCGGGACCCGACCCGTCGGGATCATAGAAGAGCGCGCCGGCGCTCTTGAGGTACAGGATCCGGTCGTCCTTGTCCTTGAAGTGATCCCCGATCACGAAGGCCTTCTTCGACAGGGTGCCTTTGGAGATCTTGGAAAAAGCGTGCCGCGACAGGTGGATTACGTCGTCCGCCGCAACGAAATCCTGAATGTAGTCGAGGTTCGACTTCACGTTCGGCTTCCTGTCGAACAGGAAGACGTCGCTCCCGCTCCCGCCGTCGAGAGTGTCGTTGCCGGCGCCGCCGATGAGCGTGTCGGCGCCGGCGCCGCCGAAGAGCGTGTCGTTTCCCGCCAGGCCGGAGAGCCGGTCGTTGCCCGACTCGCCGGACAGCTGCTCGGCCTTGTCGGTGCCGACGCGGGCGAGCGGGGTCGTCTCGACGATGTTGAAGACGGAAATCGTGAAAGACTTGGTGAACGTGCCGCCATAGGGGTCCTTCGCCGTGATCGCGATCGTGTGCTGCGCGGCCGTCTCGAAATCGAGCGCCTTCACCAGGACGATCTTCTTGCCGGTGGCATCGAGGCCGAAGAGCCCGTCCGGGTTCGACGCGAGGCTGTAGGTCAGGGCGTCGCCGTCCGGATCGCTGCCGGAGAGCGACCCGATTGTGGCGCCGATCGCCGCGTCTTCGGACAACAGCGAGTTCTGGAACAGAAGGATGCTGGAAGGGTTGCCGTTGACGAGCGCGATGGTCTGGTTCGAACCCAGGAACCTCACCAGCCGTACATCTTTGAGCGTATCGGTGCCGTCCCTCTGGGTTCCCTGGTTGTCGGCGACCGTGAAGGTGTCGCCGTTCTGCGTGATGGTGTAGTCGGCCCTGGCGCCGGAAAACACGGCGGTGTCCTCGCCCGAGCCGCCGTCGAGGGTGTCGTCGCCCTTCCCGCCCATGAGGGTGTCGTTGCCTCCGTTGCCGGTCAGCTTGTTGTTCGCATCGTTGCCCGTGAAGGTGTCGGCCCCGAACCCGCCCTCCAGGTTGGCGATTCCGATCAGGGTGTCCATGCCGTATCCGAACGTGTTCTGGGCGACAGGTTGCGACAGGTCGACCGTGGCGGCCGAGAAGCCGCTGTAGCGGACCGTATCGGTGCCGGTGCCGCCTTCGAGCCGGTCGTCGCCGAGCCCGCCGTCGAGGGTATCGTCGCCGCCGCCGCCGCGCAGGATATTGCTGCCCGTGCCGCCGACGAGCGTGTCGTTGGAGCCGCTCCCGGTGACGTTCTCGATGTTGACGAGGGTGTCGTGGTTTTGCCCGCCGCCGATCAACTGCGATATTGTCCGGCTGAGATCGACGCTAATGCTGCCGGTCGCATCCGAATAGTCGGCCGTGTCGTTACCATCGCCGCCGTCGAGATAATCGTCGCCTCCCCCGCCGGAAAAAATGTCCGAACCGTTGCCGCCATAGGCGGTGTCGTTGCCGGCGCCGAGCTTGATCGTCCCGCCGATCGCGAAGCCCAGGACGCCGTCATAGAAGTCGTTCCCGTCCTTCAGGTCCAGGAGGACGGCATTGGCCGCGGTGGACGTGGATTGCAACGTGCCGGTGTTGACGATTCGCTCGGCCCCGACATTGCCTTCGATCACGAGGCCCGCGGCCTTGATCGTTCCGGCATTGTTGACCGTGTGGATCCCCCCGGCCGAAAAGCGGATCGCGGCGCCGGCCGCAGTCCGAGACTCGATCGTGCCCTCGTTGGTGACGATGTCGGACGAGCCCAGGAGCTGCAGTCCGTCGGCCTGAGCCAGGACGGTCCTTGTCTTCCGGACGAGGGTGTGACCGATGTCGGTGACGTTGATGGTGCTCGTGACGTCGAGGTCGATCACCGCGAGGTCGAGTCCTGTCACGTCGCCGCCGGCCGGGAGGGGGTTCGAGGCGTCGAAAATTTTGCTGGTCATGAAGGGTCCGGACGATCTGAAAAATGCAGGATTATACTACTATATAACATTACAGATATTTCGGATACTGTCTGCCCGTCGCAGGAGCCGCGACGGCCCTCTGCTCGGCACGGATTGCCAAGCCACAAAGGCCGGCCGCCCGGCGGCGACCGGGCGAGGCTCGCGCCTCACCCGGCCGCGCTCACGCGGCCGGAACCGGAGCGGCCGCGCCGGCGTCCCGGTATTCGGCCCAGGCCTGGCGCAGGATCTGCACCGCCGACGACAGGAACAGGCCGGCCATGAGGCCGGCCACGATCAGGTCGGGCCAGGCGCTCCCGGTGCCCCAGACCGCGACGGCAGCCGCCATGACCACGACGTTGCCGATGGCGTCGTTGCGCGAGCACAGCCAGACGGAGCGCACATTGGCGTCCCCATCCTTGTAGCGCATCAGCAGGAGCACGCTGGCGAGGTTCGCGGCGAGCGCCAGGCTCCCGATCCCGCCCATGATCTCCGCCCGGGGAAGGCCCAGGATCAGCACATGATAGACCGTGGAGCCCAGCACCCAGGCGCCCATGAGCGACAGGCTCACGCCCTTGAACAGGGCCGCGGCGGCGCGAACCCTCAGGGACGCGCCGATGACGGCAAGGCTCAGCCCGTAGGTGACCGTGTCGCCGAGGAAGTCGAGGGCGTCGGCCTGCAGGGCCTGGGAACGGGCGAGGTGGCCGGCCACGATCTCGGTGACGAACAGCGCGGGATTGATCGCGATCACGGTCCAGAGGATCCGCTTGTAGCGGGGGTCGACGCCGTCGAAGACCGGCACGCCGCCGTGGCAGCCGCAGGCGGCCTCTCCATGGCCATGGTCCTGATGCGGGTGGCTCACGGAATCCTGCGCCTGGTGCTCGTGTGAGGAGCAGCATGTTCCATGGCTGTGACCCTCGCTCATCCGAATCTCCTTTTCGTCCGTCAGCGAGACTCGTACAATCTCTAGCGACTGGAGGTTCAAGAGAGAAAATGACGGATCTGTCGATCGGGGAGTTGTCACGCCGGACGGCCGTGAAAGTACCGACCATCCGCTATTACGAGCAGATCGGCCTTCTCCCGGCCCCGCCGCGCACCGAGGGACGGCAGCGCCGCTACGGGTCCGATCACGTGGCCCGGCTCGGCTTCATCCGCCATGCGCGCGAGCTCGGCTTCGAGGTCGAGGCCATCCGCGAGCTCCTGAGCCTGAGCGCGGCGCCGGAGCGACCCTGCGAACCGGCCGACCGGATCGTCCTGCGGCATCTGGAGGGCGTCGAGCGCCGCATCGCCCAGCTCGAGCTGCTCCGCTCCGAGCTGCGGCACATGCTCGACGATTGCCGGCACGGGCAGGTGGGCGAGTGCCGGATCATCCAGGTGCTGGCGGATCATGACCTGTGCCGGCACGAGCACGGCAGGATGGAGTCAGGGGCTCCTGCCCGTCACGCCCGGCGGGGATCGACCCGCTTTCCCGTCATGGCCGGGCCTGACCCGGCCATCCCGATCCGCTGAGGCGCGGCGCTTCTCCTGATCGGGATCACCGGCACGGGGCCGGTGATGACGACCTGGGGGCCGTCCTACAACGCCTCGCCCCGCAGCAGCCTGGGCTGCCGCTCGCTGACGCCCGCCGCCTCCCGGATGAAGAAGCGCTTGAGGCCGGGCATCCGGTCGACGAGGCCGAGCCCCAGGTCGCGGATCAGGCGCACGGGCAGTACGTCGTTGGAAAACAGCCGGTTGAGACCGTCGGTCATCACCCCCATGGCGGTGATGTCGGCGCGCCGGGCCCGCTCGTACCGGTCGAGCACGTTGGCCGCCCCGGGATCCATGCCGAGGCGCATGGCGTCGGTGACGATCTCGGCGAGCGCCGCCGCGTCGTGCAGGCCGAGATTGAGCCCCTGGCCGGCGATGGGGTGGATCACGTGAGCGGCGTCGCCCAGGAGCGCGAGACGCTCGGCCACGAAGGAACGGGCGACGCCGAAGGACAGGGGAAAAGCCTGGGGACGGGTCTCGAAGCTGAGTTTTCCGAGCTGGAGCCCGAAGCGGCGCTCCAATTCGACGAGCAGATCCTCGGGATGCGATTCGAGCAGGGCGGACACGGCGTCGGCCCGCTCCGTCCAGACGATGGAGGAGCGGTGCCGGATCGAACCATCGGCTTGCGGCTCGTCTTTCAGCGGCAGAATCGCGAAGGGCCCGGAGGGCAGGAAGTGCTCGACCGCCCTGCCCTCGTGGTCCCGCTCGTGGGCGATGGTGGCCACGATGCCGGACTGCCGGTAGGGCCAGGAGATCCAGCCGATGCCTGCCTGCTCGCGCAGGCGCGAGCGTGCCCCGTCGGCCGCCACGAGGAGCGAGGCCGTCAGGCTGCCGCCCTGCGCCAGCGCGACGTTCGTGCGCGCGCCCTGGAGGGCAAAGCCCTTCACGCCCTCGGCGCGCAGGTCGACGCCGCTGTCGCGGCAAGCCTCCAGCAGGGCGGCGGTCAGGTCGCCCGCCGTGACCATGTGGGCGAAGGGCTCATGGCCGTCGACCTCGCCCGCGAAGGTCAGGAAGGTCGGACGCACCGGATCCTGCAGGCGGCTGTCGGTGATCACCATGTCGAGGATGGGCTGGGCCCTGTCGGCGATCCCCGGCCAGGTTCCGAGCGCCTCCAGCATCCGGCGCGCCGCCGCCGCGATGGCGTAGGAGCGCTTGTCTCCATGGGGATCGCGCCGGAGGGCCGGATCGCACATGACCACGTCGACCCCGTCGGCGAGCGCTCGCTTCAGCGCCAGCGCCAGGGACAGCCCGGCGAGCCCTCCGCCCGCGATGACGATGCGCGGTCGCTCCATCCCGGTTGCTGCGCTCATCCGTCTTTCTCCATGCCTTCGACGTTATAGGTGGGTGTCAGCGATCCATCGACCAGCGTCAAGCTTGACCTTCTCGCGCCTCTCACCGATGGATGGCTGCTGCCGATCGAAGGACCTTGAACCCCATGTCCCGTGCCGTTTCCGATCTCCTGTCCATCCTCGACCTCGAGCCCCTCGAGGTGAACCTGTTCCGCGGGCAGAGCCCGAAGAGCGGGTGGCAGCGCGTCTTCGGCGGGCAGGTGATCGGCCAGGCGCTGGTGGCCGCGACCCGCACTGTCGACGGGCGTCCGCCCCATTCGCTTCACTGCTACTTCATGCTGCCGGGCGATCCTCGGATCCCGATCATCTACGAGGTGGAGCGCATCCGCGACGGCAAGAGCTTCAGCACCCGGCGCGTGCTCGCGATCCAGCACGGGCAGGCGATCTTCGCCATGTCGGCCTCGTTCCACCGGGAAGAGGAGGGCTTCGAGCACCAGGCCGAGATGCCAAAGGTGCCCGGGCCCGACGAGCTCCCGAGCGAGGAGGACGTGAAGGGCCGGCTTCTCCTGCAGATGCCCGAGCCCATGCGCACCTATTACGAGCGCGAGCGGCCGCTCGAGATCCGACCCGTGGAGATCAAGCGCTACACCTCCCGCGACCCGGGGGAGCCGCGCTTCCACGTCTGGATCAAGACCACCGGACGCCTGCCGGACGATCCGGCGATCCATCAATGCGTCCTGGCCTATGCGTCCGACATGACGCTCCTCGACACGTCCCTCTTCCCCCATGGCCGGACCGTGTTCGACCCGGCGATCCAGCCGGCGAGCCTCGATCACGCCATGTGGTTCCACCGGCCGTTCCGGGCCGACGAGTGGCTGCTCTACGCGCAGGATACCCCCAGCGCCGGCGGCGCGCGCGGCTTCTCGCGCGGACTCATTTTTAAGCAGGACGGCACCCTGGTGGCGTCCGTTGCCCAGGAAGGGCTCATCCGCGAACGCCGGACCTGACCTGTTCTGCCTAAAATTTGATCAATAAGGCTGTTTTATAGCCCAGCTGGGCCTGCCTAGGAAAGAGGCAGCGGCCGTGCGCCTATGGCAATGAGGCCTGGCATGTTTCTTGCGTAGATCCCCCCGACACCCGTCCACGAGGCCGGGTTCAATTGGAAAAGGCTGCCTGATTGGTCGGGCAGACGTCTCAAAAAGGGGGCCAGACCCATGAAAATCGTGATGGCGGTCATCAAGCCGTTCAAGCTGGAAGAGGTGCGCGACGCGCTCACCGCTCTCGGCGTGCACGGCCTCACCGTGACCGAGGTGAAGGGATACGGACGGCAGAAGGGCCATACCGAGATCTACCGCGGGGCCGAATATGCGGTCAGCTTCCTGCCGAAGCTGAAGATCGAGGTCGCGGTGGCGAGCGAGCTGGTCGGCCAGGTGATCGAAGCGATCACGGCGGCCGCGCGCACGGGCCAGATCGGCGACGGCAAGATCTTCGTCACCTCGCTCGAAAAGGCGGTCCGCATCCGCACGGGCGAGACCGACATCGACGCCCTTTGATCCCATTCATGCAATGATTGTCCGGAGTTCAGATCCGATGAAGTTCCGTCCCCTCCTCGTTCCGGCGCTCGCTGCGCTCGGACTGGGCCTTACGGCCCTCGATCCCGCCCTGGCGCAGGACGCCGCCGCGGCCGCCCCCACGGTCAACAAGGGTGATACCAGCTGGATGCTCGTGTCGACGATCCTCGTGATCCTCATGACGATCCCGGGCCTCGCCCTGTTCTATGGCGGCCTCGTGCGCACCAAGAACATGCTGTCGGTGCTCATGCAGGTCTTCGCGGTGTTCTCCCTGGTGTCGATCCTGTGGGCCTTCTATGGCTACTCGCTCGCCTTCACGTCCGGCGGCGAGGGCATCGGGGCCTTCATCGGCGGCTTCTCCAAGGCGTTCCTCGCCGGGGTGACCACGGATTCCACCGCCGACACCTTCACCAAGGGCGTGGCGATTCCCGAATTCACCTTCGCGGCCTTCCAGCTCACCTTCGCGTGCATCACCCCGGCCCTGATCGTCGGCGCCTTCGCCGAACGCATCAAGTTCTCGGCCGTGATGCTGTTCACCGGACTGTGGCTGACCTTCGTGTATCTCCCGATCGCCCACATGGTGTGGTTCTCGGAAGGCTACCTGTTCGGCCTGGGCGCCCTCGACTTCGCGGGCGGCACGGTGGTCCACATCAATTCCGGCGTCGCGGGCCTCGTCGGCGCCCTGCTGATCGGCAAGCGCATCGGCTACGGCCGCGACCTGCTCGCCCCGCACTCGCTGACGCTCACCTTCGTGGGCGCGTGCCTCCTGTGGGTCGGCTGGTTCGGCTTCAACGCCGGCTCTAACCTGGAAGCCACGGGCGGCGCGGCCCTCGCGCTGATCAACACCATCCTGGCCCCGGCCGCCGCCGGCCTCGCCTGGATGACCGTGGAGGCCCTCGGCAAGGGCAAGGCCTCGCTGCTGGGCATCGCGTCGGGCGCGGTCGCCGGCCTCGTGGCCATCACGCCGGCCGCCGGCCTGTCCGGCCCCATGGGCTCCATCGTGCTCGGCCTGGTGGCCGGCGCGGCCTGCTACTTCGCCGTCACGGGCGTGAAGAACGCTCTCGGCTATGACGATGCGCTCGACGTCTTCGGCATCCACGGGGTCGGCGGCATCATCGGGGCCATCGGCACCGGCGTCGTGGCGGCTCCGTCGCTGGGCGGCTACGGGGTCGGCGAGTACTCGATCGGCGGCCAGGTCTGGACCCAGATCATCGCCGTGGTGGTGACCCTGGCCTGGACCGGCATCGGCTCCGTCGTGCTCTACAAGATCACCGACATGATCGTCGGTCTGCGGGTCACGCAGGACCAGGAGCGCGAAGGCCTCGACCTCGCAGACCACGGCGAGCGCGCCTACAACTACTGAACGATCCATCCTCCCGAACGGAAAAGCCCCGGACCGAAAGGCCGGGGCTTTTCTCTATGATCGGTCCAAGGATCTCGCCGCGTCATGGCCGGGCCTGTCCCAGTCATCCCGACGATGTGAAGCGCAGCGCTTTTCCGATCGGGATCACCGGCACGTGGCCGGTGATGACGGGGGGCGTGGATGCGCCTCACCCGTTCTTGATGAGCTGCCGCAGCTTGGCGCGGCGGGTCTCCTCGGGCTCCTGGAAGTTGGACGTGCCGTAGAACTCGCCCTTGCTGTCCATCAGGAACAGGGTGGCCGAGTGGTCCATGGTGTAGCCGTCGTCGGTCGGGACCTTGCGGTAATAGATCTTGTAGGCGCGCGCCGCGGCCGCGATCTCCTCCTCGGTGCCCGACAGGCCGACGATGCGCGGATCGAAGGACGAGAGATAGGTCTTCATCAGCTCCGGCGTGTCGCGCGCCGGGTCGACCGTGATGAAGGCGGCCTGGAGCCGGTCGGCATCCGGGCCGAGCGCCGCCATGTCCTGGGTGAGATCGTACAGGGTGGTCGGGCAGACCTCCGGGCAATGGGTGAAGCCGAAGAACACCACGAAGGGCCGGCCCTTCAGGTTCTCCTCGGTGAACGGCCGGCCCTCGTGGCTCGTCAGCCGGAACGGCCCGCCGATCGGCACCTTGCCGGCGCTCTGCTGCTGCGACGGGAACAGGAGCAGGCCCGCCGTCACCACCAGCACCAAGAGGCCGGTGGTGAAGACGAGAAGCGGCACGAGAAGACGCTTGATGGTCATCGCCGATCTCCCGGGCTAGTGCTGGTGCTCGGCCGGGGCGCCGCCCATGCCGCGCACCGCGTATTCCACCTCGACGCGCCCCGCCTTCTCGAAGACGAGCGTTCCCTTGACCGTCTGGCCTTCCTTCAGGGGCTCCTTCAAGTCCATGAACATGAGATGCAGGCCGCCCGGCTTCAGTTCGACCGTGGCGCCCGGCTTGATCTCGAGCCCGCCCTCGACCGGCTTCATGCGCATGACGTCGCCGTCCATGCGCATCTCGTGCACCTCGACCTTGGAGGCGAGCGGGAACGAGCCGCCGACGAGGCGGTCGGGCGTCGTGCCGGTATTCGTGATGCGCAGGTAGCCGCCGCCGACCTTGGCGGCCCCGGGGGTCGCCCGCGACCAGGGCTGTTCGAGGGTGAGCGGTCCGGCCTTCACGACCTGAGAGGCCGCGGCGGCAAGGCCCGCCACCCGCACGCCGGGCGCGGGCGATTTGAGGCTGTGCGGATCCTCGCCGGCGGCCGGCACCTGGGTCCATTCCTCGGTCGCGCCGTCGCATTCCTGCACGACGGGGAAATACACCGTCGCGCCGGGCTGATAGGCGTCGGTGAAGCGGGCCTGGAACACGAACTCGTCGTAATAGGCGTCGTCCAGGGAGCCGGTCCAGACGATGTCCGTGACCCCTTCCGACACGGCCTCGCCGTTGACCTGATAGGCCTTCACGTAGGCACCCTTGGCGGTCTCCAGCTTCCAGCCGGCCTTGGGCATCGGCTTGACCGCCACGATGCCCTCGGGGATGCGCACGCGCACCTTGAGAGTCGCCTTGCCGTCGCAGCCATGCGGGATGCGCAGCACGGCCTTGTAGGTGGAATTGGGATTCGCCTGCCCGTTCTCGAACGAGACATGAGCGAGGGCGGGCTGGGCAATCAGGAGGGCGGCAGCGGTCAACGCGCCGCCGAAGCGTGACGAAGTCATCGGATACGTCCTTGAATGATGCTATAGGATCGAAGCGGGCGGCACTCAGCCGAGGCCAGGCGGCGCGCGCGATCCCAGAGGCAGGACGTTCGAGGTGAGGCCCAGATGCGGTGTCCCGGCGGACGGACCGGCCGGCGCGGCGACCGGTGCGATCCGCTCGAGAACCGCCGCAGCCGGGGCCGGGCCTGCCGCCGTCGAGCCGTGGCAGCTCAGGGTGCAGCAGAGAGTCTCGTGCGCCTTCTTCGGTCCGTGATCGGGCCCGGAGGAGCCATCCTGGATGCAGATGATCCCCTGGGCCTCGGCCGCCGCCGCGACATGGAACGCACCGCTGACCGACAGGAGCAGAGCCTGCAGCACGAACGCATAGGCCATCGCCGCCACGATGGCGGCGCGCGTCCAGGCGGATCTCGGGCCTCTGCGAGTCATGGCCGGGACACTGATCGTTCGCAGGCCCGAGGTCAACAACGGAAAGCCGGCGCGTCTTTTCCCCACCCGATGCACTTACGGTTAAAGGACCCTTAACCCGGCCCGGCTAGCATCCAGGCAATACTGTCCCGTCCCATGGTTTCTTTAGAGTGGTTTGATGCGTACGGCCCGCCGTTCTTCTTCCGCCTATGATGGCCTCTTCAGCGCCTTCCGAGCCTTCCTGGCCCGCCGGGCGCAGGAGCTGACGGGCCTGTGCCTGATCACGGCCGCCGGCGCGGTCGCGGTGGCCCTCGCCACCTGGTCGGTCGACGACCCGAGCCTCAACAACGCCACCGACCTCCCCGTCCGCAACCTCCTCGGCTGGCCCGGCGCCATCGTGGCCGACCTGCTGATGCAGCTTCTCGGGCTCGGCGCCATCGCGGCTCTGCTGCCCCTGGCGCTCTGGGGCTGGCGCCTCATGAAGTCGGGCGATCTCGGCCGCCTGCAGCTGCGCCTGGCCCTCTGGGTGATCGGCGCTGGCGCCGCGACGGCTCTCGCCAGCGCCCTGCCGCCGACGCAGAGCTGGCCGCTGCCCACTGGGCTCGGCGGCGTGGTCGGCGATGCGGTGCTCGCCGGAGCCAAGGCCATCACGGGCCTGTCCAGCGGATCCGCCAGCGCCGTCCTGGGCCTCCTGTTCGCGGGCGTATCGATCTTCAGCCTCACGGCCGCCTGCGGCCTCGGCCCGCAGGAGGAGCGCGCCCACGAGGATCCCGAGGAGATCGAGGAAAGCCCGCCGGTTCGGCGACGCAAGATCCAGGATTGGGACGAGGCGGAGGAGTCCGGCCAGGACGAGCCCGGCTGGGGCATCGTGTCCCTGGGAGCGCTCGCCCATGGAGTCATGAGCCTGCGCGCCTCGGCCCGGCGCTGGAAGGAGAGCCGCCGCTCCGCCCTCGCGGAGGACGACGGAGACGGTTCCGCTCCGGCCCGGCGGCCGTCCCGGCAGCCCGGCCTGCGGCGCGAGCCCGTTCTCGAGGGCGCCCCGGTGCGCCCGCGGCCCGCCCCGGCCTCCGTGCCGATGCATGACGAGGATGAGGCCGGCTGGGACGCGGACGAGCCGCATCTGCCGCCGCTCCATCCCGCCGCAAGGCCGGAGCCCGCCCCGACCCGCGTCGCCCCGGCGCCCGCCGCGCCGAAGCCCGGCAAGCGCATGGCCCGCGAATCGCAGCCCTCCCTGCTCGACGAGGAGAACTACCAGCTGCCGCAGCTCAACCTGCTGGCCGAGCCCAAGCGGCCGTCGGTCCCGACGATCTCGGCCGAGGCCCTGGAGCAGAACGCCGCCCTGCTCGAGGGGACGCTCGAGGATTTTGGCGTGCGCGGCGCCATCACCAAGGTCAATCCGGGTCCTGTTGTGACGCTGTACGAGCTTGAGCCTGCGCCTGGGACGAAGTCGTCGCGGGTGATCTCGCTGGCGGACGACATCGCGCGCTCGATGAGCGCGGTCTCGGCGCGGGTGGCGGTGGTGCAGG
>NZ_JAMXFJ010000015.1:80824-147695 GCF_025460805.1 Microvirga sesbaniae | reverse complement strand
CAACCTGACCAAGGAGCAGGTGATCAACGACGTGCTCCTGGAGGCCCAGCCCACCAAGCAGTTCGTCACCGTGGATCAGGTGGCGGCGCTCGCCGTCTTCCTGTGCTCGGACGCGGCGAGCCAGATCTCGGGCGCCAACCTGTCCATGGATGGCGGCTGGACGGCCAAGTAAGGGCAGCAACGCCCTTCCGGGTCTCGCTTCGCTCGGCCCGAACCGACCCTCCCCGTCATCACCGGGCTTGTCCCGGTGATCCCGCTGGCTTGAGATGCCGCGCTCGTCCGATCGAGATGGCCGGCACGGGGCCGGCCATGACGTGGGGAGGGCGACGGCATGGCCCGGACGGGCCAGGCCTGACGGGAAGGCCGCATCCCGTCGGGCGGCGTCCGCCCTAAGCTCGCGCGAACGCGTCCGTCGCTTCGATGAGATGATGCGTGATGCCCGGCTCGCTCACCGCGTGGCCGGCATCCGGCACCATGATGAACCGGGCTTCCGGCCAGGCCTTGTGCAGTTCCCAGGCGGTCTTCGGCGGCGTGGCGATGTCGTAGCGGCCCTGGACGATCACGCCGGGAATGTCTTTCAGGCGGTGGGCGTTGCGGATGAGCTGCCCGTCCTCGAACCAGCCCTCATGGACGAAGTAGTGGTTCTCGATCCGGGCGAACGCGACCGCGTAATGCTCGTCGCCGAACTGGTCGCTGTACTCCTGGTTGTGCAGGAGCGTGATGGTCTCGCCCTCCCACAGGCTCCAAGCCCGGGCGGCCTTCGCCCGGACGGCGGGGTCGGGATCGACCAGGCGCCTGCGGTAGGCGGCCATCAGGTCGCCGCGCTCCTCTTCCGGGATCGGCGCCAGGAAGCCCTCCCACTTGTCCGGGAAGATCCAGGAGGCGCCCTCCTGGTAGTACCAGAGCAGCTCCGGGCGACGCAGGGTGAAGATCCCGCGCAGCACCAGCTCGGTCACGCGGTCCGGATGGGTCTCCGCATAGGCGAGGGCCAGGGTCGAGCCCCAGGAGCCGCCGAACACCATCCACTTGTCCACACCGATCATGGCGCGCAGGCGCTCGATATCGGCCACGAGATGCCAGGTGGTGTTGGCCTCCAGGCTCGCATAGGGGGTCGAGCGGCCGCAGCCGCGCTGGTCGAAGAGCAGGATCCGGTATTTCTCCGGGTCGAACAGCCGGCGCTGAGTCGGCGTGCAGCCGCCGCCCGGCCCGCCGTGCAGGAAAACCACGGGTTTCCCTTTCGGATTTCCGCACAATTCCCAATAGACCCGGTGGCCGTCGCCGACATCGAGCATGCCGTGATCGTAGGGTTCTATTTCGGGGTAGAAGGTGCGCATCGCGAGAGCTCCATCAAGGGAAGCCTCACCCATAGCCGGGCGAGGGGAGGCTGTCAGCCGTCGAAGGGTTTGTGAGCCGGCTTCGAACCCTCTAGCGCGTCGTTCAACTGTCATATAGTTTTGCAACTGGGGAACAAGGGTAAAAATGCCCAACCACATTGGAGGACGAGGATGTTGACGAAACGCGCCAGCCTGAAGCTGGCTACGGCACTGGCCGCTCTCATGGTCGTCGGTTCGGCTCAGGCCGCCGAGAAGCTGCGGCTCCTGACCTGGGCCGATTACGTCCCGAAGGACGTGATGGATCAGTTCACCAAGGAAACCGGCATCGAGGTCGAGGTCACGCTCTCGAACAACGAGGAGATGATCTCGAAGCTGCGCGCCACGCAGGGCGCCGGCTTCGATCTCGTCCAGCCGAGCCAGGACCGCATCGCCGGCCCGCAGGCGGAGTTCGGCATCTACAAGCCGCTCGACCTGTCCAAGCTCAAGTCGGACCAATTCATCGCATCCATGCTGGAAGCGACCAAGAAGAACACCACCGTCGAGGGCAAGGTCTACGGCGTTCCCCACATCTGGGGCACGGATGGTCTCATCGTGAACACCAAGGCCGCCCCGAAGGTCGCCGATTACAACGATCTCTGCGATCAGGCGCTTGCCGGCAAGACCAGCTTCCGCGCCAAGCGCCCGGCGCTGATCGCCTTCGCGTTCGCCAACGGCATGGACCCCTTCGCGTCCTACAACGACCCGAAGGCCTACACGGCCATGATGGAGAAGGTCGGCGCCAAGCTCGCCGAGTGCAAGAAGAGCGTGAAGTTCTTCTGGGACGGCAAGGACCAGCTCCTCAACGCCCTGCGGTCCGGCGAAGTGGTGGCCGCCATGGCCTGGGACACGGGCGGCTGGAAGCTCAACTCCGAGAACTCCGACATCAAGTTCATCGCGCCCAAGTCCGGCGCCCTGGGCTGGGTCGACACCTTCGCGATCCCGGCCAAGGGCCGCAACGACGACGCGGCCTACAAGTGGATCAACTTCAACATGAAGCCCGAGGTGGCCGCGAAGGTCGCCGCATCGGCGGGCAACTTCACGGCGTCCAACGGGGCCGACAAGCTCATGCAGGGTAAGCTGAAGGACCAGTTCGCCGAGAGCTTCCCCAAGGCCGCCATCGACAACATCAAGTGGTATCCGGCGGTGCCGGCCGGCATCGAGGAGATCGAGGGCAAGATCCTCGACCGCCTGAAGGCCGGTTCGTAAAAGCCCATCCCGGAGTATCGTCATCCCCCGGCGAGCACCGGATCCAAATGTGGCAGCCACTTTTGGATCCGGTGCTTGTTCCCAAAGCGCGTCGTTCGAGGCGGAGAACCGGTTTCACGCTTCCGCCCGATGCGCTTGACCGGGGGATGACCTTTTGCGCGGCAGCGTCATGGCAGATTCAACCCATCCAGCGAACGACCTCGACATCGTCGGCGTCACCAAGCGCTTCGGCGGCCATGCGGCCGTCGACGACGTGACGTTCGGCGTCGCTCCCGGGGAGTTCTTCTCGATCCTCGGGCCGTCGGGCTGCGGCAAGACCACCCTGATGCGCATGATCGCCGGGTTCGAGCATCCGACCTCCGGCGACATCCGCATCCGCGGGCAGTCGATGATCGGCGTTCCGGCCAACCGGCGCCCGGTCAACATGGTGTTCCAGAGCCTGGCGCTCTTTCCCATGATGAGCGTGGGCGAGAACGTGGCCTACGGGCTCGTCTGCCGGGGCATGCCGCGCGAGGACGCGCAGGCGCGCGCCGAGCGCATGCTGGAGCGCGTCGGCCTCAAGGGATTCGGCGGGCGCCGCGTGACGGCCCTGTCCGGCGGCCAGCGGCAGCGCGTGGCCATCGCCCGCTGCCTCGTGCTGGAGCCGACGCTCGTGCTCCTCGACGAACCGCTCGGGGCGCTCGATCTCAAGCTGCGCGAGCACATGAAGATCGAGCTGAAGCAGCTGCAGAGCACCTTCAACACCACCTTCGTGTACATCACGCACGACCAGTCCGAAGCGCTCGTCATGTCCGACCGCATCGCGGTGATGAACCAGGGACAATTCGAGCAGGTGGGAAGCCCGCGCGAGCTCTATCACAGCCCGGCCACGCCCTTCGTGGCGAGCTTCGTGGGCGAGACGAACCGCCTCCAGGGCGAGATCGTGTCGTCGTCGGACGGAACCGTCGCCCTCCAGCTGCCCTCGGGCACGGTGACGCGAGGCACGGGCCGCGCCCCGCAAAAGGCCGCGGTCGCCTTCGTGCGGCCCGAGTCCATCGCCCTGGCGCCGAGCCAGCCGGCCTTGCGCGATCTCCCGAACCGCTTCGAGGGCCGCGTCTCGGCGGTTCTCTTCGACGGCGCCAATTCGAGCCTTCTCATCGACACCCTGGGCTTCGACCAGCCGGTGCGGGCCGTGCTGCCGCAGGCGGGGCCGCTCGCGGGCATCGAGGTCGGGGCGCCGATCCATGTGGGCTGGGCGGCGGACGCCATGAAGGTCTTTTCCGCATGATGACCAGGCAGGCCTCGCGCCTCACGCTCTTCCTGCTGCTCGCGCCCGCGATCCTGTGGCTCGGGCTCCTCATCGTGCTGCCGCACGTGGAGATCCTCGTCCTGTCCTTCAGCGAGCGGGTGGCCCCGCGGGTCTATGCCTTCGGGCTCGGAAACTATCTCGAGTTCTTCACCGAGCCGCTCTACTGGCGCACCTTCGCGCGCACCGCCTTCATGTCGATCCTGGTCACGGCCCTGACCCTGGTGCTCGCCTTCCCGATCGCGCTCTACATCGCCCGGGTGGCGCAGGGACGCGTCAAGGCGATTCTGCTGCTGCTCTGCCTCCTGCCGTTCTGGGTGTCGGAGCTGGTGCGCACCCTCGGCTGGATGATGCTTTTGCGCGAGACCGGCGTCGTCTCCTACGCGCTGCGGGCCGTCGGCCTCGCCGACCAGCCGGTGGAGCTGCTCTACAACGACGGCGCCGTGATCCTCGGCCTCGTCTATGGCGGGCTGCTGTTCATGATCGTGCCGCTCGCCAACGCGCTGGAAAGCCTGGAGCCCGCCGTCGTGGAAGCAGGTTTCGATCTCGGCGGCAGCCGCTGGACGGTGCTGCGCCGGATCGTCATTCCCCACGCGATGCCCGGCATCGTGGCGGGCTCGATCATCGTGTTCATGCTCACCGTGGGCAACTTCGCCACCCCGGTGCTGCTCGGGGGCAAGAACGGCCTGTGGTTCACCGAGCAGATCTACGCGCAGTTCATCACGCGCTTCAACTGGCCCCAGGGCGCGGCCTTCGGCATGCTGCTCCTGCTGCTCTCGTCCGCCATCGTGTGGCTGGGCCTGCGCCTCACCGGCCAGAGCCTGGGCTCCACCCTGAAGCAGGCGTGATCCCATGAACCGACCGTCCCTCGCCTGGAAGCTCTACATCGCGGCGTTCTACCTCTTCCTGTTCGCGCCGCTGCTGGTCGTGGCGATCTTCGCCTTCAACGCGAGCCCGTTCCCGTCGCCGCCCTGGCGTGGTTTCACCCTCGAATGGTTCACCGGCTCCGGGGCGGTCTTCGGCAAGCCGGGCGTGCTGGCCGATCCGATCTGGCTGGACAGCATCGGCAACAGCTTCAAGGTCGCGATCCCGGTGGCGCTCCTCGCCGTGGCCCTCGGCACGGTCAATGCCTGGGTGCTGGAGCGGGCCGAGTTCCGCGGCAAGACCCTGCTCGCCATGATGATGCTCTGGCCGCTGGTGATCCCGGGCGTGGTGCTCGGCATCTCGATCCTCGCCTTCTTCTCGCGCGTGGCGAACGGGCTCGAGGATTTCTTCCAGACCGATCTCGATCTCCTCCGCCCCGGGCTCCCGCTCGTGATCCTGGGGCAGCTCTCGTTCATCCTCACGATCGCGACGCTCATCATCGCGGCGCGCCTGCGCAAGTTCGACCGGTCGCTCGAGGAAGCCGCCTTCGATCTCGGGGCGAGCCGCGCCAGGGTGCTGCGCACGATCACGCTGCCGTTCCTGAGCCCCGCGCTCATCGGCGCCGGGCTCGTGGCGCTGCTGATGTCGTTCGAGAACTTCAACACCACCCTGATGCTCGTCGGCTCCGAGCCGCCGCTGCCGATCACCATGTACGGCCAGATGCGCGAGGGCGCGACGCCGGCGATCAACGCGGTGAGCCTCATGCTGATGCTCGGCGTCGGCGGCATCGCGAGCCTCTTCGCGCTCACGTCGAAGGCGGAGCGGTAATTTTTCTTCGCCGTCATCACCGGCCTTGTGCCGGTGATCCCGATCAAAAGAGCGCCGAACTCACAGCAATCGGGATGGCCGGCACAAGGTCCGGCCATGACGGAGACGGATGATCCCAGGGCGAGCCGACGATCCCGGGGCGCTCACCGGCCCCAGGTGCGCTCCAGGACGTTGACCCAGTTCTCGTAGCAGAGCTTGCGCAGGGTCGCATCGTCGTAGCCGTGGCGGCGCATGGCGTCGACGAGGCGGGGCAGGCCGCGCACGTCGCCGATCTCGGCCGGGATCGTCGCCCCGTCGAAATCGGAGCCCAGGCCGACGCCGTCGACCCCCACATGCTCGATCAGGTGGTCCATGTGGCGGATCATCTCCTCGAGCGGCGTGTCGTCGTTGCGCTGACCATCGGGGCGGATGAACGAGGTGGCGAAGTTCACCCCCACCATGCCGCGGCTCTCGCGGATGGCCGCGAGCTGCTTGTCGGTGAGGTTGCGCGAGTGCTGGCAGATCTCCCACGCGTTGGAATGGGTGGCGACGAGCGGCGCGTCCGAGAGCCGGGCCACGTCCCAGAATCCCTTCTCGTTCAGGTGCGAGAGGTCGATCATGATCTTGAGCCGGTTGCACGCGCGCACCAGGGCGAGCCCGCGATCCGTGAGGCCCGGTCCCGTGTCCGGCGTCGAGGGGTAGCTGAACGGAACCCCATGGCCGAAGATGTTGGGGCGGCTCCAGACCGGCCCGATGGAGCGCAGGCCGCTCTCGTAGAGCACGTCGAGCAGGTGCAGGTCCGGGTCGATGCCCTCCGCGCCCTCGATGTGCAGGACCGCCGCGAGCCTGCCGGCGTCGAGGCACTGGCGGATATCGGCGGCGCTGCGGCAGATCTTCACCTCGCCCTTCGAGGCGCGCTCGATCCGGATCAGCAGCGAGGCCATGTGCACGGTGACCTGCTGGCTCGTCGCCAGGGACAGCTGCGGCGGCAGGGGCACGTCGTAGCGCGACTGGGTCATCAGCGCGTCCACGTCGACGCCGACGCTGTCGGACGGCACGTAGACGGCGAAGAACCCGCCGACGAAGCCGCCTTCCTTCATGCGCGGCCAGTCGAGGTGCCCGATATTGTCGCCTTCGAGAAAGGCCTGTTCCGGCTGGATCTTGCCGCGCATCAGGCGGAGGAGGACATCGTTGTGGCCGTCGAAGACCGGCATCAGGGGGGAGCGGGACATGGGTTCGTGCCGAGCGGTTGGGGTGAATGTCAGGATCAGCCGGCCAGGGAGCGGACCGGCTCTTTCGCGTCTCTCGTGAAGCCCTGGCTCGCCTGGATCAGGGACTGGGTATACGCGTTCGAGGCCACGCCCGAGCGCAGGGCCTCGGAGGTGGTCTCCTCGACGGCCTCGCCGTGGCGCATGACCAGGAGACGTTCGCACAGATGGGCCACGACCGCGAGGTCGTGGCTCACCAGGATATAGGTCAGCCCCATCTTGCGGCGCAGGTCGTCGAGCAGGTTCAGGATCTCCGCCTGCACGGAGGCGTCGAGCGCCGAGGTCGGCTCGTCGAGGAGCAGAACCTTCGGGCGCAGGATCAGCGCGCGCGCGATGGCGATGCGCTGGCGCTGCCCGCCGGAGAGCTGGTGCGGATAGCGGAACCGGAACGAGGGGCCCAGGCCCACCTCGCGCAGGGCCTGGAGGATGCGGGCCTCCTGGTCCTTCTCGCCGTGGATGGCGAGCGGTTCGGACAAGGTGCGGTCGACCGTGTGGCGCGGGTGAAGCGACGCATAGGGGTCCTGGAACACCATCTGGACCGTGCGGTAGAAGTCCTTGCCGCGCGGCGTGGTGACGGCCCGACCCTCGACCAGGACGCGCCCGGCGGTGATCGGCGCCAGGCCGCAGATCGCGCGCAGGACCGTCGACTTGCCCGAGCCGGACTCGCCCACGAGCCCGTAGGCGGCGCCGGGCTCCACATGGAAGCTCACGTCCTTGACCGCGTCGACCCTCAGGCGGCCCGTGCCGAAGACGACTTGAAGATTCTGAATATCGAGCATCGGATCTGTCACCGGTCACTGCGCCCAGGCGGGGTCGCGGTTCAGGGTGGGAAGCGGACGGACGTCGTCCTTCAGGGTCGGCAGGCAGCGCATCAGCCCCTGGGTATAGGGGTGCTGCGCCTCGCGCAGGTTCTTCGCCTCGAGCTGCTCGACCACGCGGCCGGCATACATCACGAGCACCCGGTCGCAGAAGGACGAGACGAGCTTGAGATCGTGCGAGATGAAGATCAGCCCCATGCCGCGCTCCGTGACGAGTTCGTCCAGGATGCGCAGCACCTCCATGGACACGGTCACGTCGAGGGCCGAGGTCGGCTCGTCGGCGATGAGCAGGTCGGGGTCGGTCACCAGCATCATGGCGATCATGGCGCGCTGGCCCATGCCGCCCGACACCTCGTGCGGGTAGAGCGAGAACACCCGGGCCGGATCGCGCATCTTCACCGCCTCCAGCATGGCGAGCGCCCTGTCGCGCGCTTCCCGGCGACCGGCCTTGGCGTGGGCCTGATAGGCCTCGACGATCTGCTCGCCGATGGTCATGACCGGGTTCAGCGAGTATTTCGGGTCCTGCATCACCATGCTGATGCGCCCACCGCGCAGGGTGCGCAGGGTCCGCTTCGAGGCGGTGAGCAGATCGATCCCGTCGAAGGCGAGGCGCTTGGCCGTGACCTCGCCCGGGGGCGGGGTGAGGCCCAGGATGGCGCGGCCTGTCTGGGACTTGCCGGAGCCGGACTCGCCCACGATGCCGAGGCGCTCGCGGCCGAGCTGGAAGGACACGCCGCGCACCGCCTCCACGGTGCCGGTGCGCAGGTGGAAGCGGACGCGCAGATCGTCGACGTCGAGAAGCGGCTTGGTCATTTGGCGGCCTTCGGATCGAGAACGTCACGCAGGCCGTCGCCCAGCAGGTTGAAGCCGAGGCTCACCACGAAGATGGCGATGCCCGGCATGGCGGCGACCCACCATTGGTCGATGAGATAATTGCGGCCCGTAGCCACCATGGCACCCCATTCGGGCTGCGGCGGCTGCGCGCCGAGGCCGAGGAAGCCGAGCCCGGCCGCCGTCAGGATGATGCCGGCCATATCGAGCGTCACGCGCACGATGACCGAGGAGAGGCAGAGCGGGATCACGTGACCGAAGATGATGCGAGGCGTCGAGGCGCCCTGCAGCTTCACGGCCGCGATGAAGTCGCTGTTGCGGATCATCAGGGTCTCGGCGCGGGCGATGCGCGCATAGGGTGGCCAGGACGTGATGGCAATCGCGATGACGGCGTTCTCGATGCCGGGGCCCAGGGCCGCCACGAAGGCGAGCGCCAGAACGAGGCGCGGGAAGGCCAGGAAGATGTCGGTGATGCGCATCAGCACCGTGTCGACCCAGCCTCCGAGATAGCCGGAGACGGTGCCGACCAGAAGGCCAATGGGAGTGGCGATGATCGACACCAGCACCACGACGAAAAGGGTAATGCGGGAGCCGTAGACGATGCGCGAGAAGATGTCCCGCGCCTGATCGTCCGTGCCGAGCCAGAAGGTCTCGCTCGGCGGCAAGAGGCGCTGCGTGCGCAGGTCGCCGCCGACGATCGGCGAATAAGGAGCGATATAATTCGCGAAGAGTGCCACGAGGATGAGCAGAAGCACGATGGCAAGACCAACCACCGCAAGCGGATTTCTGGTGAAGGAGCGCCAGCCGAGATAGAAGCGGCCGAGGCGGGCCTGCCAGCGGGAATGCGGCTCGGCGGAGAGCAGCCAGGCGCGCCAGCCGGTCGGTTCGGAGAGAGCAGGGGAGCCGGCCATCAGCGGGTCCTCGGATCGAGCAGGCGGTAGAGCAGATCGGACACGAGATTGAGCACCACGAAGGCGGTGCCGATCACGAGGGTTCCGCCCAGCACTGCGTTCATGTCCGCATTCTGAAGAGAATTGGTGATGTACTGACCGAGGCCCGGCCAGGCGAAGACCGTCTCGGTGAGCACCGAGCCCTCGAGCAGGTTGGCATAGGAGAGGGCGATCACGGTGATCAGCGGCACGGCCGCATTGCGCAGGGCGTGGCGCCAGATCACGCGCATCTCGGACAGGCCCTTCACCCGCGCGGCGATCACGTATTCCTGCGCCAGCTCGTTGAGCATGAACGAGCGCGTCATGCGGCTGATATAGGCAAGCGAGAAATAGCCGAGCAGGCAGGCCGGCAGGACGATGTGCGAGGCCGCATCCCAGAACGCATCCCATTGGCCCTGCATCGCCGTGTCGAGCAGCACGATATTCGTCACCGGCGTATAGAGATAGGAATAGGCCACGTCGATGCGCCCCGGTCCCGGAACCCAGCCGAGCTTGGCGTAGAACAGCAGCAGGCTCATGAGGCCGAGCCAGAAGATCGGAATGGAATAGCCGGCGAGGCCGATGAAACGCACGAACTGATCGAGCAGGCTGCCGCGCTTCACGGCCGCTAGGACACCGAGCGGGACGCCGATGAGGGTGCCGATGAGCGTGCCGAGCGTGGCCAGCTCGAAGGTCGCCGGAAAGGCGTTCTTGATGTCGGTCATCACAGGGTTCGTGGTGAGGACCGAATTGCCGAAATCGCCGACGACGGCTTTTTTCAGATAGATCCAGAACTGCTGGATGAGCGGCAGATCGAGGCCGAGCTCCTGACGCACCCGAGCATAGACCTGCGGCGGGGCCCTGTCGCCGACGATGGCGAGCACCGGGTCGATGGGAACGACGCGGCCGATGAAGAACGTGACGGCAATGAGCCCGAGCAGGGTCGTCGCCAGCACGAGGATGAATTGTGCAGTCTTCGTAAGGTAGAAGCGGAGGGCATCGTGCCCTCCGCTTCCGGTTGCGATCGATGATGCCATTGCAGGTTTAGTTCTTCTTCGCCTGCGAGATGTCGTTGTCGCTGAAAGACGGGCCGAGAACGAAGTTGTCGACGTTCTTGCGCACGGCGGCGACCTCCGTCTGCTGCAGGAAGATCACGAACGGACCGTCGTCGAGAACCGCCTTCTGCAGCTCCTTGTACATCTGCGCGCGCTTCTCCGCATCGCGCTCCATCACGGCCGCGCGGGTCTTGGCGGTCAGCGGGCCCGGATCCCAGGCGTTGCGCCAGGCGAGCGGCTTGGCCTTCGCATTGTCCGAGTTGTCGTCGTTGGCCGCGAAGGTATCCGCGTTGGAGTTCGGGTCCTGATAATCCGAGCCCCAGTTGCCGATATAGATGTCCTGCTGGCGGGCGCGGTATTTGGTCAGAGCCTGCTTCGAATCCATCGGCAGGATCTCGAGCTTGATGCCGGCCTGCGCGAAGGTGGCCTGCATGGCCTGGGCGACCCCCATGATCTCAGGCACGGAGCGGGTGTCCATGGTGACCGAGAATCCGTCCTTCAGGCCGGCCTTGGCGAGAAGGTCCTTCGCCTTGGCGACGTCCAGCTTGTAGGGGTTGTTGGTCTCGGCGCCGAGAAACCCCTTGGGCAGGAAGTTCTGATGAACCTCGCCCTTGTACTTCATGATCGTGTCGGCGATCGCCTGATAGTCCACGAGCCATTTCAGGGCCTGGCGGACTTCTGGCTTCGCCAAGTTCGGGTTCTTCTGGTTCAGGCCGAGATAATAGATGGTCCCCTTGGGAGCGCTCTGGACCTGAATGTCCTTGTTGTTTGAGACCGCGGTGATCTCTTCCGGATTCAGGCTGCGCGCCACGTCGATGTCGCCCTTCTCGAGGAGCAGGCGCTGGTTTGCCGTTTCCTTGATGTGGCGGTAAATCACGCGGGCGAGCGGGGTCTTCTTCTCGTAGTTCGGGTTGCGCTCAAGGACCAGGACCTCGTTGGCCTTCCAGTCGCGCATGATGTACGGGCCGGAGCCCGCATACTTGGTCTTCAGCCAGTTATAGCCCCAGTCGCCGTCCTTCTCGTTCTGCGTCAGCAGCTTCTTGTCGACGATGGAGGCCACCGAGTTGCCGAGGCAGTACAGGACCAGGGTGGGGGCGTAAGGCTTGTCGACCTCGAACGTCAGCTCAAGCGGGCCAGTCTGCTTGACCTTGTCCTTCACGTTGTTCTTATCGAGGCCGAACTGGCCCAGGATGAAGGCCGGCGACTTGTCGAGAATGACGGCGCGCTGCAGGGAATAGACCACGTCTTCGGCGGTGATCGGATTGCCGGAGGCGAATTTCCGGTTCGGCTTGATCTTGAACGTGTAGGTCTTGCCGTCCGGCGAGACTGTCCAGGACTCGGCGACCTGGCCCGAAATCTTCGACACGTCCTTGATGTCGTAGGTAATCAGGCGCTCATAGGTGTTGCCGTTGATCTCGGACGCGCTCAGCTCGAAGATCTCGGCGGGATCGAGGGAGATGATGTCGTCCATCTGCCAGGCCTGAACCAGGGTGTCCGGCGGGGTCGCCGCCATCACGGCGGAGAAGGAGGTCGCCATGGTGGCAACCAGAGCTGCGGATAGGAGAAATTTCGGAAGTCGCTTCATGGCCATTCCCTTCGGCGCTCGGAGCGCCTGTTGTTGCGCCAATATGAATGCAAATCACACAACAGCTGTCGAGTCCAGCAACTGGTTTTAAACTGGCAAACGTTGCGCAGTCTGCCCAACGGGCGGGCAGATGCCGATCCGGGTTGGCCTCCGGGGACAAAGTGTGGCAAAGGCGAGCCCGAGTCTCTTTCTGGGTGAACGACCGTGTCTGAAGAAGCCAAGAAATCCGGTGCCAACACCATGTGGGGCGGGCGGTTCTCGTCCTCGCCCAGCGCGCTCATGGAAGCCATCAACGCGTCCATCGATTTCGACAAGCGCCTGGCTTCCCAAGACATCCAGGGCTCCATCGCCCACAGCGCCATGCTGGCCAAGCAAGGAATCATCGCCGAGAGCGACCGGGACGCCATCCATCAGGGGCTCCAGCGGGTCCTGGGCGAGATCGAGTCCGGCTCCTTCACCTTCTCGACGGCGCTCGAAGACATCCACATGAACGTGGAAAGCCGGCTGCGCGAGATCGTCGGCGATCCGGCGGCCCGCCTGCACACGGCCCGCAGCCGCAACGACCAGGTCGCCACCGACACCCGGCTATGGGTGCGCGAGGCCCATGACCGGACCGACGAGCAGCTGACCATCCTGATCAAGGCCCTCCTCGACAAGGCCGAGGCGCACGCCGCCACGGTGATGCCGGGCTTCACCCACCTCCAGAGCGCCCAGCCGGTGACCTTCGGACACCACCTGATGGCCTATGTGGAGATGTTCGGCCGGGACCGGGGCCGGTTCCGGGATTCCCGCCGGCGCCTGAACGAGTGCCCCCTCGGGGCCGGGGCGCTCGCCGGCACGTCCTTCCCTATCGACCGGCACATGACCGCCAGGGCGCTCGGCTTCGACGGTCCGACCCGCAATTCGCTGGATACGGTCTCGGACCGCGACAGCCTGCTGGAGTTCATGGCGGCGGCTTCCATCTGCGCCGTCCATCTGTCGCGTCTGGCGGAAGAAATCATCATCTGGATGTCAGCCCCCTTCGGCTTCGTGCGCCTGCCGGACCGTTGGACCACCGGGTCCAGCATGATGCCGCAGAAGCGCAACCCCGACGCCGCCGAGCTGGTGCGCGGCAAGTGCGGCCGGGTCGTCGGCTCGCTGGTCTCGCTTCTGACCGTCATGAAGGGGCTGCCGCTCGCCTATGCGAAGGACACCCAGGAGGACAAGGAGCCGCTCTTCGACGCCGCCGACACCATCGAGATCGTCCTGGCCGCCATGACCGGCATGATCCAGGACCTGGAGCCGGTGCCCGAGCGCATGGCCGCGGTGGCCGGGGCGGGCTTCTCCACGGCGACCGATCTCGCCGATTGGCTGGTGCGCAGCCTCAACATCCCGTTCCGGGACGCCCATCACGTCACGGGGCGCATCGTCTCGGAGGCGGAGAAGCGCGGCTGCACCCTCGAGGAGCTGCCCCTGGACGCCATGCAGGCCATCGAGCCCAAGATCCACCAGGGCATCTACGACGTGCTGGGGGTCGAAAACTCCGTCCGCTCCCGCACGAGCTTCGGCGGAACCTCTCCGGTCCGGGTCGCCGAGCAGGTCGCCTGGTGGCGGGAGCGGGTCTGACCGGCTCGCCTGTTAACCCTTGTCATTCCGGCCCTGGCGGAAGGGTCCCGCGGGCCCTTGATAGGCCGGGACACCATCGCCATATTGCCGACAGCGGCTCCGTCCGGAGCCACTTGAGTGCCGCATCGGCGGGCTCAAAACCAACCGAAGTGCCTCTAACCTTGGGCTTCGAACATGTCGCGTCAGTCGCCCTTTGGGCATCCGTTCCTGCTAGGCTTCGATGAGATCGAGCAGGCCCTCGACCGTGTCGCCAAGGCGGCGGGAGACGGCTATCCGCCCTACAACATCGAGCGCCTGGCCCGCACGGAGCACGCTCCCGAGCGCCTCCGCATCACCCTGGCCGTCGCCGGTTTCACCCGGGACCAGCTGGAGGTGACCCTGGAGGAGAACCAGCTCGTGATCCGGGGCCGACAGTCCGACGACAAGACAAGGCACTTCCTTCATCGCGGCATCGCCGCCCGTCAGTTCCAGCGCACCTTCCTCCTTGTCGACGGCATGGAGGTCATGGGCGCGGACCTGTCCAACGGGTTGTTGTCGATCGATCTCGTCCGGCCCGAGCCGGAACGGATCGTCCGCAAGATCGACATCATCGCGTCGGACAAGGTGTGACGGCATCCGCACCAAGGAGATGTCCATGAACTTCGATATCAAACACCATGCCGAGCCGGTTCTCGGGGTCGCCGAACTGGCCTCCCTGGGCGTGGGGCAGATGGCTTACGTGAAGCCGCTCGAATCCGACGAGGTGGCGCGGCTGTTCCCCCAGGCTCCCAAGCTCGAGCCCGGCATGCGCCTCTTCGCCCTCCTGTCCGCCAGCGGCGAACCGATCCTGCTGACCGACAACCACGACGCCGCCGTGGCCAATGCCTGGGCGCATGACCTGACGACGGTGAGCCTGCATTAGGGCTCACCGTCTCCCCTGGCATCAGGCAATCCCCTCCACCGCAGCGATCAGCCGTTCGATGTCCTCCGGCCGGGAGAGCCGGTGGTCGCCGTCCTTGATCAGGGTCAGCGACACGCTGTCTCCCGGCAGGTGCTCGACGAGTTCGAGGGCGTGGCTCGACGGCACGTCCGGATCCTCCATGCCCTGCAGGATATGGACCGGGCAACCGGTCCGGATCGGACCTCCGAGGAGGAGATGCCGGCGCCCGTCCTCGATCAGCGTCCATGTGATCGGGTACGGATCGTCGGAATAGGCCGAGGGCCGGTGATAGACCCCGGTGTCCTGCACGCTCTTTTTGAGATCCTCGGGGAAACGCCGCCACATCAGCCGCTCGGTCATGTCGACCGCCGGGGCGATGAGAACGATCCCCGCGGGAGCGATCTCCGGCCGCTTTTCCATGAGGTGCCGGGCTGCGAGCAGGCTGATCCACCCGCCCATGGAGGAGCCGACGAGGACGGGGCGCTCCTTCACGAACCGCTCGATGACGGTCAGGGCATCCTCGAGCCAGCGGGAGATGGTCCCGTCCTCGAAGGCTCCTCCCGACTCGCCATGGCCGCTATAATCGAAGCGCAGGAAGGCGCGGCCATTCGCCTCCGCCCAGGTGTCCAGGGCGGTCGCCTTGGTCGCGCGCATGTCGGACTTGAAGCCCCCGAGCCAGACGACGGGCGGGCCCTTGCCCTCCCGGAACAGGACGGCGATGGGGCGGGCATCCTGGCCAGCCGTGACGCTTTGCGGCATGGTTAACTCATCCTCAACTGCTTTGAAGCAACCGTTTCTAGACGATTCTTTTCAGAAGGCTCTTACATCCGTGAGTTTTTCAGCGCGACCCGGCGGAGGGACGGCTTTTCCATCGTCCCATAGGCACCCGCTCGAGGGCCGGACCATCCTGCAGATCGTGCCCGAACTGGAGGCCGGCGGAGCCGAGCGGACCACCGTCGACATTGCCGAGGGGCTGGTCCATGCCGGGGCCCGCGCCCTCGTGGCCACCGAGGGCGGGCGGCTCGTCGGCGAGCTTCAGACCAAGGGAGGGGTGTGGATCCCGTTCCCGGCGGCGACGAAGAACCCGTTCTCCATGCTCCTCAACGTGCGCAAGCTCGCCCGCATCTGCCACAACGAGCGGGTGTCCCTGGTGCATGCCCGCTCGCGGGCGCCGGCCTGGGTGGGGCTGGGCGCTGCGCGCTCGCTCAACATTCCGTTCGTCACGACCTATCACGGCAGTTATTCCGGCCGCTCCTCGGTCAAGGTCCTCTACAATTCCGTCATGGCCCGGGGGGACGCGGTCATCGCCAATTCCGAGTACACGGGCGAGTTGATCCGCTCTGTCTATCCGCAGGCCGGAGAGCGAATCCGGGTCATCCACCGGGGAACGGATTTCGCCGTGTTCTCCCCGCAGGCCGTGGCGCCGGAGCGGATCGAGGCCCTGCGAAAGGCCTGGGAGGTCTCGCCCCACGAGCGCGTGGTGCTGCTCGCCGCCCGTCTGACCGGGTGGAAGGGCCAGAAGGTGCTGATCGAGGCCGCCGCCAGGCTGCGGGACGCGGGCCTGACGGACGTGGCCTACATCCTCGCCGGGGATCCGCAGGGGCGGGATTCCTACGTGAAGGATCTCGACGGCCTGATCGAGGCCCGGAGGCTGAAGGGCGTCGTGCGCCGGGTCGGGCACTGCACCGACATGCCGGCGGCCTTCCTGGCGGCCTCCGTGGTCACCGTGCCCTCGACCGAGCCCGAGGCCTTCGGCCGCTCGGCCGTGGAGGCGCAGGCCATGGGAACCCCCGTGGTCGTGTCCGATCTCGGGGCCGTGCCCGAGACCGTTCTGTCCCCGCCGGCCGTACCGCCGCACGAGCGCACGGGCTGGCGGATTCCGGCGGGCGATCCCGATGCGCTCGCCGAGGCGGTCGGGGCGGCGCTGAGCCTGGGGGCCAGCGCCAGAATCGCCCTCGGCGCCAGGGCCCGGTCCCATGTGGAGCGTCATTTCTCGCTCGAGCGCATGGTATCGAGCACCCTCGATGTGTATTCGGACCTTCTGACAGGCCGTTTTACCCATAGAACAAGTTGACTTCCCGCGCATTTGCGCGAAATGTCAGTTCATTCGTGGCAAGGCTGAGCATGCACCGCAGGGATTCCTTGGAATCTCCGATCCTCGGCCTAGCCCTCAACAGGAGATACGAGCCATTCGCAGACCAATGAGAGCCATGCCGGTGCCGCAAAAGGACGGACCGCGCGCCAACCGAGACATTCGCGGTGTTCGCGAAGTGCAGCTGATCGACGATGCAGGGCAGAACCGGGGCGTCGTCCCCTTCTTCGATGCCCTCAAGGTGGCCGAAGAGGCCGGCCTCGATCTCGTGGAGATCTCGCCGAACGCCAATCCTCCCGTCTGCAAGATCCTCGATTACGGCAAATTCCGCTTTCTCGAGCAGAAGAAGGCCGCCGAGGCCCGCAAGAAGCAGAAGACGGTCGAGGTCAAGGAAATCAAGCTGCGTCCCGGCATCGACGACCACGATTACGAGGTCAAGATGAAGGCGATGAAGGGCTTCTTCGAGGAAGGCAACAAGGTGAAGATCACCCTGCGCTTCCGCGGCCGCGAGATGGCGCACCAGTCCCTGGGCCTGAAGGTCCTCGATCGGGTCAAGGCCGATGTGGGCGATCTCGCCAAGGTCGAGATGGAGCCGAACTTCGAGGGCCGTCAGGTCGTCATGGTCCTGGCGCCGCGGTAAGCGGTTCCTCCGTCAGAGAAATTCATGGCCGTCGGGGTTCCGGCGGCCATTGCTTTTTGGGCGCGCTTCTGCCATAAGCCGCCCTTCATCGAACCGCCCGGCTGTGAGGGCTGCCGTGGCGGTTCGTTTTGCTCAAGCAGCAAGACTGGGCCTGCAAGGCGGTGAGAACCGCCCCATCGGCCTGACCAAAGGAGAGCCAAATGCCCAAGCTGAAGACGAAGTCTGGCGCGAAAAAGCGCTTCAAGATCACTGGCACCGGCAAGGTCGTCTACGCCCAGGCCGGCAAGCGCCACGGGATGATCAAGCGGTCGAACAAGCAGATCCGCAACCTGCGTGGCACGACCACCCTGTTCGAGGGCGATGCCTACAACGTGAAGAAGTACTTCCTGCCGAACGGCTAAGGCGGTTCTTCCCCCACATCCCGGATTTTGAAGGAGTTTTTCCATGGCCCGCGTCAAACGGGGCGTTACCGCCCACGCCAAGCACAAGAAGGTTTTCAAGGCCGCCAAGGGTTTCTACGGCCGCCGCAAGAACACCATCCGCATCGCCAAGCAGGCGGTCGAGAAGAGCATGCAATATGCCACTCGCGACCGTCGCAACAAGAAGCGCACCTTCCGCGCTCTCTGGATCCAGCGCCTCAACGCTGCCGTCCGCACGCATGGCTTGACCTATTCCCGATTTATCGACGGTCTCGGCAAGGCTGGGATCGAGGTCGATCGCAAGGTCCTGTCCGAAATGGCCATCCACGAGCCGGCGGCTTTCGCCGCCTATGTGGACGCCGCCAAGGCCGCCCTGCCGCAGCAGGCCGCCTAACGGTCGGATAGACCAGCTTCGGTGCGGCTGATCCTTCAGCCGCACCGCCTGACTCCCCCTTCTCCGAGACCATTCGCGCTGACGGCCAAAGGGCTGTCGGTCGCCACCACGCGGCTCGGAAGACTTGACGGTTCCCGCGCCGCGCCTCACTCAAAGCGCTTGCATCTGGCAAGGGACCGATGACTGACCTCAATCAACTCGAACGAGACCTGCTTTCCCAGGTCGATGCCGCCGGCGACGAAGCGGCCCTGGAAACCGTGCGCGTGTCCGCGCTCGGCAAGAAGGGCTCCGTCTCCGAACTGCTGAAAACCCTCGGCGCCATGACGCCGGAGGAGCGCAAGGAACACGGACCGCTCATCAACGGCCTGCGCGACAAGGTTCAGGGCGCCATTGTCGCCAAGAAGGAAACCCTCGCCGAGGCCGCGCTCGAAGCGCGCCTTGCCGCCGAGCGCATCGACGTGACGCTGCCGGTCCCGGAAGCTCCCGAGATTCGCGGGCGCGTCCATCCGATCAGCCAGGTGATCGAGGAACTGACCGCGATCTTCGCCGATATGGGCTTCTCCGTGGCCGAGGGGCCGGACATCGAGACGGATTACCTCAACTTCACGGCGCTCAACTTCCCCGAGGGGCATCCGGCCCGCGAGATGCACGACACCTTCTTCCTCGCCCCAGACGAGAAGGGCGAGCGCAAGGTGCTGCGCACGCACACCTCGCCGGTCCAGATCCGCACCATGACCTCGCAGAAGCCGCCGATCCGGGTGATCATCCCGGGCCGGACCTATCGCCACGACTCGGATCAGACCCACACGCCGATGTTCCACCAGGTGGAAGGCCTCGTCATCGACAAGCAGGCCAACATCGCGCACATGAAGTGGATCCTGGAAGAGTTCTGCAAGGCCTTCTTCGAGGTCGAGCAGGTGAAGATGCGGTTCCGCCCGTCCTTCTTCCCCTTCACGGAACCCTCCGCCGAGGTCGACATCCAGTGCTCGCGCAAGGGCGGCGAAATCCGCTTCGGCGAAGGCACGGACTGGCTCGAGATCCTCGGCTGCGGCATGGTCCATCCGAACGTGCTCCGCAATTGCGGGCTCGATCCGGACGAGTATCAGGGCTTCGCCTGGGGCATGGGGATCGACCGCATCGCCATGCTCAAATACGGCATGCCGGACCTGCGCCCCTTCTTCGAGGCCGATGTGCGCTGGCTGAACCATTACGGCTTCCGCCCGCTCGACATTCCGTCGCTGGTCAGCGGCCTGACTTCCTAAGCGGAGAGCACCCATGAAATTCACCCTCTCCTGGCTGAAGGATCATCTCGAGACCACAGCCTCCCTCGACGAGATCGTCGAGACGCTCACCCGCATCGGCCTCGAGGTCGAAGGGGTCGAGGACAAGGCGAAGTCCCTGGCGCCCTACACGGTGGCCTATGTGATCTCCGCCGAGCAGCACCCGAACGCCGATCGCCTGCGGGTGTGCATGGTCGATACCGGCGCGGGCGCCCCGATCCAGGTGGTCTGCGGCGCCCCGAACGCCCGCACCGGCATGAAGAGCGTGTTCGCGCCGCCCGGCACCTACATTCCGGGCAAGAACATCACGCTCGGCGTCGGCACCATCCGGGGCGTCGAGAGCGCCGGCATGCTGTGCTCGGGATCGGAGCTCGAGATCTCGGACGACCACGACGGCATCATAGATCTGCCCGAGGATGCCCCGGTCGGTCAGCCCTATGCGGCCTATGCGGGCCTCGACGACCCGGTGATCGAGATCAATCTCACGCCGAACCGCCCCGACTGCACGTCGATCCACGGCATCGCCCGGGACTTGGCGGCGGCCGGTCTCGGGACGCTCAAGTCCGATGCCGTCGCGCCCGTCGAGGGCAGGGGGCCCTGCCCGGTCTCCGTGACGATCGAGGACGAGACGCTCTGCCCGGCCTTCGCGCTCCGCCTCGTGCGTGGCGTGAAGAACGGCCCGTCGCCGGACTGGATGCAGCGTCGCCTGCTCTCCATCGGCCTCCGTCCGATCAACGCGCTCGTCGACATCACCAACTACATGACCTTCGATCGGGGCCGTCCGCTCCATGTGTTCGACGCCAGGAAGGTGAAGGGCAACCTGACCGTCCGCCGGGCCAGGGACGGCGAGGAGGTGCTGGCCCTCGACACCCGCACCTACAGGCTCGACCCCGGCGTCGTGGTGATCGCCGACGAGAACGGCGTCGAGTCCATCGGCGGCATCATGGGCGGCGAGCATTCGGGCTGCGACGAGAATACGACCGAGGTGCTGATCGAATCGGCTCTCTGGGACCCGCTCAACATCGCGCAGACCGGCCGCAAGCTCGGCATCATCACCGATGCGCGCTACCGCTTCGAGCGCGGGGTCGATCCGGCCTTCACGGTGCCGGGCCTCGATCTCGCCACCAGGCTCGTCATCGACCTGTGCGGCGGCGAAGCGAGCGAGGCCATGGTGGCCGGACAGGTGCCCGAGAACAAGCGCGTGATCGATTTCCCATGGAGCGAGGTCCCGCGCCTGTCGGGGCTCGACGTCAAGCCTGCCGAGTCCGAGCAGATCCTCACGAAGCTCGGCTTCGCCGTTCAGGGTTCGGGAGAGCGCGTCAGCGTGACGGCGCCGTCCTGGCGCCCGGATATCGAGGGCAAGGCGGATCTCGTCGAGGAGGTCATCCGCATCGCCGGCCTCGACCGCATCGAATCGAAGCCCCTCCCGCGCCTGGAGGACACGGTCGCCAAGCCCATCCTGACCCTCATCCAGAAGCGCACGCGGCTCGCCCGCCGGGCCTTGGCCGTACGGGGGCTGGTGGAGGCCGTGACCTGGTCGTTCATTGCCAGGAGCGAGGCGGAGCTGTTCGGCGGCGGCGACGGCCGGCTGGCGCTCGCCAACCCGATCGCGGCCGAGCTCTCCGACATGCGTCCGAGCCTGCTGCCGGGGCTCCTGAAGGCGGCGCAGCGCAATGCGGACCGGGGCTTTAGCGACGTGGCGCTCTTCGAGGTCGGCCAGACCTTCGCGTCCGACGAGCCGGAGGGCCAGTCGATCAAGGCCGCAGCCGTCCGTCGCGGGACGGCCCGGGCGGAGGGCGTCGGCCGCCATTGGGACGGCGGCGCGCAGAGCGTCGACGCTTTCGACGCCAAGGCGGACGTGCTGGCTCTGCTCGCGGCGTTGGGGATCCCTGCCGGGGGGCTCCAGATCGTCGCCGGTGGTCCGGCCTGGTTCCATCCGGGCCGTTCGGCCACGCTGCAGTTCGGACCCAAGAACGTGGTCGGGGCCTTCGGCGAGGTGCATCCGAAGATCCTGAAGGCGCTGGACCTGAAGGGCCCGCTGGTGGCCTTCGAGCTCAATCTCAACGCGCTGCCGCCGCCCAAGGCCAAGCCGACCAAGATGAAGCCGAAGCTGAGCCTGCCCGATTTCCAGCCTCTCACCCGCGACTTCGCCTTCGTGGTCGGCCGCAACGTGGCCGCGGGCGACATCGTGAAAGCCGCGCAGGGAGCCGAGCGCCAGCTGATCGTGGGCGTCGACGTGTTCGACATCTACGAGGGCACCGGCATCGATCCGGACAAGAAGTCCGTCGCCATCGCGGTCACCCTTCAGCCCACCGAGAAGACGCTCACCGACGTGGAGATCGAGGCCGTGTCGGCCAAGATCGTCGGCGAGGTGTCCAAGAAGACCGGCGCAGTGCTGCGCGGGTAAGAAAAGATCCGCCCGGACGCGGCTCAGGCCGTGTCCGGGCGTTCCGTTCCGCTCAGCGGGTTCGCCTCGTCCCATGCATAGCGAACGGCGTCGAACCGCATCGCGCGCGCATCGACCATCAGCAGGCGCCCGACGAGGCTGTCGCCGAAGCCGACGATCTCGCGGATCACCTCCATGGCCATCAGGCTGCCCATCACTCCGGCGAGAGCCCCGAGAACTCCGGCTTCCGCGCAGGTCGGAATGGCGCCGGCCGGAGGCGGGGAGGGGAAGAGACAGCGATAGGTGGGGTTCGGCTTGCCGTCCTGGCCGGTCTCATGGGCCCGGATCGTGGTGAGCGACCCGTCGAACTGCCCGAGCGCCGCCGTCACCAGGGGCTTCTTCTCGAAAAAGCATGCGTCGGACACCGCGTAGCGGGTGTCGAAATTGTCCGACCCGTCGGCCACGATGTCGTAGCGGCGGATGAGATCCCGCGCGTTCTCCCCCGTCAGACGGACGGGGTGAGGCTCGACCCTCACATGCGGGTTGAGCCGTTCAATCGCCCCGACGGCGCTCTCCACCTTGGGGCGGCCGAGATCCGGCGTGCCATGGATCACCTGCCGCTGCAGGTTTGACAGGCTCACCACGTCGTCGTCCACGACCCCGATGGTGCCGATTCCGGCCGCGGCGAGGTACTGGAGCAGGGGCGCCCCCAGGCCGCCGGCCCCGATCACGAGCACGCGAGCGGCCTTCAGCTTCAGCTGGCCTGGCCCGCCCACGTCGCGCAGGACGAGGTGTCGGGCATAGCGGTCGATTTCGTCCGATGCGAGAGCCATGTCATGACCTTACGGGAATCGGTTTAGCTATCAACTATTCCTTGAAGGAAGTCACATGCCGCCTTGACAGGGGCCTTGGCGTCGTGACCCTTGCCGTGCCATCGTCAGGGGGCAACCGGCAGAAAGCCGGCGTCTAACAGGGAACAAAGCCGATGACAGTTACCAAGTTCGGCCTCGCGCTCGCGGGGCTCGCCTTTTCCGCCTCGGCTGCCTTCGCGCAGCAGGCCGCCTTCAAGCCCGCCGTCGTCTACGATCTGGGCGGCAAGTTCGACAAATCCTTCAACGAGGGCGTTCACACGGGCGCCGAGAAGTTCAAGAAGGACACGGGCACCGACTACCGCGATTTCGAGCCGCAGAACGACGCTCAGCGCGAGCAGGCCCTGCGCCGCTTCGCCCGTGACGGCTTCTCGCCCATCGTGGCCGTCGGCTTCTCCCAGGAGACCGCGCTGAAGAAGGTCGCCGAGGAGTTCCCGAAGACCCAGTTCGCCATCATCGATGCCGTGGTCGAGAAGCCCAACGTGCAGTCCATCGTGTTCAAGGAGCACGAGGGCTCGTTCCTGGTCGGGCTCCTGGCCGCTCAGGCGTCCAAGTCGGGCAAGGTCGGCTTCGTGGGCGGCATGGACATTCCGCTCATCCGCAAGTTCGCCTGCGGCTACGTCCAGGGCGTGAAATACGCCAAGAAGGACGGCGAGGTGTTCCAGAACATGACCGGCACCACGGGGGCGGCCTGGAACGATCCCGTGAAGGGCGGCGAGCTCGCCAAGAGCCAGATCGATCGCGGCGCCGACGTGATCTATCACGCGGCCGGCGGCACCGGGGTGGGTGTCCTGCGCGCCACCGCCGACGCGGGCAAGCTCGGCATCGGCGTGGACTCGAACCAGAACGGCCTGCATCCGGGCAAGATCCTGACCTCCATGGTCAAGCGCGTGGACGTGGCGACCTACAACGCCTTCGATCAGGCCAAGCAGGGCGCGTTCAAGGCCGGCGTGGCAGTTCTGGGTCTGGCCGAGGACGGCGTCGCCTGGGCGCTCGACGACAACAACAAGTCGCTGATCACCGCCGACATGAAGGCCGCCGCCGACAAGGCCGCCGCCGACATCAAGTCCGGCGCCATCAAGGTGCACGACTACATGTCGGACTCCAAGTGCCCGATGTAAGATGAACCTCGTTTCGGCCGCAGGCCCGCAAAGGCCTGCGGCCGAATCTTTTTCGACCGGGTTCTGTTTTTCCGATAAGATCCGGCATTCATGTCCCCATTGCCGGCAGATCAATCGAGGCCGATGTCACCAGCCATTGAACTCATTGCCATCAACAAGAGCTTCGGCGCCGTTCACGCCAACCGGGACGTGAACCTGCGCGTGGAGCGCGGCACGATCCACGGCATCGTCGGCGAGAACGGCGCGGGCAAATCGACCCTGATGTCGATCCTGTACGGCTTCTACGAGGCCGATACCGGGGAGATCCACGTAAACGGCAAGAGAATTTCCATCCGCACGCCGAACGACGCCATTCATGCCGGAATCGGCATGGTCCACCAGCATTTCATGCTGGTGGAGCCCCTGAGCGTCGTCGACAACGTGATGCTCGGCGCCGAAGGCGGCGCCATGCTGCGCGCAGGCGAGGCCAGGGCCCGCGCCGAGCTCGCGCGGCTCGCCAGGGATTACGGCCTCGAGATCGACGTGGACGCGACCGTCGGCGACCTCTCGGTCGGCCTGCAGCAGCGCGTGGAGATCCTGAAGGCCCTCTATCGCGGAGCCGATATCCTGATCCTCGACGAGCCCACCGCCGTGCTGACGCCGGCCGAGGCCGATGCGCTGTTCGTCCTGCTCCGCTCCCTCAAGGAGCAGGGCAAGACCGTCATCCTCATCACGCACAAGCTGCGCGAGATCATGGCGATCACCGATCGGGTCTCGGTCATGCGGCGCGGCGAGATGGTCGCGAGCGTCGAGACGGCCGACACCTCGCCCCCGGAGCTGGCCGAGCTGATGGTCGGTCGTCGCGTGCTCCTGCGCGTCGAGAAGGCGGACAAGACGCCCGGTGCGCCGCTGCTCGAGGTCAAGGACCTCTCGGTCGTCGATTCCCGCGGCGTGGTGCGGGTGGCCAACGCGACCTTCGCCGTGCGCGCGGGGGAGATCGTCGGCGTCGCGGGCGTGGCCGGCAACGGCCAGAGCGAGCTGATGGAAGCGATCGCCGGCATGCGCCATCCCGCGTTCGGCTCGGTCCGGCTCGAGGGACGGGACATTCCGGCCTCGGAGCACAATCCCCACCGCATGCGCCAGCTCGGATTGCTGCACGTGCCCGAGGACCGGCTGCGCATGGGCCTCGTCCCGGCCTTCCCGGCTTTCGAGAGCGCCATCCTGGGCTTCAGCGACGAGCCCCATCTCGGCCGCGGGCCGATCCTCGACCATGACCGCCTGATCGCGGATCTGGCGAAGAAGATGGAGCAGTACGACGTGCGCCCGCCGGCCCCGCGGCTGAAATCCTCGAAATTTTCCGGCGGCAACCAGCAGAAGATCGTGCTGGCGCGCGAGATCGAGCGTAACCCGAAGGTGCTGCTCGTCGGCCAGCCGACCCGCGGCGTCGACATCGGGGCCATCGAGTTCATCCACCGGCGCCTCATCGGCCTGCGCGACGCGGGCGTCGCCATCCTCCTCGTGTCCGTGGAACTCGACGAGATCATGAATCTGTCCGACCGCATCCTCACCATGTGCGGCGGCAGGATCACCGGCGAGCGCCGGGCCTCCGAGACGAACGAGCAGGAGCTCGGCCTGCTCATGGCCGGCGTGACGGACGAGGCGGCGTGATGCAACCACGGCTGACCCTCGTCACGCTCGGCGTCTCCGATCTCGCGAAGTCCCGCGCATTCTATGAGTCCTGGGGCTGGACGGCTTCGAACGCCAGTCAGCCCACCGTTGTCTTTTTCCAGGCGAATGGGTTGGCGCTGGCTTTGTTCGGACGCGCTGCGCTCGCCGAAGACGCCCATGTCGAGGACAAGCCCACGGGCTTTGCCGCCATCACGCTCGCCTACAACGCGCATTCCAGGCAAGAGGCCGACGAGGTCTTCGCCCTTGCCGTGAAGGCGGGCGCGACGCCCATCAAGCCGTTGCAGGACGTGTTCTGGGGCGGTTATTCGGGCTATGTCGCCGATCCCGACGGGCACCTCTGGGAAATCGCCTGGAACCCGTTCTTTCCTCTCGATGAGCAGGGGCACCTGTTCCTGCCGGATAGTCAGACGTGAGCGCTCCACTCGACCTGCCCAAATGGGCCGACACGGTTCTCGTGCCCGCCATCTCCGTGGTGGCGGCTTTCCTCGTCGCCGGCCTCGTCGTGCTCGGCATCGGCGAGAACCCGCTCTCGGCCACCCGCTATCTCATCCAGGGCAGCCTCGGCACCGGGGAGGGGCTCGGCTTCACCCTGTTCTACATGACCGATTTCATCTTCGTCGGACTGGCGGTCGCGGTGGCCTACCATGCCGGGCTTTTCAACATCGGCGGCGAAGGGCAGGCGACCCTGGCGGGTCTGGGCATCGCGCTCGTGCTCAACAACCTGACCTTTCTGCCGGGCTTCCTGCTCATCCCGCTCGGCATTCTCGGGGCCGCGGCCTTCGGGGCGGCCTGGGCGGCCGTTCCCGGCTATCTCCAGGCGAAGCGCGGCAGCCACATCGTCATCACGACGATCATGTTCAACTGGCTGGCCAGCGTGCTCATCGTCTACCTCCTGGTGAACGTGCTGCGCGAGCCGCAATCCATGAACCCGGAAACCCGCGCCTTCCCTGAACAGTCCTATATTCCGTTCATGCACGACGTCTTCGCCGCGTTCGGCATCGAGATCCCGGCCTCGCAGCTCAATCTGACGCTCGTGGTCGCCCTGGCCGCGTCCTACTTCGTCTGGCTCCTCATCTACCGCTCGCGCCTGGGCTACGCGATCCGCGTCGTCGGATCGAACCCGACGGCGGCCGTCTATGCGGGCATCTCGCCCGCGCGCATCATCATCGTCGCGATGGTCATCTCCGGTGCGCTGGCGGGAGGCCTCGCGGTCAACGAGCTCATGGGCTATCAGCATCGCCTGCTGCTGGAATTCACCTCCGGCTACGGCTTCGTCGGCATCGCCGTGGCCCTCATGGGGCGGGCGCATCCCGTCGGCATCATCCTGGCCTCGCTCCTCTTCGGCATTCTCTACCAGGGCGGCGCCGAACTGGCCTTCGAGCAGCCGGCCATCACCCGCGACATGGTGGTGGTGATCGGCGGCATCATCATCCTGTTCGCGGGCGCCCTCGACGGGCTCTTCCGGCGCGCCGTGGCGCATCTGTTCACGCGCCAGAAGCTGGCGAGGGCCTGAGCCATGGATCTCAGCTCTCTCGTCACGGTCTTCGACTCGGCCCTGCGGCTCTCGATCCCGCTTCTCGCCGCGTGCCTGGCCGGGCTCTGGTCCGAACGCTCCGGCGTGGTGGATATCGGCCTCGAGGGCAAGATGCTGGTGGCGGCTTTTGCCGCGGCGGCGGCAGCCTATGCCTTCGGGTCTGCCTGGATCGGGCTTGTCGCCGGGATCGGCGCATCGGTGGTCTTCGGTCTCATCCACGGCTTCGCCTCCATCAGCCAGCGCGGCAACCAGATCGTCTCCGGCGTCGCCATCAACATGCTGGCCGCAGGGCTGACGGCCATCGTGGGCAATGCCTGGTACGGCCAGGGCGGGCGTACGCCGCCGCTCGAGGGCGTGCAGCGGTTCGGCGATGCGATCTTCGGCCATTCGGCCCTGGTCTACATCGTGCTGCTGGCCGTGCCGCTCACCTGGTTCGTGCTGGGGCGGACCCGCTTCGGTCTTCGCCTGCGCGCGGTCGGCGAGAACCCGGCCGCGGTCGATACGGCGGGCATCTCGGTGACCGGCCTGCGCTATACCGCCGTGATCATCGGCGGCGTCCTCTGCGGCATCGGCGGAACCTATCTCTCGGTCGGCCAATCGGCGGGCTTCCTGCCCAACATGACGGCCGGCAAGGGCTTCATTGCGCTCGCGGCCCTGATTTTCGCCAAGTGGCGGGCCTGGCCGGCGCTCGGTGCGTGCTTC
Organism: Microvirga sesbaniae; assembly: GCF_025460805.1. Lineage (GTDB taxonomy): Bacteria > Pseudomonadota > Alphaproteobacteria > Rhizobiales > Beijerinckiaceae > Microvirga > Microvirga sesbaniae. Next base: position 120,045 of record NZ_JAMXFJ010000015.1, on the reverse strand, counting down.
CTGTTCGGGCTGCTCGATGCCATCGCGATCCGCCTGCAGGGAATCTCGCTGCCCGGCATCGGCGAGGTTCCGGTCCAGGCGATCCAGGCGCTGCCCTATCTCATGACCGTCATCCTGCTCGCCGGCGTCATCGGCAAGGCGATCCCGCCCCGGGCCGCGGGCGTGCCTTATGTGAAGGAGCGCTGACCATGGCATCGCTGGACACTCTGTTCGAGGCCGCCAAGGCGATTCAGGCCAGGGCCTATGCGCCCTATTCGCGCTTCAAGGTCGGGGCTGCGATCGCCACGCCCGGAGGTCGGGTCTTCACCGGATGCAACGTGGAGAACGCAGCCTATCCGGTCGGCTCCTGCGCGGAAGCCGGAGCCATCTCGGCGATGATCGCGGCCGGGGAAGGCCGCATCGCCGAAATCGTGGTGATGGGGGAGGGCGAGCACCTCGTCACGCCCTGCGGCGGCTGCCGCCAGCGCATCCGCGAGTTCGCCGCGCCCGACACGCCCATTCACATTGCCGGTCCCGAGGGAATCCGGAAGCGCTTCACGCTCGACGAGCTGTTGCCCTTTTCCTTCGGGCCCGACAATTTGACGGATCGCTAGATCGGATCCGAAGCCTTTTGCGACGATGAAAGGATGGCCTGCCGTTCAGGCCTGAAACGATGACGATGCACCAGATGATTCAGGAAGCGGCCGAATTTGTCCGTGCCCGTGGCTTCGACGGCCATTTCGACGCGGCATTCGTGCTCGGCACGGGGCTCGGAACCCTCGTCGACGAGCTGAGCGATGCGGTCAGCCTCCCATACGCTGAGATCCCGCATTTTCCGGGAAGCGGGGTTTCCGGCCATGCCGGCAAGCTCGTGACCGGATCCCTCGAAGGCAAGCGGGTGCTCCTGTTCCAGGGCCGCGCTCATTACTACGAAACGGGCGATGCAGGGGCGATGCGCATTCCGGTCGCCCTCGTGAAGGAGCTTGGCATTCCGGTTTTCGTGGCCACCAATGCCGCAGGATCGGTGCGCCCCGATATTCGTCCCGGAAGCCTCGTGGCGATCAGCGATCACCTGAACCTCTCGGGCGGCAATCCGCTCCTGCGGGATCACTCCGAGGGCCGCTTCGTCTCGCTCACCAACGCCTACGACTCGGACCTGCGCCAGATCCTGCAGCGCGCCGCGCGTAAGAGCGGCATCGACCTGCCCGAAGGCGTCTATGCGTGGCTCTCCGGCCCGAGCTTCGAGACCCCGGCCGAAATCAGGATGGTGCAGATCCTCGGCGGTGACCTGGTCGGCATGTCGACGGTGCCGGAGGTGATCCTCGCCCGCTATCACGGCCTGAAGGCCGCGGCCGTCTCGGTCGTCACGAACCTTGCCGCCGGCATCGAAGGCGCTTCGCCCTCCCATCAGGAAACCAAGGATACGGCGGCGGAAGCGTCAGAGAAGTTCAAGCGTCTCATCCGGTCCTTCGTTGCGGAGCTGCCCCATGTCTGATGCGACCATCGCAAGCCGCGCCCTGCGCAGTCTCGATCTCACCGACCTGACGGAGACCTGCACCGATCAGGCCATCGACGCGCTCTGCAAGAGGGCGGTTGATCCGCATGGGCCGGTGGCGGCCGTCTGCGTGTGGCCGCAATTCGTGAAGCGTTCGCAGGAAAACCTGCGGGGATCGCCCGTGCGCATCGCCACGGTGGTGAATTTCCCCGCCGGAGGCGAGGACGTGAGCCGCGTCACCGACGATACGCAGGAAGCCCTTTCCGACGGCGCCAACGAGATCGACCTCGTGCTGCCTTACGGTGCCGTGCGCCGCGGTGACTTGGCCGTGGCGACCGAGATGGTGGAGGCGGTGCGCGATCTCGTCGATCAGGGACGCCTGCTGAAGGTGATCCTTGAAACGGGCGAGCTGAAGGATCCGCACCTGATCGAGACCGCAAGCCGCATCGCCATCGCGGCGGGAGCGGACTTCATCAAGACGTCGACCGGCAAGACGCCTGTTTCGGCGACGCCCGAGGCCGCCGAGATCATGCTCAATGCGATCAGGGCGTCAGGCCGGTCCGTCGGGCTCAAGCCCTCCGGGGGCATCCGCACGGTTGCGGACGCGAAGATCTATCTCGACCTCGCCGACCGCGTCATGGGCCCGGGCTGGGCGACGCCGCGGACATTCCGCATCGGCGCGAGCAGCGTCTACGACGCGCTCATCGCCGCCATCGAAGGACGGGCCGGCACGGCGGCCACCGGAACCTACTGACATGACGCTTCTGCCCCAGGAAATCATCCGCCACAAGCGCGACGGCGGCACGCTCGATCCCGAGCACATCGAGCACTTCATCGAGGGCCTCACGGCAGGCCGCGTCACCGAAGGGCAGGCGGCGTCCTTCGCCATGGCGATCTTCTTTCAGGGGCTGTCCGTGCCGGAGCGCGTGGCCCTGACGCGCGCGATGATGCATTCGGGCACGGTGCTCACCTGGGATCTGCCGGGCCCGGTTCTCGACAAGCATTCGACGGGAGGCGTCGGCGACACGGTGAGCCTCGCGCTCGGTCCCGCGGTCGCGGCCTGCGGCGGCTATGTGCCGATGATTTCCGGACGCGGCCTCGGCCACACGGGCGGCACCCTCGACAAGTTCGACTCCATCCCGGGCTATGTCACGCAGCCCGATATCGACACGTTCAGGCGCGTCACGCGGGAGGTCGGCTGCGCCATCATCGGCCAGACGGCCGATCTCGCGCCGGCCGACAAGCGCCTCTACGCCATCCGTGACGTGACCGCGACGGTCGAGTCGATCGATCTCATCACCGCGTCGATCCTCTCGAAGAAGCTGGCGGCGGGGCTCCAGGGCCTCGTGATGGACGTGAAGTTCGGCACCGGCGCCTTCATGGACAATGCCGAGGATGCGCGCAAGCTCGCCGAGAGCCTCGTGCTCGTGGCCAATGGGGCGGGCCTTCCCACAAGCGCGCTTCTCACCGACATGAACGAGTCGCTGGCTTCTGCGGCCGGCAATGCGGTGGAGATGGCCTATGCGGTCGATTACCTGACGGGACGGCGCCGCGAGAAGCGCTTCCACGAGGTGACGGTGGAACTCTCCGCCGAGATGCTGCTGCTCGGCAAGCTTGCCGCCACCATCGAGGAGGCGCGCGACAGGATCGAACGCGCGATCTCGTCCGGGAAAGCGGCAGAAGTGTTCCAGCGCATGGTGGTCGCTCTCGGCGGTCCTGGCGATTTCCTGGAAAGGCACAAGAGCCATCTGCAGGCTGCGCCGGTCGTTCGTGACATCCACGCCGAGCATGCCGGAGTCGTGCAGAAGGTGGCCGCGCGCGGCATCGGCGTCGCCGTCGTGGCCCTCGGCGGAGGCCGCACCCGTCCGCAGGATCCGATCGATCACGCAGTGGGCCTCACTTACCTCGCGGCCATCGGCGAGACGGTCGACGCCCATCGCCCGATCGCTATCGTGCATGCCCGCACCGAAGCAGCGGCAGACGCGGCCGCGCGGGCGGTGCGCGCCGCCTACGTGATCGGCGAGGGCAAGGCTGCCCCCGGTCCCACGATTCTCGACCGGATCGGAGCGAGCGCATGAGCCTTCTTGTCGCCGTCACCTGGGAGACGCAGCCCTGGGTCGAGCGCTTCCGGCGCCACCTGCCGGATCGGGACATCGCCGTGCTGGGCGAGGATTTCGACAGGAGCGCCATCCGCTATGTGGCGACCTGGGGCCCGAAGCCCGGGAGCCTGTCCAACCTGTCGAGCCTCGAGGCGATCTTCTCGCTGGGCGCGGGCGTCGATCACCTGATGAGCTATCCGAATCTGCCCGACGTGCCCATCGTGCGCGTGGCGCAGGACGATCTCACCCATCGCATGAGCGAGTACATGGTGCTCCATTGCCTCATGCACCTGCGCGAGCAGCGCCGCTTCGACGAGGACCAGAAGGCGAAGCGCTGGAACCCCGACCGGGCGCCGCCGATCGCCGGAGACGTGCGCGTCGGCATCATGGGGTTCGGGGTGCTGGGGCAGGATTCCGCGCGCAAGCTGACGATGATGGGCTTCGATGTGGCCGGCTGGAGCCGCACGCCGAAAGCCGTCGAAGGCTTCGAGGTCTATGCGGGCGAGGGGGGATTGACCCCGTTCCTGAACCGAACCGACATCCTCATCGCGCTCATGCCGCTCACGCCGGACACGAAGGGCATCCTCAATCGCTCCCTGTTCGAGAAACTCCCACGCGACGGCAGGCTCGGCGGCCCGATCCTGATCAATGCGGGGCGCGGCAAGCTGCAAGTCGAGGCGGACATCCTCTCCTGCCTCGACGACGGCACGCTGATGGCGGCGACCCTCGACGTGTTCGAGACGGAGCCCCTGCCGGAGGCATCACCCCTCTGGTCGCATCCGCGCGTGACGATCACCCCGCACAACTCGGCGACGAGCGAGCCGGAAGCGACGGCGCGCTACATCGCGCGGCAGATCCGCCGCCATGAGGCCGGGGAGGCGTTCGAGAATGTCGTTGATCGGACGCGGGGCTATTAGAGCATTTTTCGGTGAAGTGGATTCGGTTCACCGTCAAAAAATGCGGCTCGGCAACGAAGAGAGATGATTCCACGTGAGTGGAAGCAGCTCCAATGAAGGCCCGTGACGTCAACGTCATCACCGGCCTTGTGCCGGTGATCCCGATTGGTTGTCGCGCCGCGCCTTTCCGTAGCGGGATGGCCGAGACAGGCCCGGCCATGACGAGAGAAATCGCCGAGAGGACAGTCCCGGCTGCGAGAGTTCAGCCGAGCCGCTTGATCGAGCTGATCGGCCCGTAGCTCGTCCGGCGGATACGCTCCTCGGCGACCGCGAGCGGCTCGATCATCACGGTCATGCTGTGGCCGGTGGCGTGGATGACGTTCGTGGCGTCCATCATCAGCCCCACATGGCCCTTCCAGAACACGAGATCGCCGCGCTGGAGGCCGCTGAGGCCCGGTGTCACCGCGACGGGCGTCCCGAGTGCGCGCTCCTGCATGTCGCTGTCGCGCGGAGCCTCGATGCCGGCGGCAGCCAGCACGGTCTGGGCCAGTCCCGAGCAGTCGATGCCGAGGCTCGTCTTGCCGCCCCAGAGATAGGGCGTGTGCAGGAAGCGCTCGGCGACGCTCACGTAATCGTCTTCGAACGTGTCGAGCCCGTCCAGGTGCGGGGCGAAGACCCAGCCGCCGGTGGCAAGCCGCGCGTAATCGCCCTGTGTTTCCGTCACGGCCACCGTGGAGTTCAGCGTCAGGTAGTCCTGAAAAGGCAGTTTCAGGTTGGGGCCCGGGTAGATGAAGGTCCGGATCGCCCGGACCCTGTGGGTTGGCGCGTCTCTGGCTTCCCCTAGAGCAACGCTCGACAGATAGCCCACATAGCCGTCGCCATGGAGTTGCACCCAGGCCCAGCCCTCGTGCTCGTCGTAGACGGTCACGCTTTCCCCAAAGATCGCCTGCGTGTCGACGGGCGCTTCGCGGGAGGGATGGCGGTGCAGGGGCGAGAACGGGGAGACGATGCGCCTGACCGTCCCGGTGGTGAAACGTTCGGCCTCGACCTGCCCGCGCAGGCGTTCATCGGCCAGGTCTGCGCGGACGGGCGTGATGCGGCGGTCGAAACTCATCGGGACGGCTCCGGAACGATCATGCCATCTTCTACCCTGTTCGAGGCATTTCTGCCATCCGGTCAGACGCCATAGCGCTCCTTCAGGAGAGCATACATGGCGCGGGCCGCCTGAACCTCGCCGCCTTCGGGCCGCGCGGGCCTGGTGGAATTGTTCCAGGCGAAGATGTCGAAATGCACGTGCGCCTGCGCGGACGACACGAAGCGCCGCAGGAACAGGGCCGCCGTGATGGAGCCGCCCATGGGCCCGCCGGTGTTGTTCATGTCGGCGAACTTGGAATCGAGCTGGCTCTGGTAGGGCGCCCAGAGCGGCATGCGCCATACGGGATCGTTCTCCGCCATGCCGTGGCGGGCGATGTCGGCGGCCAGCGCATCGTCATCGGTGTAGAAGGGCGGCAGCTCGGGCCCCAGCGCCACGCGGGCAGCCCCCGTGAGGGTGGCGAAATCGACCAGGAGGTCGGGGCTCTCCTCGTCCGCGAGCGCCAGGGCATCGGCCAGGATGAGCCGGCCTTCCGCATCGGTGTTGCCGATCTCCACCGTGATGCCCTTGCGGCTCGGCAGAATGTCTCCCGGCCGGAACGCGTTACCGGAGATGGAGTTCTCGACCGCCGGAATCAGCACGCGCAGGCGCACGGGCAGCCCGGCATCCATGATCATCGAGGCGAGCGCGAGGGTGGCGGCCGCACCGCCCATGTCCTTGCGCATGAGCAGCATCGAGGAGGCGGGCTTGATGTCGAGACCGCCGGTATCGAAAGCGACGCCCTTGCCCACCAGGGTGACGCGCGGCGCATCGGCCTTGCCCCAGGTGAAATCGATCAGGCGCGGCGGCGTGATCGAGGCACGGCCGACCGCATGGATCATCGGGAAGTTTCGCGCCAGAAGATCGTCGCCCACGATGCTGGTGAAGGCGGCGCCGTGCCGCTCGGCCAGTTCCCGTGCGGCCGCCTCGATTCCGTCGGGGCCGAGATCGCTGGTGGGCGTATTGACGAGGTCACGGCTGGCATAGACCGCGTCCGCGATGTGCGAGATCTCGTCGGCCTCGACGCCCTTCGGCGTCACGAGGCGAACCGACTTCTCGCCGCGCTTGCGATAGCGGTCGAAGCTGTAGCTGCCCAGAAGCCACGCGAGGGTCGCGAGCGTCGGGTTCGGCGGGTCGGTCTCGAAGCGGTAGTCCCCGTCGGGCAAAAGGGTCGGGAGCTTGCCGACGAGGAACGGATCGCTGTGCCTGGCATCCGTGCCGTTCAGGCCGAAGACGACGCCCGCGAGGCCGCCGTCCGTGTTGGGGAGCAGGCAGTGGCTCCCGGCCTTGCCCTCGAAGCCCTGCGCCTTCGCAAAACCCCGAGCGATCGGCGGGAGCTGCCCGGCGATCTCCGGCCAGGTCCGTTCGCTCACGAGCCAGATGGGCGTCGAGGCGTCATTTGCGGAGACGAGGAGGGGATGGGGCATGAGGTTCGACCTGGACCGTTGAGAACGATGGTTTGGGATGAGGTTTTAAGTGTGGAAGCGACCCGTGTCACCCCGGAGGGCTTCTGACGCCTTCGTGGGTGAGCGCCAGGCACGGGAGCGGCGTAACCGGGTGAGACCAGCCCGTCACACCCGTCCCGTCATGGCCGGGCTTGCCCAGGCCATCCCGATCCGCTGGGGCTCGGCGCCTTTCCGCATCGGGATCACCGGCGCAAGGCCGGTGATGACGCGGGGGAACGATTGGCCGGGAATCCTGCAAGCACATCGCTCCGACCGTGCGGCCTCCACCCTTCATGCCGCCGCAAGGGGGCAGGATCCCTGTCCGGGACGATCGGAAGCGTCACCCCAGGGCGTGCTGGCGCACGATCCGGGCCAGGCCGGCGATGAGGGCCTGCTGCGTGTCCTTGGTCCTCGTCTCGATGCCGTGCCGCTTGAGCGCGTGGGCGTAGAGCTCGGCGCGCTCCGGCGCGGCCAGGATCGTCACGGAGGCGGGGCGGCCGAACTGCGCCAGCGCGCCGTTGATCTCGTCGCCGGTCAGCAAACCGGAGAGATAAGGCGCCAGGAGGTTGCTGTTCATCCGCCCCGACACCACGGAGGCGCGGGCGCTGAACAGGAGGTGGAGCAGGCCGACCCTGTTCGCGCCGCTGTTGCGCTCGGCGGCATCCAGGCCGATGTCGAAGCCTGCCGGGTCTTCCGGCGCGGTGGCCGGTCGACCGATCATGGAGTGCTCGCGCAGGAGAGCGTACATCTCGCCGGTCATATAGGTGGCGAAACGCTCGATGCGCCCGTCCCTCATCTCGATCCATTTCGGGTGGGTGCCCGCCGAGCAGATCAACCCGTTCTCGATTCCGGCGCCGAGGACCAGCGTCTCCTCGCCGCGCATCACGTCGGCGGCGCCGGGAGCGGGCTCGCAGAACAGGCCGGGAATGATATAGCCCCGGCGGCCGTTCTCCAGATCCACCGGCACGAGCGCCCGGGCGATCTCGGCCGGGCCGGCCGGGCAGGTGGCATAAGGCGCCTCGACCCAGCCCTCGCGGCTTCCCACCATGCCGACGAGCAGCACCGGCGCATCCGGCTCGGCCTTCAGCCAATGCCCGCACTGGCGCAGGAACACGTCCCGGTGCTGGCCTTGTCGGAGGGCCGAGACGCCCTCGTTCGACGAGACCTGATCGAGAATGGTCTCGTCCTCGATCAGATAGCCACGAAAGCGGGTCGTTCCCCAATCGGCGACGATGAAGCGCAAGATGGACGATCCTTGATTAGCGCGTTCCGTACATCCGGTCGCCGGCATCGCCGAGGCCCGGCACGATGTAGCCGTGATCGTTCAGCCGCTCGTCGATGGACGCGGTCCAGATATGCACGTCCGGATGCGCGCCGCGCAGCTTCTCGATGCCCTCCGGCGCCGCGAGCAGGCAGACGAAGCGCAGGTCCTTGGCGCCGCGCTCCTTCAGCCGGTCGATGGCCGCCACCGCGGAGTTGGCCGTCGCCAGCATCGGGTCGAGCACCAGCACCATGCGGTCGGCGAGGTCGCTGGGAGCCTTGAAGTAGTATTCCACCGCCTGGAGCGATTCCGGATCACGGTAGAGGCCGATATGGGCGACGCGGGCGGCGGGAACCAGGGTGAGCATGCCGTCGAGGAAGCCGACGCCCGCGCGCAGGATGGGGGCGAAAACGAGCTTCTTGCCGGCGATCTGCGCGCCTTCCATGGTGGTGAGCGGCGTCTCGATCTGGATGCGCTCCATGGGCAGGTCTCGGGTGACCTCGTAGCAGAGCAGCATGCCGATTTCGTTGAGGAGCTGGCGGAAGCCCTTCGTCGAGCGCTCCCTGTCCCGCATCAGGGTCAGCTTGTGCTGAACCAGCGGATGATCGACCACCGTGACGCCCTGCATGCTTTTTCCCTCTTTGATCGTCGTCTGCTGATTCATCTAAAACACTGTCCCGTCACTGATCACGCTGAGAGGGGGCGAGCCGTCGCCGCGCTTCTCCTTCGCCAGTCTCCGCCCCGTCGCCCAGGTGCCGCCTTCCAGCACCTTGGCCAGGGGAAAATCTCCCGCGGCGAATCCTAGCTTCGCCCGGATGGGTTCGGCAATGCGGTCGAGAAGAGCGACGGTCAAGGCCCGCCATTCCACCACGAGCCTGGAATCCACCGCGTGGGAGCGGTCGGCATCGGCCGGATCCTTCAGGGCGATCACGCCCGTGTCGAGGAAGAGGCCGCCATTGCGGTATTCGGGCAGGCCCGTGAGGCCATCGATGTCGACGACCGTGAAGCTCGCCCATTCGAGCGGCTCGATCAGCGAATAGGACAGCCACTGGGACAGCTTGTGGAACGGGATCAATCCGTTCGTGGCATCCGGCGCCTCCACCAGGGGATGGCGCCAGGTGTCGCCGAGATCGATCCCGCCCAGGCTGATCCGTCCCGGCCAGATCGGTCCGAGATGGGTGAGCAGCGCCTCGAGAATGGATGTGGCCCTGATCTCGTCGTTCTCGGCGGTCGCCGCGATCACGTCGAACAGCCCGCCGGGCCTCGGATCGTCGACCTGCCCGAAGATGTCCGGGTTCGTCGCGACGACGCGGCCCAGGCGGTTGAGCAGGGCGGCGCGGCCTTCGAGCCCGACCAGCGGATTGTCACCCGAGACCTGGAAGCCTTCCGCCAGATCCTCGGCCGTGAGGGTCATCAGCACGTCCGCATCCACGCGGAACGGATCTTCCGGCCTGCTGGAGAAGGCACCGCTCACGAACAGGTCGAAGCTCGCCACCGCGAGGCCTTCGGAACGGATATAGGTCTCGCCCGTGCGGCCCTCCTCGTAGCGCCATTGCGCGCCCGCGCCTGCGTCGAGCAGGACGGACACGATGGCGAGGTCGAAGGCCGAGCGGGCCATGTCGGCGGCGGTTTCCCAGGGAGCGCCGTGCATCACCGCATCCCAGCGCTCGTGGCCGCCGGCGGCGAAATGGCGCCAGCGGGCGTGGAAGGGAATGTCGAGGGACGGGTAGGCGTCGCGGATCGTCGCCACGACCTCGTCGGCGCAGGGTTCGAGCCGGCCGAGATCGACCGTGAAATGATCGAGGCGTCCCTCGAGCCCGGCTCGCAGGAGCTGGTGCGAGCGGTCGCGCACCGCGGCGGCGGTCAGCAGGCTTCGGGCGGCTTTGGTCTCTGAAGACAGGTCAGGCTGGTCCGTCACGCAGGGCTCCGGTGCTCTCGGGTCGGGAGCGATAGCATAGTCTTTCGGCCGCGCAGCATCCCGGCGCGCGACCGTTTGACGAGAAGGTTAAGATGCCGGCGTCAGAACCGCTCCAGATCGCGGCCCTTCACGCGCTCGAGTTCCGATGCATCCGGCGCGCCGTCGGGCGTGTAATAGCCGGCGGCCTTCTTGGCCTCCAGTTCCACCTGCGCGTCCGGCGGCACCAGCTCGGCCGGGATCGGCACGCGCTCGACCACCTCGATGCCCGATCCGGTGATGGCGTCGTATTTCATGTTCGACATGGACATGAGCCGGTCGATGCGCCGAATGCCGAGCCAGTGCAGAACGTCCGGCATCAGCTGCTGGAAGCGCGCATCCTGGACGCCGGCCACGCATTCCGTGCGTTCGAAATAGGTGGAGGCCTGGTCGCCGCCTTCCTGCCGCTTGCGGGCATTGTAGACGAGGAACTTGGTGACCTCGCCGAGTGCCCGGCCTTCCTTGCGGTTATAGGCGATCACGCCGACGCCGCCCTCCTGCGCTTCCCGCACGCATTCCTCGATGCCGTGCACGAGGTAGGGCCGGCAGGTGCAGATGTCGGATCCGAACACGTCCGAGCCGTTGCATTCGTCGTGGACCCGGCAGGCGATGCGGGTCTTCGGGTCGCTCAGGCGCGACACGTCGCCGACCACGTAGACCGTGATGTTGCCGATGGGCGGCAGGAACACGCTCATGTCGGGCCGGGTGACGAGTTCCGGGAACATGCCGCCGGTCTGCTCGAACAGGGTGCGGCGCAACTCGCCCTCGGAGCAGCCGAAGCGCTGCGCGATGCCGGGCAGGTACCAGACCGGATCGACCGCGATCTTCGTGACCGAGATGTCGCCGGATTCGTGCAGGAAGCCACCGTCGGCCTTGAGGCGCTTCGCCCCCATGGCGCCGAGGATCTCGGGCATGTTGAGCCGCGCCTTGGTGACCGCGATGCTCGGGCGGATGTCGAGCCCGCCGGCGATCTCGTCCTTGTAGACCTCGCCGACCAGATGGCCCCAGGGGTCGAGGGACACGATCCGGCCCGGCTCCGACCATTGCGGATGCGGGCCGATCTCGGCGGTCGGGTGCGTGTTGTGAAGATCGGGCCGCGCCAGAGGATTGAGCGCCCGGGCCGAGATGGCGAGCGCCCGGTAGAGCGAATAGGAGCCGCCATGGGCGCCGATCACGTTGCGGTCGGCCGGATTGGTCACGGTTCCGATGATCGGGCCGCGCTCCCGGGGATCTGTCGCCCCCCACTTGATCGGATGCTTGATGGTGCCAGCGTTCGGCTCGGGATGGGAGGTGAGCCGGATATGGGTCGAGCGGTTAGGCGAGGTCATGAACGATCTTCCACGCAAAAACGGGAAGACTCCCTCGACCGATCGTCGGAGAGCCTCCATACGATCCTTGGCAGACTGATCCAAAGTTTCGGTGCCGTCAATGGCGGCAGGCGAAGGTGCGGCAGCTTGGCCTTTCCCGAGGACCGATGCCGCTGTTCATCCGTGGTCACCGGCCTCGTGCCGGTGATCCCGATGCGAGAAGCGCCGCGATTCACCGGATCGGGATGGGCTGGACCGATCCCGGATCGAGTCCGGGGCCGGCCATGACGCGCCGGATCAGAGCCATGGGGTGCCTTTGCCGGCACGCGGCACGCCCAGATGGGCCAGCACGCTCGCGCCGATATCGGCAAAGCTCTCCCGCCGGCCGATCGGGCCCTGGGGCACGCCCGTCCCGAAGCTCAGGATCGGCACGTGCTCGCGGGTGTGGTCGGAGCCCCGCCAGGAGGGATCGTTGCCGTGGTCGGCGGTGATGACCACGAGGTCGCCGTCCTTGAGAGCGGCCTCGATCTCCGGGATGCGCCGGTCGAAGGCCTCGAGGGCGGCGGCATAGCCCGGGATGTCGCGGCGGTGGCCGAACTCGCTGTCGAAATCGACCAGGTTGGCGAAGACGAAGCCGCCGTCCGGCAGGTCCTTGATCGCCGCGATGGCGGCGGACAGGCAGGCGTCGTTGCCGTTGGGCTTGACCTCCCGGCCGGTGCCGCGATGGGCGAAGATGTCGCCGATCTTGCCGACCGTGACCACCGGGCGCCCGGCCTTCGTCAATGTGTCGAGGATGGTGTCGGCCGGCGGCGGCGTGGCGAAGTCCTTGCGGTTGCCGGTGCGCCTGAAGCCCGCTTCCGACGATCCGACGAAGGGCCGGGCGATCACGCGGCCGATCTTGTAGGGGTCGCAGAGCTCGCGCCCGATCCGGCAGAGCTCGTAGAGCCGCTCCAGCCCGAAGGTTTCCTCGTGGGCGGCGATCTGCAGCACGCTGTCGACGGAGGTGTAGAAGATCGGCTTGCCGGTGCGCATGTGCTCGGCGCCGAACTCGTCGATGATGGCGGTGCCGGAGGCGTGCTTGTTCCCGAGAATGCCCGGTAGCGCGCCGCGCGCGATGAACGCCGCGATCAGCTCCTCCGGGAAGGTCGGGACGGTATCGGGGAAGTAGCCCCAGTCGAAGGTGACGGGAACGCCCGCGATCTCCCAATGGCCCGAGGGCGTGTCCTTGCCCTTCGAGGTCTCGACGCCGTAGCCCCAGGAACCCTTGAGGGAGCCCTGGGGCGCGAGGTTCGGCGGCATGCGCCCCGTCGAGGCTTCGCAGGCGAGGCCGAGGCCGAGCGCCGTCATGTGCGGCAGCCGCAGCGGCCCCGCGCGCAGGCCGGCCTGGTCGCCCCGTCCGGCCGCGCAGGCCTCGGCGATGTGCCCGACCGTGTCGGCGCCGGCGTCGCCATAGGCGTCCGCATCCTCGGCTCCGCCGATACCGACCGAATCGAGCACGATGAGAAGAGCGCGAGGCATGTCGTCCTGTCCTTCAAGCCACGAGAATCACGAGTGATACGGCATCGCGGGGAAAGATGCGATGCTCTCTAAGGGTGGGGGTGCCCCCCATGATCGTGCCCCTCATGATCGTGCCCCCCATGGACCTCGATAGGATCATCGAGCGGACATTCCGGGCCGTGATTGTCGGTGCCCGGCCGGTGAACCTCGATCTGCAGGGTCGCATGTCCGATGCCGAAATGGGCTTTCAGCTCCCGCTGCGCCTCGGCCAAGAACCGGTCGCCCGGGTGCCCGCCGGGCATGACGAGATGGGCCGTCATCGCCGTCTCGGTGGTGCTCACCGCCCAGACATGGAGGTGATGGACCCGGGCGACCCCGGGCATGGCCTCCAGGGCATTCCGGACATCGGGCACGGCGATCCCGCGCGGCACGCCGTGAAGGGACAGCGCCAGGGACTGCTTCAGCAATCCCCAGGTGCCCCAGACGATGACGGCCGCGATGACGAGGCTGAGCGCCGGGTCGATCCAGTCGGCGCCGGTCCAGAGGATCGCGAGGCCGCCGAGAACGACCCCGAGGGACACGGCCGCGTCCGCCACCATGTGCAGGAATGCGCCGCGGATGTTCAAGTCGTGCTGGCCGCCCATGAAGAGAAAGGCCGTGAACCCGTTCACCACGATGCCGATTCCGGCCACGATCATCATGGCGCCCGCCGCGACCGGCGTCGGCGCGATGAGCCTCTGGATGGATTCCCACACGATGCCGCCCACCGCGACCAGCAGGAGGAGCGCGTTGAACAGGGCGGCCAGGATGGAGCTCGAGCGCAGCCCGTAGGTGAAGCGCTCCGTGGGCGCGCGACGTGCGAGCAGGGCCGCCCCCCAGGCGATGGCGAGGCCGAGCACGTCGCTCAGGTTGTGGCCGGCATCGGAGAGCAGGGCCATGGAATCGGCCCAGAAGCCGTAGCCCGCCTCGATGGCCACGAAGGCGAGGTTGAGCGCGATCCCGATCGCGAAGGCGCGTCCATGGCCGGCCTGAGGGGCATGGGAATGCCCGTGATGATGGCCGCCTGAATGGTGGTGCGCATGCATGACGGAGAACGTTTGAATCCTATTCTCGAACGGCGTTCGAGGCGGCCGTCTCCAGATTGAAGGCGGCGGCGAAGAGCGCCTTGGTGTAATCGGTGCGGGGCGCGGCGAAGATGCTCTCGGCCGATCCTTCCTCGACGATCCTGCCGTTCTGCATCACCACCACATGGTTCGCGAGCGCCCGCACCACCTTGAGATCGTGGCTGATGAACATGTAGGCAAGATTGCGCCGCTTCTGGAGGTCGCGCAGCAACTCCACGATCTGCGCCTGCACGGACATGTCGAGGGCCGAGGTCGGCTCGTCGAGCATGATGAATTGCGGTTCGAGCGCCATGGCGCGCGCGATGGCGATGCGCTGGCGCTGGCCGCCGGAGAACTCGTGCGGATAGCGGTCCATGGTCGACGGGTCGAGGCCGACATCCTGAAGCGCCTTGGCGACGATCTCGCGGCGCTGGGCGTAGGAGAGCCCCTTGTCCTGGACGAGCAGGCCCTCCTCGACGATCTCGGCCACGGACATCCGCGGCGACAGGGAGCCGTAGGGGTCCTGGAACACCACCTGCAGGTCCTTGCGCATCGGGCGGATCGCCGTTCCGCGCATGCCGTCGATGCGGTTGCCGAGGAAGACGATCGGACCTTCCGACTGCACGAGACGCAGGATGGCGAGGCCGAGCGTGGTCTTGCCCGAGCCGGATTCGCCCACCACCCCGACGGTCTCGCCCCGGCGCACCCGCACGGATACGCCGTCGACCGCTTTCACGTGACCGACGGTCTTCTGGAAGAAGCCGCGCTTGATCGGGAACCAGACCTTGATCGGCCCGGCTTCGACGATGACCGGAGCGTCGTTCGGAACCGGGTTGGCGCGGCCTTTCGGTTCGGCCGCCAGGAGCCTCTGCGTGTAGGGATGCTGCGGGTTGCCGAACACTTCCGCAATCGTGCCCTGCTCGACGATCTTGCCTTTGAGCATCACGCAGACGCGGTCGGCCACCTTTCGCACGATGCCGAGATCGTGCGTGATGAACAGCATCGACATGTTGAGCCTGCTCTTCAGCTCGGCGAGCAGTTTGAGGATCTGCGCCTGCACCGTCACGTCGAGCGCGGTCGTCGGCTCGTCGGCGATGAAGAGGTCGGGTTCGTTGGCGAGCGCCATGGCGATCATCACGCGCTGGCGCTGGCCGCCGGAGAGCTGGTGCGGATAGGCGTCGAGGCGGCTTTCCGCGTCGCGGATGCCCACGAGGGTGAGGAGCTCGAGCGTGCGGGCGCGG
Organism: Microvirga sesbaniae; assembly: GCF_025460805.1. GTDB lineage: Bacteria > Pseudomonadota > Alphaproteobacteria > Rhizobiales > Beijerinckiaceae > Microvirga > Microvirga sesbaniae. The sequence continues at coordinate 104,636 of NZ_JAMXFJ010000015.1, read as the reverse complement.
GCTTGGCGGTCGGAGAGGCCGCGATGAAGCTTGAGGATCTCGCCGACCTGCCGCTCGATGGTGTGGAGCGGGTTGAGCGACGTCATCGGCTCCTGGAACACCATGGTGATGTCGTCGCCCCGGACCTTGCGCATCTCGTTCTCGTCCGCGGCGATCAGGTCCTTGCCCTTGAACAGGATGCGGCCGGACGGGTGATGGGCGGACGGGTAGGGCAGGAGCTTGAGGGCCGACAGAGCCGTGACGGACTTGCCGGATCCGGACTCGCCTACCAGCGCCACCGTTTCGCCCGGCATGACGTCGAACGACACCCGGTCGAGCGCCAGCATGTCGCCCGCGCCCTGGCGGAACGCGACGGAGAGGTCCTGGACGGAGAGGAGGGGCTCGGTCATCGGAACGTCTTCCGCGGGTCGAAGGCGTCGCGCACCGCTTCGCCGATGAAGATGAGGAGGCTGAGCATGATGGCGATCACGAAGAAGCCGGCGAGGCCGAGCCACGGCGCCTGAAGGTTGGCCTTGCCCTGCGCGAGCAGTTCGCCAAGGGACGGCGAGCCGGGCGGCAGGCCGAAGCCGAGGAAGTCGAGGGAGGTGAGCGTGCTGATCGAGCCGTTGATGATGAACGGCATGAAGGTCAGGGTCGCCACCATGGCGTTCGGCAGGAGGTGCTTGAACATGATGGTGCCGTTGGACAGGCCCAGGGCCCGGGCGGCGCGCACATATTCGAAGTTCCTGGCCCGCAGGAACTCGGCGCGCACCACGCCCACCAGCGACACCCAGGAGAACAGCAGCAGGATGCCGAGCAGCACGAAGAAGCTCGGCGTGATGACGGCCGAGATGATGATCAGGAGATAGAGCGACGGGATCGCCGTCCAGATCTCGATGAAGCGCTGGAACAGGAGGTCGGTCCAGCCGCCGTAATAGCCCTGCACGGCGCCGGCAAGAATGCCCACGATGGATGAAATGCCGGCCAGCGTGAGGCCGAACAGAACCGAGATACGGAAGCCGTAGATCAGGCGGGCGACGACGTCGCGGCCCTGGTCGTCGGTGCCGAGCCAGTTCCACTCGATGTCGCGGCAACCGGTGCCGCCGGTGCGCTCGGCGATGGGGCGGCATTGCGCGTCGGTGAGCATCCAGGTGGGCGGTGCCGGCGCTGGAACGGGAAGGTCGAGATTGTGCGTGTTGTAGGAGAAGCGGATCGGCGCCCAGAACAGCCAGCCGTTCTCCTGGATCTCCTTGGCGATGACCGGATCGCGGTAATCGGTCTGCGCCAGGAAGCCGCCGAACTTCTCCTCCGGATAATCCACGAAGGCCGGATAGAGCAGCTCGCCCTTGTAGGAGGCGAGGATCGGCTTGTCGTTGGCGATCAGCTCCGCAAAGAGGCTCAAGCCGAACAGGATCAGGAAGATCCAGAACGACCAGTAGCCGCGCCGGTTGGCCTTGAAGTTCTGCAGCCGCCGCCGGTTCAGCGGCGAGAGCCTGATGAAGCCCTCTTTCGGCAGGGGCGGGGCGACCGGCGAGGAGGCCGGCGAGACCAGGGGCACGTTCTCGTTCATCTCACGCCTCCCGGGTCTCGAAGTCGATCCGCGGATCGATCCAGGTATAGGTGAGGTCCGAGAGCAGGTTCACTGCCAGGCCCACCAGGGAGAAGATGTAGAGGTTGGCGAACACCACCGGATAGTCGCGGTTCACGATGGACTCGAAGGAGAGGAGCCCGAGGCCGTCGAGGGAGAAGATCGTCTCGATGAGCAGCGCGCCGGCGAAGAAGGCGCCGATGAAGGCTCCCGGGAAGCCCGCGATGACGATCAGCATCGCATTGCGGAACACGTGGCCGTACAGCACCTGTCGCTCGGACAGGCCCTTCATGCGGGCGGTCAGCACGTATTGCTTGCGGATCTCGTCGAGGAACGAGTTCTTGGTGAGAAGCGTCGAGGTGGCGAAGGCGCCGAGCGCCATGGCGGTGATCGGCAGCACCAGGTGCCAGAAGTAATCGGCGATCTGGCTGTACCAGGGCATGAAGGCCCAGTTCTCGGACGTGAGGCCCCGCAGGGGGAAGATCTGCCAGAACGAGCCGCCGGCGAAGAGCACGATCAGCAGGATCGCGAAGAGGAAGCCCGGAATGGCGTAGCCGATGATGACGATGGCGGAGGTCCAGATATCGAAGGAGGAGCCGTCCCGCACGGCCTTCTTGATGCCCAGCGGAATGGAGATCGCATAGGAGAGAAGGGTCATCCACAGGCCCAGGCTGATCGAGACCGGAAGCTTCTCCTTGATGAGCTCCAGGACCGAGATGTCACGGAAATAGCTCTTGCCGAAATCGAAGCGGGCATAGTCCCACAGCATCTTCAGGAAGCGTTCGTAGGCCGGCTTGTCGAAACCGAACTGCGCCTCGAGCTGCTTGATGAATTGCGGGTCGAGCCCCTGGGCGCCGCGGTAGCGCGAGGACGAGGCATCGCCCGCGCCGACCCCGCCGGGGCTCTGAGCGCCGAAATCGCTCCCGCCGCCGGAGATGCGCGAGGAGGCGCCGGAATCCTGGCCCTGAAGCTGCGCGATGATGCGCTCGACAGGGCCGCCGGGCGCGAACTGCACCAGCACGAAGGAGATGAGCATGATCCCGAGGATCGTCGGGATCATGAGAAGTATGCGGCGTGCGATATAGGCCAGCATCAGGTGCCTTTAGGATTGTCGGCCGATGCGGCCAGGAGAGAGGTCGGTGCAGCCGTCTGTATCGTCCAAGCCTTATCCTCTTCCGATCCGCTTCGCCTTCTCGGCGTCGTACCACCAGGTCCCCGGCGCGCCCGAGGCGAAGCGGGGCTTGGTCTGCGGGCGCGAGAACTGGTCCCAATAGGCCAGCCACTCGCTGGCCCGGTACCACATGGGCACCCAATAATGGCCCGAACGGAGGACCCGGTCCAGGGCACGGCAGGCGATGTTCAGCTCCTGACGCGACCGGGCGTTGCCGATCCGCTCGATCAGCGCGTCCACGGCCGGATCGGCGATGCCGGCGAGATTCTGCGCGCCCGGGGTCCTGGCGGACTGGGAGCCGTAGACGGTCCGCAGGCTGTCGCCCGGCGTCGTGGAGCCGACGAGGGCGCGGCTCGTCATGTCGAAATCGTACTCGTTCAGGCGCTGCTGATACTGGGCCGCATCCACGATGCGTGAGCGCGCATCGATGCCGAGGCGCTTCAGGTTGTTCTGGAACGGCTGGGTGTGGGGCTGGAGCGAAGGCTGAAAATCGAGGAACTCGATGGCGAAGGGCTGGCCGTTCGGCAGCTTCAGCACGCCGCCGTCACGCTTGCAGCCCGCCTGCCGCAGGAGCTCGTCGGCCCGGCGCAGCAGCTGCCGGTCCTGCCCGGACCCGTCGGAGACCGGCGGAACGACGGGATCCGCGAAGACCGAGGCCGGCAGCTTGTCGCGGAAGGGCTCGAGCAGGGCGAGTTCCTCCGGCGAGGGCTTGCCCACGGCCTTCATGTCGCTGTTCTCGAAGAACGATGTGGTGCGCCGGTAGAGGCCGAACATGATGTTGGCGTTCGTCCACTCGAAATCGAACGCGAGACCGATGGCCTCGCGGATGCGCGGGTCCTTGAAGGCCTCGCGGCGCGTGTTGAAGTACCAGCCCTGGATGGCAGAAGGAGAATCGTTCGAGATCTCTTCCTTCTTGACCCGGCCTTCGCGCATGGCGGGAAAGTCGTATCCGGTCGTCCAGGTGCGGGAGGTGTATTCCTCGTGATAGTTGAGCGTGCCGTTCTTGAACGCCTCGAACGCGACCGTGCGGTCGCGGAAATACTCGTACCGGATGCGGTCGAAATTGTTCTGCCCCACATTCACCGGCAGGTCCTTGGCCCAGTAATCCGGGACACGCTCGAACTCGATGAAGCGGCCCACCTCGAAGCGGCCGACCTTGTAGGGGCCGGAACCGAGCGGCGCCTCCAGGGTCGAGGCCTCGAAATCCTTGCCCTGCCAGTAGCGCTCGGAGAAGATCGGCATGCCGGCCACGATGAGATGGATGTCGCGGCTGCGCTGCGGCGTGAACTGGACACGCAGGATCTCGTCCGGTTCCGCTTCGGCCGACGCCATTTGGGCCAGGAGCTGGCTGAAGACGGGATGTCCCTTGGCCTTCAGGATGTTGAGCGAGAAGGCCGCATCCCTCGCGGTCAGCTTCGAGCCGTCGTGGAAGCGCGCCTCGGGTCGCAGGACGAAGCGGTAGGTGAGCTTGTCGTCGGAGATGCGGACGCTCTTCGCCACGAGCCCGTAAAGCGCGTCCGGTTCATCGGCCGAACCGGCCATCAGGGTGTCGAACGTCCCGGTCATCCCGGCCGCGCCGTCGCCTCGCAGCACGAAGACATTGAGGGTGTTGAAGGTGTCGAAATTCTGATTGCCGGTGGTCTGCTTGATCTGGATCGCCAACGTGCCGCCCTTGGGGGCGGCGGGGTTCACGTAGTCGAAATGCTTGAAGTCCGGCGCCTGCTTCAGCTCGCCGAAGCTCGAGAGCCCGTGCGTCTCCGTCTCGCCTTCCTGCGCCAGGCCGATGCGCGGCAGCAATGAAAGGGCGGCGCCTGCCGCTCCCGTCTTGAGGATGAGGCGGCGGGTGATCGTTCTCATCGCGGAGCTCCCGTCTTGGCGGCCTTCGCTTCGTCATACCACCAGATGGTCGGGAACGCGGCGCCGCCGAAGCGCGGCATGGTGTCGGGATGGCTGTAGCGGTTCCAGCGCGCCGTGCGCTGCTTCAGCGATGTCCATTGTGGGACCACGTAATCGTGGGCGAGAAGGACGCGGTCGAGAGCCTTGGTGGCGGCGACGAGCTCGTCGCGGTTCTTGGCGAAGATGACCCTGTCGATGAGCGCATCCACGCCGGGATCGGCGATGCCGGCGAGGTTGCGCGAGCCGTCGCGCGCCGCCGCCTGCGAGCCCCAGAACTCGCGTTGCTCGTTGCCGGGCGAGAGCGATTGCGGCCAGAGGCCGGTGGCGATGTCGAAGTCGAAGGACCGGGTGCGGTTCGTGTACTGCACGTCGTCGATGGTGCGCACCGAGGCCGCGATGCCGAGGCGGTCCAGGGACGCCTTGTAGGGCAGGAACACCCGTTCCTCGTTGGGGCTGCTGCTGAGCAGCTCCACGGTCAGGACCTCGCCTTTCGCATTGACGCGGCGGCCGTTCTTGATCTCCCAGCCGGCCTCCTTGAGGAGACGGTCGGCCTCGCGCAGGTTGTTGCGGATCGTCTCGGGCGAGTCGTTGACAGGGTTCGTGTACGGCGTCGTGAAGACGGAGGCCGGGACCTTGTCGCGGACGCTCTCGAGGATCTCCCGCTCCTTGCCTTCAGGCAGTCCGGACGACGCGAGATCGAGCCCGTAGAAATAGCTCGAGGGCCGCTCGTAGAGGCCGTAGAAGATCGTCTTGTTCAGTTCCTCGAACGGGAAGGCGAGGTTGAAGGCACGACGGACGCGCTGATCCTTGAACTTGTCGCGCCGCATGTTGAGCACGAAGGCCTGCATCACGCCCGTGGCGCGGAACGGGAACTCCTCCAGGATCACGCGGCCTTCCTGGCGCGCCGGAAAATCGTAACCGGTCGCCCAGTTGCGCGCGCTGTTCTCCGTGCGAAAGTCGAGGCGGTCGGCCTTGAAGGCTTCGAGCAGCACCGTCGCATCCCGGTAATACTCGTAGCGGATCTCGTCGAAGTTGTTCTGCCCCACATTCACGTTGATCCTCTCGCCCCAATAATCCTTCACGCGCTCGTAGGATGCATTGCGGCCGGGCTCGAAGCTCTTGAGCCGATAGGGGCCGGAGCCGAGGGGCGGCTCCAGCATGGTCTGGGTCACGTCGCGCTTGCGCCCGTCCGGGGCGGTGCCTTCCCACCAGTGCTTCGGCAGGACCGTCAGCTGCCCCATGATCTGCGGCAATTCGCGGTTGCCCTTCTCGTCGAAGGTGAAGCGGACCTCGCGGTCGCTCACCTTCTCGGCCTTCGTCACGTTGGCATAATAGAAGGCATAGGTCGGGCTGTTGGCCTTCAGGCTCTCGAACGAGAAGATCACGTCGTCCGCCGTCACGGGCTTGCCGTCGTGCCAGCGCGCCTCCGGCCGCAGCCGGAAGCTGACGGACGAATAATCCTCGGGAGAGGAGAAGGATTCGGCGAGCAGCCCGTAGGCGGCGTTCGCCTCGTCGAGGGCGGACGTGGTCAGGGTCTCATAGACGAGGCCGAGCCCCTGTTCGGGCGAGCCCTTCACGCCGGCGACCACGATATTGAAGCTGTCGAAGGTGCCGAGCGCGCCCAGGCGCACCAGGCCGCCCTTCGGGGCATTCGGGTTGACGTAATCGAAATGCGCGAAGCCTTGCGGGTATTTGGGCTCGTCGAGCAGAGCCGCTCCGTGCCGCCATGGGGCGTCCTGGGCTGCAAGGGGCGTGAAGGCGAGGCAGGCAGCCAGGAAGCTCGGCAGCAGGGTGCGGATCACACGGCGTCTCCTGAAGGGTGAGGCGTCTGTCGTCCCGTTAGATTTTGTGCGCAACGGGGCGAGCGCAAGGGATAACCCGCAAAACCCCTGAGGCCAAAGAAAAAGCCGGGCGTGAGGCCCGGCTTTCCGAAATGTGATGGGTGCAAGAATCTTACTGAGCGGTCTTACTGAGCGGCCGGCAGCGGAACCGGGCTGTCGGACAGCGTGCGCAGGTAGACCAGCAGATCCGCCCGGTCCTTGGCGCCGGCGAGACCCGCGAAGGCCATGATGGTGCCGGGCGTCGCCTGCTTCGGGTTGTGGACGAAGGCGTCCAGGGCCTCGTAGGTCCAGTTGCCGCCATGGGCCTTCATGCCGGCCGAGTAGTTGAAGCCCTCGTGCGAGGCGACCGGGCGTCCGACGACGCCGTAAAGGTTCGGGCCGACCTTGTTCGGGCCGCCCTTGTCCAGGGTGTGGCAGGCGGCGCACTTCTTGGACTGGGCCTGGCCCTTGGCCGGATCGGCGCTGGCCAGAAGGACCGGAAGCGGCTGCGCCGGCTCGGCGGGAGCGCCGCCGCCGGCGGCGGCCGTCTCTTCGGGAGCCGGGAGGTCGTAACCGGGGACAGCGGGCTTATGGGGAGCAAACAGGCCGCCGGCGATAACGTTGACGCCGACCACGAAGAGAAGCGAACCGAAAACGGCGCCCGCGATCTTATTGGTCTCGATATTCATCAGTTAGGCTCTCCTCGCCTTCGTACACCGGCGAAATCAGCGCAGCAGAACGGATCCGCGGGCGGGTGCCCGCGACAGGGCCGTTGCTTAGCCGTAGAGATGGGGTTTTGACAATGGGGTTTCCAGGAGTTTTCGCCGCCCTCGTGGTCGCAGCACGGGGCGCAAACGCCCGAGGCCGACCGAAGATCCGGTTTCGGCCCGGGACAAACGGTCCCTGCCTTCCCCTTTCGGGTCCGATGTTCTAAGGACGCGCAGTTTCCTCGAAGACCGCACCATGTCCGATCCCCTCGTCCTCATCCCCGCCCGCCTGGCCGCGACCCGGCTGCCGAACAAGCCCCTGGCCGAGATCGCCGGCGAGCCCATGATCGTCCATGTCTGGCGCCGCGCCGTGGAGGCCGGGATCGGACCGGTCGCGGTGGCGACGGATGCGTCCGAGATCGCCGAGGCGGTCGCCCGGGCAGGCGGGCAGGCGGTCATGACCCGGGCCGATCACGCGTCCGGGTCCGACCGCATCTTCGAGGCTGTGGAAAAGCTCGACCCGGAGGGACGGCACGACGTGATCGTGAACGTCCAGGGCGACCTGCCGACCATCGACCCGGCCGCCATCGCGGCCTCCATCGGGCCGCTCGCGGATCCGGCGGTCGACATCGCCACCCTCGTGGCCGTCATCGGGCGCGAGGAGGAGAGAACCAACCCCAACGTGGTCAAGATGGTGGGAAGCCCCCTCTCCGCCGGCCGCTTCCGCGCTCTCTACTTCACCCGGGCGACGGCGCCGTACGGCGACGGTCCGCTCTATCACCACATCGGCCTCTACGCCTATCGCCGCAGGGCGCTTCAGCGCTTCGTCGGCCTGAAGCCGTCGCCCCTGGAGACCCGTGAGAAGCTGGAACAGCTGCGGGCGCTCGAGGCCGGCATGCGCATCGACGCCGTGGTGGTCGACGACGTGCCGCTGGGCGTCGATACCCCGCACGATCTCGACAGGGCGCGCGAGATCCTCGCATCCAGGACCTCGGACCCAAAGGTGGTTTCCGCGTCAGCGAAAACCGGGCCCGTTTTGTTCCGCACGAGGCGCTAGGAGACCATCATGAGCAAGCTGATTTCTTTCCAGGGTGAACTCGGCGCCAATTCCCACACGGCCTGCTCGGAAGCGCGTCCCGACTGGGAGCCTCTCCCGTGCCCGACCTTCGAGGACGCCCTGGCGGCCGTCAACGAAGGCCCGGCGGGCCTCGCCATGATCCCGATCGAGAACTCGATCGCCGGGCGCGTGGCCGACATCCACCATATGCTGCCGACCTCCGGGCTGCATATCGTCGGCGAGCACTTCCTGCCGATCCACTTCCACCTCATGGCGATCCCGGGTGCGGATCTCGGCACGGTCAAGGAGGTCTACAGCCACGTCCATGCGCTGGGCCAGTGTCGCAAGATCATCCGCAAGCTCGGCTTGAAGGCGCACGTGGCCGGCGACACGGCGGGCTCGGCCCGGGAGGTCTCCGAGTGGAAGGACCCGAGCCGGGCGTCGCTCTCGCCCCGCATGGCGGCCGAGATCTACGGCCTGAAGATCCTGGCGGAAAACGTGGAGGACGAGGCCCACAACACCACCCGGTTCGTCGTCCTGTCGAAGACCCCGCAATGGGCGCCCGTCGGGCAGGGGCCGACGGTCACGTCGTTCGTCTTCCGGGTCCGCAACCTGCCGGCGGCGCTCTACAAGGCGCTGGGCGGCTTCGCCACCAACGGCATCAACATGACGAAGCTCGAGAGCTACATGCTCGAGGGCGAGTTCCTGGCGACCCAGTTCTATGCCGAGGTCGACGGCCATCCCGAGGAGACGAACCTCAAGCGCGCCCTAGAGGAACTGGAGTTCTTCTCCCGCGAGCTGCGCATCCTCGGGGTCTATCCGGCCGATCCGTTCCGGGAGAAGATCCGGGAAGCCGCCGAATGAGCATCCTCATCCGCGATGCGGTCGAGGGGGATGTGGACGGCATCGCCCGGGTCCACGTCCAGGCGTGGCGCGAATCCTACAGGGACTTCCTGAGCCCCGAGGCGCTCGCCGGCCTCTCCGTCGATCCCGTCATGGCCGGGCTTGTCCCGGCCATCCCGATGCGGTGAGGCGCGGCGCTTCTCATGATCGGGATCACCGGCACAGGGCCGGTGATGACGGGGAGAGGGTGACCATCGCCTTGGCGCGCCCCTTCCCACGACCCACCCACGTCATGGCCGGCCTTGTGCCGGCCATCCCGATACGAAAAAAGCGCGGCGGTCCAAAGGATCGAGACCCGCGGGACGAGCCCGGTGACGACGGGCGGAGAGTGGCCGTCCGGAGCGGTGCGCGGCTCGTCAGTCCTTCACCCATTCCCGGACGATGTGGTTCGCGATCGCGATGGGGGCGGGCGCGGCGAAGTGCTCGTGCCGGCCCTCCAGCATCAGCCTCACGTCGTCCTTGGAGAACCAGCGGGCATCCTCGAGCTCCTCGCCGTCGAAGGCGATCTCGTCGGTGAGCGCCTCGCCGATGCAGCCGATCATGATGTTGGACGGAAAGGGCCAGGGCTGGGACGTCAGGTAGCGCACGGCGCCCACCCGGATGCCGGCCTCCTCGAACGTCTCCCGCCGGACCGCATCCTCGATGGTCTCGCCCGGCTCCAGAAAGCCCGCCAGGCAGGAATACATCTTCTCGGCGAAGCGCGGCTGGCGGCCCATGAGGCACTTGTCGCCCCGGGTGATCAGCATGATCACCACCGGGTCGGTGCGGGGGAAATGCTGGGCCCCGCAGGCCGCGCAGTCGCGTCGGAAGCCCGCCTGGGCCGGTTGCGTCGGCGCCCCGCAATTGGCGCAGAACCGGTGGCGCCGGTGCCAGTCGAGCAGGGACTTCGCCATGGCGAGCATTCCGAGCTCCTCCGCCGGCACGAGACCGCGCACCGCGATGGAGCGCAGATCCACGACCGCGAAGGCAGGATCGTCCTGGAACGGCTCGGCTGCCTCCGGCGCGGCCAGGGTCGCGACCACCGGTCGCTCGCCGAGAATTCCGAGAAAAACCTGCTCCTGATGGGCCGGGAGGCGGCTCAGGACCGAGGCCGGCAGAAGGCTCGTGCCCGGTTCGCCGGCCTGGAGGACCGGCAGGTCGCCCGCCAGGAGGATCATGGCGGTGCGCGGATCGCGCGCCGCCTTGGCGAGGGCGTCCGGGTCCCGCTCGGCGCTGTGGCGGACGAGCGAGTTCGAGATATAGGCGATGGGTCGGGTCATGGGATCAGGCCGCCGCGAAGAGGGTGGCGGCGCGCTCGATCAGGGCGCTCGCCGCGTGGTCGGGATAGGGCGTGCGGGCGCCATGGCCCCAGACGGGACCTGGCCAGGCGGGATCGGAGCGGAAGCGCCCGACCACATGCACGTGAAGCTGCGTCACGATGTTGCCCAGCGCTCCCACGTTCACCTTGTCGGGTTTGGAGAGTTCGAGCGTGACCCGGGTGGCGATGCGGATCTCCTGCATCAGCTGGACGGCTTGCTCCTCCGACAGGTCCGTGAGCTCGCTCGCCCCCGGGATGCGCGGCACCAGCACGAACCAGGGAAAGCGTGCGTCGTTCAGAAGCAGGACCGACGAGAGGGAGAGGTCCCCGACCGGGATGGTGTCGCCTGCGAGGCGGGAATCGAGCGTGAATGTCATGGGGCTATGTAACCGAGCCCGCGGCTTCGTGTCAGCCTGGTTCCTCGGCTCCGTCCGGAAGCGCCCGGTGGAGAGCGGGGATGACCGGACCTGGGGCCTCGTTTCCAACTTGCGTTTCGCCGCCGATACGCCCATATAGCCGGTGGGAGGTTGGCGAGGGACGTCTCACTCGCCAACCGGGTCAGGTCCGGAAGGAAGCAGCCCTAACGAGACCGAACGGGTCTTCGTCCAGCCTCCCACCCATAAAAATTTCTCCGAAGCCTTGCAGTCGATGGACGATACCACAGCCGGCACGCCCCTGAATGACGAGCCGGCCCTGCCGGGCTTCCCCGCCGCGCCCGCTCCCGCGGCTGCTTCCACGGCGCCGGCTTCCCCCTATCGCGTCCTTGCCCGCAAATACCGCCCCAAGACCTTCGACGACCTGATCGGCCAGGAGGCGATGGTGCGCACCCTCTCGAACGCCTTCGAGACCGGGCGCATCCCGCAGGCCTGGATGCTGACCGGCGTCCGCGGCGTCGGCAAGACCACCACGGCCCGCATCCTGGCCCGCGGCCTCAACTACCAGAGGCAGGACGGTTCCGGCGCGCCCACCATCCACATGCCGGAGTTCGGCGTCCACTGCCAGGCGATCATGGAATCGCGGCACGTGGACGTGCTGGAGATGGACGCGGCCTCGCATACGGGCATCGACGACGTCCGCCAGATCATCGACGGCATCCGCTATTCGCCGGTCTCGGCGCGCTACAAGGTCTACATCATCGACGAGGTCCACATGCTCTCCGAGAAGGCGTTCAACGCCTTCCTGAAGACGCTCGAGGAGCCGCCGCCGCACGCGAAATTCATCTTCGCCACCACGGAGATCCGCAAGGTTCCGGTCACGATCCTGTCCCGCTGCCAGCGCTTCGACCTGCGCCGCATCGAGGCCGACAAGCTCGTGGCCCATCTGGGCCGCATCTGCGCCGCCGAGGCCGTGCAGGCGGACCCGGAGGCGCTTGCCGCCATCGCCCGCGCGGCGGAAGGCTCGGCGCGCGATTCGCTCTCGCTCATGGACCAGGCGATCGCCCACGGGGCCGGCGTGGTGACGCCCGACACCGTGCGCGACATGCTGGGTCTGGCGGACCGCACCCAGGTCATCGACCTGTTCGAGGCCGTGATGCGCGGCGACGTGCCGGCGGCCTTCGCGGGGCTGCGCGCGCAATACGATGCGGGCGCCGATCCGGCCGTGATCCTGTCCGATCTCGCGGCCTTCTCGCACGTGGTCACCCGGCTCAAGCTGATCGCCGAGGCGGCCAAGGATCCCGCTCTCTCCGAGATCGAGCGGACCCGCGGCATGGATTACGCCCGGAAGCTCTCGGTGCGCACCCTGTCCCGCGCCTGGCAGATCCTCCTGAAGGGCATTCCCGAGGTGCAGGCGTCGAACCGTCCCATCGCGGCCGCCGAGATGGTGATCGTGCGCCTCGCCTATGCGGCCGACCTGCCGACGCCCGACGAGGCCCTGCGCGCCCTCAAGGACGGCGCGCCCGTTCCCGCAGGCGGCCCGTCCCCGCCGGCACCCAGGCCGTCCGGTCCCGCCACCTCCGGCTCCATGGCGCTGGCCACGTCCCAGCCGCACCCGCAGCCGCGCCCGCAGGCTGCGCAGACCGAGCCGACCATGCGGCTTCGCCGGTTCGAGGACGTGGTGGCGCTCGCCGGCGAGAAGCGCGAGATCGTGCTCAAGGCGCAGCTCGAACGGGACGTGCGCCTCGTGCGCTTCGAGGAGGGGCGCATCGAGCTCAGCCTCACCGAGACCGGCAGCCGCACCATCGCCAACGACCTCACCCGCGCGCTCCAGCAATGGACGGGCGAGCGCTGGATGGTGGCCCTGTCGTCCGAGGACGGCGGCCAGACCCTGCACGAGAAGGCGGTCGCGGCGGAGCGCGAACGCCGCGAGGGCGCGGCCAACCATCCCCTGGTCCAGGCGGTGCTGACGAAGTTTCCCGGCGCGCAGATCGTGAACGTGATCGAGCGGGCGGAGAAGGCCGGCGAGGATGCGGAAACGGAGATCCTCGGCGAGGCCGATGCCCTGGCCGCCCACGAGACCGAAGAAGACGACGATCTGTTCTAACGCGAGGATACGGTCATGAAGGACATCATGGGACTGATGAAGCAGGCTCAGGCCATGCAGCAGAAGCTGCAGGACGCCCAGGCCGAGCTCGACACCCTCGAGGTCGACGGCACCGCCGGCGGCGGCGTCGTGACCGTGAAGGTCACCGGCAAGGGCAGCCTCAAGTCGATCAATATCGATCCCTCGCTCATGAACCCCGACGAGAAGGAGATCCTGGAGGATCTCATCGTGGCGGCCATGAACGATGCCCGCGGCAAGGCCGACCGGGCCGCCCAGGAACGCATGGAGAGCCTTACCAAGGGCCTGCCCCTGCCGCCCGGCCTGAAGCTGTTCTGAGCAGAGCATCGCGCGAAGACGCGGATGCCGGCTCTTCGCATCGGGCGATGCGATACAACGAAGAGAACCTGAATGGCCCAGCACGTTGCCGGTCCTGAGATCGAGCGCCTGATCCAGCTCCTCGCCCGTCTCCCGGGCCTGGGGCCGCGCTCCGCCAGGCGCGCGGCGCTCCATCTCATCAAGAAGCGCGAGACGCTGCTCAACCCGCTGAGCGATGCCATGCGCATCGCCAACGAGCGCATCGTCGTGTGCTCGTCCTGCGGCAACGTCGATACGTCGGATCCCTGCACCATCTGCCGGGACGCCAAGCGCGATCCCTCCATCCTGGTGGTCGTGGAGGATGTGTCGGATCTCTGGGCGCTGGAGCGTTCCGGGGCGATCAACGCCCGCTACCACGTGCTCGGCGGCGTCCTCTCGCCGCTGGACGGCGTGCGGCCCGAGCACCTGAACCTGGAGCGCCTCGTCGCCCGGGCCTCGGAGCCCGGCGTCTCGGAGGTCATCCTGGCCCTGAATGCCACCGTGGACGGCCAGACCACGGCCCATTACATCACCGAGCTTCTCGCGCATCTGCCCGTGAAGGTCACGAAGCTCGCCCACGGGGTGCCGGTCGGCGGCGAGCTCGACTATCTCGACGAGGGCACGCTCTCGGCGGCGATCCGGCAGCGCACGTCGTTCTGAGGCGAGCCTGAATCGTCCCCAATGTCATCACCGGCCCCGTGCCGGTGATCTCGATCGATTGAGACGCTGCGTTTTTCCTCATCGGGATGGCCGGAACAAGTCCGGCCATGACGTGAGAGGGTGTCATCCCCGGCGGCCGGACAATGTCGGCTCTCACGTGAGCGGCATATGATGACGTGACAGGTGCGGGCGCCGTTGCTAATCAGGCGGCAACGAAACCCCTTGCCCCGAGTTGCCCATGTCCGCCGCTGATCTCGCCCGTACCATCGACGCCGCCTGGGAGGACCGGGCCCATGTGAGCCCGTCCACCACGGGCGCCGTGCGCGAGGCCGTCGAGGAATCGATGAACCTTCTCGATTCCGGCAAGGCCCGGGTGGCCGAGAAGACCGGCGGCGAGTGGCAGGTGCATCAATGGCTGAAGAAGGCGGTGCTTCTGTCCTTCCGCCTCAACGACATGGGCATCATCAAGGGCGGCCCCGGCAACGCGGTCTGGTGGGACAAGGTGCCGTCCAAGTTCGACGGCTGGTCCGAGGCCGAGTTCAAGGCGGCGGGCTTCCGGGCCGTTCCGAACTGCACCGTGCGCCGCGGCGCCTATGTGGCGCCCGGCGTGGTGCTGATGCCGTCCTTCGTCAATCTCGGCGCCTATGTGGACGAGGGCACCATGGTCGACACCTGGGCGACGGTCGGCTCCTGCGCGCAGATCGGCAAGAACGTGCACCTCTCCGGCGGTGTCGGGATCGGCGGCGTGCTGGAGCCGCTCCAGGCCAATCCGACCATCATCGAGGACAACTGCTTCATCGGGGCCCGCTCCGAGGTGGTGGAAGGCGTGATCGTGGGCGAGGGCTCGGTGCTCTCCATGGGCGTGTTCATCTCGGCCTCGACCAAGATCATCGACCGCACCACCGGCGAGGTCTTCGTCGGCCGCGTGCCGCCGTATTCGGTCGTCGTTCCAGGCTCGCTGCCCGGCAAGCCGCTCCCGGACGGCACCCCGGGCCCATCCCTCTATTGCGCGGTGATCGTGAAGCGCGTCGACGCGCAGACCCGGGCCAAGACGGGGATCAACGAGCTGTTGCGGGACTGATCCGATGGAACGCTCGCCGCTGTCCCTGGCCCAATCGCTCCTCCGTTGCCCCTCCGTGACTCCGGAGGAGGGCGGGGCGCTCGCCTTCATCGAAGGCGTGCTCAAGGAGGCGGGCTTCGAGGTCCATCGTCCGGTGTTCTCCGAACCCGGGACGCCGGATGTGGAAAACCTCTATGCCCGCTACGGCACGGGTGAGCCCTATCTGCTCTTCGCCGGACATACCGACGTGGTGCCGCCCGGCGATGCGAGCCGGTGGCAATACGATCCGTTCGGCGGCGAGATCCACGGCGGCGAGCTCTATGGGCGCGGCGCGGTCGACATGAAAGGCGGCATCGCCTGCATGATGGCGGCGGCGCTCGATTTCATCCGGGCGAACCCGGACTTCACGGGCTCCATCGGCTTCCTGATCACGGGAGACGAGGAGGGGCCGGCCGTCAACGGCACGGTGAAGCTCCTCGAATGGGCGAAGGGCCGCGGCGAGCGGTTCGACCATTGCATCCTCGGCGAGCCGACCAATCCGAACCAGCTCGGCGACATGATCAAGATCGGTCGGCGCGGGTCGCTCACGGGCCGGATCGTCGTCGAGGGCAAGCAGGGGC
The DNA here is from genome assembly GCF_025460805.1 of Microvirga sesbaniae. Classification (GTDB taxonomy): domain Bacteria; phylum Pseudomonadota; class Alphaproteobacteria; order Rhizobiales; family Beijerinckiaceae; genus Microvirga; species Microvirga sesbaniae. Next base: position 89,043 of record NZ_JAMXFJ010000015.1, on the reverse strand, counting down.
ACGTGGCCTATCCGCACCTGGCGGACAATCCCATCCCCGGGATGATGCGCCTGCTCGAGGGGCTTCTGAAGGAGCCGCTCGACCGGGGCACGGAGCATTTCGACGCCTCGAACCTGGAGGTGACCACCGTCGACGTGGGCAACCCGGCGGCCAACGTGATTCCGGCCGAGGCGCGGGCCACCTTCAACGTCCGCTTCAACGACCTCTGGACCCCGCACAGCCTGGAGGCGGACATCGAGCGCCGCCTGCGCGAGGCCGCCGGCAACACGGTGCGCTACGCCCTGACGGTCGAGCCGACCAATGCGGTCGCTTTCCTGACGCCGCCGAACGACTTCGTGGGCTTCGTCGCCGACGCCATCAAGGCTGCGACCGGCTCGCAGCCGAAACTGTCCACCACGGGCGGCACGTCGGACGCTCGCTTCATTGTGAAACATTGCCCGGTCGTCGAGTTCGGCCTCGTCGGACAGACCATGCACCAGATCGACGAGCGGGTGGCCGTGGCCGACTTGGATCGTCTCGCAACGATTTACCGCAAGGTGCTGGATTCCTACTTCGCCGCATGAGACAGGGCGGAAACCTTGACTATTTAGACTAAAGTCGAGGAATTGCCGGAACGTTTTGCGAGGTCCGTCCATTTCCGAGGGCAACCGCCTTCGAACATTGGGGCCACACATGATCGTCACGGCTGATGAGGTCAACCGCTCGTTCAGGGGAACGCTCGACCTGCTCAACAGCAGGTCCGAGGGGCTGAAGTCCTTCGACATGAGCGAGCGGGGCTTCTGGCGCTCCTTCATGGCGATCTGGCTGACACTGCCGGCCTATGTGGTGTCCCTGGCCTTCGAGCGCCTCCGTCTCGGGCTCCTGCAGCCGGACCGGTCCCTTCTCGACAGCTTCTGGATCGATCTCGTGGTGGCCCTGGGCCACGTGGCGGGCTTCATCGCCCTGCCGGCCGCCATGATCTGGATCGCCCGCTGGTTCCGGCTCGAGAAGTCCTATGTGCCCTTCGTGATCGTCACCAACTGGATCTCTGTCATCGGCATGCTGGTGCTCTCCGTCCCGGCCATGCTCATGCTGCTCGGCTGGGCGCCGCCCGGGCTCGCCAGCCTGTTCGCCCTCGCGTTTGCGATCATCATCGTGAGGCTGCAATGGTTCGCCACCAAGGCGACGCTGGGGCTCGCCAGCCTTCCCGCCCTCGGCATCGTGGTGCTCGGCATCGTGCTCAACGGCTTCGTCGGATCGGCGATGCGGACGCTTCTAGGCTAAGTCCGGATAATCGACCCCGATCAGGTAGAGACCCGTGGACGGCGCCATGGGCCCGCAGCGCCTGCGGTCCCGTGCGTCGAGAGCCGCGCGGACGTCCGCCACGGACCAGCGCCCGGCGCCGGCGCGCTCAAGGGTGCCCGTCATCGAGCGCACCTGGTGGTGCAGGAACGAGCGCGCGGAGGCGTAGATCCTGATCTCGTCGCCGATCCGCTCCACGTCGAGCCGGTCGAGGGTCCGGACCGGGCTGTTCGCCTGGCACTCGGCCGCCCGGAACGTGGTGAAATCATGCCGTCCGATCAGCTCTTGCGCGGCCTCATGCATCATGTCCGCATCGAGCGCCCAGGCCACGTGCCAGACCCGGGTCGCATCCAGAGTCGGCGGCGCCCGGCGGTTGAGGATGCGGTAGACGTAGTGGCGCTTCACGGCGGACAGGCGGGCGTTGAAGGTCTCGGGGACGATCTGGGCCGAGACGATCGCGACCGGCGCAGGCCTGAGGTGGGAATTGGTGGCATCCCGCACCGTGTCCGGCCGCCACTCCTTGTCGAGATCCACATGCACGACCTGATGGGTGGCGTGAACGCCCGAATCCGTTCGTCCGGCGCAATGGACGCGAACGGACGAACCGGCGAAGCGCGCGATCGCATCCTCCACCGCCTGCTGCACGGAGAGACCGTTCGTCTGATGCTGCCAACCGGTGAAGGGCGTGCCGTCGTATTCGACGACAAGCTTGTAGCGAGGCATGTTATTCCAGCTCTGCGAAGGCCCGGGCATAGGACACCGGACCATGGGCGCCCGTCCCCGCGTCGGACAGGGCGAGGGCCTGAAGATAGGGGCCGTCATAAGGGGTTTGCAGATTCCCGGCCAATTTCGGATCGAACCCGAAGCGGCCGTAGTAATGCGGCTCGCCCAGCACCAGGACGAGATCGCAGCCGCGGTCCGCCAGCCGCTTCAGCCCGCCCCGGACAAGGGCCGCGCCGATGCCCTGCTTCTGGAAGGAGGGGGCCACGGCCAGTGGGGCGAGGACCGCCGCTCGGATCGACGCCATCTCGTGCAGGACCAGCCGGGAATAGGCGATGTGCCCGACCGGCTCGTCGCCATGGGCGATCAGGGACAGGATGAGATCGCCGTCCTCATGCATGTGCTGGACGAGATCGGCCTCGGCCGATTGTCCGAACGCCGCGGAATAGATGGCGTAGACGGCAGACCAATCGGCGCTTTCCTCCAGACGGATCCCCATGACGGACCTCATGCAAATTTGGCGCCCGGACCAAGCCTTACCCCGCGCAGGAACTCCTCGAAAGCCACGGGTCCCTTGCCGGCGCGCTGGACCTGGATCAGGCGGATCGCCCCTTCGCCACAGGATATCGTACCATCGTGGTCGATCAGTGTCGCGGGCGAACCCGACCCTGTGGCGAGGGTCGCCCGCAACACCTTCACGCGTTCCGGACCCTTGCCGAAATCGGCCGTGAAATAGGCCCCCGGAAAAGGCGAGAGCCCGCGGACGTGATCGTGCACCGCCTGGGCGGGCTGCGTCCAGTCGATCAGAGCTTCCTCGTTCCTGAGCTTGTGGGCATAGGTCACGCCTTCGTCGGGCTGAGGCGTGAAGCCCAGGCCGCCACGGGACAGGGCCGCGAGAGCCCGCACCATCAGGTCGGCGCCGAGAACCATGAGCCTGTCGTGCAGCTCGCCCGCATTCATGTCCGGCGCGATCGCCACCCGCTCGACCATGGCGACCGGACCCGTGTCGAGACCCTCCTCCATCCTCATGACGGCGACGCCGGTCTCCCGGTCGCCGGCCATGATCGCGCGCTGGATCGGCGCCGCGCCGCGCCAGCGGGGGAGAAGGGAGGCATGGAGGTTGAGGCAGCCCAGCTCAGGCGCCTCCAGGACGGCCTTCGGCAGCAGCATGCCGTAGGCGACCACCACGGCCACGTCGGCATTGTGGCTGCGGAAGATCTCGGCGGCCTCGTCCGTGCGCAGGGTCTTCGGCGTCAGCACCGGGAAGCCGAACCGGTCCGCCATCGCGTGGACCGGGGAGGGCTTCAACTCCATGCCGCGACCGGCGGCCGCGGGCGGGCGGGTATAGACGGCCACCACGTCGTGGCCCTGGCCGACGATCTCGGACAAGGTGGGCACGGCGAAATCGGGCGTGCCCATGAAGACGACGCGCAGGCTCATGCCCCGGCCTCGCGCTTGGCGGCCTTCTTGAACTTGGTCATGATCCGGTCGCGCTTGAGCTTCGAGAGATAATCGATGAACAGAACCCCGTTGAGGTGGTCGATCTCGTGCTGCACGCAGGTTGCCAGGAGCCCGTCCGCATCCTGCTCGATCGTCTCGCCCTGGAGGTTCATGTAGCGGAACCGCACCCGGTCCGGCCGCTCGACCTCCTCGTAATATTCCGGGATCGACAGGCAGCCTTCCTCGTAAATCCGCTTTTCCTCCGAGGCCCAGACGATCTCGGGATTGAGGAGCACCAGCGGCTGGCGCTCGTCCTCGGATTTCGACACGTCCATGGTCACCATGCGCACCGGCACGCCGATCTGGATGGCGGCAAGGCCGACGCCGGGAGCGTCGTACATGGTCTCCAGCATGTCGTCCGCCAGCCGGCGGATCTCGCCCGTGATTTCCTGAACGGGCTCGGAAACCAGGCGGAGCTTGGAATCGGGGATGATGACGAGGGGTCTGATGCTCATGATCGCGGGAGATAAGCGGTTGGACGAGGATGGTCAAATCGTTCGTCTTATGTTCGGATGCATCCGTCAACCGGAACCTTAAGCTCCATGAACGACGTCGTCCTGATCCTCGGCCGGACATCCCTGACTCTGGGGCAGATCGTCGTGGGGATCGCGGGTCTGAGCCTCGCTCTGCTCGTGCTCGTGACCGTGCTTCTCCTGAGCACCCGGCGGGAGAGGGCGCTGGAAGCCGCCGTCGCGGCCGAGCGGGCGCGGGAGATGGACGACAAGGTCGCCGAGCTCACCCGCACCCAGTCGGAGATGACCGGACGGATGCGCACCATGGCGGAGGTCTTCGGCACCCGCCAGAGCGATTTCGTCCGCATGATCTCGGAGCGGATCGACGGCTTGCAGCATCGGGTCGGGCAGGGCCTGGAGGCCTCCACGCGCCATCAGACGGATAACCTCTCCAGGCTGAACGAGCGGCTCGCCGTGATCGATGCCGCGCAGCAGAACCTGACAAGCCTCACGGGCGAGATCGTCGGGCTCAAGGATATCCTGTCCAACAAGCAGACCCGGGGCGCCTATGGGCAGGGGCGGATGGAGGCGATCGTCCGTGACGGGCTGCCGGCCAACGCCTTCGCGTTTCAGGCCACCCTGTCGAACCGCACGAGGCCCGATTGCCTCGTGCGCCTGCCGGGCGACGAGCGCGGCCTCGTGATCGATGCCAAGTTCCCCCTGGAGGGCTTCACCCTGTTCCGCGAGGCCAAGGGCGACGAGGCCCGCAGCCGCGCGGCCGCCAGGGTCCGCAACGACATGCTCGTCCATGTGAGGGACATTGCGGAGAAATACCTGATCCCCGGCGAGACGCAGGACATCGCGATGCTGTTCGTCCCGGCGGAATCCATCTATGCGGACCTCGCCGAGCATTTCGACGACGTGGTCCAGAAGGCCCACCGCGCCCGGGTCGTCATCGTGTCGCCCTCGCTCCTGACGCTCGCCATCCAGGTCATGCAGGCGCTGGTCCGCGATGCCCGCATCCGCGAGGAGGCGCGGGTGATCCAGGTCGAGGTGCAGAAGCTCCTCGAGGACGTGGTGCGCCTCGATTCCCGTGTCGCGAAGCTCGACGCGCATTTCCGGCAGGCGCAGGAGGACGTGACCCAGATCAGGGTCTCGACCGACAAGATCGCGAAGCGCGGTCAGAAGATCGAGACCCTCGAGTTCGAGGACGGGGAGGCCGAGGCCCGGGCCGAGTGGCTGCGCCTCCAGGGCCGGAATCTGCGCGCCGTCGAATAGGCCGGGAACCGGCTTTCTCCCGCGACGTTCTCCCCAGGCTGAACGATGCGCCAGGCGGATGATGGCGCTCGCATGTAGGCTTACCTCAGAACTCGGGAAGGATTGCGCTATGGGCCTTTTGTCGAAGGACATCAAGTCGTTGGATGATCTCTTCATCCACACCCTGCAGGATATCTACTACGCCGAGCAGCAGATCACGAAGGCGCTGCCGGAGATGATCGAGAAGGCGAGCGACCCGCAGCTGAAGCAGGCGTTCCAGACCCATCTCGGCGAAACCCAGCAGCAGATCCAGATGGTCGAGCAGGTGTTCCGGATGCACGGCCACGATCCGAAGGGCGTGACCTGCCCGGCCATCGACGGCATCATCGACGAGGCTCAGGAGATCGCCGGCGACATCGACGATCCTCAGGTTCTCGACGCGGCGCTCCTGGCGGCCGCTCAGGCCGTCGAACACTACGAGATCACCCGCTACGGCACCCTCGTGGCCTGGGCCAAGCAGCTCGGCCGCGAGGATTGCGCCGGCGTCCTGCACCAGATCCTGGATCAGGAAAAGTCCACGGACCAGAAGCTCAACCGGATCGCCGAGAGCAAGATCAACACGAAGGCTGCGTAAGCCCTCGATCGTTGAACGGGAATGGCCTCCGAACGGAGGCCATTTTCGTTTTGCGGTCCCATGAAAGCGGCCGCTCCCACCTCCCGTTGGGCCATGTCCGCAGGTCATGGCACCTTCCACCCGCCATGGCCACCTCCCACGTCATCGCCGGCCTTGTGCGGGTGACGACGTGGAACGCCGCGCTTTTCGGATCGGGATGGCCGAGACAGGCCCGGCCATGACGTGGAGAGTGAGGTGCGTGCGCGAGGCGCCGTCCGGCTCTTCCATCCCACCCCACAACCATCGCGCCGGCCCGCCACTCGCGCCACCCGCGATCCCGCCTCAGGCCCGCAGCCGGTGCTCTTTGCCATCGGCACAGGTCAGCCATCCGCCCGCGGCGTGACGCTCTCCCGTCCCGCCACCCTCCGCGCGTCATGGCCGGTCTTGTGCCGGCCATCCCGACGCGGAAAAGCGCCACGCTCTCCAGAAGCGAGATCACCGGGACGAGCCCGGCGATGACGTGGAGGATGACCATCGCAGCATCATCACCGGAACCGGGCGTCGGACAGGACTGCCGATCACGCCCGGCTCTATGGCGCCGGCAACGCGTAGGCGCGCAGGAAGTCCGCCAGATCGTTGGTGATGTAGTCGATGTCCGGCGTCTGGACGGCCTCCTGCTCGAAACGTTCCCGGAACGGATCGAAGGTCTTGGGAACGATGAGCGTGGTCGTCATGCCGAGCTCGTGCGGGACGGTCAGGTTCTTGGCGATGTCCTCGAACATGGCGGAGCGCGAGGGCTCGACCCCATGCTTCTCGAGGAAGATCTCGTAGGCGCGCCGGTCCGGCTTCGGCACGAAGTTCGAGGCCGCGATGTCGAACACGTCCTCGAAATGGTCCAGGATGCCGATCTTCCTGGCCACGTTCTCCGCGTGCTTGCGCGAGCCGTTGGTCAGGATGAGCTTGCGGCCCGGCAGCCTCTCGATGGCCTCGCCCAGGCTGTGGTTCAGCTCGATATCCGTATGGTCGATGTCGTGGGCGAAATCGAGAAAATCGTGCGGATCGATGTCGTACTCGTCGATCAGCGCCCTCAGGGTCGTGCCGTACTTGTGATAGAAGTACTTCTGCAGCGCCTGGGCGGACAGGCCGTCGAGCCCGAACAGCTCGGTGATGTAGAGGGTGATGCGCTGGTCGATCTGCGGCCAGACCCGCGAGGTGTGCGGATAGAGCGTATTGTCCAGGTCGAAGACCCAGGTCTCCACATGCGAGAAGGGCCGGGAGCCGGCGGATGACAGGTGGTTTTCGGCGGACGGTTTCGCGTTCATGGATCCCAAAGACGACAATGGGGCCGTGCGGCCCCACTGATGGAATATAGGCGTTTTCCGCCGATCCGTGAAGGGCGACGCTTTACCCCCTCCGGATCAGGGTGCCGGCGCCGTGGTCGGTGAACAGTTCCAGGAGCACCGCGTGGGGCACCTTGCCGTCGAGAATGACGACCGCCTCGACGCCCTTTTCCAGGGCGTAGATGCAGGTCTCGATCTTCGGGATCATGCCGTCCGTGATCGTGCCGTCGGCGATCAGGCGGCGGCAATCCTCGATGGTCATCTCCGGGATCAGGTTCTTGTTCTTGTCCAGAACGCCCGGGACATCCGTCAGGAGCAGGAGGCGCTTGGCCGTCAGGGCCCCGGCGATGGCTCCGGCGAAGGTGTCGGCATTCACGTTGTAGGTCTGGCCGTCGTGTCCGGTCGCCACCGGGGCCAGAACCGGGATGAGCTCGGCCTGGAGCACCTGGTCCAGCACCGCCCGGTTCACGTGTTCCGGCTCGCCGACGAATCCGAGATCCACCACCTTCTCGATGTTGGAATCCGGGTCGACCGCCGTGCGGGTCACCTTGCGGGCCGTGACCATGTTGCCGTCCTTGCCCGACAGCCCGACCGCCTTGCCGCCCTCGGCCCCGATCCAGCCGACGATCTGCTTGTTGATCGAGCCGGCAAGAACCATTTCGACCACCTCGACCGTGGCCGCATCGGTGACGCGGAGGCCGCCCTTGAACTCGGACTTGATGCCGAGCTTCTCGAGCATTCGGCCGATCTGCGGCCCGCCGCCATGGACCACGATGGGCTTGATGCCCGACTGCTCGAGCAGGACCACGTCCTCGGCGAAGTCCTCGGCGGCCGCCCGGTCGCCCATGGCGTGGCCGCCATACTTGATCACGACCACCTGCTGGTCGTAGCGCTGCATGTGCGGCAGGGCCTGCACGAGCACTTCGGCCTGCACGTGGACGTCGGGGAGGGGCGTGGACGGATCGGACATGAACGGCTCCGGCGGGGGATCAGGATCGAACGGCCTGCCTTCTAGAGCATCGGGCCCAAAAGTGGAATGCACTTTTGGGCCCGATG
>NZ_JAMXFJ010000015.1:8554-80814 GCF_025460805.1 Microvirga sesbaniae | reverse complement strand
CCACGGCCCTCCTGACGACCGCCCGGGCCCAAACCGGGCAAGCCACTTGGGGCCCCGATGCTCCCCTCCGCTTGCGCATCGCTCATGGCGGGAAACCGGATCCACATTTCTGCACGATGCGCCGAAGGATGGGCCGGTGCAAACAACCCCGTCAGGCTCGCAGGCGCAGAAGCGCCGAGATTCCCACCATGAGCCAGCCCAGCATGAGAATTATGCCCCCCGCGGGCGCCGCCCTGGGAAAGAGCGCCGCGCCCGAGAAGGCCCGGCGGGAGAGGTCGCCGCAGAACAGGACGAGGCCGAGAATCAGCGCGTAGCCGGCGATCTGGGCCAGCAGGGGGTTCACGGCCCCGGCGGCGATCAGGGCCACGAGGGCGAGCAGGGCGGGGGCGTGGAACAGCAGGAACTGGGCCGCCGTGGCGAGATGGCCGCCCGTGATGTGCGCGGCGGCCGCCGACAGGCCGACGCCCAGAAGGCCCGACAGGGAGGCCAGGACGAGGAGGATCCGGGCGGCGAGGGTCATCCCGCGCCCCGTTCGCTCAGGAGCTGGGCCACCTTGGCGCGCAGCTCCGGAATGCCGAGGCCCGTGCGGCTCGAGGTCGGCAGGATCTCCGGATAGGCGGCGGCGCGCTTCTCGATCTTCTGCAGGGTCTCGGCCATGCGCTTGTCGAGCTCGCCCTTCTTCAGCTCGTCGGCCTTGGTCAGGACGATCTGGTAGGAAACCGCGGCCGTGCCGAGGGTCTGCAGCACCGTCTCGTCCACCGGCTTGATGCCGTGGCGGGCATCGATCAGCACGTAGACGCGGGCAAGGCTCGCCCGGCCGCGCAGATAATCGTGGATCAGCTGCGTCCAGGCCGCGACCTTCTCCTTGTCGACGGCGGCATAGCCGTAGCCGGGCATGTCGACCAGATGGAAGCGGTCGTTGATGTTGAAGAAGTTGAGCTGCTGGGTGCGGCCCGGCGTATGCGACGTGCGGGCCAGCGTGTTGCGCCCGGTCAGGGCGTTGACGAGGCTCGACTTGCCCACATTGGAGCGCCCGGCGAAGGCGATCTCCACCTTGCTCATGGGCGGCAGGTTCTTCAGGGAATTGGCCGCCCAGATGAAGTCCGCCTCGCCGGCAAAGAGCTTGCGGCCGATCTCGAGGAAGGGGTCGACGTCCGGGTTCGGGGGGCTTGTCTCGGTCATGGGGTCCTTATCGGCGCTCGGACGGCATTCTTCAAGGCATCCGGTCGAATTCCTGTCCGGGAGCCGGATCGCAGCGCCCCAAACGAAAATCCCCGGGACGATGCCCGGGGATGATCCTGATCGGTCCGCGGCCGGTCCGCTCTTGGCCGGTCCGCTCTTGGCCGGTCCGCTCTTGGCCGGTCCGCTCTTGGTCGGTCAGCCCTTGGCCGGGCTGGCCTTGCGGCTGAACGTCTTGCGCAGGTTGTCCCACAGCTCGATCTTCACGCCGTTGCGGCGCATGATGAAGCCCTGCTGGGTGACCGAGAGCAGGTTGTTCCAGGCCCAGTAGATCACGAGGCCGGCCGGGAACGAGCCGAGCATGAAGGTGAAGATCACCGGCATCCAGGAGAAGACCTGCTTCTGCACCGGGTCCGGCGGCTCCGGGTTCATCTTCATCTGCAGCCACATGGTGATGCCCATGATGATCGGCCACACGCCGAGCATCAGGAAGTGGCCGATCACCGGCACGGCGCCCGGGTTGTAGGGCAGGAGGCCGAACAGGTTGAAGATCGTGGTCGGATCGGGAGCCGCGAGGTCGCGGATCCAGCCGAAGAACGGCGCATGGCGCATCTCGATGGTGACGAAGAGCACCTTGTAGAGCGCGAAGAACACCGGGATCTGGATCAGCACCGGCCAGCAGCCGGCCACCGGGTTGATCTTCTCCTTGCGGTAGAGCTCCATCAGCGCCTGCTGCTGCTTCATCTTGTCGTCGGCATAGCGCTCGCGGATCGAGGCCATCTCCGGCTGCACCGCCTTCATCTTCGCCATGGAGGCGTAGGACTTGTTGGCGAGCGGGAAGAACAGGGCCTTCAGGATCACCGTCACGAGCAGGATCGCGATGCCGAAGTTTCCGAACAGGCGGAAGAAGAAGTCGAGAACCTTAAACAGCGGCTTGGTGATGAAGTAGAACCAGCCCCAATCGATCAGGAGATCGAAGTTCTTGATGTTCAGGGTGTTGTGGTAGGCGTCGACGGTCGCGACCTCCTTGGCGCCCGCGAACAGGCGCTGGGTCACCTCCGTGCTGGCGCCGGGCTGGAGCGTCTGCGCCGTGCCGGCCACCGTGGCCTGATAGGTGCGGTCAGCCGTCTGGCCCTGCTGCGAGGTGAACGATCCCTGGAACGGCTGGCTCTGATCGGGAATGACGGCGGCGGCCCAGTACTTGTCCGTGATGCCGAGGAAGCCGCCGGTGACGGAGTTCCAGATCTGGCCGACCGTGCTGCCGCCCGAGATCGGCTCCTTCTTGTCCAGGTTCGCGTAGGTGATCTCCTGCAGGCCCTCGTCGCCGAGAACGCCGATCATGCCCTCGTGCAGCACGTAATAGCCGAGGGTGACGGGCCTGCCGTGGCGGGAGACGAGGCTGTAGGATTGCAGGGTCACGGGGGCCGCGCCGCGGTTCTCGACCGCGTCCTTGACCGTGAACATGTACTTGTCGTCCACCGAGATCGTGCGGCGGAAGACCAGGCCCTGCTCGTTCTGCCAGGTCAGGGTGACCGGGCTGCCCGGGGTCAGGGAGGTCTTGTCGGCCGTCCAGACCGTGTTCTGGTTCGGCAGGCTGCCGGCCTGGGCGCCGACCCAGCCGAACTCGGCGTAATACGGGTTCTGGGTGCCGGTGGGCGACAGGAGGACGATGATCGGGCTCTTGGGATCGACCGTCTCGCGGTAGTTCTTCAACGCCACGTCGTCGATGCGGCCGCCGCGCAGGTTGATGGAGCCGGCGATCGCGGGCGTGTCGATGGCCACGCGCGGCGAACTGGCCAGGGCGGCCTCTCGGGTCTGAACGGCCGGGGCTGCCGGCGTGCTCGGAACGGTCCCCGGCACGGTCGGCGAAGCCCCGCCGGCCTGGCTCGGGCTCGGGGGCGGGTTCGGCGCCGTGGGGTTGGCCTGCGTGGATTGCGCCTGCTGGGCGGCCTGCCGCTGTCTTTCGGCCTGGGGAGCCGCAAAGAAGTACTGCCAGCCCAGCAAGATCGCCAGCGACAGCGCGATGGCGACGATGAGGTTTCTATTGTCTTCACGCATGGGAATGTCCGCGACGCTCGCCGTTGGGGGGAGGTGAGGAAGGGTGGCGACGCTCTGCCGGCGGGGCGCTTTTCGGCCTGGTGACGGCCCGCAGCGCGCGTCGGAGATCGTCGATGAGCAGGTCGAAATCGGCGGTGAGGATATCCCGTCGCCCGATGACGACGACGTCCGCATCGATATTCGCGTAATCCTGGCCCGCCGTGGGAATGGCAGCCCGGAGCCGGCGCTTGATCCGGTTGCGCTCGGTGGCGTGGCCGACCCGCTTCGTGACCGTGAGGCCGAACCGCAGGCCGAGGCCGGAGCCTTCGCGCAATCGAGCCTGGACCGACATCCGCTCGGTATGAAAGCGGCGGCCAGAGGCCGCCGCGACGAAGTCAGGTCTTTTCGTCAGACGCCCGAGGCTTAGCTCTGCGCGAGGCTCGCGCATCGGGCGATCCCAGGCTGCTTACGCCGACAGGCGCTTGCGGCCATGGGCGCGGCGAGCGGCAATGACCTTGCGGCCACCCTTGGTCGCCATGCGCGCACGGAAGCCGTGGCGGCGCTTGCGAACCAGCTTGCTCGGTTGATACGTCCTCTTCACGGCACATCTCCGGTCGAATGGGGCAGCGGTGCTCGATGGCTCGCGCCCGTCTGGTATGATGGGGTTGCCCCCGAAACTGTCTCGAAAAAACGATCAGCGCCCCAGAAGAGCGCTGTCAGCTTGCGGGCTTATGACGGAACGGAGGGGCAAAGTCAACGCCGCTCTGGCCCTTATGCGGCAATCGGCCCGGTGTCACGGCCGCACCGGCGGACCGGTGGGCTCGATCCGGCGAAGCCCTACATAAGGCCCGGAATTCAGGAGGGTCCGTGGCCGACACGCAGCCAAAACTCGATAGCCCGAAGGAGCCGAGACGTCTCCGGCGCATTTTGCCTCTCGTGCTGCTCGTCCTGGCCATCGGCGGCGTCTTCGCCACAGGCCTGCACCGCTCCCTGAGCTTCGAGGCCTTCATCGGCTACCAGTCCTGGCTTCAGGGCCTCGTGGCAGCCCACCGATGGGCCATGCTGGGGCTTTTCGGCCTCGTATACGTGGTGGCCGTGACCCTGTCGCTGCCGGTTTCGGCCTTTCTGACCACCATCGGCGGCTATCTCTTCGGCTGGGCGCTCGGCGGAGCGGCCGCCTCCGTGGCGGCCACCCTGGGGGCGACCAATCTCTTCCTGATCGCCCGCACCGCCCTGGGGCGCCCGCTCCTGCAACGGGCGGGCACCCGGATCCAGAGCCTCGCGGCGGGCTTCCGCAGGCAGGCCTTCCTCTATTTGCTGTCCTTGCGCCTGATCCCCGTCGTGCCGTTCTGGCTGACCAATCTCGCGGCTGCCCTCTTCGGCATGCGGGTGAGGTCGTTCGTGCTCGCCACCCAGCTGGGCATGCTGCCGGTCTCCTTCGCCTTCGCCGTTGCCGGGTCGGGGCTCGACGAGGTGATGTCCAGGCATGAGACGATCCGGGCCGAGTGCGTGGCGGCAGGTCGGAGTGAATGCGCGGTCGATTTCAGCGCCGGGAGCCTGTTGACCCCCCGGTTGATGATCGCTCTGGCCATCCTGGGGATTCTGGCGCTGGTCCCGGTCGCCGTGAGGCATTGGCGCGGCGGGGCTCCCAGGGAGGAGATATGAAGGAAAGGGACAAGGGAGGGGCGGGCTTGATTCAAGCCCAACTCCCTTTATCCCAGCTGATGTTGGATCGGGCGGTGGAGTTTCTTGAGCCGTCAGATCAAAATCCCTGATCACAGCGGCCGGGTTCATGGTTCGCTGCCTGGAATGAAACCGGAATGAGCCGCGAGCAGACCACCTTGGCAGGACGCTTCTTGAGCCAGTTCGGGCTCTCCGCGCGCCTGCTCCTGCTGACGGTCCTCTTCGTGATGATCGCCGAGGTGCTCATCTATGTGCCCTCGGTGGCCAATTTCCGGCTGACCTGGCTCAACGACCGCCTGGCGGCGGCCCAGATCGCCGCCATGGTGCTCGACGCCGCGCCCGAGGAGAGCCTGTCCGAGGAGTTGGAATTGCGCCTCCTCCACGGGGTCGGGGCCAAGGCGATCGCCCTGAAGGGGGGAGGGCGCAGGAGCCTGCTGGCCACCGGTGACGTGCCGCCGGAGGTCAGCAAGACCGTGGATCTGCGCGACGCCAAGTGGATGACGCTGGTTCAGGATGCCTTCGATGCCCTGTTCAATCCGGCCGACAAGCCGATTCGGGTCATCGGGGCCGGCATGGGCGTGGAGTTCGTCGAGATGATCCTCGATCAGGCGCCCCTGCGCCGCGCCATGATCGAGTTCTCGCGCAACATCCTGTTCCTGTCCCTGTTCATCTCCATCATCACGGCGAGTCTCGTCTATCTGACCCTGCAATGGGTGATCGTGCGGCCCGTCCGGCGGCTCACCGGCAATATCGCGGATTTCTCCAGCAACCCGGAGGATGCCTCACGGGTCATCCAGCCGACCGATCGGGTCGACGAGATCGGCCTGGCCGAGCAGGCCCTGGCCCGAATGGAGACGACCCTGGCCGACGAGCTGCGCCAGAAGCGGCGCCTGGCGCAGCTGGGGCTGGCCGTGAGCAAGATCAACCATGAGCTGCGCAACATGCTCACGACGGCCCAGCTCCTGACGGATCGCCTCGACCGGGTGAGCGACGAGAGCGTCCAGCGCATTGCCCCCCGGCTCGTCAGCACCCTCGACCGGGCCATTGCCTTCTGCGAGACCACCCTGGCCTATGGCCGGGCAACCGAGCCGCTGCCGCAGCGGCGGATGATTCCCCTGGCGCCTCTGATCGATGAGCTGTCGAACCTGACCGACCTGGCTCCCGAGGTGGGGATCATCTTCGAATCGCGGGTTCCTGAGGATCTCCTGGTGGATGCCGATCCGGACCAGCTCTCCCGGGTCCTGGTGAACGTGGTCCGCAATGCGGTCCAGGCCTTGAGCCAGACCGGCTCGCCCGAGGGACAGCCCCGGGTCGACGTAACCGCCTCCCGGGAGGGCGGCACGGTGTGCATCCTGATCAAGGACAACGGTCCCGGCATCCCCGAGAGGGCGAAGGCCAACCTGTTCACGCCCTTCCAGGGCTCCACCCAGAAGGGAGGCACGGGCCTGGGCCTGCCGATCGCGGCGGAACTCGTTCAGCTTCACGGCGGGACGATCACCCTCGACGAGAGCCATGGCAAAACCTGCTTCAAGATCACGATCCCGGACCGCCTGTCGTCCGCAGGGGCAAACTGAAGCTTTCCGCACATCTTCTGCACGAAGAGGCTTGCCAACCGGATCGGATCCCTCTATGTCACCGGCCTCGGCCAACGTTGCTTCCCGCAACGACCTGCCGACCAAGCGCCCGTAGCTCAGCTGGATAGAGCACCAGACTACGAATCTGGGGGTCAGAGGTTCGAATCCTTTCGGGCGCGCCATTTCCTTCCGACATCGATGCATGAACGTCGAAGGTTCGAGGCTACGGCCTCGCATGCCGCAGCCTCCCATCGGCAATTGATCGTTCCGGGTTTCTACACTTCGGCCGCAGGCGTGACCCCGAGGTCATTGAGCTTGGCGCGGATTTCGGTGACCGGCCGCTTCAGCTTCAGGCTGATCACCGATACCGGGATGCCCTCGCGGGCAAGGGACAGAAGCGCTTGGACGGATTCGTAGTTCCAGTTTTCTCCGGCAGGGCTCATGGCAGGCCTCTCCATGCGAAGGGAGCGCAAGCGTCTGCCGCAAGTGAGGCGAGATCATGAAAAAGAGCGCCTGGGAAATCTGTCTGCCGCAACCTTAGCCGAAGCTGTGCGTTCCTTGTGGAGGCAACGCAGACCAAGGACCGCAACATGAGCATTATCTGGACCATCATCATCGGCTTCGTGGCTGGCGTGATCGCAAAGTGGATCATGCCCGGCCGCAACGAGCCGTCGGGCTTCATCATGACGACCATCCTGGGCATCGTGGGTGCGGTCGTGGCGACCTATCTCGGTCAGGCTCTGGGCTGGTACCGGGCCGACGAGGGGGCAGGGTTCATCGGCGCGATCGTCGGAGCGATCGTCGTCCTCTTCATCTATGGCCTGATCGCCGGACGTCGTTCCACGTCGTCGTACTGATCTCGTCCGGGAACGGGATCTCAACGCCAAGGGCCACAGCAGCGCTGTGGCCCTTCTTGCATCAGCCGTCGTGAGCGATGCGGCCGCTTCCGCCCGTGAGGGCCGCCTTGACGGGGCAGTTGCCCACATAGCCGCGCCAGGCCAGATAGGAGCCGCCCAGGAGGGCGAGAATGTTCAAGAGCGGGTTGGGGCGCGGCTTGGCTGCCGCCGCCGCAAGGCCGAGACCGGCCAGCATGTAGGCGCCGCGCTCGGCCGTGCTGAGATTGGGCTCTCCGCTCATCAGCGATCCGGTGCTCGCCGGGATCATGTTCGTCACGTCGGTTCTCCTTGTTGGACCTTGGCCGAACGCGACGTGGAGCGGTGTTGTTCCCCCGATGACCGAGCGGATTCATCGGTCGACGATCCAGGATACGGACAGCGTCCCGAAGCGGCTCGTGCGACGATATCGTCCGACGAGGAGCCGCCGGAAAAACGTCGAGGAACCCCAAAGCTTGACCTTCGTTGAGTCCACGCTCAACCGAGGAGTTGTTACGATGGCAGCCAAGGAAAAGACCCTGAACGACCTGTTCCTTCATACGCTGAAGGACGTCTACTATGCCGAGAAGCAGATCCTGAAGGCTCTGCCGAGAATGGCCAAGAATGCCGAGTCGGAGGAGTTGCGGCAGGCTTTCGAGACCCACCGCGACGAGACCGAAGGCCAGATCGAGCGCCTGGAGAAGGTGTTCGAAATGATCGGCAAGCCGGCCCGCGGCGTGCAATGCGAGGCCATCAACGGGATCATCGAGGAAGGCAAGGAGGTCATGGAAGACTTCGCGGACAGCGAGGCTCTGGACGCCGGCATCCTGGCGGCCGCGCAGGCCGTCGAGCATTACGAGATCACCCGCTACGGCTCCCTGAAGACCTGGGCGCAGGAGCTCGGCATGGACGATGCCGCAAAGCTCCTCGATCAGAACCTTCAGGAAGAGAAGAAGACCGACAAGCTGTTGACCGATCTCGCGGAAGCCCGCGTGAACACGAAGGCAGCCTGAGGACCTCGCGTCGACTGCAAGGTCCCGTGCTCGTGGAGAGCACGGGGCCTCTTCGCGGTTGTCTCGGAGGACGGGCCTCAATGGCGATGAGCGAGGCCCGGCGTGACCTTCGTGTCCAAGATCAGGCGCATGGTTCCCGAAGGGGCGATCTCGAGCGAGGCTCTCATCGTGTCGGGATATTCCACCAGATGCATGAAGGCGAGGAGCCTCAAACGGACGATGGGAGGAAATTGACCAAGGAGATGCGCCAGGTTCTGAGACGCGCGGTCGATCATCTCCTCCTGGATGAAGGAGGAGAGGGGAAGGTTCTCATCAGGCGGCGACATGCGGCACCCGATCGATGAGAGGGCGCATCCGGCCGTTGCGAACCAGGGCAGGGGCATGCAGACCTGCGAGCTTTCGAACCTGATCAAGGCTCGCCTCTGAGATCTCGATCTCTGCTGCGATGCAGGGCTGATCTTCGATCAGGGTTGGCAGCCCAAGCGGACGGACCTTGAAACCGACCTGATGCCAGCGGGGAAGCCACCACATCTCGACCACTGCCGTAACGCCCGTGACGCCTTCCTCGAGGCAGAATTGCTGCAGTGCAGCAAGAAGGCGGCAATCCGTCCGTCCGACCCTTCGTTCCTTGACGACGAAGTATCGTGTCCATTCCAGGATATGCTGCGCCCGGGGAATGCCTCGCTGCGTCATATGACCGAAGACCTCGCTCAGCATATGGGGCGCATGCGTGGGATAGAGGCGTTGCCCTCCGACGACGCGGCCCCGATCGATGGCAAGAAGGTAAATCGCGCTTTCATTGTCGTAGACATCGATCTCCTGCCCGTCGGCGCAGTTCAAATTCCTCCAGCCGCGTTCTTTGACGAAGACGTCGTGCCTCAGTCGAAAGTATTATCCGACCTCGTCTTCGTAGGATGAGCGATTGTCGTTGGTAATCACGTGAACTTGCGTCATCTATGCCGTCCCCTTCATTGTTATGGAAGGGTTCTGACGCACTCGAACGACAAAAGATATTGTAGGAATCTACAGGGGAGGGATTAAAGGCCGATCAACTTGTATTGCAGCGCCCGGGCGACCGCCTGTGTCTTGTTAACAGCCTCAAGCTTCTGACAGGCGCTGGCGATATGGGCCGTCACCGTACGTTCCGTAATCCCCAGAATGTCACCCGTATCGGCCGCTGATTTCCCGTTCGCTGCCCAGACAAGGATTTCACATTCCCGCGGTGTCAGGATCTTGGCGCCCGATTGCGGGTTCGGAGCGAGCAACTGCCGCGCACGCTCGAACGCGTACATGGCCATCAGATGGACGGCCGGTTTCGTCCGAGGGGAAAGGTCCAGATGGGCCCCGCTCATGGAAAAGCAGGCCTCATAGCCGTTGATGCCGTGGATCGGCAGGCAAAAACCTTCCCTCATTCCGAAATCGACGGCCCTGTCCATGACTTCGGCAGCCTTTGGCTCCTCGGCCCGATCATAAGGGGCCTCCGACCATTCGAAGGGGCGAGTGGTGGTCTTGCAGAGGCGAATGATCGGGTCGGACCGGATGTAATCGTACTTAGCGTAGATCTCGAACCAGCCGATGGGCCACTTTCTGAGAAGAACAACCTGTTCGAAGCTTTCCCGGGGATGGGGCAGCCCGGTGATGATGAAGGTCTCGAAGCCGAAGAGCGTAAATGACCTCGCCACGGCGTCCACAACCTCTTCCGGGCTGGCCAACGAGTCCAATAGGTCAATCATATCAAACGCTTCAGTGGCGTAATCGAAGCTCTGTCCGGCCAAGGCTGCCTCCGCACGACGTTCCATGCGCCATTGATATATTGTATCCTAATTCAACCCGAGGGGCAAATATGTGACAATGCTACCAGTGGTTGATAAAGTGGACATAGGAAGCATTCACGGGAAGCATTCACGAGAGTAGCAGGAGCGTTATTTGCAGAAGAAGTCTCCCAATCAGATCGACCGGCATATCGGAAGCCGGGTCAGGGCCAGGCGGATCATGCTCGGAATGAGCCAGGAAAGGCTCGCGGACGCCCTTGGGCTTACGTTCCAGCAGGTCCAAAAATACGAGAAGGGGGTCAATCGGATCGGCGCGAGCCGCCTGCTCCACATTGCGGGCATCCTGGACGTGAACATCGAGTTCTTCTTCGGCGGCATTCCGGGCTTCCAGGCGGGCGGGTTCGCGGACGACGGCCTCATGGCCGAGTTCCTGACCAGTTCGGAAAGCAACCGCCTCGTGCGCGGCTTCGTGAGGCTGAAGGACGACGAGGCCCGCCGGAAGGTGTCGGACCTCGTCGATTGGCTGGTCGCGTCGAGCTGAGCGTCCCGCCTGCAACCCGGGCAAACCACGAAGATCCCTCCAATGCATTGAGTTCCGGAGACGTCCGGAACCTGCCGCGCTTCTAATGGTTACTCACTCACGATTGAGAGAGGTTGGCCATGGGCGTGGGACAGCAAAACACCGACAGGCAGCAGGACACCGGCAACGAGGATTGGGATGCGCTGAAGGGTGATGTCGGCGACATTGCAGGCGTTGCCGTGGAGCGCAGCCGCTACTTCATCGATTCCGCCAGGGAGCAGGCGACGGATTATGTCGACCGCCGCAAGGACGATGTCGCGCAGTCCGTTGCGGATTTCGCCACTTCGTTGCGGGAATCCACCCATTCTTTCGATGAGCGGCCCAACATTCGTGCCGTGGTCGATACGGCAGCCGAAGGATTGGAGCAGCTTGCCGAGTCCATCCGGGAACGCACCTTCGCGGACTTCTTCAACGAGTTCGAGGATGTGGTCCGTCGCCGTCCGGCGACCGTGGCGGCCGTATCCGTGGCCGTGGGCTTTCTCGCGGCGCGCTTCATCAAGAGCACGGCCGAGGATCTTCGCTACGACGGAATGAATGCCGGCCAGGGGCAGGGCGGGCAGGTTCGTGCGCGCCAAGCCCAGCACGCGCGTTCCAGAACCGGCGCCTGACGGAGGCTGCCATGCACAGCAACGGCAACCAAACCATCCAAGGCCTCGTCGGTGAGGCGCTCCGGGAATCGACCGATCTTGCCCAGAAGGAATTCACCCTCTTCAAGACCGAGGTTTCCCAGAATATCCGCACCCTGTTCTTAGGCCTCGCCATGGTGGTGGTCGCGGCAGTCTTCGCCATTGCGGCCCTCATGCTGTTCACCGAGTCTCTGGTCGAATGGCTTGCCACCGTGGTCAATTCGGAGGCGCTTGCCGCGCTGATCGTTGGCGGCGTGCTGGCCTTGATCGCCATCGGTCTCGGGCTCTGGGGACGCAGCGCCATGACCTCGTCCACGCTCATGCCGCAGCGGACGATGCGTTCGCTCAAGCGCGATGCGGAAGTCCTGTCCGAAAGAGGTGCATGATGACGACACAGAGCCTGCAGGAGATGGAGCGGGATATCGAGCGCAGCCGCGCTCAGCTCGACCAGACCATCGATCGTCTCCAGGACAAGATGTCCGTCTCCGGTGTCGTCGACGACATGCTCGGTACGGCCCGGAACGGCCCGTACGGGCCGCTCTACGAGCAGGTGCTGGACACGGTCAGACGTAACCCGGTGCCGGTCATGCTGATCGCCATGGGCATCGGGCTTCTCGCCTACAGGCTCGGACGGTCCGCAGCGCCGCGGCGAACCCGCCTGATCGCGGCCGATGAGGATCTGATCACCGAGGAGCATCTCCTGATGGAGATGGAGGATTCACGCCTCTATGGGGCCGAGGCCGCGCCCTTGCATTCGTCCGACCCGATGTTCGAGCGCCCCGGCGTCAATTCCCGCCTTTGATGGATAGAACAGGAGTTTCCTATGGCCAATACGAAGAATGACACCGGCAAGCCGACGGACAAGCCGAGCGGAGCTCAGTCCGGGACGACGGGCAATGTCTCTGCCGGAACGTCAGTGGGCAATATCGGCGAGGCGCCGATGCCTCACGCCCATGAGCAGAAATCCACGCAAGCGTCGGCTTCCGCGGGCGGAAGTCAGGGCGCGGGCCAGCAGAGGAACCAGTCGTCCCAGCAGCATGCGCAGGGGCAGGGCGATTCCATGGCCGGCAAGGCTCAACAGGCCGCCGATCAGGTGCGCCAGAAGGCGGAAGATGCCTATGAGGGTGCGTCCGACTGGGCCCGCGACACCTACGAGCGCGCGTCCGGATGGGCGTCCAGCACCTATGAGGGCCAGCGCCGCCGCGTGAACCAGATGGGCGGCCGCTCGGCCCGGGCTTTCGGCAGCGCCCGCGGAGGTGTTCAGAGCTATGTCTCGGAAAACCCGATGGTCGTCGGCCTCGTGGGTCTCGCCGCAGGTCTGCTCCTGGGCGCTCTCCTGCCGCGCACCCGCCGTGAGAACGAGATGTTCGGCGAGTGGGCGGACGAGGTCCGCAACCAGGGCCTTCGTTACGCCCGTGATGCTGCCAATCGCGGCCGTGAATATGTCGAAGAGACTTTCAACGGCGACGACGCGCGCTTCAGCCGGCATGAGAGCGAGTTCAACGGCCAGCGGGATGCCAACCAACACTGAGGCATGAGCCGCCAACCACGATCGGAAGCGCCGGCGAAAGCCGGCGTTTTTCATGGGCCTGTGCCCGTGTGGGCGACAGGCTGGGCCATGAGCCGGTGCGGAGGGAGAAATGGCAACGGCCACGGCGAAACGATGCGCGTACATCCGGCGTCATCGTCTCGGCATCGTGACCGTTTCTGGCAGGCGATGATGCCACCAGGATGACCCTAAAATAGGAATGGGGACCGATGAATTCAAGATCTCCCCGGTGAATGGCTCCCGATCGACGGACGCGGCGCAACCCTTTTCTTAACCTTATTCCTTTGAAAGACGTTTCTTCGAAAGACATGAGGGAACGAGCTGCTTCCCAACTTGTTGGCTCTGCACAAGGATAAACTTTCCTATCCCCGGTGAGTGTGGTGCGAGAGACGGTCCGCTTGCGGGTCGGATGGCGGAGTTGGGGCATGCGTATTCTGATCCTGGAAGACGATCCGTGGATTGCGACGGATCTGCAATCCATTCTCGAATCCGAAGGGCATGAAGTCGTCGACTCGCTCGGCTCCATCGACGAGGCCTACCGACATCTCGATGACGAATTCGATTGTGCCTTGCTCGACATCGACGTCATCGGCGGAAAAAGTTTCGGCGTTGCCGAGGCTCTCATCGAGCGACGAATCCCATTCGTGTTCGTGTCGGCCTCGAGTCCCTCCGACCTGCCCGAACCTCTTTGTCAGGCGGCCTTCGTCGCGAAGCCGTTCGAGGAGCGGGCGCTTCTCCGATCCGTCGAGCATCTCACCGTCAATCCTCTGCCCTGCTGACGACGCCGCAGGCGGGAACCTGTGACGATCCGATAACGTCATCCCTGGTCATGCAACACTCCCGTTTCGGCTTCTGCTGCAAGTACATTCCCGAGGATGGCGATGCCCAATCCGCGCGGGCGATGAACACGAGCACGGTGACCATGGCCTATCTCGGACGGCTCGATCCGAAGGCGGCCTACGACAAGCTCAGAGGGGTCGTGGCTCATAACCTGGAGGCGTTCCGGCTGCAGATCGCCCATGTGGCGACGCGACCGAAGATCGAGCGTCTGCATCGCCTGTCGAGCGATCTTCTTCCGGGCTACACGCATCCGGGCTGCAAGGACTTCTACCGTGACCCGGATCTGCGCCGTCTGATCGACGCGAAGCTCGCCGCGATGGGGCGGTTCGCCCGGGACAGCGACGTGCGGCTCAGCATGCATCCCGGCCAGTTCTGCGTCATCGCGTCCGCCAATCCGGCCGCGGCGGCGAACGGTCTGGCGGAGTTCGAGTACCATGCCGAGATCATGGCGCTCATGGGCTACGGTGACGGCTGGCATCCGCACGGCGCCCACATCAACATCCATGGCGGTGCGAAAGCGCTGGGGGCCGAGGGCATCAGGAGCGGGCTCGCCCGTCTGTCGAACACGGCCCGCAATCTCATCACGATCGAAAACGATGAGGTCAGCTTCGGCCTCGACGATCTCCTGCCGCTCACCGACGACGTGCCGCTCGTCCTCGACCTGCATCATCACTGGATCATGAGTCAGGGCGAGTACATGGAGCCGGACGACCCCCGGATCGCCCGCATCATCGCCTCCTGGCGCGGCGTGCGGCCCGTAAGCCATGTGAGCGTGTCCCGGGAAGACCTGCTGCCCGATCAGGACATCGGGGCGCTGCCGGATTTCCAGGCTCTCGTCGCCGCAGGAATCAAGCCAAGGGAACTGCGCGCCCACTCGGATCTCATGTGGAACGAGGCCATCAACGACCTGGTGATGCGTCATTTGGCTTGGTCCGATTTCGAGATCGAAGCGAAATTCAAGAACATCGCGTCGGAAGGCCTGGCTCATCACGTGGAGAAGCGTCAGGGTTCCGGGGCTGTTATGGAGTAACGTAACGCGAACATGGGTGGGCCTGGAACCAAACCGTTTCGGCGGCGTTGTCGGACATTGTGCAACGAGTCAAGAAGTCGATGCCCGCCGAGCCTTCCACCGTTCTGCTCGTTGAAGACGAGCCTCTCATCCGCCTCTTCATATCAGACCTTCTCGAAGAAGCCGGTTTCAAGGTGGTCGAGGCTGCCAACGCCACGGAGGCCCTGGTGCTTCTCGAGGCCGGCCTTCCCGTCAACGTCCTTCTGACGGACGTGGATATGCCCATGGGCTGCAACGGGTTCGAACTGGCTCATCGGGTCCATCGTTCCTGGCCGGGAACCGAGATCCTCATCATGTCGGGTCGGCAATGGCCGTCCGAGGGGGACCTTCCGCCCGGAGCGGCGTTCCTGGCCAAGCCGTGCCCCAACGAGGCCATCGTGTCCCATGTGATTTCCGCGGCGGAGCGGACGAGACGCTTCACCCATGTTGCCAAAAGTCCACGGCCCCCCGCCGAACATGCGGCCAAGATCCTCCCATTCCCGAAAACCGCCTAAATTCCTGAACTCTGGCTTGCTGATGACGTTGAGCGGACATAAGCTCTGCCGGAATTGACCTTCTGTCAGGGGGCCGGACTCCAGTATGCCTTTCCGCTACGTCCGACCGAAGGCTGGTCAATCAGCTTTTCGGGCCCGAGTGACGGCCGTCGACGAGCTTTCCCATACCATTCCCGGAGGAATACATGCCGACCAAGACTACAGACGGAAAAGCCGGTGCGAAGAAGGCTGCAGACAAGCCTGCCGCTAAGAAGGCTGCCGGCTCCAAGCCCAATGCTCTTCAGAAGCCTCTGCAGCCGTCCAAGGAACTGGCCGCCATCGTAGGCTCGGATCCGCTCCCGCGCGGCGAGGTCGTGAGCAAGATCTGGGATTACATCAAGAAGAACAACCTTCAGAATCCTGAGAACAAGCGCGAAATCCTGGCTGACGACAAGCTGCAGCCGATCTTCGGCAAGCCGAAGGTGACGATGTTCGAGATGAACAAGCACCTCGCTCAGCATCTGAAGTAAGCCTCGTCAGGAATCCTGCCGCCACTGCGTGAGCGGCAGGATATCCGGCCGCTGACCCGGGGCCTTCTCCCAGGGATCAACCGCCCAGGCCGTTCCGGACCGTTTCTCCGCGATGACCGCCGTGAAATGCGGATAGCGTCCGTCCAGGAAGAAGCCCCGCGATTCCGGATATTCCACGATATGATGGGTGAGAAGGCCCTGCTCTTGCAGAACCAGGAGCAGGCTCGTGGTGTTGGTGGTCTCGTCCAGGCAGTCCATCTGACCATAGACGCCGGACATCTGGGGCGGAGACCCCGGCACGTCGGGCTTCCCGCCCAGGGACGTGGCAAGATAGGCGGTGTAGGATCTGATCACCTCGCCCAGAGCCCGCCGCTCCGCATCCGGCGAAGCCTGACCGGATTTCAGAGCCGCCCTGGCCCTGTCGATCCAGGTTCCATCGACCGAGATCGCCATCCGACGCACGCATCCATAGCCGTGACAGGCAATGATCCGGCCGCCCGACGGGCCGACATAGCCCTGCTGGTTGAACCAGCTCTGGGCCGGAAGGGATCCTGCCGCGGCGGATGAAACGGTGAACAGGAACGGAAGGGCTTTCAAAATGAGAAGTGGCATCGATCTCATGATGGGGATACCTATCGCCGGCGTCGCTGCGGGTGCCCCGGTTCATATAGATCGGACCGTTCGTCTGCCCATAGGTTAAGCTTGGTTGAGTCGGGTTACGACTTTGGAGGTCTCATGTCCCGCATCGTCTTCCTCAATGGATCCTTCCTGCCGATCGAAGAGGCCAAGGTGCCCTTCATGGATCGAGGCTTCATGTTCGGGGATGGCGTCTATGAAGGCATCGGCATGCTCGACGGGCGGCTGATCGACAACGAGGCCCATCTGGAGCGCCTGGAGCGCTCTCTCGCCGAGATCCGCATCCCCAATCCCTATACCAGGGCCGAGTGGACGTCTCTCCAGGAGGAATTGGCTCGCCGAAACGCCATGACGGAGGGCTTCATCTACTTCCAGGTCACCCGCGGCGTCGCCGAGCGTGACTTCTTCTTCCCGGAGAACACCAAGCCGACGGTCGCGATGTTCACCCAGGCCAAGGCCATTGCCGCAGCGCCCGCGGCGCAGACGGGGATCGCCGTCGTCACCGTGCCCGACCTGCGCTGGCAGCGGCGCGACATCAAGTCGATCAACCTGCTCGCTCAGGTTCTCGCCAAGCAGGCGGCCCGAGAGGCCGGTGCGCAGGAGGCCTGGCTGGTGGAGGATGGTTTCGTGACGGAGGGGGGCTCGTCCAGCGCCTTCATCGTCACGACGGGCGGCAGCATCGTCGTGCGTCCGCTGTCCAACGCCATCCTGCCGGGCATCACGCGCAAGTCCCTGCTGGAACTCTCGAGAGAAGCCGGGATCAAGCTCGAGGAGCGCCGCTTCACGGTCGAGGAGGCCTATGGCGCCGCCGAGGCTTTCCTCACCAGCGCGTCTAACTTCGTCCTTCCCGTCGTGTCCATCGACGGGCGGCCGGTCGCCGACGGCAAGCCGGGCCCGATCACGAAACGGTTGCGGGAGCTCTACCTGACCATGGCCGGCTCACCGGCCCTGGCCGCCGAGTAGCTGGGCCGGAACCCCCTCCTGGGTCGCTCGTTGCCTTTCCAAAGGAGCGACCCATGAAGCGTGTGTTGGTCTTATCCACGATCCTGGCAGCCGGCCTCGGCACGGCTGCCCTGGCGCAAAACCCCGAGGTTCTGAGGCAGCAGGCTCCGAACATGCCTGCTCCCAGCCAGATGCCGGCCGAAAAGGTCGAGCCGGACAGCAATCTCTCCGGCACGAACGGACCCTCCGAGACTGGTTCGACCAATACCTTGAGCGACAAGCTGGAGCGTTCCGACGGGGTGATCCGTCCGCCGGAGAATGCCACACCGGACATTACCGTGCCGGCGCCTGTCCCTGATCCGGGCACCACGCCGGTCATTCGCCCGCCGGGAAGTCCCGGGGGCAATCAGCAGGTACAACCCAAGTAGTCGCACCGCCTTTGACGGTTCCGGCGCTCGGCGGGGCTACTTTCCCGCCGAGCGCCGGCGCTTGCCGTCACGGGACCTGTTGTTCTCGCGGTCCTTCCCGTTCCCGGGCTGGCTGCCGCTTTTCATGATCTGAGCGGCCACTTCGGAGATCTCGCGGCGGAGTTCGTCGTTCTGGCCCTGCGAACTCTCCAGCCCCGCAAAGCGGGCCTGAACCTCGTCCCGCTCGCTTTCGATCTCCCGGATCTTCTGCTCCAGGATCAGGCCGCGTTCCTGCTCGGCGGCAAGACTCTTGGCCAGCTCGGCCAAGCGCAGGCGCTCGTCCGAGAGCTCGCTGTGGCGCTCGCCCAGCGCTCTCTCGAAGTCGTTGCCGCGGGCGGTCTGGGTCATCAGGCGGGTTTCGAGGTCGGAAATGGTGATGCGTTTGGTGTCGAGCTCGCTCAGGGAGGCCGTAAGACGCCGTTGCGCATCCGTGAACTCGGTCTCGAGACGGGAGAGCTTCTCGTCCGCGTGGATGAGCTCGTTCCTGAGCTTGGCGCGCTCCTGCTGCGCCAGATCCAGTTCCATGCGGGTGTTCGACAGCTCGTCCAGGGTGGCCCGGTGGGCATTCTCGAGAGCGGCCAGCGTCTCGCGCGTGCTCGAGAGATAGGTTTGCGTCTGCGTCTGATCGGCCTCGGCGGCGGCGAGGCGTGTCTGGGTCTCGGCCAGCCTAGTCTCAAGCTCCGACACCGTCCTGTCCCGTTCGGCCAGGGTGGCTTCGAGAGCCTCGATGCGGATGGCCCGACGGCCGAGCTCTTCCATGCTCTCGTGCTTGAAGGCGAGGGCCTCCTCGGCCTTGCGCTCGATGCGCCGCTGCAGCACGGCGAATTCGGCCCGGAGGTGGTCCTTCTCCGCCGTCAGCTCCGAAATCGACATGGGAAACAGAGCCTCGGCCCTGCGTCGGGCCAGGCGCTCCGCTCGCGCATTCACGGCCGGGATGATGAGAAGCGCGATGAGGGATGCTGCAACGAACCCCAGCGCAAAGATCATGATGCTTTCGATCACGCGGACGCCAACTCCAAGATGCTTGACCGGTAACGCTCAAGCACCTTGACTTGTGCCTGCGCAGCTTTCCAGAGCCATCGTGCCCCAGACGGCCCGTTGTAGCGCATTCGCGGGCCGTTTCCACTGGCTGGCGGGCAGATGCCGGCCCGCCCTGTGTCCTAGAACGGATTCCAGGTCGGTTCCGAGGTGAACTTCAGGTACCCGACATTGACGCCGAGACGGGCGCCCACGCCGGCCCGGATCGGAACCACGATCATCTCGTCCGCGGCCACGGCCGTCACGCCGAAGCCGCCGATGAAATAGGCCGAGCCGTCGATGCCCACGAAGCGCTTATAGAGGGCCTCGGTGAAGGGCATGTTGTAGACGAGCATCATGGTGCGGGCTCCGTCGCCGCCCACATCGAAGCCCAGCGACGGTCCCTGCCAGAAAATGCGACGGTCTCCCGCGTTGCGGGTGAAAAGCTTGCCCTCGCCGTAGCGCAGGCCGCCGAAGAAGGCCCCGGAGGCTTCCTGACCCAGGATGTAGCCGTTGGGCTCGCCCCACCGCCTGATCGCCTCCTGGAGAGCAAGGGCGAGACCGCGGGAGGCCGAACCGAAGAACTGGTGTCCCGACTCGACCAGTTCGTTGGAATTGAACGAGTTGGGATTGCCGGGATTGCTCGCGTAGGCGCGTTGAACGGATTGCGCCGAGGCCTGGAAGGGCAGGGTGCCGATCAGGGCGGCAAAGGCCGCTGCCGCAAGGAACGTGGATCGGGAGCGCATGGGCTATCTCCTCGCATGAGACAGGGGGCCGTCCGGCCGCTCGGGCCGGAGGGCTGCTATCGAGGCCCGAAGTTTAAGATCATCAACCCTAACAATCTCTGTACGGAAAGCCCAAGGGACGCGCGGGATTCATCATTCCGACCGGCAACGTCGCGAAAAATTCCCCGATCGGTCGTGGGATTCAGGCGACCGAGGCCGAAACCGGCAGATCGAGGCGCGTCGCGAGAGCCCCATCGCCGATCGCCGCGAAGGGGCCGTTGCGGTAGCCCCTTCCTTCGTGGCCGTAGGTCAGCGGAGCGCCGCCCGGCCCGACGACGCTGCCGCCCGCGCAGGTGAGAATGTGATCCCCGGCCGCCGTGTCCCATTCCATGGTGGGGCCGCAGCGTACGTAGACATCGGCCTCGCCAGACGCGATGAGGCAGAATTTCAGGGCCGACGAGGTCATGCGCCGCGTTCCGATCGACAGGGCCGACAGGCACGTTTCCGTCGCCATGTCGCCGTGACGGCGGCTGACCAGGGCCACGAGGTCCTTCTCGGGGGCTGGACGAACCCTCGCCTCGCGCCAGTCGAATCCCGCCTCCAGACTGTCCGGCAGGGGACTCTTGAGGGCCGTGTCCCCGGCGATCCACACCGATCCCATGGCCGGAGCCGCCACCACGGCCGCCACGGGCCTGTCGCCGTGGATCAAGGCGATGTTGACGCTGTATTCACCGGTGCCATGAATGAAATCGCCGGTCCCATCGAGAGGGTCCACGAGGAAGAAGTAGTCGTCCGTCTGCGTGGAGCTGGAGGTTTCCTCCGCCACGACCGGCACGCCGGACCACGATTCGTCGAGACGTTGGATGATCAGCCGTTCGGCTGCGAGATCCGCCGCCGTCGTCGGAGTCCCGTCATCCTTGATGCGCTTGTCGACGATGGCACTTTCCATGCCGCGCAGGATGCGGCCCGCCTCCCAGGCGATATGGGCGAGCTTGAGGGCGATCTCGTCGGGATTCTGACCATCGAAGCGCATCATGGCTTTGTGCCTGCTCCCTTGAGACCTGTCGATCTCTTTTTGCCCGCTTTTCAAAGAACTCATAGCCGGGTATCCGGGTTCACGTTCTCTTTTCTGTTTGGCTGTATGCATGCTGGTCGAAATCTCGATTTCATGAACACATAGCTGACATTACGGTGCTTCCGGAGCCCTCATGGCCACGATCTCGCTCGATTCGCTCGACCTCGCCGCTCTCCTCTGCTCGCGCGTCTGCCACGACGTGATTTCCCCGGTGGGCGCGATCGTCAACGGGCTGGAGGTTCTGGAGGACGACAGCGACGCCTCCATGCGCGACTTCGCGCTCGATCTCATCAACAAGAGCGCCCGCCAGGCCTCCGCCCGGCTGCAATTCGCCCGGCTGGCCTTCGGGGCGGCCGGATCGGCGGGGGCCTCGATCGATCTCGGCGACGCTGAGCAGGTGGCCCGTGGGCTCTTCCTCGACGACAAGATCTCCTTCTCCTGGTCGTCGCCGCGGCTCCTCTTCCCGAAGAACCGGGTGAAGCTGCTCCTCAATCTGGTCATGATCGCCACGGCGGCCATCCCGCGGGGCGGCTCGATTGCCGTGACCGTCACGGGAGATGCGGAGAACTGCGCCTTCACGATCGTCTCGAAGGGGCTGAATGCCCGCATTCCCGCACATTCCGAGGCGCTGCTGGCGGGCAATTCGGAAACCGGCACCGTCGATGCCCACGGCATCCAGATCTACTATGCCGGCATGGTGGCGCGCGCCTCGAGCATGAGCGTCGCCTTCAGCCTCGAAGGCGACGAGGTGACGATCAAGGCCGCCTTGGCCTGAGGCTGCCGGTCAGCCCTTATAGGCGACGAGAACCGCGCCCGACGCGATCAGAGCGATGCCGATCCAGTTCGGCATCGCCAGCTTCTCGCCCAGAAACAGCACGCCGAACAGGGCGACGAGCACGACGCTGAGCTTGTCGAGCGGGGCGACGCGGGCCGCATCGCCGAGCTTCAGGGCCCGGAAGTAGCAGAGCCAGGACGCACCGGTGGCCAACCCGGACAGCACAAGGAACAGATAGGTCCTTCCGGAAATGGAGGCAGGCGCCTGCCACTGGCCGCTGGCGACGAGGATCCCCCCGAGGACGAACAGGATCACGACCGTCCGGATGAACGTGGCGAAGTCCGAGTTGATCTGCTCGATGCCCACTTTGGCGAAGATGGCCGTCAGAGCCGCGAAGGCGGCTGAAAGCAGGGCCCAGAACTGCCACGAGACAAGAACGGATTTCATGCAGGCCTCCCGTACCGTCAACAAAAAAGCCCGGGTCTGAACCGGGCCTTTTTGGGTGTGCCATCGATCGCGAGGCTTAGAGCTGTTCCCACTCACGTGGAATCAACTCTCTAAAATGCTCTAGATCGCGATGCGCTCTTCCGCCTCGTTCGGCTCGCGCAGCACGTAGCCGCGGCCCCAGACGGTCTCGATGTAGTTGCGGCCCTGCGAGGCATTGGCGAGCTTCTTGCGCAGCTTGCAGATGAAGACGTCGATGATCTTCAGCTCGGGTTCGTCCATGCCGCCGTAGAGGTGGTTGAGGAACATCTCCTTCGTGAGGGTGGTGCCCTTGCGCAGGGAGAGGAGTTCCAGCATCTGGTACTCCTTGCCCGTCAGGTGAACGCGGGCCCCGCTGACCTCGACCGTCTTGGTGTCGAGGTTCACGATCAGGTCCCCGGTGGTGATCACCGATTGGGCGTGACCCTTCGAGCGGCGGACGATCGCATGGATGCGGGCCACCATCTCGTCCTTGTGGAACGGCTTGGTCAGATAGTCGTCGGCCCCGAAGCCGAGGCCCTTCACCTTGTCCTCGATGCCGGCCATGCCGGACAGGATCAGGATCGGGGTCTTCACCTTCGCGACGCGGAGCGTCCGCAGAACCTCGTAGCCCGACATGTCGGGCAGGTTCAGATCGAGAAGGATGATGTCGTAGTCGTAGAGTTTGCCGAGGTCGATGCCCTCTTCGCCGAGATCCGTCGTATAAATGTTGAAGTTCTCGGACTTCAGCATCAGTTCGATGCTTTGCGCTGTCGCGCTGTCGTCTTCAATCAGAAGTACGCGCATGTTCAATCCCCAGCCCTTGCCCTTGAGCTTGAGAGCAGCGGAAGACTGCCCATCCGACGCCGGGCCTGCGACGGATGCTCTTTTGAACTGATTCGAAACGCTAATTCAGAATGGTTAACAAACACTGATTCTGGGATGCAAGCGCTTAACGACCTTGGCCGGCAGATCATCCGCCGAAGACGATTGTCCTGTGGATTCTGGGTAACCATAGGGAACCGCCTCACATCATCCCAAATTCTTGTAACCTAAGCGTTTCAGGTGAATCCGGAGGCGGATCCGGTCTGGCCGCGCCCGTGACCGACCCAGTGTTAACGAAACCGGTAAACGAAAGGTTTACAAAGCCGGACGACGTCGCTCCCGGGCCCATGCGCGCCGCAGGGGAGCCAGGGGATAGGAAATTTTTTGTCGCAGGCGGTAAGGAAAGCTCAACCTCCGTGGGCGATGGTCGGGCATGTCTGGCGGATAACTGAGCGATCCGTGAGATGCAGTGAAACAGCGACGTGTGGAGTTGAATCAAGATGAAGTCGCGGGATACGCTCATCCGCCTCAAGCGCTTTCAGGTCGACGAGAAGCGTCGACGGGTGGCGCAGATCGAGATGATGATCGCCGAGTTCGACCGCATGGCGGCTGACCTCGACCGGGAGATCGCGGCGGAAGAGCAGAAGGCCGGCATCGCCGACCCGAACCACTTTGCCTATCCAACCTATGCGCGCGCCGCGGCCCAGCGCCGCGACAACCTCCGCCACTCGGCTCAGAACCTTCACATCCAGCTCGACGACGCGAAGGCGGAGCTCGGCGAGGCCTTCGAGGAGCTGAAGAAGGCCGAGAGCCTGGAGGATCGCGAGCGGAGCCTGGATGCCGCGATCAGCCAGACCGGGCAGGGCCGCGCCGTCCGCGCCACCGCCTGACCGTCCGAACAATTCCCGTGATCGAAGGGCGCGCTCGACCGACCGCGCCCTTTTTCACGCCGGGGCCGTCAGGATCGGCACCTGGGGGGCGGCCTCCCGCGGGAGGAACCCGAGCAGCCGAGGATCGTCGGCCACCTCGATGGCGCGCCGGTACGGGGTGAAGCCCGACCGCATGTAAAAGGCGAGGGCCCCCGGGGCGTCGAGCGTGCAGGTGTGGACGAAGAAGCGCTCGATCGGCCGGGCGAAGGCGCGGGCGATGGCCTCGTTCATCAGGAAGCGGCCCGCGCCCTGGCCGATGAACCCGGGAACGAGCCCGAGAAACGCCAGCTCGACCTCCCGGTCGATCCGGAAGTCGAGTTCGAGCAGCCCCACATCGGCCGTGCCGTCGTGCAGCGCATAGGCTTCCACCCCGGGATCGTCGAGGATGGACGCCAGCCTGTCGTCGGCCATGACCGCGCGGCTGAACCAG
This sequence comes from Microvirga sesbaniae, assembly GCF_025460805.1. GTDB lineage: Bacteria > Pseudomonadota > Alphaproteobacteria > Rhizobiales > Beijerinckiaceae > Microvirga > Microvirga sesbaniae. The sequence goes on along the minus strand of NZ_JAMXFJ010000015.1, from coordinate 56,734 downwards.
AGCCAGGGTTCGCCGATTGCCCTGAACAGCGCCCGGTAGCGCGGGCGGTCCCGATCGATCCGATGAAGGCTCCAGCCCGCGGGCTTGCAAGACGGCGGCGTGCTGGGGCGCTCGCGCATGTCGAGATATGTGACGATCGCGGCGATCTTGCCGGGCGGCAGGTCCGTGTAGCCGTTGAGGTTGAGAGCCGTTGCAGGTTCCGTCGTCATGGACCGGGCCTCGTGGACGCGATGGGGAAGAGGAAGGGTGCCGTTTGATAAGGGCATCGGGGTCCCGCGTCACTCCCTTCCGGTTGCAGGCCGGACATGCCTCCCGGCTTCCATGGAGCCGCCCCGGCCTTGCCTCCCGTGGCGGGTGCCGGCCTTGGACCTTATGTCATGTTGCGGCAAGGCATAATCCCCTTGCGGAACAATGGGATTGTGGGCACAGAAGATAACAGCGAGGGAGTTCTGCCGGCTCTATGAAGAATGTGCGTGAGTTCATTTGGCCCGTGATCGGGTTGCTGGCAGTCGTCGTGTCGGGCTGGCTTCTGTATCGCGAGCTGCGCGGCATGTCCCTCGACGACGTCTGGGACAGCCTGACCGCCGTTCCGCCCCATCGCTATGCCCTCGCGGCCCTGTCCACCCTCGTGGCCTATGCGGCCCTGGCCTGGTACGACCGGATCGCCCTGCTGCACCTGGGCGTCCGCCACATTTCGTGGCTGTTCGTGTCCATCACGTCGTTCACCACCTACGCCCTGTCGCACAACATCGGCGCCTCGGTCTTTTCCGGCGCGGTCGTGCGCTATCGCGCCTATACCTCGAAGGGCCTGGGCGCGCCTCAGATCGCCGTGCTGGTCGCCCTGTGCTCCTTCACCTTCGGGCTCGGCACCATCCTGCTCGGCGGCATCGCCCTGGTGGCCGACCCGACCCTGCTGCACCGGCTCGAGGAACTGCTTCCCTCGGTCCTGACCAACCCGGCGACGGCCCGCATCGTCGGCATCCTGCTCCTCGGCTTCGTGGCGCTTTACGTGGTCGGGTCCATTCTGCACCTCCCGCCGCTCGTCGTCCGCAAGGCCAAGCTGGAATATCCCCGGCCGGCCGTGATGGTGCGCCAGCTGATCGCCGCGCCGCTCGAGCTCCTGGGCGCGGCCGGCATCATCTATTTCGTGCTTCCGGCCCATCTCGAGCCGAGCTTCATCATCGTGCTGGCGGTCTTCCTGGCGTCGTTCTCGGCCGCCCTGGTCAGCCATGCGCCCGGCGGTCTCGGCGTGTTCGAGCTCGTCTTCCTGACCGCGATGCCCGACATCCCCAAGGCCGACGTCCTGGCGGCCCTCATCATCTTCCGTCTCTTCTATCTCCTGATCCCGTTCGCCCTCTCGCTCGTGGTCGTGCTGATGTTCGAGCGCGCGCGGCTGGCGCAGGCCTGGCGCGGCCGGGTCGTGGCGCCCGACGGGTCCGTACCGCCGCCGCCGCTCTCCTCCTCCGATCAATGACCGTCTTCTGGCGCCGGCTGCGCTTCGGCCTCGCGACGCTGCTTGGCGTGAAACCGCTCGGCTTCTTCATTCCCTATCGGTATGCCGGAAGCGTCGAGCCGCAGGATTACCCCGCGCTGCGCCCCGTGTTCGAGGCCGCGCGTCCGCGCTTCGCCCAGGTGCTGGAGGCGATCGACGCCCATGCGGAGGACCTGCGCGCGATCCTGCGGGGCAGGGGGCCGGCGCGGTTCGATCAGAGCTGGTTTCCCCGTCTCGACGCCGCCGCGGCCTACGCCATCGTCCGGCGGGACAAGCCCAGGCGGATCGTCGAGATCGGCTCCGGCCATTCGACCCGCTTCATGGCCCGGGCGGTTCGGGACGGGGGGCTTCCCACCCGGATCACCTGCATCGATCCCGCCCCCCGGGCCACGTTGAAGACCCTCGACGTGGAGCACCGGCAGGCGCTCCTGCGGGATGCCGACCCGGCCGAGTTCGAGGCCCTCGCGGCCGGCGACATCCTGTTCGTCGATTCCAGCCACATCGCCATGCCGGGCACGGATGTGGACCGCCTTTTCCTCGACGTGCTGCCGCGCCTCGCCGGCGGGACGCTGATCCACGTCCACGACATCACGCTGCCCGACGCCTACCCGGAGGTCTGGGGCTGGCGCGGGTACAACGAGCAATTGCTGGTGGGGGCTCTCCTGCAGGGCGGCGCCTACGAGCTGGTTTTCGCGAGCCACGCCCTCGTCAGGGACCATGGATCCGCGTTCTCGCAGGGAATCCTGGCGGAGCTGCCGCTGGTCCCCGGGGCCCACGAGACCAGCCTCTGGCTGCGTAAGCTTTAGCGCATCGTGCGAAAAAGTGGACCCAGTTTTTTCGCACTCAACGGTGCGCCGCTCAAAGGCTTGAGCATCGGCTATCAGGCGGCGGCCGGCTTCTGGCCCGGCTCCGGCACGGCAATGCCGGCTTCCATGTATTCGTTCAGCTTGTTGCGCAGGGTGCGGATCGAGATGCCGAGGATCCGCGCGGCGTGCGTCCTGTTGCCGAAGCAAGAGGCCAGGGTATCGAGGATCAGATGGCGCTCGACATCCGCGATGGTGCGCCCGACCAGGATGCGCCTGAGCGCGTCGATGGTCTGCTCCCCATCGGCGGAAGGGGGCGGCCCCATAGGGGCCCGGGATGAGCCTTGCTGGTCCAACGGATCCGGAATGCCAAGCACGATGAGGAGCCTGCCTTAAGGGAAGTGATTCAGGAGTTTATGCTCATCGTATGGTTAGGAACATCTTAACGGCCGCGCTTCCCGACGACAAAAAGGCGCCGGTCGGATGACCAGCGCCCGCTTCGTGCCGACCGTCGCGGCGCCTATTGCCGGTATTGCTGGATCCGGGTGGTGCGCAGGCCGGCCAGGCCATGCTGATCGATGGACATCTGCCAGCTCAGGAATTCCTCGGTGGTCAGCGTGTAGCGCTGGCAGGCCTCCTCGAGGCTGAGCAGGCCGCCGCGGACGGCGGCGACAACCTCGGCTTTGCGGCGGATGACCCAGCGGCGGGTGCTGGACGGGGGAAGGTCGGCAATCGTCAGGGGACTGCCGTCGGGCCCAATGACATACTTGACCCTTGGGCGGTGGGGTTCGGTCATGATACGCTCACACAAAAATTCAACGACCTTTGACAGGCTCGAACCTACGCGAGGGGACTTAATGTTTCCCTAAGCCCATCAGGCGGTTACGAGAATGCCTAAGCTTAGCCATAAACGTTAACGTTGGCTTATTGCGGGGCACTTTCCCTTTAAGAATTGTGGCCAGGGCACCGGATCCGGGAACGGTCGGGCCCTTCCAGAATGAGGGCCGTCTTCCAGGCCAGCGCATCGCCTGCCCGTATCCGAAGGGCCGCGTCAGCGAAAACCGGGTCCACTTTTCCGCACGATGCGCGAGAGCATCGGACCCAAAAGTGGGTCCACTTTTGGGATCGATCCGATGCTCCACTCTTGGCTGGCGCATCGTTCGAGCGGAAAACCGGGTCCACTTTTCCGCACGATGCGCTATAGAGGGGCCTTGGCCCCTCCCGTGCGCCGCCTTGAACGGCGCCTCTGGATGGAAAGATGCTCAATTCACTCGACCTCCCCACCGATCCCTCGAAGACCCGCGTCGTGGTTGCGATGTCGGGCGGCGTGGACTCGTCGGTCGTCGCGGCCCTGCTCAAGCGCCAGGGCTACGACGTCATCGGCATCACGCTCCAGTTGTACGACCATGGCGCCGCCGCCCACCGGAAGGGCGCCTGCTGCGCCGGCCAGGACATCTACGATGCCCGCCGGGTGGCCGAAGCCATCGGCATTCCCCATTACGTGCTCGACTACGAGGCGCGCTTCCGGGAGGCGGTGATCGACCGCTTCACCCAGAGCTATCTCGCCGGCGAGACGCCGATCCCCTGCGTCGAGTGCAACCGCTCGATCAAGTTCCGCGACCTCCTGGAGACCGCCCGGGAGCTGGGAGCCGACGTGCTGGCCACGGGCCATTACGTGGCGAGCCGCGCCCTGCCGGACGGGCGCCGCGCCCTCCACCGGGCGGCCGATCCGGACCGGGACCAGAGCTATTTCCTCTATGCCACCACGCCGGCGCAGCTGGATCTGCTCCGCTTCCCCCTGGGCGAGCTGCCCAAGGAGAAAACCCGGGAACTCGCCCGCGAGTTCGGCCTCACCGTGGCCGAGAAGGCGGACAGCCAGGACATCTGCTTCGTCACCCAGGGGCGCTACAGCGACGTGATCGAGCGCCTCAAGCCGGGCGCCGTGCAGGGCGGCGAGATCGTCCATGTGGACGGCCGGGTGCTGGGCCGGCACGACGGCATCATCCATTACACCGTGGGGCAGCGGAAGGGGCTCGGGCTCTCCGTGGGCGAGCCGCTCTATGTGGTGCGCCTCGAGGCCAAGGAGGCCCGCGTCGTCGTGGGGCCCCGGGAGGCCCTGGCCACCCGCCTGATCCGCGTGACGGACGTGAACTGGCTCGGGGACGTTCCCCTCGAATCCCTGGGCGAGACGGGCATGGAGGTGGCGGTGCGCGTCCGCTCCACCCGCGAGCCGCGCCCGGCCACCTTGAGATCCACAGGAACCGGCACTACGGTCGAGCTGTTATCGGCGGAAGACGGGGTGTCTCCCGGTCAAGCTTGTGTCATCTATGAGAGCGATGCTCCGCGGGCACGTGTGCTTGGCGGGGGCACCATTGCTCGGACCATCGCCGAGGCCGCCCCCGCCGCGGCCTGAGGTGCTTACCTAGGGATAGTTTATGACGGATGGAGCGACCACGGTCCTGATGCGCAAGGCCTATGCGCGTTGGGCTCCGATCTATGACCTCGTCTACGACAAGCTGACCGAACCGGCCGCCCGGGCGGCCGTGAACGCCGCCGTCGCCTGCGGGCCCAAGGTTCTCGAGGCCGGCGTCGGCACGGGGCTGTCCCTCGGGTACTATCCGAGGCATGCGGAGGTCTACGGGGTCGATCTGTCCGAGGACATGCTGCGCCGGGCCCAGGACAAGGTCGAGAGGAGGGGGCTCGGCCATGTGAAAAGCCTGCAGGTGATGGACGTCACCCGCCTGAGCTTTCCCGACGAGACCTTCGATGCCGTCACGGCGCAGTTCATCATCACCCTGGTGCCCGAGCCCGAGACGGCGCTCGACGAGTTCATGCGCGTGCTGAAGCCCGGGGGCGAGATCGTCCTCGCCAACCACTGGGGCCAGCCCTCCGGCCCGATCGCCGCCCTGGAGGAACTGGCCTCACCCGTGGCCAAGGCCATCGGCTGGAGCTCGGCCTTCAAGGCGTCCCGGGTCGAGGACTGGGCCCGCGGGACCGGCCGCATGGAAGTCGTGGAGCTCAGGAGCCTGTTCCCGGGCGGCTTCTTCAAGCTGATGAGGATCAGGAAGCGGGCCTGACCGTCCGGTGCGGCAGGCGGGGCGTCGCGTGCACTCCGCCTGAGCGCGCAGGGGCATCGGCGCCGGACCGGCCGGGTGACTTTCGGGGGGCGGGCCCTATCTAAGGAGGGGCTGCCCTCCGCTTATTACGAAAGCCACTCCCATGCGTCTCTTCATGTTCACCTCCCAGGCCAAGGACGACCTGCACGCGTTTGCGGGCGACGAGGCAGGCAGCAAGCTTCCCGCCAAATACGCCCCCTGGGGCCTGACGGGCACGCTCGCTTCCCGCGAGGCTCCGCCGCACAAGTTCTCGCGAAAGGCCATCGAGCAGGCGATTTCCTCCGAGGGATTCCAGCTCTGGCGCATGAAGCCGAAAGGCTGATGGATCGGCCGGCCGGTGCCTCATTCGCCGGCGCCTCATTCCTCGAGAGCGCGCGTTTCACAAATCCGCGGCTCGGCCGCGCGTCTTTCTTGACACCGGGGGGCAACCTTCCCTATATCGCGCTTGCCTGACGCGGGGTCCGCCCCGCTTCCTGGGGCGGAGTAGCTCAGTTGGTCAGAGCAGAGGAATCATAATCCTTGTGTCGGGGGTTCAAATCCCTCCTCCGCTACCATCAAAAAAGCCCGCGAAAGCAAGAGCTTAGCGGGCTTTTTGCTGTCTGAGATCGAAAGCTTCGACGTTGCAAGATGTTTGGCGTCGGCTCTCGAATCCTGCATGGTCGCGACCTCGGAGGGCGGGGCGCCTCGGAGGAGGCGGCCCCGGGCTGACGGTGATCACGGTGGTCAGAGACGGCCTTCCGCGAGCAACTCGCGGGTGCGCTTGAGCGTGGACATGAGGGCGGCCTTGTAGCCCGTCTCGCCGTCGAACTGCGCCTGTTCGGCCTGCTCCTCCGGGCCGTTCGGCTCTTTGCCGCGCAGGCCCAGATAACAGTAGAAGCGGAGCTGGAGCGTGCCGTCCGGGTCTTCGAACAGCTCGTTGACGATGGCGCCCTCGCGCGGCCCGGCGGCCTGGAAGAACGTGACCTTGCTCTCCGGTTCGAGGGTGACGATCTCCCGCAGGTCGGCACCGCCGATCGTGGCTTCGCGGACGAAATGGGTCGCGCTTTCCTCGACCACGTCGCAGCGGGTGCAGAGGCCGGGCGGAAGGAACAGGCGGGCATCGCGGGCCTTGAGCTCCAGGCCGGCCCAGACCTGGGCCCGGATCAGCGTGGTCTCGCCTTCAGGATTCACCGGGACGGTGGCGGTCGAATAGATCATGATGAGGTTCCTTCTCGTGAGGGGTCAGCGTGGATCGGTCGTGACGACATCCCGACAATGAGTGATCCACATTCGCCCCGATAGCCGCTATATCTGGACGCTCCGTCTCACTGGTGGAACGTTCATGGACCTGCTGGCTCTTTCCGATTTCAATCTCGTGGCCCGCTACGGAGGGTTCGGGCGCGCGGCGCGCGCGGCGGGACGCCCGAAGGCGACCCTGTCCCGCCGGGTCGCGGACCTGGAGGGCAGCCTCAACCTGCGCCTGTTCGAGCGCGGCGCACGGGCGCTGAAGCTCACCCAGGAGGGGCGGGCGCTCTTCGAGCGGACGGGCGCGCTGCTCACCGAACTCGACGAGACGGCCGCGGCGATCGCCTCGGGCGGGGACACGCCGCGGGGCAGGTTGCGCATCAGCGCGCCGCTGCTCTTCTCGCAGACCGCGATGGGACGGCTGGCGGCCGGCTTCGCGCTGAAATATCCCGAGGTCCGGCTCGAGATCACGACGGAGGACCGGCCCGTCGACATGGTGGAGGAAGGCTACGACCTGGTCATCCGGGTCAATCCGGACCCGGACGAAACCCTGGTCGGACGGATCTTCCTGCGCGACCGGCTGGTCGTGGTCGCAAGCCCGAACCTCTCTCGGCCGGCGGGCGATCTCGCCGTTCCGGCGATCGTCCGGGGCACCGGCGACCGGGTTGCGGCCTGGAGCCTCATGACGCCGTCCGGACGATCACGCCTCGCGGTCGATCCGGTCCTTCGCCTCTCGTCCCTCGTCATGGTCCGCGATGCCGTGCGGGCCGGCGTTGGCGTCGGACGCCTGCCCGTGTCCCTTGTCAGCCACGATCTGGCCGCCGGAACGCTGGTGCAATGGGGCGCCGTGGAGGGGGCAGACATCGCCCTGTGGACGCTCTATCCGTCGCGGCGGCTCCTGAGTCCTCGCGTGTCCGCCTTCCTCGACTACCTAAAGGAAGCCTTTCCGAAGGGAACGCCCGACGAGCTGGCAGCCTTCGTCCCGGGCTAGAGCTGTTTCCACGGGCGTGGAATCACCTCTCGTCTTGGCCGTGCCGCATTTTTGACGGCGAACCGGAGCCACTTCGCCGAAAAATGCTCCAAGCCCGAGGGCGAGGCAGGCCTTCGATCACAGGGCCGGTGGAACTTGGCCGGTCGAACCTGGCCGTCACCCGTTGCCGTGATCTCCGGTGCCGGGGCGGGCCCGGCGGCTGCCGTCGAGGAGTCGACGAGCGTCGCCATTCTTTGGCAAGATGGGGCTGCAACCCATCAGGCGACGATGCTTCGACAGGTCCACTCCCTCTCCGCCGGATTCCTCATCCTCCTGCTCGTGAGCGCCGGCCCGGACGCCCGGGCTCAGGTCAGGCTCGGGGGCGGGACCGAACGGCCGCCCGGCGCCAATCTCGACCCGCTCCTCGGGCCGGGCGGGGTCTATGCGAGGATCCCGGCGAGAGACGACCGCGGCCGTGACCAGCTGGCAATGTTCCGGGCCTGGAACCCGGACCCGGTCGGACAGCACGAGGCCAATGTTCGGGCCCTCAACCCGGCCCTGGCCAGGGTCATCCTCAAGGCGCAGGCCGATCATCCCGGGCTGCCCTTCGTGATCGGCTCGGGCCGGCGCGACGCCGAGCTGCAGCGCAAGGCGGTGGCCTGGGGCTGGTCGAGAACCCAGGGCAGCCCGCACCGCACCGGCGACGCGGTCGACCTGTGGCCCCTCGACCCGGAGGGTCGCGTCTATTTCGATCCCGGTGTCCAGACCCGGATCGCAGAAGCCGTCAAAAGGGCCGCCGCGGCGCTGGGCGTGCCGATCCGCTGGGGCGGCCACTTCCACAGCTTCAAGGACATGGACCGCTCCCATTTCGAGCTCTCGCCGCGACAACCGGGACAAGGCTGATCCGGCCGCGTTCGCATTCCTGATGAAACCCTCACCCGCTCTCGTGGTTGATAGCCGGTAACCAAACGACTCCGCGAGGCGAACCGGATGCCGAAACGCCCTCGAATGCAGGTTCAGCGGGTCTGCCCGCCGCTTCCAGGTTAGATCTTTCCTTCCATTCTCAACCCTCGTCCCATGCCCGGGACCTGCGCTTCCATGCATTTCGCATGATGGATGCCCCCATGCGGCAGAGACCCCTGTCGCGGAAAGTTTTGCAATGTCTCCGTTTGCCGGCGGCCCAGCCCAGAGCGGCCACGCCCGATTCCCGTCCCTGCACGAGTTCGTTCTCCTCATTGCGCTCGTGATGAGCCTCGGGTCTCTGTCCATCGACAACCTGCTTCCCGCCTTCGGGCCGATCCAGTCCGATTTCGGGATCCCCGATCCCAACGATCTCCAGATGCTGATCACGGCCTACATGGTGCCCTTCGCCGTCATGCAGACGGTCTATGGTCCCGTCTCGGACGCGATCGGGCGGCGGCCCACGCTGATGATCGGGCTGGCCGTCTACCTCCTGGGCGGCTTCATCGCTGCGACAGCCCCAAGCTTCGCCATGCTGCTGATCGGACGTGCCGTTCAGGGAGCCGGCCTGGCCGCCACGCGCGTGCTGACGGTGGCGATCATCCGGGACCGCTTCGCGGGCCGCGAGATGGCGCGCGTTCTGTCGATCACCATGATGGTCTTCATCATCGTGCCGATGCTGGCGCCCGCATCGGGCAGCCTTCTCCTGCTCCTGGGCACGTGGCGCATGATCTTCGGGACCATCCTCGGCTTTGCCGTGCTGGTGGCGGCCTGGTTCTTCATCCGCATGCCGGAAACCCTCCATCCGGAATACCGCCGGCCCTTCTCCGTCGGCCAGATCGTGTCCGCGGTGAAAGTCACGGTCTCCACGCGGGTCAGCATCGGCTATGCGACGGGCGTCGCCCTCATGATGGGCTGTCTCATGGCGTATATCGGGTCCGCGCAGCAGATCTTCGAGACGGAGGTCTACGGGCTTGGAGCGCTCTTCCCTCTGGTCTTCGGGTGCATCGCGGCCTTCATGGGAGCCGCCTCGTTCACGAACGCGACGCTGGTGCGGCGCTTAGGGATGCGCCGCCTGTCGCATATCGGCCTGTGCGGCTTCACGCTCGTTGCGGCCGTGCAGCTTGGCGTGGCGCTCCTCTACGGCGGCCGGCCGCCCCTGCTTCTGTTCGCGGCGATCTTCGCTTTCAACCAGTTCCTGTACAGCCTCACCGTGCCGAACTTCAATTCCATCGCGATGGCCCCCCTGGCGGCCATCGCGGGCACGGCGTCATCCTTCATCGGCTCCTACACCACGCTGGTCGGGGCTCTGTTCGGGTTCGTCATCGGACGCTCCTTCAACGGCACGGTCGTGCCTCTCAGCCTGGGCTATCTCTGCCTCGGCGCGGCATGCCTCGTGGCGGTCCTGTGGACCGAGAGAGGGCATCTGTCCCTCTGGAGCGAGCCCGATGAAGAAGGCGACGAGCAGGCCATGCCGGTTGCGGCGGAGTGAGGGGCCGAGTCTCTCGGCAGCGTGCCCCGGGCGGACCTCACCGTCGCGCTGATCATGCACCGCTTCACGGCTGGATCGAAAGAAATGCTGGCGCGCTGGCATCCGGGTTCGAGCCTCGACATGGACGAAGCCTCACGGGCCCAAAAGCACATGAAGTTCGGCTCGTTCAAGGATGTCTGCCAGCCCGAACTCATGGAGCGGATGCGCGACTTCTTCATGGCCGGGCTTGTCCCGGCCATCCCGATGCGGTGAGGCTCGGCGCCTCAAATAATCGGGATCACCGGGACAAGCCCGGTGATGACGTGGAGGGTGGTATGAGCGGGAGATGACGGGGGGAGTGTTGGTCGAAGCCGGTGACAACACCCTCTCCACGTCATGGCATCCTCCGCCCTTCCTGCTACCCACCCACGTCATGGCCGGCCTTGTGCCGGCCATCCCGATACGGAAGAGCGCGGCGCTTCTCGCATCGGGATCACCGGGACAAGCTCGGTGATGACGGGGAGAGGGACGCGGCTCTCCCGTGCCGGGGCATCGCCGGCGCGAAGCCGGAGACTCGAGCATTTTCGGCGAAATGGATCCGATTCACCGTCACACAATGCGGCTCGGCCAATTCCCCTCGCGTGGAATCATCTCACTTCGATGATTCCACGCGAGGGGAAGCAGCTCGGGTGGGGGTCGATCGAGATCTTGGCATTCGGAACAAAGACCGTTGTTTCCTCTTTCGTCGGGCATGGCTGGACCGAAACATGATACTCGCCCCATCATTCTGGTGGTTGAAGATGAGGCGCTCGTCCGGATGACGCTCGTCGACGTGCTGGAAGATGCAGGCTTCAAGGTGATCGAAGCCGTCCATGCGGATGAGGCGCTCCAGGTTCTGAGGGCCGTCTCGGGCATCCACGGGATGGTGACGGACGTGGAAATGCCGCGCGGCAGCATCAACGGTTTCGAGCTGGCCCGACACGTGCGGGCGAGCCGGCACGAAATCGGCGTTCTGGTCGTCTCCGGGCGGGCCGCCCCCAAGTCGGGCGAACTGCCCGAAGGGGCGCTGTTCATCGGGAAGCCCGTTCATCCCGAAACGCTGGTCCGTCTGCTCAAGAAGCTTCTCGTCTCGAATGACATCTGACGCCCTCCCGATCCGGTCGGATTCGATGGCCACGGGCGTCACTCATCCTCGATCATCGACCGGATCTTCTGCGCGAGGGCATCCACCGCGAACGGCTTGGTGATCATCTGCATCCCCGGCTCGAGGAAGCCCGCGGCCAGAGTGGCGTTCTCCGCATAGCCCGTGATGAAAAGCGTCTTGAGGTTCGGGCGCGTTTCCCGGGCGGCATCCGCCAGTTGGCGGCCGTTCAGCCCGGGAAGACCGACATCCGTGACGAGAAGGTCGATGTGCCGCTTGGATTGAAGGATCTTGAGCCCCTCCGGTCCGTCCACCGCCTCGAGGGTGCGGTAGCCGAGATCCTCCAGCACCTCCAGGATGAGGCCACGCACCACCGGCTCGTCCTCCACCACCAGAACGGTCTCGCCGGATTGCGCCCGCGGCGCCTCGGCGAGGGTCGAGGCTTCGATCTCGGCTTGCGTCTCGCCTCTGTAGCGCGGCAGGTAGATCTTGATCGTGGTGCCCTGGCCAATCTCGCTGTAGATCCGGGCATGGCCCTCCGACTGGCGCGCGAACCCATACACCATCGATAATCCGAGTCCGGTGCCCTGACCCAACGGCTTTGTCGTGAAGAACGGTTCGAACGCACGCTCGATCACGTCGGGCGGCATGCCGGTGCCCGTGTCGGTCACGCAGATGCAGACATACTGGCCCGGCTTCACGTCCCGCTGCGCGGCGATGTAGGTGTCGTCGAGGTGCGCGTTGCAGGTCTCGACCGTGAGCCGGCCTCCGTCCGGCATGGCGTCGCGGGCGTTGATGACGAGGTTGAGAAGTGCGCTCTCGAGCTGGTTCGGGTCGCAGAGCGTCGGCCACAACCCGCCGGCGAGCACCACCTCGAGGGTCACCGTTTCGCCAACCGTGCGCCGGAACAGGTCCTCGAGGGAGGCAACCAGCGCATTCGCCTGCACCGGCCTGGGATCGAGCGGCTGGCGGCGTGCGAAGGCCAGCAGGCGGTGGGTGAGCGCCGCCGCCCGGTTGGCCGACGTGGTCGCGGCCGTGATGTACCGATCGACCGTGTCGAGCCTGCCCTGGGAGACCCGCGTGCGCAGCATGTCGAGGGAGCCGACGATTCCGGTCAGAAGATTGTTGAAGTCGTGAGCGATGCCGCCCGTGAGCTGGCCCACCGCTTCCATCTTCTGCGACTGCCGCAGCGCCTCTTCGGTTTGGCGCAATGCCTCCGCGGCTTCCCGCTCCGCCGTGATGTCGCGACCGATCGCGTAGAACAGTCCCTCCTTGGGCACGGCGGTCCAGGAGACCAGGCGATAGCCGCCGCCCTTGGTCCTGAAGCGGTTTTCGAACCGGAACGTCTGAATCCCCTGTTCCAGATGGGCGAGTTCCGCGAGGGTGCTCTCGATGTCGTCGGGATGGATGAGGCCGAGGAAGTTGCTCGCCAGGAGCTCCTCCTCGGTCCAGCCGAGCATCGTGGTCCAGGCCGGATTGACGGCGAGCAGGGTTCCGTCCGAACGGCATACATCCATCAGGTCGGTGCTGAGCTGCCAGATCTGGTCGCGTTCGCGGGTCCGTTCCTCGACCTGGGCCTCCAGGGTCTCGTTTAGGCGCCGCAAGGCCTCCTCGGCACGCCGCCGCTCCTCGATCTCGCGTTGAGCGTTCTGGAACAGGCGAGCGTTGTCGATCGCCACCGCGGCTCCTGCGGCAAGCCCTGCCATCAGGCGCTCGGAGCGCTGATCGAAGACACCGGTCTGTGCGTGTCCGAAGAACAGCCCGCCGATCACCTCGCCCGAACGGGACGCCACGGGGACGGCCAGATAGCTGCGGACGGGCAGATGGCCCGGCGGCATGCCGCGATGCGGCTCGGTGTGACCGTAGGCCGGATCGCGCGTGATGTCGTCCGAGCGGACGATGCGGTCCCCGCCGAACGTCGGAGCGAACACCTTGGTGTTGCGCGGCATGGGGAACTTGGCGAACGCCTCGCGCGGAACGCCGGAGATCGTATAGAGCATGTAGCTCTCGCCTGCCGCGTTCTCGACGTTGTAGAAGAAGGCGCCGAATTGCGCTCCCGTGAGCTCGACGCCCGCATCGGTCACCCGCTGGACCAGCCGGTCGAGATCAAGCTCCGACGCGACCGCCGCGAGGGCGGTGTTCAGGATCTCCAGGGAGCGCGTCTCTTCCTGGAGGGCCTCCCGGGCGGCCCTGCGCTCATGAATATCCTCCGTGGTCCCGTACCACTTGACGATGTCTCCGGACGGGCCCCGTCGCGGGAATGCGCGGGAATGCATCCAGCGGTATTCGCCCGAGCGCATGCGGGCGCGGTGCTCGATGTCGTAGGTCTCCCCGGTGGATGTGGAGTGGGTCCATGCCTTCAGGGACGGCTCCAGATCCTCCGGGTGCATGGCCTGGGTCCAGGTCTCCCCGAGCCCGGACGTGCCGGTCCAGTCCTGCCAACGCTGGGCCACACGGTCGAGCTGCCCGTTCGGAGCGGCCGTCCAGGTGACCTGCGGATTAAGCTCGACCGTGTGGCGGTAATGGTCCTCCGCCTCGTGGAGCCGATCTTCGGCGATCTTCCGCTCGGTGATATCCCGGTAGAACACAGCCAGGCCGTCTGGGCCCGGATAGGCCCGGATCTCGGTCCAGGCTTCCCGGCCGTCGGGCCAGACATAGCGGTTCTCCGTCCGCATCGGCACCCGGCCGGCCATCGCCTGCTTGTAGAACTGGCCGAGCGGCGTTTCCTCCGTACCCGGCCAGACCTCCCAATGACGGCGCCCGATGATCTCGGTCTCCGGCCGGGTGTCCAGCCGCAGTCCCGCCGTGTTGATCTGAAGAATGCGGAACTCGCGGTCGAGCAGGATGAAGGCTTCGTCCATTCCATTGAGCACGCCCGTCGCGCGCTCCTCGCTCTCGCGCAGGGCGCGCTGATTGAGGATCTTCCCGGTCGTCTCGATGGCCGCACAGAACATGCCGGCCACGGCCCCGCTCTCGTCATGAACGGGAGAATAGGAGAAGCTGAACCAAGCCTCCTCCCGATAGCCGTGCCGCTCCATGGGGATGAGGAGATCCTCATGCCAGCTCGCCTGTCCCGCGAGAGTCTGATCGACGAGCGGCTTGATCTGCCCCCAGATATCCGACCAGACCTCCGCAAAAGGGCGCCCCAGAGCCTCAGGATGCTTGGCGCCGAAGATCGGGGCATAGTCGTCGTTGTACAGGAAGGCGAGTTCGGGGCCCCAGGCGATGAACATCGCCTGCTTGGCATTGAGCATCAGGCGCACCAGGGTGCGCAGGGATTGCGGCCAGGCTTCGGGCGGCCCCAGGGGAGAGGTCGTCCAGTCGTGCGCCCGCATCCGGGCTCCCATCTCCCCTCCGGAGGACAGGAATTCGCGATCGACGGGGGCAGGGCGGAGTGACGTCGTATCGTGCATCGGTATCCTGTGCGGAAGTTAGGTCCGGCTCGTGGACGGGCCAGAATCAGGCTTCGCCAGGGCTCTAGCGACGGTAGGAACGGAGGCTGGATCGGCCTCGGGCTGGAATCTAGAGCATTTTTCGGTGAAGTGGATCCGGTTCACCGTCAAAAAATGCGGCGAGGCAAAGAAGAGAGATGATTCCACGTGAGTGGAAGCAGCTCTAAGGCAGAGTGCCGCCGATCTCAACGCTCCTCTTGCCTCCCGACGATGGCCACGCGCGTCACCGGGGCGCCTTGCCGCCTCCGCGACGGGAACGAAACCAACATTCCCGTTCCGAGTTATCCAACCGTAGCAGTTCGTGTTTCCGTGAGGTTGGCGTATGCGGAGGTTCCTGCGTGACAATGGGCTGACGATCACATTGTTGGCCCTGTTCGTCCTGTCCCTGATCGGTCAGGCCCTCACCGGATGGCGGGCCCATGGGGAGGAACTGCGCCTCCACAACCTGCCGGCCATCGGTTTCGGCTCCTATCTGGCCAGCGGCCACTTCATCTCGGCCGTCTTCGAGAACTGGGAGAGCGAGTTCCTCCAGATGGCGGCTTACGTGCTGCTCACCATCTTCCTTTTTCAGAAGGGCGCCTCGGAGTCCAAGAAGCCGGACGAGGCCAATGCCGAGGACGAGTCGCCGTCGGCGCATCGCGCCGATCCGGACGCACCGTGGCCTGTCCACCGGGGCGGCTTGGTGCTGAAGCTCTACTCGCACTCGCTCAGCATCGCGCTGATCACGCTCTTTCTTGCGTCCTTCTGGCTGCATCTGGCGGGGAGCACGCGCCGGATCAACGAGGAGGCGCTTCAGCACCACCAGCCGACGCAGACGGTGCTGGAGACCTTGGGAGATCCGCAGTTCTGGTACGAGAGCTTCCAGAACTGGCAGAGCGAGTTCCTGTCGATCGGCGTATTGCTGCTGCTCGGGATCTATCTGCGCGAGCGCGGCTCGCCCGAGTCGAAGCCGGTGGCCGCTCCGCATGCGATGACCGGTCATTGACAAGAAGGCCTGTCCGTCCCCTCGATCCGGGCGGCCGCAGCTCCGTTCCGGTCTGAACGGATCGGCCCTGTCGTGTCTGGAAGCATAGGGGCGATCGCGCCCGCAGTCTCAGGGAACGCCCAGGTTCAGGGAGCTCTCACGTTCAGGGAACTCTCACGTTCAGGGAACTCTCATGGCAAGCGCCCGTTGGCTTCCGTTCACTTGAGAACGGCCATGAGCGATCCAACTACACCCATCTTTCGGCGCCCGGACGACGAGCAGCACCACGCCAGGCTCGAGGCGTCCCTCGAGGCCGGCACCCAGGCCGTATCCGAAGAAGCCATCCCGATCGTCGAGGAGACCGTTTCGGTCGGCAAACGTCAGGTCGTGACCGGGCGTGTGCAGGTCAAAACGATCACGGACACCGTCGAGGAACTGGCGCATGCGGACATGCGCCGGGAAGTCGTGGAGGTCACGCGCGTCCCCATCGACAGGATGGTCGAGAGCGCTCCCGAGATCAGAACCGAAGGCGATGTGACGATCGTGCCGGTGCTGGAGGAGGTGCTCGTGGTCGAGAAGCGGCTGGTGCTCAAGGAGGAGTTGCACATCCGGCGCAGTGCCGAAACCGAAACGGTCGAGGTGCCAGTCAGCTTGCGCAAGCAGCGCGCCGTCGTGGAGCGGCTTGCTCCCGATGCACCCACCCCCCAGGAGGAGACATCCCGATGAACTCTGGAGCCGCAACCGGATCTGCAACCCGAAAGCTCGTGACGGCCTTCTTCGACAGCCGTGGCGATGCCGAACAGGCGATCAGCCGTCTTCATGCCGCCGGGATTGCACAGGACAGCATCCGCCTGACCCCGGGCGACGAGGACGCCGATACGTCCCGCGGCACGGACACGCCGTCGTTCCCGGAGGCCAGCGTCGGCCTGTGGGATTCGTTGCGCGACCTGTTCCTGCCCGACGAGGATCGCCACACCTACGCCGAGGGCCTGCGCCGCGGCGGCTACCTCGTTTCGGTCAACGCCGCCGATGCCGATTACGAGCGCGTGATCGACATCCTCGATGATGAAGGCACGATCGACATCGATGAGCGCGCTGATTCCTGGCGTTCCGAAGGATGGGCGGGAGCATCGGATGTCGGAACCTCGGACGTGCTGTCCGGGAGCACGGCCAACCTGACCACAGGCGCCTCGACCGCGTCCGGGACGTCCGCACGCTTCGAAGGCTTCGAAGGCTCCGGGGGCGCAGCCTCGATGAACACGGACTCGCAGCGCACTGCGCGCGGCGACGAGGTGATCCCGATTGCCGAGGAGCAGCTGCATGTCGGCCGGCGTGACGTGAGCCACGGGCGTGTTCGAATCCGCTCTTACGTGGTCGAGCGTCCGGTCAGCGAGCAGGTGAACCTGCGCGAGGAGCACGTGGAGGTGGAGCGGCGCCCGGTCTCGGGCGCGGCGCAGGCCGGTACGATCGGCGGCGACCCATTCCAGGAGCGCACCATCGAGGTTGAAGAGCGTCGCGAAGAGGCGGTGGTCTCGAAGGAAGCCCGCGTGGTCGAGGAGGTTGTCGTCCGCAAGGAAGCCGAGCAGCGCACGGAGACGATCTCCGACACGGTGCGCCGCACCGAGGTCGACGTCGAGGACGAGCGCGGCGCCGGCGGCAACCGGACGGGCACGGACGATCGCAACTCCTAACCCATGAGAGGCGGGCCAAAGATCCTGGCGGAAAGGGCCCGCCCATCAGGCGGGACATTCTTCAGGGTCGATCAGCGGGAATCAGGTTCCCCGGCCATCGTTGAATCTGCCTCGTCGGAGTTTCGGCGTGGTTTGCGCTGGACGCGCATCGCCGAAGCACGAAAGGCCACAGGGCCCTGATCCGGCCTGAACGTGGGGCTCGCACGGCAGATCCGGCCGGTTCCCGCAGGTCGAGCGTGGACCATCGTCCCCTGTGTGCCTCCAACTGTTCATTTCCCTCGATCCGGCATAGGATCGACGCAGGCTGACGGGCCATGCGCCCGATTGCCGACAGCCGCGCAGGCGACGTTCGCGCCTGCGCATTCCAGGCGCGTTCCGCGAAGGGCGAGGTGGGACAGAGGATGACCCTGCACCAGCATATACAGAAACATTGGAAAACCGCGGCCATCCTCGTCGTGGCGGGCATCCTTGCCTACAGCGTTTCGTACTTCTGGTGACAGGGGGCGCCCGCATTCCGACGGGCCCAAGCATGACGATGGCGGAACGCGTGCGGGGCAGGGCAGGTTCAGGAGGGAAGCAATGACGAGATCCACAGGGGGCCGGCGCTCCGGCGATCCGTTGAAGGCGGCCGAAGCCGCCTTCAAGAAGGCCACCACGAAGCCGGTCGAGGGGCCGCCGAAGGCTGCTGCCATTCCCGGCGTCAAGGAGACGGTCACCCTTCGCATCGACCAGGACGTGCTTGCATTCTTCCAGGAGGACGGCCCCGGTTGGCAGGATCGCATCAATGCGGCGCTTCGGAAGGTTGCCGGCAAGTCCGACGACTGAGAATCAACTCTTGCGGTGAAACCGGATTCCTCCGAGAGGGTTGGCTCAACGATGGGCAAGGGGAAGGCGAGGCACGCGGAGCCTGGCGATGTTGGTTGACGATGAGCAGATCCGGGGGCTTCGGCTCCCCAATACCCTCGAGCTGCCGCCGAGTCACACTGCGGCGATGGTCGGGCTCTTGCTCAAGAACCTCTATGCGGAAACCCTTGCAGAAGCGCATCCGCGCCATCTGATCGCTCTGATTGAAAGACTCGACGAAGCCGAGCGCAGATCCATGAAGGCAGGCCCGCGCTAGAGCCTCGGACGTGAAGAGGGGACACCGCTTTTGGGATCGATTCCGTTGCTCACACTTTGAAGCGTCGCATCGTCCGGACGATGCGCTCTGCGGTCTTTCGATCGGGTTCACCGGGACACGCCCCGTATTGACACCTTCCCAACGTCATGGCCGGGGTTGTCCCGGTGAACCCGATTGCTTGAAGCGCGGCGCCTCTCAGAAGCGGGATCACCGGCACGAGGCCGGTGATGACGTGGAGGGTGACCATCGCTGTGGCGTGATCTTTCCCACGTCATGGCAACCTCCACCCTTCCCGCCATCCTCCCACGTCATGGCCGGGCTTGTCCCGGCCATCCCGATCTTTTGGGGCGCGGCGCCTCTCATCATCGGGATCACCGGGACGAGCCCGGTGATGACGTGGTGTGTGTGTGGCCCGGTGCGAACACCCTCCCCACGTCATGGCCGGGCTTGTCCCGGCCATCCCGATTGCTTGAAGCGCGGCGCCTCTCAGAAGCGGGATCACCGGGACAAGCCCGGTGATGACGTGGAGGATGAAAGACCCGGCTCGCACCACCCTCGTCGTCATGGCCGGCCATCCCGATTGTCCGATGCTCCCATCCCGCACGATGCGCGAGCGGCCCGGGACGGTCCCTCGGGCGATGCTGAGGCCCATTCAGCGAAAGTCCCGGGTTGCAACTCTGATCACGGGCGCCTGCGCCATGTCGGTCGTCGATCGTTCGGGGGGCTCCTGGGCACTCATCCGCAACATCTCGCGCGAGCCGGACTTCGCCTCGTCGCCGGCCCCATGCCTCATCCGGAAGGGCTCGTCCCGATCACCCACAGAGCGCAGGAGATCGGACAGATCGATGAGATGCTCGGCGATCAGATGGGTGACGCCGCCCTCTCGTTGAAGCCGCCCGCGGCAGCCGATCATGCCCGACGACAGGATCAGCCGCCGGTGCGTCTCGAATACCCTGGACCAGATCACCAGATTGGCGACGTCGGTTTCATCCTCGATGGTCATGAAGGTCACGCCCTTGGCGGAGCCCGGCTTCTGGCGCACCAGCACCAGACCTGCCACCGTCATCCGCTGCCCGTCCCGGGCATGGTGAAGATCCCCGCATGAACGGATCCGGCGTTCGGTCAGCTCCGGCCTCAGGAAGGAGACAGGATGCCGGCGCAGCGTCAGCCCTTTCGAGCGGTAATCGTCGACCACTTCGCGACCTTCGGTCATCGGGGCGAGTTCGACCTCGGGTTCGATCACCTCGGGTCGGATCGTGCGCTCCCGCTCGTCGGCAGCCGCAAACAGTGGCAGCACCGCGTCCGACAACCCCTCGATGGTCCAAAGGGCGTCGCGGCGCCTGATTCCGAGGGAACCGTAGGCATCAGCCTCCGCCAGACGGGTGAGGGATGCGACCGGAAGACCGGTGCGCCGCGACAGATCTTCGATGGACGTGAACGGCTGCCCGGTGCGGACGATCGGGATCAGGGCTGCGTCCGCATTGGCAAGACCATGGACCATGCGGAACCCGAGCCGGACGGCGAAGCGCCGTGGGTCGGCCGTTGCTTCCAGGGCACAGTCCCAGCGCGAATGGTTGATGTCGACGGGCCGGACCTCGATGCCGTGGGCCTGCGCGTCCCGGACCAGCTGGGCCGGGGCATAGAAGCCCATCGGCTGCGCGTTCAGGATGGCACAGCAGAACACGTCGGGATGGTGACACTTGATCCAGGACGAGGCGTAGGCGATCTTGGCGAAGCTCGCCGCGTGACTCTCCGGAAAGCCATAGGAGCCGAAGCCTTCGAGCTGCTTGAAGGTCCGTTCGGCGAAGGCCGCGTCGTAGCCGCGGGCGGTCATGCCCTGGATCAGCTTGTCGCGGAACCTGGAGACGCCTGCGGTGAACTTGAAGGTCGCCATGGCGCGCCGGAGCTGATCGGCCTCGGAGGGCGTGAATCCCGCGCATTCGATCGCCACCCGCATGGCCTGCTCCTGGAACAGCGGCACGCCGAGCGTCTTCTCCAGCACGCGCCTGAGCTCCGGGCGCGGGTACTCGACCTCCTCGCGCCTCTCGCGCCGGCGCAGATAAGGATGAACCATGTCGCCCTGGATCGGACCAGGACGGACGATCGCCACCTGAATGACGATGTCATAGAAAGTCTTCGGCTTCATGCGCGGCAGCATCGCCATCTGGGCGCGGCTCTCGATCTGGAAGGTGCCGATCGTGTCGGCGCGCCGGATCATGGCGTATGTGGCCGGATCCTCGGCCGGAATCGTGGCGATGTCGTAATCCTCGCCCTTGTGCTCGCGCAGGAGATCGAAGGCGCGGCGCATGCAGCCCAGCATGCCGAGACCCAGCACGTCGACCTTCATGAACGTCAGAGTGTCGATATCGTTCTTGTCCCACTCGATGACCTGCCGGTTCTCCATGGCGGCCGGTTCGATGGGCACGAGGTCGTCGAGGCGGTCATGGGTGAGCACGAAGCCGCCCGGATGCTGCGAGAGGTGACGCGGAGCGCCGATGAGCTCAGCGGCGAGTTCCAGCGTCATCCGCAGGCGCGGATCATCGAGGTTGAGGTTGAGCTCCCTGGCCTCCTTGTCCGACACGCCATCGTTGCCCCAGCCCCAGACGAGGCCGGCCAATCCTGCCGTCACGTCCTCGGGAACGCCGAGAGCCTTGCCGACCTCGCGCACGGCGCCCCGGGCACGGTAGCAGGAGACGACGGCGGTCAGCGCCGCGCGGTGCCGGCCATAGGTGTCATAGATCCACTGGATCACCTCCTCGCGCCGCTCATGCTCGAAATCGACGTCGATGTCAGGCGGCTCCCGCCGCTCCTGAGAGACGAAGCGCTCGAACAGCAGGTCGTGCTCGGTGGGATTGATCGACGTGATCCCGAGCACGAAGCACACGGCGGAGTTCGCCGCCGAGCCGCGCCCCTGGCACAGGATGCCCCGCGACCGGGCGAACGACACGATGGCGTGGACCGTGAGGAAATAAGGAGCGTATCCGAGCTCCTCGATGAGGTGCAGTTCGTGGCGGCAGGTCGTTGCGACCGTATCGGGAATGCCGTCGGGATAGCGATGCCTCGCACCGTCCCAGGTCAGCCGCTCCAGCTTTTCCTGCGCGGTCTCGCCGTCCTCCGTCTCGGACGGATACTGATAACGCAGCTCGTCGAGAGAGAAGGTGCAGCGCTCGAGGATCTCCCGAACACGATGAAAGGCTTGCCCGTGGCGTTCGAACAGGCGCTCCATCTCGACTGGGTCCTTGAGGTAGCGGTCGGCATGGCGCTCGAGCCGGAAGCCGGCCTCGTCGATGGTGGTGCCTTCCCTGATGCAGGAGACCACATCCTGAAGGCGGCGGCGATCGGGATGATGATAAAGCACGTCCCCCATGGCGATGGTCGGCACCCTGGCGGCCTGCGCGGCTTGCTCGATCGCGTGAAGCCGCAGGTGCTCGTTGGGCGCAAAGCGCCGGATCAGCGCCATATAGGCGCGGTTGCCGAAGGTCTCTTTGAGCCGGACGAGGTTCCGATCAAGCTCCTCCGTCGCCTCATCGCCCAGCAGGATCGCGACGAGTCCCTGGTTCCAGGTGACGACGTCGTCCCAGACGAGATAGCACTTGCCCTTGCCGCCGCGGCTCTTGCCGATGCTGAGCAGCCGGCAGAGGCGGGAATAGGCAGCCCGGTCGGTCGGATAGACGAGCAGCGATGTGCCGTCCGTGAGGTCGAGGCGGCTCCCGACGACGAGGCGAACGCCCGTGTCCCGCGACGCTTCGTAAGCCCGAACGATGCCGGCCAGGGAATTGCGGTCGGTGATGCCGAGCGCCCGGATGCCGAGGAGCTTTGCCTGCTCGAACAGCTCCTGCGGACTCGAGGCGCCGCGCAGAAAGGAGAAGTGGGTCGTGACCTGGAGCTCGGCATAGAGGGGGCAGAGGGCATCCGTCATGAGAAGAAGCCGTGCATCCACCAGCGCCCGCCCTCGGCGGTCGGCGCATCGCGGAAGATCCAGAAGCGGCCTCCCTGCATGGTCTCGACGCGATAGTAATCCCGGGCGGCCGAACCCTTGTCGCCGTTCCACCATTCCGGTGCGATGCGCTCGGGCCCGTCGGCCTTGGCGACCGTGTGCTTCACCTTGCGCCAGATGAAGAAGCGCGGCGGGTGATCCGGGAGCAGGGCGGTCGCCACGACGGGCTCCGGCGGGTCGAGCAGACGCGTGGGGCGCGGCAGGTTCTCCGGCCAGATGGAGCCGGTCGGCGGCGCGAGCGCCGGGATCCTGCGGGCCATGCGCTCGGGAACGAGGCTCTGGACGGGGGCGAGGCGGTAGACCTTTCTCATGCCGATGCGGGCGCCGAGACGATCGACGAGGGGGCCTATATCAGCCTCCATGGCAACCTCATCGCTGAGGCCATGGACCTGAACCTGCGTCTCCGTCAGCGGCTCGACCTTGCTTGCGACGAGAACGATCTCCTCGATGCCGAAACCGGGATCGATCGCTTGCAGGCGCTCGTCGAAGAGCCTGGCGAGATGAACCGCATCCCGATTGGCTCTGGCGGTGCCGACCCGCAGGCAGGCGCTCTTCTGATCGACGCGCTGGCAGAGAAGATCGAGGCGGCGCACTCCTTCGCCGCGGCGCTCCAGTTGCCGGCACAGATCCTTGGCCAGGCGCAGCACCACGCTCTTGAGATCATCGAGCCGACCGATCGGCTCCGCGAAGGCGATGGCTGCCGTCGGCGCTTCCCTCGGGATGAGCGGCGTGATCGGCTCGAAGGCGTGGCCCATGGCTTGGTCGAGACGCAGCGCCACATCGCGGCCGAAGCGTCGGACGAGAGGCGCTCTCGGCATGGCGGCCAGCTGACCGATCCGTTCGATGCCGAGCCGGTGCAGGGCGCCGAGTTTGTCGGCCGCCATCCGCAGGGCACGGATCGACAAGGTCGCAACGGCGTCCGCGGTCCGGCCCGTCGGCACGACCCCGCCGCTTCCGTAGCGGGCCACGGCCCAGGCCGCCCCCGGAGCATCGGCGACGGCTGCCTTCGAGGCAATCCCCTGCCGTCCCAGGCGGCTGGTCAGATCCGCGAGCAACTCCTCCTCGCCGCCGAAGAGATGCGCCACGCCGGCAATATCGATCCAGAGCCCATCCGGAGGATCGGGCGCCACCACAGGGGAGTAGCCGATGGCCCAGCGTGCCAGCTCGCGCAGCGAAGCCTCATCCTCGTCCGGCGTCGCCTCGACCACGTGCAGGTTCGGCACCAGGGCCTGAGCCTGGGCAAGCACCATGCCGACATGCAGACCCGCCGCCTGCGCGGCCGCGCAGGCGGCACGCACGGCGCGGCGTGATCCAACCGTATGAACGGTCACGAGCGGCTCATCGCGCGGCGGCTCGCCGGTCCGCCGCCTGATCCGATCGGTCGGCCAGGTCGGCAGGTAGAGCGAGACGACCCTTCGCATCGCAGGCCTCCAAAATCCAGGTACGCGGTTCGGCGCCACGGCAGCGCAGGAGTTCGATCTGCCAGCGCTCCCGGCCAAGGCCGGGGGCAGGCATCGCCTCGGACGAGACGGGGGTGATGCGCCAGCGGGTGACGGCGGCCGTCGGCAGATGGACCAGATCCTTCTCGGCCAGGGTCCACCAGCGTCGGATCACCAGGGCGGTGACGCCCGTGGCTTCCGCCGCCAGCTGCAGGCGCCGCGAGGCCGCCAGTCCCAGGCGCGAGACCTCGCCCACGACAGCCGCCAGTCCCTTTTCCCGGAGGCCTTCCTCGATGAGAGGCAGGATGTCCCGGTCGCGCTCAGCCTCGGCATAGATCACGCGGTCCGGATGCAGGCCGGCGCGCAGGAGGCCAGGAGCGAACAGGTCCTGACGGGACAGGCACCAGAGCACGGGACCCTTGAGGCGGGCGGCGATCCCGGCGGTGAAGAGGGTCGTGCAGCCGGCGAATTCCGAGGCGAGACCGGCCTCGATCATCTCGTGCAGAGCCCCCCTGGCAAGCCCGCCCCCGGGCAGGTGTCCGTCGATCTCGCCCAGACCGAAGGGCAGGGGTTTGACCTTCTGGGAACTGCCTTCGAGCCGGGCGATCCGATGTCGTAGATCGGCAAGCCTGTCCTGTTGCCCGGCATGATGCATGTCCCGCGCCAAATCCGCTTCGCGTTGAGGATGTTCCTAGTATGTTCTCGTTGCGGAAGGTGTCAAACACACGCGTCAGCAATTGTGGATTGCGAGGAGAAGAATGTTGCGCTCAGGCTTGACGATTTCCTGAAGGACGGCGCGGATCAGGCGACGGCATGGGGTCGGGCTTCTTGCCGCGATTGTGTGGCATCGTCAGCGATCCGAAGGCAGTTGCGGCCGGCCGCCTTGGCTTCGTAGAGCGCCTGATCTGCGGCCTCGAGGAGGGCGGCTCGCTCGCTTCCGCGGGAGGGCCGTGCCGAAGCAATCCCGATGCTGGCCGTGACCACCTGATAGGGACTGCCCTCGTGTGCGATGCTCAAGGCGACGATGCTTTGAAGAATGGTCTCGGCGATCAGCCCGGCGCCCGCGGGATCCGTTTCGGGCAGGATGATGGCAAACTCCTCGCCGCCATAACGGGCCGCGATATCGCGAGGACGGCGGATGCTGGCCTCGAGCGTCCCGGCGACTGCACTGAGCACCTCGTCGCCCCTCCCATGGCCATAGCGATCGTTGAAGCTCTTGAAATAATCGGCATCGACGAAGAGCAGCGACAGAGGCGAGCCTGCGCGGACGGCCTGACGCCATTCCCGTTCGAACGTCTCACGGAAGGCGCGACGGTTCGGCAGGCCCGTCAGGTCATCCGTCCTCGCAATCCTCCTGAGCTTGGTTTCCGCCCTCGTACGGCGCTTCAACTCGCGCTGGAACAGGATCGTCAGTCCGACGACCGCACAGCAGAGAGCAAGCGTCGCCAGGCTGAGAATGAGGGCTTTTCGCTGCCAGGCCGAGAAGATCTCGTCGACCGAGAGGGCCACGGTGAGAACCAGCGGATATTTCGTGAGCCGCTCGAAGGAGATGATGCGCCGGATGCCGTCGATGGGCGAGATCGAGTCGAACGTGCCGGACTTTGCCTGCAGAAGACGCTGGACATGCGGGGAGTTGCCCAGATCCTGATTGATCTGACCGGCATCATAGGGATAGCGCGTCAGCAGGACGCCGTCATTCCGAAAAAGGTTGATGGCTCCCTGCCGGCCAAGGCTCAAGTTGTCGAACATCTGATTGATGGTCGCCAACGGGATCGATCCCATGACGACGCCGGCGAAATGGCCCGTCGGATCCGATAACCTGCGGCTGATCCCGATGCTGAGATCGCCTGGGCGCATTCTGCTCTCGAAAGGTCGGCTCACGAAGAGGCCGATGTGACTGTTCTCTTTGTGGACGATGAAGTACTCGCGATCCGCGACGTTGAGCGATCGTGGGGCAATGACCGGACCGGCATCGGCGATGAGATTGCCGTCCCGATCCACGAGAAGCAGCGTTCCCATGAAGGACGCCGAGGCGGCGCGGTCGAAGAGCATCCGGTATTGAAGGTCGGCAGGAAGCTGCTGGGAGCCGAGATATCCCAACCCCTCCATGGCCCCTTTGAGAGACAGATCGAGCAGGGCGAGATTGCCGTCGAGATCATGGGCGATCGTGGTCAGGATGTTCCGGGAGGCCCTCTCGGCCTCATCCCACGTGTTCTGGCGATCCACCCACAGCGTATGGGCCGAGATCCCGAGAATCCCCAGGGCGATGACGCCTGCAATCAGGTGTAGATAGACTTCTGAGAACAGACGTTTCATTCGGCACTGCACAAACCATATTAGAATATATTCAATAGATGATCCTAAGAGATTGTTACAATCGGCAGATGGTCGCGACGGTCGAGGAGGACAATATCTTCGAAAGTCTCGCAAAATACGACACAGAGTAACATCTAAGAGATCGACTTGAAGGCCGGGCGGTTCCGGCCGTCACCGCTTCGAGACGGTCCGCCCTGCCAAAAACAGGCAACATCGTAACTTTGTCACGGATGAAGGCCTCCCTCCTGACATCACGTCGTGAGCCTCGTGATTGCCGGGATTGCGCAAGGATCCGGATCGGGGCCGGCGCCAATCATCTTCACGATCGCCTGATCGCGTCGCAAGCGCCGTTGAACTGCGAGAGCCCGCCTCCACATCATATCTGAATGGTCATGCAGGTTCCGTTCCTGTGGGTTCGTCGAAGGAGGCCGGGCTTCAGTGATCGCGTTCCCGAGCCGGCCCTGGGCGCCAGCGCCATGGAACCGGCCACGGTAGCACAAGCGTTCCCCATGGAATGGTCTGGAGGCGTGTCATGGCAGGATTGACAGGACGTTGGCTGGTGGCGGCCTCGCTTGTGGGGCTTCTGGCGGGCCCGTCGACGGCGCTGGCTCAAGCAGCACGCCCATGGGTCGATCCGCCA
Source organism: Microvirga sesbaniae (assembly GCF_025460805.1). GTDB lineage: Bacteria > Pseudomonadota > Alphaproteobacteria > Rhizobiales > Beijerinckiaceae > Microvirga > Microvirga sesbaniae. The sequence continues at coordinate 29,938 of NZ_JAMXFJ010000015.1, read as the reverse complement.
TCCGAGACCGAGACAAAGGCGCTGCAGCCTAACCCGGCGCCGTCGTCCCTTCCGGCATCGCCGCCGGCCCAGGCTGCAGCGCCTTCTGGTGCAACCCCTCCTGGCCCATCCCCCGCCGAAGCGAAGGCCGGCACTGAAGCTCAGCCGGCCGCCGAGACTTCGTCGCGGAGTGCAGTCGCCGACACGCAGGCCAAGCCAAGGACCACGGCCGAGCGCAAGACACGCTCTCGCTCACAGCAGGCCAATGCATCAGCCCGCAGCCAGCGGCGGGACGCGCAGGTCGCGCGCCGACGTGCGGCCGGGACGCAAATATCGCAGGCTGAACCCCGCAGCGCCATCGAGCGTCGGGCGCGGGTCACACGCTACGGGTCTGTTCGGGAGGGGCTCGATGCGGGTCTGCAGGTCATGAGGCTGCGAACCATTCAACTCCCGGACGGCCGTCGCATCGACATTCTGACGCGGCCCGATCAGGATATCGCATCCGGATTGCCGGACGGGTATTGATGGTTCAGTTCCGGGCGCAAGTCGAAAGACGCCAAGACGACGCAGCACCGCTCATGTTTGACTACCGGGCCTGATCGGCTGTTTCGGTTGCGTCGCCGCCGCCCTGTCGCGATCGCACGGCGGCCTCTTCCGCAAGGCGACGTATGTCGAGCCAGAGACGCTGCTCGCGCCGCGCGTCCGCAAGGGCGCGGTGGGCGGCAGGACCGAGTTCATCGTCGCGGCGCTGCGCCTGAGCAAGAATATCCTGCATGAGGCTCCGATGAAGATCCGTCGGGATTTGAGCAGCCTGCAGCACCTCACGCATCATCCGTCGATGAGCCATCTCGGTATCTTCAAGACGCAAGGCGTGGCGCGGCAGTCCGGCTGCGCGCAGGAGCTTGCTCAGCCACTTCCCATCCCATGATGGCGCCGTCGCATAGAGTGCACGGCCCGTCAAAACCGACACCATCCGCCGTGCAACCTCGTCGAGCGGTTCTCCTTCCGCATTCAGTTGCTCTCTTGAAATGCCATGAACTCTTCCTGCTTTGACATCCCAGTCGGTCCACGCTTCAGCGGGCCTGATGAGGTGGCTCTCCTCTTCCCCATTCGCGAAGACCCAGGCCACCTCGATGGGATAGCCCTGCTTGCCGAGGGAGGAGGCCTCGAAATCGAGGAACACGGTCTTCGATAAATCCGGCATCGTGGATCAACTCGCGGATGGCGTCGGGGGCTCGCCCATCACGAACAATGTCGTCGACGAGCACCGATGGATCATACATCCACTTCATCCAGAACGCGCAAGCGGCCACGCGGCTCCACTGCACGGGTGCCCCAGGGTTCGGATGCACGGGACGGAAGAGTGCGCCGGGGATCCCTCGCGGCCTGCCGAACCCCTGCGACGTGCTGGAACGCCGTCGCTCCGAGCAGAACCTGCACGCCGGAGGCATGCAAAGGTTCGGCTCGAGCATCGGACGGACCCAGCGGGGGGGGGCCCGGGCCAGAGGGGTCGGGGTTTGGGGGGGCCGGCCCCCTCTAAATGGAGAGTGTTTTCTCGGGGGGGGGGCCCGCTGGGTCCGTTCTGACCGATGCTCTCATTCAAGAAGCAAGCATCGGATGAATCCCAAAAGTGCAAGTCCACTTTTGGGTCCGATGCTTTCGAGTGCCGTGACGCAGAACTCCTAACGGGGATTGGCAGATGCGAAGCCTGCCGAGGCCGTAATCGAACCTGTCGTCATGGGTTCGCTGGCGCCTGTTCGAAGCGTCTGCAGCAATCCCTTGCGCTTGGCCTCGTAGTAATAGCCGCCGGCATAAAGCGCGACGGCGCGATCCTGATTGCCGCCTGCGACGCGATAGGCATTCGCCAGATACGGAACGGCGTATGTAAGATTGGTGTTGGCGTCGAGCAGCCCAGAGACCGTTCCTTTGTAGCCCATGCCTCGCGCGGTGGCATACCGGATCTGCATGAGGCCCAGATTGCCGGCATTGGACGCGCGTGGATTGTAGCCGCTTTCGCGCCGGATGATTCGATGCACCAATGTTTCGGGAATTCCGTGGGCCTTGGCGTGCTGTGCGACGAGCGCGTCGATCTGGTCTCTTTCGGATGCTGCGGCAGGCAACGTGCAGGCAAGCGCCGCACATGCGAGAACAAGACGAGAAATCATGAAGGTCCCCTTGTTTGAGGAGATTTCTCGACGTCAATCGTGGCAATTGGACGTCAGCTTGACTGTAGGGACGTCCCGCCGACGCGTGTGACCCGTCCCGACGACGCTTCCGATGTAAACTCTTTGGCCGCTGCTTCGACCATCCTGCTCATTGGAGACATCGCCGGCGCTCGTTCAAAAGGGGTAGAGGAGTAATCCCCTGCCGGGCTGCGCGGAATCCAAACGCTCACGCTTCCCGCGAGGTTCTGGAAGGTCAATACACCTGACTTATCCGGCCCGGGCCAGTGCCAGGAAAGCACGCGCCGAGATCAGCTGACGACTCTCTTCCTAAAATTTGAGGTGGAGTATTCTATGCAGGCGGAACCCTATTATCAAATGCATGCAAATGCGTGACGATATCTTGCCGAATATAACAAATGCCGGGTTGAGTGTTGTTCCGGATGCGACGACAGAATACCCCAGACTATCAGGCTCGCAGAGCAAGGGGTTATAGGGAGCGCTTATGAGTTAAAGCCTCATGTTGAAAGTGGTAATGCTTTTCTTAGTTCCGACGGGGTATCTCTCAAGCCGAAATAGTGGGGCGAAATAAAACCGAGCGGTAGTATTTATTGGGCTGTATCCGGCGCTTTCCAAAGTCTGCGCCCCTTCCACTGTGATTCAGCAGGAACAGCCCAATGCAAATCAGCGTTTTTGGGATTGGCTATGTCGGTGCCGTCTCCGCGGCCTGTCTGGCCAACGATGGCCACAACGTCATTGCCGTCGATCCAAACCCCCAGAAGGTCGGACCTCTCAACGAAGGCATCAGCCCGATCGTCGAGCCGGGACTGGGCGAGATGATCAAAGATGGCATCAGCAGCAAGCGCCTCATGGCGACGAGCGATGTCCGCGAGGCCGTCCATGGAACGGACCTGTCTTTCGTGTGTGTTGGAACGCCCTCCCGTTCCAACGGATCGCTCGACACGGCCTATGTGAGCGCCGCCGCCGAGCAGATCGGCGCTGCCATCCGCGAGAAGAACTCTTTCCATTCCGTGGTCATGCGGTCGACCATCCTGCCCGGAACCATGGAGAGCATCGTTCTGCCCGCCCTCGAGCGCGCATCGGGACGCCAGGCGGGCGTCGGCTTCGGCGTCGCCTACTATCCTGAGTTCCTGCGCGAAAGCACGGCGATCGCCGATTACTACGATCCGGGGGCCATCATCTTCGGCCGTCACGACCAGCCGACGATCGACCGGCTGCTCGATCTGCACAAGATCTTCAAGGTCGACCCGAAGATCGTGTCCATTCGCACGGCCGAAGCCGTCAAATACACGAACAATGCATGGCATGCGCTGAAGATCAGCTTCGCGAACGAGATCGGCAACATCTGCAAGGAGGCCGGAATCGACGGGCATGCCGTGATGGAGGTTCTGTGCGCCGATACGCGGTTGAACATCTCCAAGGCATACCTGAAGCCTGGCTTCGCGTTCGGAGGTTCCTGCCTTCCGAAGGACCTTCGGGCTCTGCGCTCCGCGGCACGCAAACTCGACGTCCCGACGCCTATTCTCGACGCCACGATGGAGGCGAACGAAGAGCAGCTGCGCCGGGCATACTCGATGGTCGCCGCCACTGGAAAGCGTCGGATCGGCATCATCGGCCTGAGCTTCAAGCCCGAGACCGACGATCTGCGTGAAAGCCCCCTGGTCGAACTCGCGGAGCGCCTCTACGGGCGCGGCTACGACATCCGCATCTACGACCCGAATATTCAGGTCGCGAAGCTGACCGGAGCCAACCTCCAGTTCGTCAAGGCGCACCTGCCCCACCTGACTTCGCTCCTGACCGACGACATCAACGAAGTCATTGATCATGCGGAGGCTTTCGTTCTCGGCAATCGTGACGAAGCCAAGCGGCTGATGGCGACCCTGAACGACGACAGGCCGCTCATCGATCTCGTGCGCATCGATCAGACAAGGTGTTCCGGTGACCTTTATCAAGGAATCTGCTGGTAACGCCAGCAGCAACCGGCTTTCGGAGTCGGTAGGGGCCCACGTGCTCTATGTGGTGGCCGTAGCAGCGTTTGCTGCTGCCATCCCGCCTCAGGCTTACGGCGCCGTGGGCGCCGGAGCCGTCGGAACCATAGGGTTTCTGGCCCTGTGGCGCTACGGATGGGGCTTTCTGCATTTCATCCGCGCTCTTGTCTTCCGCAAGCGGGCATTCCCACGCATGCGGAAGGCGGCCGACGCAGCCGTGGAGCAGGCACCGCCCAACGCTTTTCTGCTGGTGACGACCTTTCGCATCGACAGTGCCGTCACCGCACGGGTCTACCGCGCCGTTTTCGCGGCGGCGCTGGCAGCTCCCGGACGAGCGACGGTGGTCGCCTCCGTTGTCGAGGCCGGCGATCAGAGGCTCGTCAAGAGCCTGTTCCGGGCCGTTTGCGGAGAAGCGAGCAACGTCGATCTGGTCATGGTTCGAATTGCCGGAACGGGCAAGCGGGATGCTCTCGCCTATGGCTTTCGAGCGATCGCACGCCGCACTCCGGCCGACGACGACGTCGTCGCGGTCATCGACGGAGACAGCATCGTGCCGCCCGACCTCGTGCGGAAATGTGCCGGTTTCTTCCAGCTCGATCCACAGGTCGGGGCCTTGACGACCGACGAGCTGAGCGAAGTCCGCGGGCGCCGGATCTTCCAGGAATGGTATTCGCTCCGCTTCGCCCAGCGTCACACCCTCATGTCATCCGTCGGGCTGTCGCAGCGCGTCCTGACATTGACCGGCCGCATGGCGATGTTCCGGGCGAGCATCATCTGCAACCCGGAGTTCATTCGCCAGGTCGAGCTCGACTACGTCGACCATTGGCGCCTGGGCCGGTTCAAGTTCCTGACGGGCGACGACAAGTCCAGCTGGTTCTGGCTGCTTCGGAACGGCTACAAGATGCTCTACGTCCCCGACATCGTCGTGCTGACCGTCGAGGATCCGCCCTCGGACAGCTTCATCTCTGCCGCGGCCATGCTCATGGTGCGATGGTTCGGGAACATGCTGCGCACGAATTCGCGGGCTCTCGCGCTCGGCCCACGCAGGATCGGATTGTTCACCTGGTGGGCAATTCTCGACCAGCGGATGTCGATGTGGACGTCCCTCGTGGGCTTCTCGATCGCTCTTCTGGCAGGGATCTTCGTCAGCGGCTACGCGCTCCTGCTCTATGCCCTCTGGATCCTGACCTCGCGCTATGTCCTGACCCTCTCCCTCCTGGCGTCCAGGCCGAGGGTCTCCGTCTTCTATCCGTTCCTCCTCTACTTCAACCAGATCTTCGGGTCGCTGGTCAAAGTCCATGTCACGTTCCGTCTCGACCGACAGAAATGGACGCGTCAGAAAACCGCCTCGGCCAAGGCGACGAAGCGGCCCCTCATCGCGAGCAGCTTCATGTCCGCATACATGCATAGCCTCGCGCTGGCCGCATTCGTGACGGTGCTCGCCTGGAGCATGGACGTGCTTCCGACACCGAAGCCGATGCTGTTTCTCCCTTAAAACAAACGATATCGATTTGGAGCTTGAGGATCATGACGAAGATCACGCACGAGGCCGAGGTTCAAAGGCAGCATCCCCGATACCGAATTCCGATCCGGTGCATCTATAGCGGATCTCAGGTTTCCGTGGTCGATGTCTCGGTCGGGGGCATCGGCCTGAGAACAGGCACGATCGACGCGAAGCCGGGCCGTGTTCTCGACCTCACCCTGGTGTTCCCGTTCAGCGGCTACGAGCTCTCGCTTCCCATCAACGCGGAGGTCCGCTACATCACCGACGAGCACAGCAGGATCGGCCTGCGCTTCGTCGATGTCTCGCCGCGCCAGCACAACCTCCTGCGCTTCATCCTCGACGCCTACCTGTCCGGCGAGGTGGTGGATGCCGGTGACATCCTGGATGTGTCTTCGCGCCGGAACGAGGGCAAGACCCGCGAGGTTCCCCAGCGCGCCGCCCCGCAGGGGCTGAGGGCTCATCTTTCCCATCATGGCCGCACCGTGGCGGGCTATGTCGGGATCGGCGCCGTCACCCTGCTTCTTCTCGGATTCATCGGCATGGGCCTCTTCGAGCGGATGTACATCATCCCCGCCCAGTCGGCCCTGATCACCACCGACCTCGTGACGGTTCCCGCTCCCTCGAACGGCCAGGTCACGTTCGTTGCGACCGGCAGCGAAGTGAAGGCAGGGGAGCCACTGCTGACGATCCAGGGCCCGCAGGGCAACAGCATCGTCATCGACAGCCCCTGCAACTGCGTCGTCCAGGCCCGTTACAGCCGAGCCGCCAATTTCGTGCGCGAAGGTACGCCGATCCTGGCTCTTCGCGAAAAGACGAGCACTCCTTATGTCACGGCAAGCATTCCTCACGATCAGCTTCTGCGGTTCTACCGCGGCGCCAGCGCCGTCATCGAGTATGCGGATGGCACCCGTGTGCGGGAGAATCGCATCGAGCGCCTGCCGGCCCTCGTCGGCGAGGCCGCATCGTCCGGTCCGTTCCTCGTCAAGCTCGCACCGGGCCGCGATCTCGACATGTCCACCATCGGGCAGCCCGTATCCGTCGTCTTCAACACGTTCTCGGGATCCTCTGTCGGTGCCGCGGCCGGCAAGCTTCAGGCAGCCCTGAACTGGGCAGGCGAGGGGATCGCGGCTGCTTTCGGGCGCGGCAACGAGGTGGCGACGGCACCCAAAAAGGCCAAAGAGCCGGACGTCGACAGCGGGAGACGCCTCGCGGGACTGAAACAATAAGAACGATCGGATCAGGGCCACGCTTCGAAGGGCTTTCCTTGAACAGTTTGGAGATTTGAAATGAACAGCATCACTCCCGTTCTCATGTGCGGTGGGTCCGGAACCCGACTGTGGCCGGTTTCCCGCTCCAGCGAGCCGAAGCAGTTCCACGCCCTCGCGGGTCAGTCGAGCCTTTTCCAGCAGACGGTCCGGCGGTTCCGCACGGAGCAGTATGCAGAGCCCGTCATCGTGGTGAATACCAACCATCGCGACCTCGCCCTGCGGGAAATCGGCCAGCTGCATGCGGGAGCCGCAAGGTTGCTGGTGGAGCCGTGCGTGCGCAGCACAGGACCGGCGATTGCGGCCGCGGCGGCCCTGATCGCCGAAGAGGATCCGGATCGGCTGATGCTCGTCGCCCCGAGCGATCACGTCATGGAACAGGCGGAGGTCTTCTCGGAGGCCGTCGCGCGGGCCGCCAAGGCCGCGCAGGAGGGGCAGATCGTCCTCTTCGGCATTCGCCCGACCCATCCGGAGACCGGCTTCGGCTATATCGAGATCGGCGAGGCTTTCGATGACGCCAGCTTCAAGGTGAAAGGCTTCGTCGAGAAGCCGGTGCGGCCTGTCGCCGAGACGCTGGTTGCCGGAGAGCGCCATCTCTGGAACAGCGGAATCTTCATGTTCACGGCCCGGACGATCCTCGATGAACTCGAGCGCCATGCGCCGGACGTTCTGGCCTGCGCCCGGCGCGCTCTCGCGCAGGCGCAACGCGGCAACGATACCATTCGGCTCGCGGCCGAGTTCGACACGGCTCCGGTCATCTCGATCGACTACGCCGTCATGGAACGCAGCGATCGCCTCGTCTGCATTCCGGTCTCGCCCGAGTGGAGAGATCTCGGCTCCTGGTCCGCGCTCTGGGATATCGGGTCGAAGGACGGCAACGGAAACGTGTCGCGCGGCGACACGCTGCTTCAGGACGTGCGCGACAGCTACGTTCACGGGAATTCCCGACTCGTCGCTGTCATGGGAGTCGAGAACGTCGTCGTGATCGATACCGCCGACGCGGTTCTCGTCAGCTCACTGGATCAGGCCCAGAACGTCGGGCGTCTGGCGGCCGAGCTGGCGGCGTCGAAGCGTTCGGAGGCGGCCCTGCACCGGAAGGTGCGCCGTCCTTGGGGATCGTATGAATCTCTGCGTGTCGGTGAGACCTTCCAGGTGAAGCACATCGTCGTGGATGTGGCGGGTCGCCTGTCGTTGCAGTACCACCATCACCGCTCCGAGCATTGGACGGTCGTTTCGGGAACCGCAAGGGTCACCGTCGGCGAGAAGGTCTTCGTCATGACGGCGAACGAATCCGTCTACATTCCAAAGGGTGACGTCCACCGGCTCGAGAACATCGGCGATGAGGAGTTGCACCTGATCGAGGTGCAGTGCGGAACGTATCTCGGGGAAGACGACATCGTGCGTCTGGAGGATCAGTATGACCGCATCGTCACGATCTGACGGTCGTCGCCGCCTGAGGATGGCATCCCTCCTCCTGTCCATGGCGCTGGTTTCCGGCGCCATGGCACAGGACGGCGGCGAGGTCACGCGTCTCGCAGACGAGGCGCGGCAGGCCTTCGTTGCTGCCGAACAGGGCGGTGTCAGCGCAAAGCAGAAGGCGGCGTTCTATCAGGTTGTGAGGGCCCGGCTCAAGCTCCTGGAGAAGTTCGCCGGTCAAGGCACCTCCGGCCCGGGCGAGTTCAGAGAAGGCGCGCGCGCGGAACTCACCCGCCTTGCCGACGAAGGGCTCAACCACGACATGGTCAGCGCGATGCTGCTCCAGGCTTCCATCGCGGACCTCGTCGGGCTCCAGGCCGGTCCCGACCGGGTGGAGGCCGGCGTCGCTCTCCATCAGCTTGCAAGCGAGCAGCGGTCGCCGGCTTACCGCGCCGCAGCTTTCATTGAGATTGCCTATGCCTATGCCAAGGCGGGCCTCCAGGATCGGGCCGTCAGATACGCATCCTTGGCCCTCGATGTGATCGAATCCGTCTCCGAGCCCGGCCAGCGTGCCGGGATCCTGAATGCCGTGTCGCGGGTCGCTTCCGGGGTCGGGGCTCCCGGGATTGCCCTGGCAAACCGCGCGATCGGTCTGATGCCGGCCTCCCGCAGCCGGGCCTATGCCCGCCAAGCGATGGCACGAGACCAGCTCAGGGGCACTCCCCTGGAAAAGGCGTCCGACGCGAAATTGAAGGTCGAGGCGAAGAAGCGCACGGCCATGGGAGATCTGGCGGCAGGGCTGTCCTTGGCCCTTGCATTGCAGGATGGCCGGGAGCGGGACGACGCTCTGTCTGCGTCGTTCGAGGCCGCCGTCGAGCGGCGGGACCGGGATGTCTCCCTGGCGGCCGCGCAGGGCTTCTTCGACAGCGCCAGGCAGGAGGCGGCCCTTGCGGTGGTCGTGAAGAGCGACGTGGATCGTGGAACGCCGCTTCGGGCCGCCGAACTGGTCAACAGCATGGAGGATGGTCCTGCGCGGGCGGCACTGCAGATCATCGTCGCGGCTGCGCTGAAGAAGGCCGGCTACGACAGGATGGCTGAGCGGCTCTCCACAGGCGCTTCAGCCGCACATCCCGGCTCAGGACGGACGCCGGAACCCGACGACGTGACGCATCGGGCCGGGTCCGGCGAGACCGACCGGCGCGCGGACGAGTCTCTCGCCCTGTCGGAGGTCAGGAGCCTCATCGAGCAGAAAAGAAGGGCCCAGGTTCCGGATGCGGTGCTCGCCGCCAGCCTCCGCCGGATAGCCGATGACGACGACCGGGCGGCCATCGCTCTCGAACTCGCCACGCTGCCCGATGCCGGCGCCGCGGCCGCCGACCTGGTCCGCTCCCTCGGAGACGATCGGTTCCGCGCCAAGACGTTCAGGCGTCTGGCCGAGATCCGCGCCGATCACCTCATGAAGCCGTTGAGCGATGAAACGGGTGACAATGGCGATGGCGCCGGAGCGTCCGGACTTGCCTCCGACGAGGATTCCCAGGAACTCCAGACCCGCCGGGGCCTTGCCCTGATCAGGGTGGACGCGCCGCCAGCGGCAAGCCCTCACGTTCAAATCCCGAACACATTTGCGACCTCGGCCGGGGTGCGGTCGAACACGCCCTGGCCCGGCGGCGCGGTCGTCGGAAGCACGTTCGCCCGTCACAATCCCTATATCGCGAAGTTCCTCGATGATGACGAAGGTGGGGTCACGCGCCTCGAGCAGGCCGTCCGGTATCAGGGCTTGCCTTCGCCACGGATCATCGTGGTCCAAAGCGGAACCGCCACCTTGGGCATGGTGGCCCGTCAGCTGCAGGGGACCGATGCCCGCGACCTGATCGTTCAGGACGGTGACTCCATCGTCGTGAAGGCCCCGGTCTTCGTCGCTCCCGGCGCGACGCTGATCCTCTCGCGCCTCGATGCTGCCGCCTACCGATTGAGCGCCACGGCCGGCGCGTTCATCGCCAATGCGGGCCTGGTCGACATCGTCGATGCGGATGTTGTCGGCTACGACGAGACAACGGGGCAGCCATCGTGGTCCGACAGCGAGAAGTCAGGCCTGTTCCGCCCGTTCCTGCTGACCTGGGGCGACGGCCGCATGAACGTGGCATCGTCCGTCCTGGCAGCCCTCGGCTATGATAACGTGAAATCGTTCGGGCTCGCGTACTCGTCAGGCCCGGATCAGGTGGCCGATCTGCGGGATCAGGCTCGCCCCACGGGAACCGTCGTCGATAGCGTGTTCCGAAATCTCTATATCGGCCTCCACTCCTATGAGGCCGGGGGAATCCAGGCGGTCGGAAACGAATTCCGCGACAGCGTCGTTTATGCGCTGGACGCGCACGACGGGTCGAAAGGAAGCATCATCGCCTTCAACACCGTCTACGGAACCATGGTCAGACACGGGATCGCGGTGTCCCGCGACGCCGGGGACAACCTGATCGTCGGCAATCTCTCGTTCGACAATGCCGGATCGGGGATCGTGCTGGATCGCAACAGCACGAACAATGTCCTCAACGCCAACAGCTCGTTCCAGAATACGCAGGATGGCGTGACCGTCTTCGAGAGCTCCTGCAACGTGTTGACGAACAATCATCTTGCCGGGAACAGGCGAGACGGGCTGAAGGTTCGCAACAGCTTCGACGTGGGAGCCTACGGAAACAGGATCGAGGCGAATGCCAATTCGGGCGTGAGCGCCTCTATCGCAAGCCTTCCCGCCTCGAAGAGGGGAGACGGACAGGGCGAGGGATCCGGCCACTACGCTCCCGTGACCGGCCTGTCCCTCAGGAACAACAGCTTCTCTTCGAACGGGGTCGGCATCAACACGCAGGGCGTATCGGGCCTGACGATGTTCTCGAACCGTTTCGTCAAGCAGTCCCGGCGCTTGCTCGGCGGCGACGTCCGCGGTCTGGAGGGCCCCGTCCTTCGCCTCGCCTTCCAGTCCGATGTGCTCATTGCAAGCACATGCCGGCCTGCGAAGCCCGTGTTGTCCTGTCGGCTCAGGGATATGGGCTTCTTCGAAGGAGATGCCGATCGGCAGATCTTCAACGCCCAGGCCGGATCGGACTGCACCGACATCAATGGAAGCGTTCAACAGCGCGCCTTCTCCAGCTCGTCTCAAGGGACCTAGGAGCAGCATGAACCGAATTCTCGTCTTCTCGGTCCTGGGCCTTCTCATGGCGGCGCCGTGCCACGCCCAGGTGAGGGCACAGGGTTTGTTCGATGTGGAAGCTCGCCGCGCGGCCCTTGCGCAACCGGCTCTCGCGTCCGTGCGCGCCGCGTGCCTTGCGATTGCCCGCGACCCATCCTGGGCCAGTCTCAAGCCCATCGACGGAATCAAGGCTGTGGACGGATCCAACGCCGATGGAGGCGCCAATTCCTATTCCTGGGCCGTCATGGCCCTGACCGGGCGGGCTCTCGCCGGCGAACCTGCATCCGAGACATCCCTGCGCGATCTCCTGCTCGCCTGGGCGAAGGCGAGAGCGTTCGAGAGCACGGACGCCGAGAGCGAGGCCTCTTACGGGCTGAAGCGCGTGCTTCTGCCGACCATCGCGGCCTATGCCGTCGTGAACCGCAGCCTGGACGACGGCCAGCGACAGATCGTGTCGGGCTGGGTCGATTCTCTCGTTCGCCGGGTCGATCGGACCTTCGGCACCGATGCGGACCGCACCGGCCACCGCGCTCTGGCCGACAGCATCCTCATGACCTGGGGGGCCATCACGGCGGACGATGCTCTTTACGAGAAAGGGTCTCGAGGATATCGCGCCGTTCTCGGACAGGCCCGCGCCGACGGGAGCCTTGCTCTGGAAACGCGGCGCGGCGCCCGCGCCCTGTGGCACATGCGTCAATCCCTGGCGAGCCTGACCGTCATGGCGGAAGTCGCCGCCACCCGTGGCGTGGACCTGTATGGACTTCGTGAGGGCGAGGCGAATTTCGACCGGCTCCTCTCCTATCTCCTCAATGGCATTGCAGAGCCTGAAGTGGTGATGGCTTATGCCTCGGAGAACGAAAGTCCCGGACCCGAAGCTGATTTTCGCCGCCAGGACATGAGCTTCCTGGCGAAGCGCAATTACGGGCGCCACCCCATGGCTTGGGTCGAGCCGGTTGCGGCGCGTGAGCGGCCTGGCCTTGCGACGAAGCGGCTCAAGGCGCTGCTGGCGCGCAGCCTCCGGTCGGATCGGCCTCTCGTCGATGAACTCGTTGGCGGCAACGCCACATGCTTTTGGGGGCGCTGATGAACCGAACTCACCTGGGTCTGCTCGGTGCCCTCGCAATTCTGACGTCGCTTTCGTCCGGTCCGGCCTTCTCCCAGACATCGACCGGGGCTGAGCCGCGCGACGGGTTCCGCAGCATCATGGCGAAGGTCGAGCAGCTGAAGCAGCGCAACGATCCGGCTGCTCTCGTGGAGCGGGCTCAACTGCTGCAGGACGGCCTTCCCGTGAGCGAAACGAACCCGCTCAGGGTTCCCCAGCTGGACGAAGCGGCTCGTCTCTACGAACAGGCCCTGGCCCTGCCGGGAGCGCACTGGCCATCGGCCGCGCTGCGGCGTGCCAAGTTGATCCTGGCCCGCGACCGGGACCCGGCTTCCGTGGATCGGGCAGCCGAGCTGCTGCGCCGCGCCGCGGCCTTGCAGAGCCACGAGGCGGCCTTCGTCCTCGCGGGCCTGATGGAAGCAGGGATCGGCGACAAGCAGGATCTGGAAGGAGCCCGAAACCTCTACCAGATCGCCCTCCGGTCCGAGCATGGCCCCGCCGGCCTCGAGCTCGCCCGTCTCGAGAGCGATCCGGCAAAGGCGAACGTCTTCGCGACCCAAGGCTTGAGGATCCTGTTCCGGGAAGCCCAGCGGGGATCGGCCGAGGCGGCCAGGACACTGGCCGACCACTACCGCGACACGGCGAACGGACCGGACAGGATCAATGCCGCCATCGAATGGTACCAGCGGGCTGCCGACCTGGGGGATGCAGAAGCCTCGCTGCGCCTGGGGCGCCTGCGAGCCGATCCGAAATCGGCCACGCGCCAGCCGCAGGAGGCGAAGATCGCCTTCGAGAGGGCCGCTCAGCGCGGATCGGTCGAAGCCGCCATGATTCTCGCCGAGGATCCCTTCAACGGGGCGGCTCTCGGTGTCGAGGCGGGCACGGCCGACCTCTGGCTCAATCGGGCCATCGAGACCAAGGCCCCGCGGGCTCTGGTCCTCGCGGCAGAGATCCGGAGCCAAAATGGTCCCGATGGGCGTCAGGCCGCAAAGGACCTCCTGGCCGAGGCCGTTCGGCGCGTCGGTCAGGACGTGACGGTTCTCGTCGCGCTCGGCCGCCATCTCCGCGATGGCGTTCTGATCGACCGTGACGTGGCGCTGGCGCTCAGGTTGTTCGACAGGGCGGCGGCCAGCGACAACTCGGCGGCACTCTACGAGTTTGCGCGCACCACGCTCGCCTATCCGGATGCTGCCACGGAGAGCATGCGTGGAACCGCGATCGAGCGGCTTCGGACGGCGGCGGAGCGTGGTCACGTGAAGGCGGCGGTGAGCATGGGAGACGCGTTGCTCCGCGGCAATGGAGTTCCGGAATCGCAGGCCGAAGCCATGCGCTGGTACCGCCGCGCGGCCGAGAGCGGTTCTCCTGTCGCCTATATCCGTCTCGGCGATCTTTATGCGAGTCGCTTTTCCGGCACGGAAGCGCCACGCGCGCTGGAATGGTATCGCAAGGCCGCCGAGGCCAACAGCGCGATCGCCATGATCCGTCTCGGGAAGATGTTCAATGACGGCCGGGGAGTGCCGCAGGATCAGGCTCTGGCCGCGACCTGGTTCAGCCGCGCCGCCGCCGCCGGCAGCAGCGCCGCCATGGTGGAGCTGAGCGCGCTCTACTCCCGGGCCGGAGGTCCGGGTCATTTCAATCTGGCCCGCGAGGCTCTCGAGAAGGCGATCAAGGCCGGCGACAGCCGTGCTCCGATTGCGCTGGCCAAACTCTACCTTGCGCGTGGTGAGCGCGTGCTGGCCGAGGGGACTCTCAGGAAGGCCGCCGAGGGGGGGAGTGCCGAGGCTGCCTTGCAGCTGGCTGAGGTCTCGCTTTCGGGCCAGCCGACGGGAGAGCAGCAGAACGCCGCCCGCCGGTGGCTGGCCATCGCCGAGAAGGCCATGGCGGCCGATGATGACCAGAACGGCAAGATTGCCTTGCTGTATCTCAGTCTCCCGGACCCCGCATCGATCGAACACGGTGCGTCCGTTCTGGAAACCTTGGTTCGAAAGAACAGTGCCGAGGCCATGACGCTTCTGGCGACGGCTCTCCTGCAGGGGACGGGTGGCAGGCACGACCCGGTGCGGGCGGAGGCGCTGCTTCGCCGCGCCATACAGCTCGGACATGATGGAGCGCGCTTCATCCTCGCCAAGGCCTACCGCGACGGCGACGGCGTCCCCCGCGATCCCGCCCAGGCGATGGCGCTCTACCGGGAGATCTACAACGAGGAGCCGGGCGACACCAAGGTGCAGCTGGCTCTGGGTGAAGCTTATGAGCGCGGCGTCGGCGTCGCTCAGGATCGCAAGGTTGCGGCGGAGTTCTTCGCCCAGGCTGCGAACCAGGGTGATCCGGACGGGCAGATCCGTCTTGGACTGGCATACCTTTACGGGGGCGGCGTGGAGCGTGACAGTCGCACGGCCGAGCAATGGCTGTCGCGGGCCGGCGAGGCCGGGCAGATCGACGCGAGGCTTCAGCTCGGAGGCCTCAAGCTGTCGGGCCTGGGTGCAACGGTCGACAGCGAAGGTGCGTTCGCCTCCTATCTGCGGGCTGCGGAAGGTGGATCTCCGCTCGCGATGATCGAGGTGGCGCGCGCCTTGGCCAACGGTACGGGCACGCAGCTCGATCCGGGACTTGCGAAGACCTGGCTCGAGAGAGCCGCGAGCCTCGGGTCTCCGGACGCGATGTTCGAACTCTACCGCCTGAACGACATCGCCACGAAGCCGAACGCGCGTGAAGCCGACCGTTGGCTCAGGCAAGCGGCCGAGAAGGGGCATCCGGGCGCGATGTACCGGCTCGCCTTCCGTTACCAGCAGGGATCGTCCGACAAGGAGCGAGCCACGGCGCGGGAATGGCTCGAGAAGGCCGCGCGGGCCGGTCACTCCCAGGCCGCCAAAGCGCTGGCGAAACTGACGAACGCGACGCCCGGCTGACAAGGTGAAGAATGAGCGAAGCAGGACAGCGGAATGCCCGCAAGCGTGAGATGGGGTGGAGAGCCAAAATGGTGATGTTTCGTCGGCCCGCCAGACGATCGCCGGCCTTTCGGCCCGACCGGATCGGCGGCGCCTCCGTCGCGGGGTTCGCCGTGTGGATGGCGCTTGCCACGTCCGGGGCCGCCCAGACGTCCGGCCCGCGATCCCTCGCGCCCAATGCCGATTTCAGCAAGATCTGCCAGCCCGCCACCAAGCCGCATCTGACGCGGGACTGGAGCACGTGGGACAGAACGCAGCCCGTCAACGATCCCGACGAGATGTACGAGGCTGCGATCGCCTACGCCGAGGGACGTGCCGATACCAGCCGGTCGCCTCTGACGGCGCGCAAACTTCTCGAGGATCTCGCAGACCGGCCATGGGCCGGTCGGGGCCGGGCTCATTTCCGGCTCGGCAAGCTCTTCCTCGATCCCGCCGCAGGGCCTGTCGATCCCGAGCGCGCGGCGAGCCATTTGAAGACGGCCTCGTCCATGCTGAACATGGATGGGTCCGTCCTGCTCGCCCAGCTCCATGTGCAGGGCCGGATTGCCGCGGCCAATGTTCGCGACGCGGAGCAACTGCTCCGCGCCGCCTCGACGGCCGGCAATGTCGACGGCATGATCGAGCTCGCGCGGTTGCAGCGCAGCGGCAAGATCGGTTCCGTCCCGCAGGGCGTGACGGAGGATCTCATCAAGCTGGCCCTCCAGACCCTCTACGCCGAACTCGGAAAAGGCAAGTGCGGCGCTCTCTTCGATATCGCGACGATCCTGAGCGACGACGCCCTGGTGCCCGGTGGACTGGCCGAGGCGGTCAAGTGGTTTGAAGCGGCCGCGCGCCAGGGCGATCCCAAGGCCGATCTGGCCCTTGCGGAAATCTACCTGCAAGGCCGCGTCAAGGCGGCGCCGGAGCAGTTCCTGTCCCATCTCACCCGAGCCGCCGAGGCCGGGGAGCCTCGGGCCATGACATTGCTGGGCGAGCGTCTCCTCCTCGGCGATCGTGCGCCGAAGGATGTGCCGAAGGCGATCGTCTGGCTCGAGCGTGCGGGGTCGAATGCCGATCCCGAGGCCTATAAGCTCCTTGCCCGCCATTACCGGGGCGAGTTCGGCGCGGCCCCGGATCTGCCGAAGGCGGCGGACGCCCTCGTGAAGGCAAGTGCCCTGCCGGGGCACACCACGGGCATTCTGGTCAGCCTCGCACGTCTTTACGCCGCCGGCGCGACCGGAAAGCCCGAGGTGAACGCGGCCTTGAGCCTCTATCGCCAAGCGGCGGCCCGCGGGGACGTCGGGTCTCTCACGGAAATGGCGAAGCTCCTGCTCGCCTATCCGGCGCTGGGCCGGTCCGAAGAGGCTCTTCGCGACCTGCGGGAGGCCGCCTCGCTTGGTGATGCCGACGCCATGGGTCTGCTGGCCGAACTCTACGCCTGCAGCACAGCCGTCGCTCCGGATCCGGCGCAGGCCAAGGCGTGGTTGACGCGCGCGGCGGAGGCCGGACACGTGCGCAGCATTTCGGCCATTGCGAACCAGGCGGGCGACGATCCGGATGTGGCGCAGCGGAACGCGAAGGCCCTCCTTCGTGCGGCCGAGCGAGGCGACCGCGAGAGCATGATCCTTCTCTCGTCCGCCTATCGCTCCGGTTCGGGCGTCGCGATGGATGAAGCGGCGTCCGCCCGGTGGCGCGAGAGGGCTCTCGCGCCAGGGGAGGGTCGGACCCGTGCCATGGTTCTCCTGGCCCGTCGGATGCTGGACGCCAAGGACGGCGGCCGCGACGAGGCGGGAGCCCGGACGCTGCTCGAGCGTGCCGCGCAAGAGAGCGATTCGAATGCACAGTTCGAGCTCGGACGCCTTTTGATCGCCCAGCGTGGGCGAACCGACGATGTCATGAGGGGCGTGCAGGTCCTGCGGGAATCCGCCTCGGTGGGCAATGCCGCTGCCATGCTGGCCCTCGCCGAGCTCCCCAACGCTCAGCTGCAACCGACCGGCAAGACGGCTCTGGAGTGGAGGCAGGCTGCGGCGGCGGCCGGCAGCGTGCGGGCGGCCATCGCCCTGGCGGCGAGCGCCAAGGATGAGTCCGATGCGGCGCGCTGGCTCACCCGCATCGCATCATTGCCGGTTTGCACCGCACGGGACATGGTGGAGCTCGCGCAGGTCCATCACAAGGTCTCCGGTCCCGATCACGGGGAGAACGCTCGTCTTTGGATGAAGAGAGCCCTTGCGGACGTCCAAGCCGGCGGCCGCGATCCGGCAGTCCTGTTCCTGATCGGGCGCGCGATGGTCGAGGGCGTGGGCGGGCCGGCCAGCAGGGACGAGGCCGTGAGGTACATCCAGACCTCGGCAGAAGCGGGCCGGGTCGAGGCCATGCGTTATCTCGGGCGAGGCTATGTCTCCGGCGAGATCGGCGAGAGCAACATGCAAACAGCCGTGCAATGGCTCGCCAGAGCCTTGCAGAAAGGAGACGCCGCTGTCGCGGCCGACCTGTCCAGAGTGGCTTCGATGCCCACAGAGGCCGCCGATCGAGCGGTGGAAACGCTCCGGGCGAGCGCCGAGACAGGCTTTGCGCCGGCCATGCGGGAATATGGACGGAGCCTTCAGCTCGGCTTCGGTGTGCCGGCTGATCCGCGAGCCGGCGCCGCTTGGCTGCTGAAGGCGGCGGAGGCCGGCGACACGATCGCCATGAAGGAGCTCTCCCGTGCCTATGCATCGGGGTACGGCGTCGAACTATCGGCGAGCGCGAGCACGGAATGGCTTCAGCGTGCGGCACGCGCCGGAGATGCGGAGGCCATGTACGGCCTCAGCCTTGCCATGACGCTCGGGTTCGGCACCGACGTGAATGCAAGCGCCGCGCAGGACTGGCTGAAGACGGCCGAGGGTGCCGCGAGGAAGTGATGTCCGACGAGGGTGCCGCGAGGAAGTGATATCCGAGCGGCATTGCAGAACCAGGTTGCAGAACCAGGAAAGACGAGACGGGCGCCGATAGGCGTCGTGTGGGAGAGGCAAGATGATCAAGACTACGCGTATCGTTCTCCTGAGTTGCCTCTTCACGAGCGCCTCTTTGGCGGCCCTGGCCGCCTCTCCCAGCGCCGCGAAGGCGCCGGCCGCCCAGGGGGCCGCTACCGCGCAACCCGCAGCGCCCACCCAGGCGCAGCTTCGCGCCATGTCCACCGTGAGGCTTCTCCGTCTCGGCCAGAAGGCTCTGGATGCGGAGATGGACACGCAGGATTTCGCCACCGGGCTGGACGCGGCCAAGATCGCATCGTCCCGCGGCGACCGCGAGGCAACACGCCTCATGGCGAAGATCATGGCCCGCCACGACGTGGTCCTGCAGGGTGTCGATCGCGCCCGGCTCGAGCGGCGCCTCCGGTTCGAAGCCCTCAGAGGAGCATCGAGTTCGGTTCTGGCCGTGGCCGGCATGTACGATCGCGGCGAGGGTGTTCCCGTCGACACGAAGAAGGCGGCCGAGTGGTACCTGTGGGCGGCTCGCGTCGGCCATGAGCGTGCCATGGCCTATGCCGCTTACGGCTATGGCACCGGTCGCGGCCTGGAGCGCAGCGAGACGGCTGCGCTGAAATGGCTCGATGGTGTGAACGAGGGCCGTCGGCGCAGCACCCTGCTCGAGATCGGCTGGGCGCTCGCCCTGGGAAGCGAGGGAACGACGGACATGGAGTCGGCCCTCCGGTTCTTCGAGCAGGCGGCTCAACTCAAGCCCGGCATCGCCTACCAGGTGGCTGCCGAACTGGAGCGCGGCACACGCGGGGTTCAGAACCGCGACGCGGCCGCCCGGTTGATCAGGATCGCGGCCGAGCGCGGCGATTCCGCTGCCGCCATGCGCATGGCCACGGCTCTCTCGAGCAGCACCGATCCCGAAGATCAGCGGCAGGCGGTACGGTGGTACAGCCTCGCAGCCCTGGACAAGGACAATTCGGCGGCCGGGCAGGCCCTCGCGAGACTTCTGACCTTGCGGCCGGCCGATGATCTGGTTGCTCTGATCATCGCAGGCCTCGACAAGGCGGCCTCGGCCGGGAACACGGAAGCGCTCATCGGTCTGGCTCATGCCTACACGGACGGGATCGGCGTGGAAGCTTTGCCGGAGAAGGCCGCAAGCCTGCTCCAGGTCGCAGCCGATTCAGGCAATTCGGAAGCCAAGTACCGGCTCGGGCTCATGTACAAGTCAGGATCGGGGGTCAAGGCCGACCCCAAGAAGGCGATCGAGCTCATGAGCAGCGCTCGCGAGAGCGGCTTTCCTCTCGCCGCCGTCGCCTTGAGCGCCATGACGGAACCGGCCGCGACCGAATCGACGAGGGAAGCCGGAGGAGCCTCGCCTGCCGCGCCGAATGCCGTTGCCCGGTGAGACATGAACGCGAAAGGCGAGGTGCCGCAATCACCGGCATCTCGGATCAAGCGCGACCGTTCACGGGCGGCACGCGATTTGCCGGATAAGATGTCTGCTCGAACGGGCTGAACGGCGCGCAGGTCTCGAGCATGCGCGAGGCATGCGTCGGCGCTGCGGTGGAGGCGAGGCGCAACCCCGCCGAGTTCGCGCCTCGGCGCGCGCATGCATCGGAAAACCCGATGTCATCCGAAACATCGCAGCTCGGATTTTCGGCCCTTGCCCGGGGTCTTGCCTTGATTCGAAGGCTCAAGCCGGCGGCCTCCGAAGAGGCATCGATTTCCTACCTCCTAAGCATAAAACGATACCCCTTTATTAAGGATGGATAACGAACCGTTAATTTGTACAATTCGAGGTAATCTCTGCGGAAAGGCCCCTCGCATGTCACACCTTCTCCCAGTCACCACGATCTTAGGCTGCAAGAATTCAATGTTGCGCGAGGGCTTGAGGCATATCCTCTCGAGCACGCGGTTTCGGCTGCATCCCGAAAACCTGACGCGCGCAGAGATCGCTCTCGATGAGGCTACGCGACAAGGTCAGATCCTCTTCATTCTTGACGCGAATCTTTATCCGACAGGATTGGCTGAAGGCATATCGTCGTTGAAGCAGGAATATGCTCAGGCTCGCATTGTTCTGCTGTCGGACAGCTTCAATCTCGAGGGGATGAAATCGGCTTTCCAGTCCGGCGCGGATGGATACTGTCTCGCGACGACAGGATGCGAGGCCCTGATCAAGTACCTCGATTTGGTCATGCTGGGTGAAGTCGTCTTCCCGTCCGCAGCCTTCCTCGCGGCCATTTCCACGCACGCGGAGGCGCTCGACCTCTCGAAGGAGGCGCCTGTCGTCAAAGTCTCCTCTTTGCAGGCTGCTCCGACGTCGGAAGGACAGGATTCGCCGATCCGGACGCTGTCGAGCAGAGAAGCGGAGATCCTGCAATGCCTGATGCAGGGGGCGCCGAACAAGGTCATCGCGCGCAAGCTCGACGTTGCCGAGGCAACAGTGAAGGTTCACATCAAGGCCATCCTGCGCAAGATCCGCGTCGCAAACCGGACGCAGGCGGCCATGTGGGCCGTCAACCATTTGTCTTCGAGCGCGGCTGACGCATCCTGGATGCAGGCAGGGGACACCTTGGCGGCCAACAGCTTGCGCTGACGGGGGCCCGGATCCCTTCGCCGCGCCATGCGATGGTGCGGCGACATCCCTGGCTCACGCCGGGTTGCAGTCGCCGACTGATGTTTTTCGGGCGCGTCCCATGGCGGGACCATCGATCGGCCATGGGGGGCACCACGGCCCCGCTCGTGACAGGTGCCCGAGAATACCGGACCCAAAAGTGGACTCACTTTCGGGTCCGATGCTCGACTTCTTGGCTGGCGGATCGTTGGGGGGGGGCCCCCCGGGCCGGGCCCGCCCCAGGGGCGGGCGGCGGGGGGAGAGGGCCGAG
>NZ_JAMXFJ010000015.1:0-8544 GCF_025460805.1 Microvirga sesbaniae | reverse complement strand
ATACGGCCCCAACATGTGGAATCAGTTTGGGGCCCGTGGCTCGACCTCTTGGCTGGCGCATCGTTGGGCGCGGACCCAGCGGGCCGCGCCGAACGATGCGCGAGACGGCGTTGTACGAGGAGCCTGTCAGCGTTCCTCAGAATTCGGCCCTGATCGGGATCAACTCAGCTTCCCGATCGTCCGTTGTGCTGCAGCGGATCCTGGCCGCCTTCCCGGAATTCCTAGGAACAGTACCTTGTATCCGGTGGTGAGGACTTCTTGCTTACTCTGTCGTCAAACTGGATTGGTACTTTATATCATGCGTATACCTTTTGATTAAAGATTGTTAAAATGATTTGAATGGGCATTGATTGTCTCAAATGAGATTATAAGCTAAAGATCTTTAGGGGAACTCTACTATTTGCCTGACCGAATCAAGACCAGAAAGGCATCTGCGATGCGGAACACCTACGATCTTGATAGCCTTCCTCATCCAGGCGCCTCGTCGGCCAAGGATGTCGCGTATTCAAGATACATGGAACTGGCACGTTCGGTTGAGCCCTCGTCCGGGGAACATGTCGCTGTGCGCTCGACCAAGACGCTCCTCATCGAGCCGAATGCCCTGTTGAGAGAGGGCCTGCGCAGAATTCTCGCCGAGACGGCTTACGCGCCATCGGCCGCGGCCGCGAGCCTCGACGAGCTGGGGTCCATGGCGGCCTTCGATGGCAGCATGATCGTCCTCATCATCGATGCGAGCCGCGACCATGACGAGACCTGCCGGCAGGCCAAGGCATTGAAGGAAGCCAATCCAGGCGCGAAGATCGTCATGCTCATCGAGCAGTATGACATCAAGCAGGTGGTTGCGGCCTTCCAGGCCGGGGCGGACGCTTACCTCAAAAAGTCGATCTCCCATGAGGTCCTCGTCAAGTCGCTCGACCTCGTGATGCTGGGAGAGGCGATCTTCCCGGGGGCCATTCTCGATCTTCTGCGGGAGCGTGAGGCGCCGGGCGCTCACGCGAACGAGGTGCCGGCTGCCGAGGATCCCCATGACATGGGCCCTCCGGCCAAGGGGCTTTCGGTGCGCGAGACGGTGATCCTGCGCTGCCTCATGGATGGGGATTCCAACAAGATCATCGCGCGCAAGTTCGACATCACGGAAGCGACCGTCAAGGTTCACGTCAAGGCGATCCTGCGCAAGATCCAGGCGAAGAACCGGACCCAGGCGGCGATCTGGGCTGCGAGCCACCTCCCGGGGAGCCGCGGGACGCCGACGAGCTGAGCGCGGCGACTTCGGAGCACCTCTTTGATGGGAGCCGCTGGCTCCCATTCCTCTTTTGAGGGTTTAACGAGAGTTCCCGGCGAGAGCCTCGGACGTGAAAAGTGGACCCGGGTTCAAGCCCGATGCGCTCGGCGCTTCAGACGATCGGGATCACCGGGACAAGCCCGGTGATGACGTGACAGGGTGGTGCGGGCCGGTGCCGACACCCCGTCATGGCACCCTCCGCCCTTCCCGCCGCCGTCTCCACGTCATGGCCGGCCTTGTGCCGGCCATCCCGATGCGGTGAGGCGCGGCGTTCCAGATGATCGAGATCACCGGGACAAGCCCGGTGATGACGTGAAAGCATGAGACACCCGGCTCGCACGACCCTCCCACGTCATGGCCGGCCTTGTGCCGGCCATCCCGATCGTCCGATGCTCAGCGGACCCGAAGGCTCGCACGATGCGCTAAGGTCACGCGGAGCGTCGGGCCGGGCTTGCGCTGTGCGACTGATCCTCCAGGATCATCGCGGCTCCCTTCTCGGCAATCATCAACGTCGGCGAATTCGTGTTGCCGCTCGTAATGGCCGGCATGACGGACGCGTCGATGACGCGCAGATTCTCGACGCCACGAACCCGCAGGCGCGCATCCGTGACGGCCATGGGATCGCTGTCGATTCCCATCTTGGCCGTCCCGACGGGATGGAAGATCGTTGTTCCGATCTCCCGCGCCCCGTTCAGAAGCTCGTCATCCGTCGAAAGTTCGGCTCCGGGCTTGTACTCCTCGGGCCGGTACTTCCGAAGGGCCGGCATCGACACGATGCGTCGGACCAGACGCAGGGCATCCACGGCCACCCTCTGATCCTCCGACGTCGACAGGTAGTTCGGACGGATGGCCGGCGCGTCGTTCGGGCTGTTGCTGCGGAGCTTGACGCTGCCCCGGCTGGTCGGCCGGAGATTGCAGACGCTCGCCGTGAAGGCCGGGAACGGATGCGGGTCGTCCCCGAACTTGTCCAGCGACAGGGGCTGGATGTGGAATTGCAGGTTCGGGGTCGCGTAATCGTCCGAGGAGCGCGTGAAAGCCCCCAGCTGGGAGGGAGCCATCGTGAGCGGTCCCTTGCGGAAGAGGGCGTATTCCAGCGCCATCTGGCCCTTCTTGACCAGGGACCGGTAATCCTCGTTGAGGGTCCGCACCCCGTGCACCTTATAGATCGGGCGCAGCTGGAGATGATCCTGCAGGTTCTCTCCGACGCCGGGGAGGTGGTGGACCACGTCGATCCCGCACTGCCGCAGGAAGGAGCCGTCCCCGATCCCGGACAGCTGCAGGAGCTGCGGGGACGCGATGGCTCCTGCCGAGAGCACGACCTCCTTGCGCGCCAGAAGGCGCCTCAGCGCGCCGTTCTGAAGGATCTCGACGCCGACCGCCCGCCTGCCGTCGAAAAGGATGCGCGTGGCATGGGCCTTCGTCTCCACCTTGAGGTTGGGGCGGGAGAGCGCCGGCTTGAGGAAGCCGCGTGCCGCGGACCAGCGCCGGCCGCTCTTCTGGTTGACGTGGAAATACGAGATGCCCTCGTTGCTGCCGGTGTTGAAATCGTCGACCCGGGGAATCCCGGCTTCGACCGCCGCGTCGATGAAGGCGTCCAGAAGGTCCCAGCGCATGCGAGGAGCCTCGACGCGCCATTCGCCGCCCACCCCGTGATGCTCGCCTTCTCCGAGGTAGTGGTCGAGATGCTGGCGGAAGATGGGCCTGACGTCGTCCCAGCCCCAGCCGGCGAGACCCATCTGGCGCCAGTTGTCGTAATCCTCCCGCTGGCCGCGCATGTAGATCATGGCGTTGATGGCCGAGCTGCCGCCCAGGACCTTGCCGCGGGGATAGTTCAGGATGCGGCCGTTCAGGCCGGGCTCGGCCTCGGTCTTGAACATCCAGTCGGCACGCGGATTGCCGATGGCGAAAAGGTAGCCGACCGGGATGTGGAACCAGATCCAGTTGTCCTTGCCGCCGGCTTCGAGGACGCAGACCGAATGGCCGGGATCCTTGGACAGGCGGTTCGCCAGCACGCAACCGGCGGATCCTGCGCCGACAATCACGTAATCGAATGTATCGCTGCCTGACATGGTATGGTCCGATGGCATGAGCCGGCGCTCAACAGCATGAACGCCGGCGGAGTTTGCAGCATTCGTCTCCTAGGAGGCGCCTTTGGACCTGCGTCTCATCAGCTCGAGGACTTCGCCCACGATGCCGCGGCGGAACAGAAGCACGCAGATCACGAAGATGATGCCGATCAGCACCGTGACGGGGAAGTCGGATGCCGCCAGGTAGTTCTGAAGGGCGATCACGAGGCCGGCGCCGACGATGGGACCGATCAACGTGCCGATGCCGCCGAGCAGGGTCATCAGAATGACCTCGCCCGACATCTGCCACTGCACGTCCGTGAGGGTTGCGAACTGGAACACGATGGCCTTCGTTCCGCCGGCCAGGCCGGCCAGGGCGGCCGACATGACGAAGGCGCCGAGCTTGTACCGGTCCACCCGGTAGCCGAGCGAGACCGCCCGGCGCTCGTTCTCGCGGATCGCCTTGAGGATGTTGCCGAACGGCGAGTTCACGATGCGCCAGATGGCGAAGAAACCGAACAGGAAGATGGCCAGCGTGACGTAGTACATGGCCAGCGGCTGGTTCAGGTCGACGACGCCGAGCAGATGGCCGCGCGGCACGCCCTGGATCCCGTCCTCGCCGTGGGTGAAGGGCACCTGCAGGCAGATGAAGGCGAACATCTGCGACAGGGCCAGGGTGATCATGGAGAAGTAGATGCCCTGGCGGCGGATGGCCACGAAACCGATCACGGCGCCCATCACGGCCGCGCCGGCCACGCCGAGCAGGATGGCCGCCAGGGGCTCCAGGCCCCACACCTTGGCCGCATGGGCGGTCACATAGGCGGCTCCGCCGAAGAACGCCGCATGGCCGAAGGAGAGGAGCCCCACATAGCCGATGAGCAGGTTGAACGCGCAGGCGAAGAGCGCGAAGCAGAGCACGCTCATCAGCATGACGGGATAGAAGAAGAAGGGCGCCGCCACCAGAGCCGCGACCGCGATGGCCCCGAGGACCATGGAGGACGTGCGCAGCCGGGGCTGTTCCGTAAGATATTGGGTTCCGACAGCCATGATATCACTCCTCCCGCCCGAAGAGACCTGCCGGCCTGACGAGCAGAACGATGGCCATGATCACGAAGATAACGATGCTCGAGGCTTCCGGATAGAAAACCTTCGTCAGCCCCTCGAGAACGCCGAGCACGTAGCCGGTCACGATGGCGCCCAGGATCGACCCCATGCCGCCGACGACAACCACCGCGAACACGATGATGATGAGGTTCGAGCCCATCAGCGGGCTCACCTGGTAGATCGGGGCCGCCAGGACGCCGGCCAGGGCCGCCAGGGCCGCGCCGAGGCCGTAGGTGAGCGTGAGCAGCAGGGGCACGTTCACCCCGAAGGCCTGGACCAGCGTGGCGTTCTCCGTGGCTGCTCTCAGGTAGGCGCCAAGCCGCGTCTTCTCGATGAGGAGCCACGTGCCGAGGCAGACGACCAGGGAGGCGATGACCACCCAGCCACGGTAGATCGGCAGGAACATGAAGCCGAGATTGAGAGCTCCCGTCAGCTGCTGCGGCGGCGCGTAGGGCTGGCCTGCGGCGCCGAACCAGTAGCGGAACGCGCCTTCGAGAATGAGGGCGAGGCCGAAGGTCAGAAGAAGGCCGTAGAGCGGATCCACCCCGTAGAGACGGCTCAGCATCGTCTTCTCGATCACCACCGCAACGGCCCCGACGATCAGAGGCGCCAGGATGAGCGCCGGCCAGTAGCCGATGCCCAGCCAGTTCAGGAGCAGGTAGGCGGCGAAGGCGCCGAGCATGTACTGCGCGCCGTGGGCGAAGTTGATGACCCGCAGCAGGCCGAAGATCACCGCGAGGCCGAGGCTCAGCATGGCGTAGAACGAGCCGTTGATCAGCCCGATGAGGATCTGGCCGTAGAGGGCAGGGGCGGGAATGCCGAAAATCGTGCTCATGATGCTCTACACCCCAAGAACTTCGTGGAGCTCGTCCATGCGTGCATCGAGCTCGTGGCCGGGGAACGAGTTCACCATACGCCCGTCCTCCATGAGGTAGAAGCGATCGGCCACCTTCTTGGCGAAGCGGAAGTTCTGCTCCACGAGCAGGATGGTCATGCCGCGCTTCTTCAGGGCGACCAGCACGTCGCCGATGCGCTGGACGATCACGGGAGCCAGCCCCTCCGTCGGTTCGTCGAGAAGGATGATCCGCGCGCCCGTGCGCAGCACCCGGGCGATGGCGAGCATCTGCTGCTCGCCGCCGGAGAGCTTCGTGCCCTGGCTCGAGCGGCGTTCATGGAGATTGGGGAAGAGGCTGTAGATCTCCTCCACGCTCATCCCGCCCTCCGCGACGGTCGGCGGCAGCATCAGGTTCTCGGAAACGTTCAGGCTCGCGAAGATCCCACGCTCCTCGGGCACGTAGCCGAGTCCGGTCTGCGCCACCTTGTGGAGCGGCAGTCCCAGGAGATCCTTGCCGCGCAGGCGGATGACGCCCTCGCGGCGGCGCAGGATTCCCATGATGGCCCGCAGGGTGGTGGTCTTGCCGGCGCCGTTGCGGCCCAGCAGGGTGACGGTCTCTCCCTCGCGGATGTCGAGATCGACCCCGTGGAGAACATGGCTCTCGCCATACCAGGCGTTGAGCCCGCGGACTTCGAGGAGGGGAGCGCTACTCATGCTCGGTTCCCATATAGGCTTCGCGCACGCGCGGATCCTGGCTGACGGTGTCGTATGAACCGTCGGAGAGGATCTCGCCGCGGGCCAGAACGGTGACGCGATCGCAAAGATCCGACACCACGTTCAGGTTGTGCTCGACCATCAGCACGGTCCGGTTCTTCGCGATGCGTCGGATCAGATCGGAGATGCGGCCGATATCCTCGTGACCCATGCCCGCCATGGGTTCGTCGAGCAGCAGCATGGCGGGATCGAGGGCCAGGGTCGTGGCGATCTCCAGCGCGCGCTTGCGGCCGTAGGACAGCTCGACCGCCGGCAGATGCGCATAGGACCGGAGACCGACCGCATCGATGAGCTCCATGGCGCGGTCGTTGAGCGCCGAGAGGGCCGAGGCGGGGCGCCAGAACTGCGTCGCGAGGCCGGACGGCCGCTGCAGGGCCACGCGCACGTTGTCGAGCACGGTCAGATGCGGGAACACCGCCGAGATCTGGAAGGAGCGGACGAGCCCGAGACGGGCGACCTCGGCCGGCTGCATGCTCGTGATGTTCGCACCCTTGAAGGTAATCTGTCCGCGGGTCGGCGTGAGAAACTTCGTGAGCAGGTTGAAGACGGTCGTCTTCCCGGCGCCGTTCGGTCCGATCAGGGCATGGATCGTGCCCTCGTTGACGGACAGCGTCACGTCCTTCACGGCAATGAAGCCGCGGAACTCCATGGTGAGCCCGGTGGCGCTCAGGATTGGTTGCGTACTGACCATAGGGACCGGCCGATACTCTCTCGGTGAGGTGGCAACGGCCGGGTCGGGCGTAACGCTCGACACCAGCCGTTGCGGGACGACGAAGAAGCGGGACGGCCTGTGCCGCCCCGCCTCGGCCTGAGGGTTACTGCGTGAGCTGGCAGCCGCTCTCGGCCATGGACAGGTAGGCCTGGTCGCCGGGCACCTTGGCGAGCTGCTTGTACATGTCCCACTCGCTCTTGCTCTCTTCCGGCTTCTTCACCTGGAACAGATACATGTCGTAGACCATGCGGCCGTTGGGCAGCACCTTGCCGTTCTTGGCGAAGACGTCCTCGACCGGCATTTCGTGCAGGAGCTTGGCGACCGGTTCCGTCGCGTCCGTGCCGGCTTTCTGCACGGCCTTCAGGTACTGCGTCACGGCCGAATAGGTTCCCATGTGGATCATGTTCGGCATGCGGCCGGTCTTCTCCTGGAACTTCTTGGCGAAGGCCCGGTTCTCGTCGCTCTGATCCCAGTACCAGCCTTCCGTCAGAGTCAGGCCCTGGGCGGCCTTGAGGCCGAGGCCCTTCACCTCGGCGAGGGTGAAGAGAAGTGCCGCCAGGCGCGTGCCGCCCTGGGTGATGCCGAACTCGGCCGCCTGCTTGATGGCGTTGGCCGTATCGAGGCCGGCATTGGCCAGGCCGATCACGTTGGCGCCGGAGCTCTGGGCCTGCAGCAGGAAGGACGAGTAGTCGGTCGCGGCCAGCGGATGGCGGACCGAACCGAGGACCTGGCCGCCCTTCGACTTCACGAATTTCGAAGTCTCTCCCTCGAGGGAATAGCCGAAGGCGTAGTCGGCCGTGAGGAAGAACCACTTGTTGCCGCCGTTCTCCACGAGCGCGCCGCCGGTGCCGACCGCAAGAGCATGGGTGTCGTAGGCCCAGTGGAAGCCATACGGCGTGCACTGCTTGCCGGTGAGATCGGCCGTCGCGGCGCCGGTCGTGATGGTGACCTTCTTCTTGTCCTTGGACAGGCCCTGGACCGCGAGGGCGACGGAGGACGTGGTCAGCTCCATGATGGAATCGACCTTGTCGGTATCGTACCACTGGCGGGCGATGCTGGCCGCAACGTCAGGCTTGTTCTGATGGTCCGCGCTGACGATCTCGACGGGCACGCCGAGGACCTTGCCGCCGAAATCCTGCACGGCCATGCGGGCGGCCTCGACGGAGGACTTGCCGCCGAAATCCGCGTAAACGCCGGATTGGTCGTTCAGGATGCCGATCTTGACCACGCCGTCGGAGGCCTGCTGCGCAAAGGCCGACTGGGCCATGACGGTGCAGCTGAGGGCGAACAGAATCTTATTGAGGACGCGCATCGATTTCCTTCCCTTCGTTCCGAGGCCGGTTGATCCAGCCATTGTTCCAGCCGCGGTGTGACGCCACGCCCGGCGATGGTCAGAAAGGTACAGTCCCTGACGTCTTGTGCAATGCAAGAAAGGGTCATCCTTAAGTCGCAGGTCTCTTTAAGCTTCAAGTTTCCGCCTCATTTTCAGGCATAGGCGCGGCTGTTGCCCGGCCCGGCGCCCGGACCGCTTTGTCGGAAACCCTGCTCCGCTCCTCCTGCGGTTCACAGAGGCCGGGGCGGCCCCTATATCTCCGTCATCTTTCCCGTACCCGTCTGCGAGGCTGGAGCTCTGCCATGACCGCCCATGCGAAACCTGTCGACCGTCGCGTTGTTGATCTGAAGGACCCGTCGCTGCTGGTGAGCCGGGCCTATGTGGCGGGCGAGTGGGTGGACGCTCCGGACGGCCGGACCATTCCCGTGACCGACCCCT
>NZ_JAMXFJ010000014.1 GCF_025460805.1 Microvirga sesbaniae | reverse complement strand
TCAAGCGTGCCGTCATCAGCCACATGCGCCGGCTTGCCAGGTTGCCCGACCGGATCCGCAGCTACTTCGAGCATCCGTCGTTCCGTTATGCCGCGTAGTTCAAGATTACCCAATCCGGATCAGTAAGGGCCACACGGGTTATGGTGATAGCTCGACCTCTACTCCGCTCCTCGGAGATCAGACGCGCCTGACGGATCAGGGCGTCGACGTTGGCAGAGGCTCGGTGGATCAGCCGGCGGGGAAGATCCTGGTCATCTAGGAAGGTGGAAGCGGCAATGCGTTCTGGCGTCGGGTCGTGCCCTTCGGAGACGCTTTCACGGATCGCGCCCCAGATCTGGATATGGTCGTCTTGGACAAAGTCACCCGGACTGAGAAATCGCACTTTCTCGTATAGGCTTGGCTCGCGGAGGACTGCGCCAATAATTTCATCGTACGCGTTCATGTTTGGACTGCCGTCTGGAACTGTGGCGGGTTGAGGTCAGCGGACGTGGAAGCCGATATCTTCTTGAACCGATGGGATCGGCACATCAGGGGGAGGGAGTTCCAACCGGATATGCCCCGTGCGCTGCCGGTAGATGCGTCTACGGGCTCCCTGTGGCCATTTGAATTCGGGGCTCGATGGATCCATTCCATCTGGCGGAGCCTCCCACCCGATGAATTCGGTTTTCGCTGCTTCGGGATTGGACGGCTTGACGAATTTGAACACGACGTTGGGCTTCGGTACGCGCAGGGTAGATGCGGGCGTTCCGGCCGTGCGTCGAAGCCAGTTAAGCAACATCCCTACAGGCTCTGCCGGATTGAGCGGCTTGCAATAATCGATCGCCTGTATCAACCGATCATGACCGTGGGCTTGGGCGAGCCAGTGATAGGTTTTTGGGGCCTGTTGCTCCGCGATCCCGAGAGCGATGAGGTCACGGATTGCACGGGCCTTTGGAGTATCGGCATTGAGCTGTTCGTAACGCTTCACCAGGCTTTCGAGATGTTTAGCGACCCTTTGGTCAGCTTTGCTGTCATCGATCTCCCACGGCGCGGGCAGGCTGTCTTTATCCTTAAACGTGATCCGGCCTGCATGAATCGTGAAGAAGTCCTCAAGGTCTTTGCGGACCTCTTCAAAAACGAGTTCCGATACTCGACAAAGGGCTGCGGCCTCATGGCGGCTGATAGAGCGCCCCTTCTCAGCTAGGGCCGCAGCAAGCCGGATCGCCACGACGATCTGCTTTTGACCCTTTTTGGAGAGATCCACCAGCGATTGCGCGTCGAACATTCGCGTCGATTCCTGAACCGGGGAGGTTGATACCTGCTAAAGTATCAAGCCTCCTCCGAATTACAAGAACAAAGCGAGAATTAAACTGCAATCTATCGGCCTTTGCCACGTGTGCGCCGCCTTTGGGCGAGGATTGCGCGACGGCGGGTTTCCGTGTCTGCGGCAGCAGGCTTCTGCTCTTGGGCCTCTTCAGCGCCGGTCTTCCGCGGCTTCCGCTTCTTCCTCGGGAGTTCTTCGGCCACTGGCACCGGGACGGAGGCAACCTCAGGGATCGTGCGCGGCGGTTCAACGATCGGGGGAGCCGGGGCTTTGGCTGGTGTTTTTTGATCAATCTGGCCCGACAAAGCACGCTCAGCCCCTTCGCTTGGTGCGTGACTTGGGGCTGGTGCGGGCCGGTGCGGTTTAGCGACTCGCGGCTTTTGTGGTGCCGGAGCCGTCGGTTCCACGGTAGATACCTTCGGGTCGACGACTTTGTCAGCCGGTGCAGCTGGAGCCTGCGGCTTGTTGGTCGCTTCCTTCACCTGGGAAGGCTTAGAAGCCGAAACCGGCTTCGGCCCACCTTCGGGCATCTTGCCCGCGTTCTTCGGATTGAAGAAGTTCTTGCCGAGGTAGCGATCGACGGCCGACTCCTGAGGAGGCTGCGGTGTAGGTTTGGATGGGGAATCCGACAAGCTGGTGTGCTTCGGAAACCATCCTGCAGTCATTTCCCTGATCTCCTCGAGCGACATCCCGCGGCGGCGCGGCTTCGGGCCAGGCGCCGGATTGCTGGGAGCAACCATATCGAGGAACTGGCCGAAGAGTTGCTTTTGGAATGATCTGGCGAAGTCGGCGCGGATATGGGCGATCTGCGAGGCCTTCTCACGGTATTCAGCCGCGAAACGGTCGGCAAGTGCGCCAAACTGTTTGCCCTCGGTGGCTCTGACTTCCGCGGCCACCTCTATCAGAACCCTATCGATCTTAGTCCTCTGCGCGGGTTTCTTGAGACGCGCTCGGGACACCATCTTGTCAGCCACAAAGTTTGCCGCCGTTTGGGAGGCGACGGCCGACATCACAAGGCTGTAAAGATCGGCCGACCTGCGGATAAGCAGTTGAAATCGTTCGGAATCCGGGTGCCCGGCTGAGTGGAGGGCAGTAAAGAAGGCTCGGTTCTTATAGCTCGCATTGACCGCCGTGGTAGCGGCCTGTCTGGATTGCTGGTCGAGTTCGGCCGCTGCATCTATCCACTGCTGGCGGGCTGCCTCGATACCCTGCTCCGTGACTTGGCCCTTGCGCTCCTTAGCGTAGATTTTCGGGTCGATCCGCTTCTTAGCCTTCTGGGTGAGGCCCATGGCTTTGTAGGAGCGATGGTCGTAGCGCTTCGAGCTGCCTGCAGCCTCCAGGGCTTTGTTTAGAATGTTCTTATACCGGCGCCGCTCGATGCCGACCCAGGCGAGACTGCTCATTTCGCGGATCCGGTCCTGCATGAAAGGGCGCCGAGATCGTAAGTTTCGACTCTGTGATCGGAATGTCTCTATGATCTCGAAGTCCCAGGTAACCTTGCCCGTCGCAGGGTCTACCATCTGTTTTGCGGGTCGTTCGCTTAGCGCAATGTGGATATGAAAATTCCGCCGGTCGTTATGTTTGTCAGGCGCGTGAATAACGGCCCAGTAGGGAAGTCCTTGGCGTTCGAACTCAGAACAGTATTCCTTGGCCAGTTTTAGACGTTGAGCCGCGGTGATCTCGTGGGGGAGCTCCGCAATGATACGGGTCTGGACACGTCCGCCGCGTCCCAGCGAAACCTTTATGGCGCCGTCCGTTAGGAAGTCCCCCATCGTGTGAGCAAACTTCAGGAGAGCGATAGCTTCGGCGTCCTTTAGGTGGACCTCGTAGGGCGTCACCTCGGTTTTGCAGTTTTCGATAGCTTTGGCCAACGGTTTGGGAATCTCATGTCCCGACTTGGCATAGCGGTCGATCGCCTCCCAGAAGGCGGCACCACGGAAGGGGTTAATCGTGAACTTGTGATCTTTCGGACTACGCTCGGCTCGTTCCAGTTTCTGCCAGAACTCTAGTCGATCTTCCTTAGAGTCTCCTATATTCCCGAACGACGAGACGACGATGGCCTCGTTTTCCTCATGCTTTTCTGACGCGGCATCCCGTTCGATATATGATTGGCCCTCGCCAAGTCCTAGACCATCCCGCTGTTCCGCGAACTTTAAGGATTCTGGGTCGACGAACGTCTCGGCGGCGCCGTCGCGCTCAATGTAACTCTCGTGCTGAGCGGCACTACCGGATGGAGTGCGCCCAGCATAAGCCGCAACTGTATAATTTGTTTTAGATACTGACGTCACAGAAAAGTGAAACGTGACCCCGCCAGTATCGGGGGCCTGGGGCCTCGGTGCGGTCTTGAAGGCCATAGACCGATTGAAGTCTCTGGCCGATCTAAGCCCAGGTGACTTCATCGCATCAAGCATAGCTTTCAAATTCTTCGGCGATGTGCTGTGACGCCTCACCCGCTCCTGTGCTCTACGCTCAGCCTCCGCGATCCGGCCTGAAATTGCCAGTGCGCGAGCGGTATCGCGGCGAACCATTTCTTCAGCTTCTTGCTCAGTCATCGTTTGATTTGCAAATTGAACTCCTTGCGTGCTTTACCACAAAACTGCGAATTAAATCAGGCCGCGGCATCTTTATACCTCGGTCTTAACCTGCGCTGACACGCTTTGGGTCAGTTTGAAACTGACTCAAAATGGTGCAGTTTTCCGGTTGCAGAGTGAGCGAACGATTGTTGTGCTAATTCATCGGAAACATTGCGTTTTTTACGTTTTCGTTGGGCCTGTCGATGGTTGCTAAAATTGATGGTTCAGCTGTTTACCATCAATGGGATTCAGCTTTGTTAGAATCCGAGTTACCGCGTATAACGCTCCCGTCTAAAACGGGCTCAATCAACCACCCAAAAGGGGCAACAAAGAAATGGGCAAACATGCTGACGACGGTATAAGAGAATCGGTTTTCCATCCGATCGCGATTAGCGGAAGTCTCTCCCGGCTTACGGAAGCCGTCGCGGCCGCAACAAGCGTTGTGGCTCGGGACAAACGCTTTGTGGATCGAATGGACGAAGTTTTTGCTGATCTTCCTAAGCACAGGGCAGGCTTTAATGTCGGCGGTCGGGTCTTGGGTATGCGCCAGAGAAAATTTCTGGAGATCGCCCTGGCAACGTCCGAGAATTTGCGAGATATCCCAGAAGATGGCGCGTGTGAGCTGACGATCGTCGTGCGCGAGCCAGCGAAGATCGAGGATATGATGTCCTCGCTGAACATAGGTGATTTGATCGAGGTGCGTGGAACGATCGTTCCGTTCGCATACTCCGAAGATGATGGTGAGCGCGTTGTTTCGCTGACGATGGTCGCAAGCAATGTCAACGTTATCGATAATACGCAGAGATGAACTTTGACGCACCAGACCCCTCGATGAGTTCGTAAGGGTGTTCGCAGGGGGCCGCCATTGGGCGGCCTTTTTGCGTTATATCACTGAAGAAACTGGACTGATGAGAACTGAAGCGCCGCAAGTTTCAGTGTGACGAAGGTCGGAATCGACTCATCCGTCGTCGCGCCCCTGGTGTAGAAGGCGTTCCCGCCGGCCACTAACAGATATTGAGCATCCTTGTATGGGATCCGGAACCCGGCAGTGTGGAAATACAGCTATCGACCAACGGCTTTGTGCCTGGCGCCGGTAAGAACCTCAGACGCGACCATCTTTGCGCGCGAGTATCCTGGATCCGGCGTTGGCTTAGTCAGGACGCCTTTGGCGAACTGCCCCTTTTGACCAACAACTTCGCAGATCGTGTCTGGGTACTTAGGAGACGCGACCCGGTTCATGACGACAGTTCCAACGGCCAGCATTCCGTCATCACTGTTTCGATTGCTCTCGAAGTACATTGCGCGAGCTAGACATTCATGGGCGCTGCTGCTCACCAGCGTGATCTGCTTTTGCGTCTCCTTTGGCAGAGGTGCGTGGACTTGGGCACTTGTCTGGAAGGAAGAGACTGGCTCGGCCTGTCTGAATAGAGCGCTTTGGCATCCGCCAAGCGCTAGGCAAATAATGCTGGCGGTCCAGATGCGCGACGTTGATTTATGATTTGCGTTTCGGGTCATGCTCCTTTTTAGCGCAGAGCTGGTCCGTAACGAAAATTCGGATAATGGCAGTTTATTTCGCCGCCGTTAGGCCAGAGCATCGGGCAGTTGGTTCGGCGGTGTTTTTAGGATCGTGCCGGGATCTGTTGAGCCTGCCGATCGCGGTTAGGGTGGAATTCTGTGGCTTTCGTTCTTGGTCGACAAGGCTCTGGGAGTAACGAACCCGAAAGGGAACTTGGCTAAGCAGTTTCTCGATGGGCTGAACGTTTAGGCTGAGTGAATTGGCTCGGATGGCTCGTTTGGTGGGAACAGGTAGGACCGGCGATTTGACGTTTGGGGTGTTTAAGCGCCGATGGGGCTTAGCCACTTGTCGACAATTGCCGGAATGATCAGAGCCGAAGGTACGGTTTGAGGTTGTGGGAGGCGAGCGTGTTGGAAGCAGGCGTGATCTGCAGTCGCCGGCCGCTCGCGGGATCCATCGGGCATACGGCGAATAGGTTACCCATGCCTTCGAAGGGCAAATCCGGATTCGAAACGACCCTGCACATGGGCGTCTCCTGTTACGCAACTAAACTTCGTCACCTTGTATACCAAGGGCGGCCAGAGTCCAGACACATTTATGCCACAACCGGCGACAAGTGGCCGGATTGTCCTCTATCTGACGTTATAAAGTGAGAATGGCTACAATGGCTTCGCTTCTATGAGCGACATCCTCTCTCTTCGCAGCATCGTTGCGGAAAAGATCGCTGCCGCAATCCTCAGCGGCGAGTTCGAGCCGGGAGCACAGCTTAAGGAGGCGGCGCTGGCCGAGCGCCTTGGCGTGAGCCGGGCACCAGTACGTGAGGCGCTCCGCTTGCTCGAGGAGAGGCGTCTTGTTGAGAGCCATCCCTATTCAGGCGCTAGGGTGACGGTGTTTACACCGGAGGATGTGGCCGATCTTTATGAGTTGCGAGAGGTCTTGGAAGCTAGAGCCGCTTTCAAGGCGGCATTGAGAGCGACAAAGGAGGATATTGCGGAGCTCAAAGCAATTATCGATCAGGAGGCCACCCAGATATTAGGGGAGGCTGTCGAGCCTGCTGGTGATGAGCCTAACATCGACTTTCACCAAAAGATCATTCAGATCTCCGGGAACCGAGAATTCGCTCGCCTGATGAACAATGATTTCTGGCGATACAATCGGATTCTTTACCGGATGCACTGGGGCCGGAAGGAGGGAAGGGAAGAGGAGCGGCATCTCGAGCACGTACGGATATTCGAGGCAATCCAGTCTGGGGACGGTCCTTTGGCCGAACTACTCATGCGCCGGCATGTGCAGAGCACCCGGGTTGTGATCGGCGAGGCCCAACAGGTCAGGTACGGACGCCGAGCCTCGGATAAAGTCTGACCCCTGTCAGGGGGCGATGTCACAGAGAGTAAAGCACTTCGGGAAGCTGGCGTTCGTCAATCTAGGCGCAAAGGCGAGCGTGACGATCAGGAGCGATTAAGGTATTTATTCAGTTGCCGGTCCTAAGGCTGGGCGTTACCAACCTGAATATCTCCAGTTCCGCCTGATCCCACCTAATTGCAGTTTTGCCGTCTCCTCGGAGCCTCTCATGACGTTTTCCGCGTCCGTCTCTAATGGTGTTCTGCTCCTTTCTGGAGGCGAAGCCGAAGACAGCGTCCACGTCCGGTACGACGAGACCGGGCGCGTCATTGTTACATTGAACGGAGGCAATGTTCCCGTCGATGGGGGATCAGAGCCCGTACAGTCGATAGACGCGGTAGGGCTCACGGCCGCTCCGCTAACAATCCTAGGATCTGCTGCAGGCCATGCTTTCGTGGTCAAACCCGTTTCTGGTTCTGGTATCACCACCCTCGCCGGCGGGTCTGGAGTCGATAGTCTCACCATCGTTCAGAATGGCGGAATACCCCATCAATTCTATGTCGAGGGTATCGAACAGATCATCGGAAGCTCCATCGACGATCGTGTTTCCCTGGGAGATGCCGGAAACACCCTGACGATCACCGGCGTTGAGGTGCTGACCGGCGGGGCTGGTACTGATCTGGTCACCCTCAGCAACGACAATGACATTATCAAGCTAACCGGGATCGAGAGCGTCGACGGTGGGGCAGGAGGGGATCTCGTCGTCTTAGGTGATTCCGGGGGCACAATCTCTGTCAGAAACGTCGAGTCCCTGGTGGGCGGATCGGGAACCGATCAGGTGATCCTCAGTGACGGAGATAACACGATCCTCATAAGGGGGGTCGAGACTCTTGATGCCGGGGCTGGCAACGACACGATTAGGCTAGGCGACACATCCAACACTATTACAATCCTGAACGCCGAGACCATCGTCGGCGGGGTATCATCGGATATCGTGACCCTCGGCGATGGCGGCAACTTGGTGGCTGTAAGCCAAGTCGAGACGCTGATCGGGAGTGTCGGCGTCGACTTAATTACCCTGAGTAGCGGCAACGACACGCTCACTGCGAGCGGCATCGAGAGCATCGACGGTGGGACCGGAATGGACGTCGTGTTCCTGGCTGGTGCCGGGGGCACGGTCACTGTCAGAGGGGTTGAAATCCTGGTTGGCAGCACTGGAATCGATCACGTCACCCTCAGCGAGGCAGATGACACATTCATCTTTAGAGCGGTCGAGACCCTCGACGCGGGCGCCGGCAACGACACGATCAGCCTGGGCGATGCATCCAATACGGTCACAATCCTGAACGCCGAGACCATCATCGGCGGGGCATCATCCGATACCGTGACCCTTGGCGATGGCGGCAACGTCGTGGCCGTCAGACAGGTCGAGACGCTCATCGGTGGAGCTGGGACTGATCGGATCACGCTCAGCAGCGGGAATGACACCCTTTTCATGACCGGGATCGAGTTCCTCGATGCCGGGGCTGGTGGCGATACCATTACCCTTGGAAACCAGGGAGGCACCGTCACTCTGCACAATGTCGAAACCCTCTTGGGCGGCAGCGGCGTCGATCAGGTGTTCCTGAGCGATGGCGACGACATCCTCATCACCGTGGGCGTTGAGACCCTCGATGCGGGTGCCGGAAATGACAGCATCATCCTGGGAGACCGCGGTGGCACGTATACCATCCTAAACGCCGAGACTATCATCGGCGGAACGGGCTCGGATATCATTACCCTCGGAGCCGACGGCAACGTGATCGCTGTCAGATTGATCGACACGCTCATTGGCGGTGCCGGGGTTGATCACATTACTCTAAGCAGCAGCAATGACACGGTCTCGGTGAGTGGCATCGAGAGCATCGATGGCGGACTGGGCGGCGACAGCGTCACGCTCATTGGCCAAGGTGGGACTGTCGCAATCCGGAATGTCGAGACGCTGATCGGGAGCGTCGGCGTCGACCAGATCACACTGAGTGAAGGCAACGACACGCTCATTGCGAGCGGCGTTGAGGGCATCGACGGCGGGGCCGGAATGGACGTCGTTCTGCTGGGTGATGCCGGGGGCACGGTCACTGTCAGAGCCGTCGAGATCCTGATCGGCGGCACCGGGATCGATCACGTCATCCTCAGCGAGGCCGATGACACCATCATCTTTAGAGCGGTCGAGACGCTCGATGCGGGCGCGGGGAATGACCGTATCAGCCTGGGCGATACACCCAACACGGTCACAATCCTGAACGCCGAGACCATCATCGGTGGAACCGGGATCGATAAGATCACGGCTCAGTCAGGTTCATCGACGATCAACGGCGGTCTCGGCAACGATACCATCACGGGTGGCGGAGGACGGGATCTCTTCGAGGGCAAAGCGAGTGAACTCGACGGGGACGTCATCACGGACATCGAGAATGGCGAGAGCATCCGGATCACCACTGGCACACTTCAGGGCGCGTCACTCTCCGGTGAGACGCTGACATTCCGGGTGGACGATGTCGACTACGCCCTGACGCTCAAGGGCGCTACCGGGGCAATCGCGCTCTCGGCCAATACGATCATCTACAATGCGAGTGTCCCGCAGGTTTCGTCCGTGGCTGTGCCTGCCAATGGGACCTATAAGGCCGGGGACGCCCTGGATTTTACCCTAGCCTTTACTGAGGCGGTGGTTGTCAGCGGGGCACCCAGCATTGCCCTTGTTGTCGGCTCGAAGGTCGTCGAAGCATCGTACCTTGGCGGATCAGGAACAGGAGCACTGACCTTCCGCTATGTCGCGGCAACCGGGGACCTGGACGCGAACGGCATCGCAATCGGCTCCCTGGCCCTGAAAGGCGGCACGGTCCAAAGCTTGGGGGGCCTGGACGCGGAAACGATCCTCAACGGGGTCGGGTCGACCGCGCAAGTGCTCGTCGACGGGGTTCCTCCAGAGACAACGATCTCCGCGGGCCCGCCGGGGACTTCACCGAATTCCAACGCGGTCTTCACCTTCTTATCCAGCGAGGCGGGTGCATCCTTCCAGGTCAGCCTCGACGGGTCGAGCTTTGCCGCGGCCTCGGACGTATTTACGATCACCGGTCTCGTCGACGGCAGTCACACACTGGCGGTGAGAGCCATTGATGCCGCCGGCAACATGGATGCGACACCGGCCACCTATACCTGGACCGTCGATGCCGCTCGGCCGAAGGTTATCAACGTTGCCGCTCGCACGGCAGCCGGCACCTATTCGGCCGGGGATCAGATTGCGATCGCTGTGGAGTTCAGCAAGGTCGTGGTGGTGGATACGAGTGCAGGCCTGCCGACGCTCGCGCTCGAAACCGGTCTAATCGACCGTTTCGCGTCGTTCGTTTCGGGGTCGGGGACGAACACCCTGGTCTTCCATTACACGGTGCAGCCAGGCGACCTGTCAGGCGATCTGGACTATCTGGAGAGTGGCGCTCTCCGTTTGAACGGGGCCACCATCGCCGGCGTGTCGGGGAACAGCGCCGACCTTGCGCTGCCTGGCCCGGGAACATCGGGATCGCTGGCGGCCAACAGCAACCTTGTCATTGGCGAGCGGCCCGTCGATCCCGGCCCGGTGGACCCGGGCCCGGTCGATCCAGGACCAGTTGATCCGGGGCCGGTTGATCCCACGCCGACCGAACCTGACCCGGTCAGGCCTGACAATCTTCACGTCATCGGCAGTGCGTTAAACGACGTTCTGACGGGCGGAGGAGGAAACGACACGCTTTCCGGCGGCGCAGGGCACGATCGCCTCGATGGCGCCGGCGGAGCTGATCTGCTGACCGGGGGGACCGGTAACGACACCTATATCGTCGACTCGTCCGGCGACCGGATTCTGGAGAGCGTGAGAGGCGGCACGGACACGGTGTACAGCTCCGTAAACCTCAGGCTTGGATCGAACGTGGAAAACCTCCACCTGACCGGTCACGCCATCAGCGGCTATGGCAACTCGCTTGCCAACAAGCTCTACGCTTCGAGGGTCGGAAGTCTCCTGGACGGAAAGTCGGGGAATGACGTGCTCACCGGCAATGAGGGGCAGGACCGGCTCTATGGCTCCTCCGGGGACGACAAGCTCTACGGCCGGGACGGCAAGGACCGCCTTGATGGCGGCTCCGGGAAGGATCGGCTTTATGGTGGGGACGGCAACGACACGCTGGATGGTGGCGCTGGCGACGACGTCCTGTCCGGGGGCGAGGGAGCGGATCTGCTGCAGGGCAGCGCCGGTCGAGACGCCTTTGTCTTCGACACCAAGCTCGGGAAGGGTGAGATCGATACGATCCGATCGTTCAGCATCGCCGCGGATACAATCTGGCTGGACCGGTCGGTCTTTAAGGCACTCGGCAAGCAGGGAACGCTCGGGCTCGACGCATTCACGTGGGGGAAGGCGGCCTCGGACGCGGACGATCGCATCATCTACGACATGGCTAAGGGCGCCCTTTACTATGACGCCGATGGCAGCGGGACCGGCAAGGCGGTTCAGTTCGCCAAGATCGACAAATGGTTGTGGCTCAGCGCGTACGACTTCAAGATCGCTTAGGCTACCGCCAGGCCATGGCGATGGGAGAGTCGCACCGTTCGGCTCTTGGCCCATCCCTTTCCGCGTATTCCCGGCACGACACATCCCGCGTATCACGTCGGGGTCGGCGGTCCCTGACTTTGCTTCCTTGCAAGCAGTAGCATCCCGGTCATCTCAAGACCAACGGGTTGCTGATCAGTAATTACCCACGCCCCATTTTGAGCTGAGGTTCAGGCGGACACGGTCTGAAGGATGGTCTTGAACGCGTTGGTTTCCGGGCCAAGGCGCGCCGTGTCGACGACCGTTCGAATGTCTGCTTCGCCCGCGGCCGCCCACATCGCCCGATAGCCGTTGGTCACCTTGCGCTGAATCACGGCCGGTCTGAGCGCGCGTTCGCAGGCGTTGTTGGTTGCCTCAACCAATCCGGGCCAGTGGGCGAAGGTCAGAAGCTGATCGCGAGCGCGCCGGACCTTGCTCTGAAGGTCACGGGCGAGATCACAGGAGGTCGGCGCGGCCAGGATATCATCCAGACTTCGTTCCAAGGCGCGGCGCTTGCGGGCCAGGGTCGAGGCGGCAAGGGTTGCGACCTCCTCCGCCAGGGCAAAGGCCCGGTGCAGCCACAGCTTGAGGCGGGAGGGCAGGACATCCTCGCTCGCCTCATCGGCATAGGCGACGTCGCGGGAAAGATGAGCCAGACAGGTCTGGTGGGCGTCGGCATGGCCCTGCTGTGCGCTATAGCGGTCGGAGCACCAGACCTCGGGCCGGTGTCCGGCCATCATGGTCCGGACCACAATAGCGCCTCGGGTCGGCGAGGCGTGATGGACCACCGCCTCGGCGCAGCGAAACACCCAATGATAGGCATTGCAGCCCTCGATCCGGACGCCGGTCTTGTCGGAGGCGACGACCCGGGCCTGGCGTAACGCCGCAACCGCCTTGTCGCGCTCGGTTGCGAAGGCGTCCTGCGCCCGGCGCAGCATGTTCATCAGGCCGCCTTGGCTGATGGTGAGCCCGAACAGGTCCGCGAACGTGCCCTGCAGCCGCTCGTAGGACAGAGCCTGGAAGGTCTTGAGATAAGTCGCCATGGCATGGACGCGCGGCCCGAACGGTGTCCGCTTGGCGGCCTCCGGCACGGGCGCGACGACCCGCGTTCCACAGGCGGGGCAGCACACCGCCAGGCGCCGATGTTGGGTGACGCGGGGCGTTATCTCCGGGAGGTCGATCTGCTCGTGGATGCTGATCGTCTCCGCCGGCCAATCCACCATCAGGACAGCCGAGCAGCCCGAGCACCGGTCAGGACGATGCTCGACCACCTCATCGGGCGTGGCGCTGAGGATCCGGCTGTGACCTTCATGTCCCGGCTTGGCCCCGCCGGGCTTGGCCTGATCCCGACGCTGCTTGCGATCGGTCGAGGGTGGCTTGGAGGATGTGCGCGAGGTCTTTGGCGGATGCTGCAGCCGCAGCACCAGCTCGATCAGCTCTTCCTTGCTCAGACGCTGCAAATCAGTGCGATCCATCTCCCCATGGATTCAGGAATTGTGCCTGCTGACAAGGGCGTGGGTAATTACGCTGATCAAGGTTCCGATCTATGTGAGCGCCGCAACGGGTGATGCGAAGCGCTCGCGGCGGCGTTTGTGAAAGAACAAGTCCGGGCCAGGTTGCAGGTTCAGGATCCTGGGGTGGGCTGGAAAGAAGGATGGCGCTATCGGGGGCCGAATGGCCCTGCAGCAACCCTCGCCGAGATGGCCCTAACCCCTTCCAGAGGCTGCTTGTCAGCCGGGCCGAGCCGCTCTTGAGAGCGGCAGAGGCCGAGAGAG
Source organism: Microvirga sesbaniae (assembly GCF_025460805.1). Classification (GTDB taxonomy): domain Bacteria; phylum Pseudomonadota; class Alphaproteobacteria; order Rhizobiales; family Beijerinckiaceae; genus Microvirga; species Microvirga sesbaniae. Next base: position 137,742 of record NZ_JAMXFJ010000014.1, on the reverse strand, counting down.
CATGCGGACGCTGGTCGTCCGCCCGCAGCCGGAGCGTTCTGCGACGGCAAGTAATCACATAGTATTCACGAGGGACGCGGTTTTCGCGTCCGGATGGCGAGGCAGGGCTGCGTTCAGCAGTCGGATGCCTCGCCCGTACCCGGCCACGATCCGCCTGGATCGTGCGGTTTGGCCTCAGCCAAAGCGCGCCGGGACAGCCTCGCAGAGCCCAATGTAAGTGACAGCAAATCTGGATGAACCGGTAGGTGCATCAGATTTGCGGTATTGGGCCCTAAAAATTATCCTGCCCCTAAACCTCCCTCTGGACCCCTCCTATTAGGGGTCTGTGAGCCTCAGAGGTGTTCCGACAGCCGCAGGCTATGCCCGTCGGCGGGGTAGGGTCATGCGGGACGTAGAACGGGGCCTGTGGCCCCTCCCGAGCCGATCGAGAGTCTTTGAGCCTGTCCTGCCTCGACCGGCCTCCAGGCCGCTCCGGGCGGGTTTGGAGACGCGCACACGGTGAGAGCGCGTCTATCTCTGCCGTGAAAACGTATTCCGACAGTACAAACTGATGTGATTACGCTCCAGCAGAATCGCGGGGGCACACCCGCTGTTCTTCGATACGACGGGCGTCAAGCAAAGGATATGTATTCAGGCCAAGCAAAAGACCAGTGGCGTTCTCTGAACGCTCCGAACAGGGGTTTTACTTTGCACGAATGGAGTCTGGCCAGTGAGCTGGCGAGTCCGGCCGGTGCACTCGGGAGATCCGGGAGCTGCAGCGACTAGGATCGACTGCGATCTAACAGGAGAATGGGTGACAGGTCGGTTGTGGCAAGACCTGTCACTCCGCTGACAGGCAGGGAGTTTCTCGACCTGTCAGATCGTCTGGTCCTTTGGTGTGCCTCGACCAGGCGGGGAGGGTGGCCCTCGGCCTCGATGGCACTGGCGGGACGGGCTGGTCGGCCGCTCGGTGTGTCAGGCCGCATTGCCCCAGACCTGTCACTTGCCCCGGCAGAGCCGTGACCGTGCCGGCCCGTCTAAGGGAGCGTGTCGGTCGCTGGCTCCTGGCAACAGGCGAGCTCGGATTCCTCCTGCATGTGTAGCAGGATGATAGTGGCCGAGAAGCCAAGCCTTTGCCTCGTAAGGGTTTGGCTGATGCTATGACAGGTGCCCGCATGTATGACCTGTCGCCCAAATGAAAGGTCTGTCGTAACAGGACCTGACAGATTGGGCCGGAACTGATGACAGGTGGTGTCAAATTCGACCTTTCATGTTCGATCTGAAGGGACAGGCAGCTCAATTGACGAGGGATCCAGCCGGAGTGCGATCGGACCAGGCAGCGGGTGTCGCGTGGGTCTATGAAGCAAGCGCGGACTGCGTGCTGTCGACCATCGCTCGATCGCGGACGGACTGCCTCCCAGAGAGCAGCAAGAGAGGATGGAGGGCTGCTGGGGTGTCTGCCAGGCCGGAGAAGATGTGACAGGCCTCCAGTTTTCGAACCTGTCGCTCGCCCGAAGTGCGAAAGATCGGCCGGGAACCAACCTGTCAGGCCGTTTTACTTTGGGCTGTCAGGTGAGAAATTTCGGACCTGCCATTTCTGCGACAGGTCAGTTTTCCGGCCATCTGCCTTTCCGGCATGCGGGACTGGCAGGAGGTTTCTGGTGATAACTGCCGTTTGAGTGTCAGTTGAATTCGACGTTCCGGGTTTCACTTCGTTGAATCTTGGCCATAAGGCTGCTACCTTCCGGTTTAATTCGGAGGTGTGAGTCCAACTGCGCGCCTCCTGTTTTTGACGAAGTGAGAGGCTTTGTGATGGGCGCTGCTGCGACCGGATCAGTATCAGTCAACACGGCCCGCAAGGACGGGAAGCGCTACTCCTGGGGCGCCGAGCGTCCCGGCGTGATCGAGAAGCGTGTGCAATTGCGCATGGACCAGATCGATGCTGAGATGGCCAAGATCCGTGAGGAAGGCGAACGGGCGATCGCGCGTCGGCTCGCGGCCAAGCAGGCTGAGAAGAAAAAGCTGGCCGATCAGAAGGTGCTTGTAGCGGAGCACCGGAAGGCTCTGAAGGAGGGCAGGCGCGCCTTCCGGGTGACCAATAGCTTTGTCGTGCCAAAGGGCAGCTTCACCGAAGAGCAACTCGCGGAATTCATGGCTGCCAATCCAGGGCTCAGCGAGAAAGAGGCTCGTGTCCTTCTATCTATGAGGACCTGCGAGTCAGAGCAGTCGGATGTGTCGAGGCCTAAGACTGTCTCTCCTCAGGAGACGAATGCTGCTGTACCCCTAGCGTCTACAGAGCCTCCCTCTGTCGTCGAGCAGAGGGCAAAGCCTGTCGAGGCGCCGAAGGTTGATCCTATTGAAAAGCCGAAACCGGCCACTGTTCATATTGAAGCGGCGGTGACGTTCTCTGCTAACGCTGGTGAGGCCGAGCGAGATTGGTCGGATTTCGACCCCGAGACCTGGGAAGAAGGGCAGCCGTATCCAGAGCACCTATATCGGGCCGTACAAAATCAGGACCGCGACTACTATCTCGTGCCGAATACAGAAATGGATGAGGTTGTCGAGCCGGTTGTCACGCCCGAGATCCAGGCTTTGCGGGATCGTTGTCGCGAGATTGAAAAGGCCCAGGAAGAGTTGTTTGAGAAGTTTGGCCGGAATCGGATGTTGTGGACCGACGAGGTGATTGCAGAGGCACGGAGATTGGATCAAGAGGTCACTGACGTCGAGATCGAACTTCGTTATGCACTGGCCGCCCAGTAGCAGGGGTTTGAAGGCGCGAGCATGAAAAAAGGCCCCTCTGTTTCGGGGGCCTTCTTGCGTCTCGACCGGATCAGGCTTTCTTACGGCGGTAGAAGCTCTCGCTCCACCAGGTACTCAGGTCACGGTAGCAGTCCCGTTTGAGCAGCATGCCTTTCCAGGGGAAGCGCTTTCTCGGACGTTTCACGGTGATCGACATCGACGGGATCCTTTCTGTTGTCGTGAGGGGAGTCGAGGGGAAAGGTCTCAGGCGGCGAGGTCCAGTTGGCTCTCGTTCCAGATGTCGCAGTGCGGACCGCAGGCCCGGCAGGGCTGTTTCGGCTGCGCGGTGATCCGGGCGACTTCCGCCTCGGCGGCTTCGACTGCGGCCCAGAGGGTCGGATGGTACCGGGTCTCCGGAAGGCGGCGCGGATAGCAGCCGGTGTTCCAGGAGACTTCCCAGCGCTCCTGCGTGCCTTTTTCCAGGATGAGATCGCTGCGCAGGACGTAGACGATCTGCTCGCCTGGGGTCCGGCCGCCGAAGTAGGTGTAGTGGCTCATGCCGGTGGACATGCGGTCGGTCCAGATGAGCGGGGCCGGCTTGTTGAGCGATGCGGCAGTCATGCCTTTTCTCCGAAGCTGTGAGATCGACGCGATGGGAGGTGCGACCCTTAGGCCGCGATCTGCTCCTCGCAGGGGATGAAGACGTAGTTGGCCGTGACGAGGACGCCGTATTGGGCGAGTTCCTCGATGAAGCGGGCCAGCCCTTCGATCTGCTCGGCGGTCGCGGGCGAGGCGATCGGCTCGCCGTCTCCCTCCAGCGAGTACCAGTTCTCACCGTTGATCTGGTACTCGCGGGTCCCGTTATCGATGTAGAGGCTGTCGATCAGGTGGATCTCATCCGGGCCTTCCCAGCTGAGGGCACCCTCGTCTTCGTCCCCGAAGCGGGCCGCGACTGCGATCTCCAGCCGAAGCTTCTTGCAGATGTAGGCGAGCTGCTGCGCCAGACGCTCATGGAGGTCACGGGCGAACGCTGTCTTGCAGGCGATAGCCTGGGCCAGAACCTGGATGCGAATGCCGGATAGAACCGTGAATTGCTCGAGGGTGTCCATCGCCTTGCTCCTTTTCGGGGATTTTTTCGATCATCTCTTCACAATCCCAATCGAGAATTGAGATGAGCCGGGATCAGGGCGATGGGGTTTGGAAGTCGGAGCATAAGAAAACCCGCCCTTTGTCGGGGCGGGTTTCTGATTTCACATCGTGCCCAACGGGCCGACCTTATTGATGTCGTATCGCTGGCAATGGTCATCGACCGCCCGCTCCGGCGTGTCGCCGGCGGAGTAGGCAGGCTGGAATCTATCGTCCTCGATGCAGTCATCTGGCAGGAGGTAAGTGGTCCAGGCGTAGGAGACAGCCTGAGCCTTCCACGCCTCATAGGTCATGGACGGGTTGGTGTGTTGGGTTGCGGCGTCCATATCAGGCGGCCTCCCCGACCTGGAAAGTGGGGCGCTGCACGACCCCACTGGCGTAAACGGCTTCCAGGTCAGCGAGAAACTTGTCGCCATACTGGAGGCAGCCGACCGCATGGATGTAGCGGGCGTAACGCTGGCGACCGAGCTCGTTGGGAAACTCGTGGTCCGTGGCCGTGCTGACGTCCAGGAACTCGCTGACCAGGGTGTCGCGATCGGATCCGATGGTCTTGTCGAAGCTGCTGAAGCGCCGGATCCGCATGTCCAATCTCCTTTTCGGGGTTTTGCCCAATCATTGGTTCGTGGACATGTCCCGAAAGGAGATGAGGCTCTTAGGCGGAGAACCCTGGCAGATCGACATGGTAGGGGGCTGGATCATTGCAGACGAAGCCGCCGCCCGGAAGTTTCCCGTCCTCCATGTATCGTTTGTGCTGCCTTTTGCAGCGGTCTTTCAAGGTGCGGCTATAACCGATGGCCTCAAAGAACGAATTTGGATTGTCGTGATCGACCAGCGTGCCATTTGCCTCAAGGAAGGCGTGCTGGACCTCGTGCTTGATCACGTCCCCACCAAAGATCTGCTCATAGATCTTGGCCTCGATGTCAGCCTCGACCTGTTCCTCGTCCTTGGCCGTATAGCCATGGATCAGGCATTGGCGGCGGAAGCTATCGAGGGCTCTTAGCTCTCCGATGGTCTTGGTCTTGATCCGATGCACGGTCCCTTTGGGATCGAGCACATAGTAGGTGGACTTGAAGTGATCGGCCATGGCGGCACTATATCACTGCAAAACGACGGATACGCCCTGGGTCTCCAGCGCCTCAATGACGCGGATAACCCCGTCGAGCATTGCCGTCTGGTCGCTGGTCCAGAACTCGAACATCAGCCAGTCGGAGCTTTCCCCCTGCAGGAACCAGCATGTATCGACAAAGCGCTTTCCGTCCTCGTGGCGGATGAACCCGTGGGGTGCCGCGCCGAGATAGCGAAAGGCCGTGGCGCGGAACGTCTCGACGAAGGCGACATCCTCTTCGTCGCTGTCGTTCATGTGGAGCTCAAGGAGCCAGCCCTTGCCGGGGAAGTCCTTGTGGAGCTTCAGGGAGTAGCGACTCGCATCCATCGTGAGGATCCTTTCGGGGATTGGTCCGATCATCTGTTCGCGGCAATGATCCCGAAATCGAAAACATCCTCCGGTGCTATGGGAAAGCGATTATCCGGATTGTTTATCGGCGAGGCGCTTGGATTGGATCTCCTTGACGATCATGGGGTGGAGAATCCAGCGTCCGGTGCTGGAGACGGGGACAAGGATGCTTTGGCGTGAGAGGGCGGTGGCCCACGCCTGAATTGCGAATTCCGGAAATTCGAATTGAACCGAGCTTTCCCGCAGTGCAGCCGCCTGGTCTTCAGAGATCCGGCTAAAACGGAAGTTGATCCAGCCTCGATCCTTAAGTTTCCGGAGCGCCTCCTTGATAGTGATATGGGCGGATCTCCCCACAACAGCCTGTTCGATCACGCCGGAGAGGATGGTTGCCTGCCAGTCGCGTGGTGGGACCTTGAAACAACCCGATCCGGGGACATCGTAGCCAATCGCCTTCTCCATGCCATCGCTCTCGATGCGGCCGACCGCCAAGCACGAATTGCGGGAGGTTCGGTGGCTCTCAAGAGCTCCTCGATAGGCCTTCACAAGAGGAGATACCTGCCGGGAGAGTGTGTCGGCTCGCCGGCGCCGACGGGTTTCAAGTTCCCGCTGCCCTTCCCTGATTTTTGGATTGTGGAGCCATTTGCGCGGGGCCGAACTGAGGATGGCGTCTTCGAGCCCTTTCCGCGAGGTGTCGCGCGGCAGTTTGGATAGGTCAACCTCAATGGCGCTGATGTCCATATTGGCGATTTGGGCGATCTTGGCAGGCCCGCACTCATGGGTGACGGCAAACTCGACGATCAGGTCCCTGTTTCCCTTTCGAACGATGACATCGGGAATGATCCCCCCCAGACGGTACTCCAGGACGGCGGCGTCAAATTCATAGGACTTTCCTTCGAAACCCACCCACCTCTCGGGACCGTCCCAAAGGTCCAGGGTCGGCAGGAAGAGGTGTAGCTTCTGTTCCAGAACCTCCTTGGCGAATTTGTGCAGGGCGGTTTCCGGTCCTGTGTTACAGGGCCGTCCGTCTTCAGAGCCCTGGTGACCGAAATGGTGGTGTTGAACCTCTCCCTTCCGGGCCACGAGGGGAGCCCCGCAGCCGGGACAGGTGCACTCGCAGGCCGTCCCTCGCGGCACCTCCGAGATGTGAGCGATGGAGCCGTCCGGCCTCTGGCCGAGGACGAGGCTTTCCTGCCCGTCATGGCAAGCGAAGCTGCTAAGGAGTGACGCCTCCATCACTGCAACCGTCCGTTTGAATCACTGCGGATCATAACACAGGCTGACCCGGCGGGATCCAGCAGGCAGGCAAGGGCCTGACGATCAATGGTGGGTGGCAGAATAGTGGAACGTCAGTTCAGCATGAGGGCTTTTTGCGGAGTAGCCGATGACGTCACATCCGGTCTTGGATCTGACTGGGCCCGGACCGCGAAGGATGATCTGGCTTCCCTGCTCCATACCGATCACCTGGTAGGCGGCAGGGGCACAGCCGGATTTGAAAGCGAACGCGGTGCCGACGATCCGGTTTCCTTCGTAGTCCCCTTCGAAAAGGACTGCCCCCTCCTTGACCCCTGCCGCTGCGAGGCTGGCCTTTGGCTTGGAATAGGTTGCCTTGATTTTATCTCCGACGACAAACCAGTCGATGACCGACTGGTTGTGCTCATAGATATAGAGCTCACCGGCAGAGGTAGGGCCTGTCCCAACTCCGCTCAGAGTGGCACCAAGCAGTGCGCTTATGAGAAGTGGCTTATGGAATTTCGGCAACATAGCAGGTAATCCGAGAGCGGAATCGATCGAGTATTAGTAGCCCCATACCAGAATTCAGATGGGTATAGCGATGAAGCGTTTTGGAATCCTGGTCGTAGGGTTAGCCGTGGCAGGACCGGCTTATGCAGCCGAACTCACTCCCGCCGAGCGAGGCGAGATTTGTCGTGCGGCAATGGGCGGCGTGATGGGCAGAAAGCCGTCCATCATGAAAGCCCAGCCCGAAGGAGAGATCACCATCGTCTCCTATAATCGCCCGTCGGATGGGACGCTTTGGAAATATCGTTGCCGTCTGGAGGGGACCAGGGTGATCTGGGCCGCCGAAACCGGCCGCTGGCGAACCGATCCGCTGGATAGCGTCGTGACAGTTGAGGTTCTCGACAAGGGCAAGCGGGTCCGGATCGTCGAGCGGCACGAGGATGGATCTCAAAACGAGTATTCCTATCCCCGGAGGGAGCTGCGCTGAGTCAGGCGGCATTCAGGACCTTCCCTTCGGCCTCGGCAATCCGGGCCCAGAGGTCGATGTCCGGTTTCGGTGCCTCTGTCGCCATAATGACGGCGGTACCATCCTGAAGGGCCTCGAAGGTCGTTCCCAGGCTTTCGAGCAGAGCGGGCGTTTTCCAGATCACGGGAATCTCGTCGACGGTCATGTCGCACATGCCGCCGCGGCCGCTGTTGTCGTAGATCATCGTGATCTTCGGCGTCATCAGGATCGAGTAATAGAAGCAGGATCGGATGATGACGTTCGGCTCCTTTGTCCGGCTCGGGTGACCGACCACAAAGAACGGGTCGAACTGGTCGCCATTATAGGCGCGGATCAGGAGGTGACCGACATCCGTCATCGGATCGCTCGGGAGGTCCTGCGGCTGGGAGGCGGGAGCATCGGTCATTTCGAACCTTTCGGGGTTTCTCAAATCATCGGATCGATGGGATGATTTTAGAGGAACTGAAGAAAGCCCGGATCGTGATTGGTCTGGTTTCCAGAGGTTTGACGATACGCCCATAAAAAAGAGGCCCCGAAGGAGCCTCTTTGCGTGATCCCTGTACCAAGCCGATTAGTAGGTGCAGACGTAGCGATAGCCGTTGTTTGCCATGAACGTCCCCGTGACCGGGTCGTACGACCGGTACTTGCGGGCGCAGTAGGCCGCGAGTTGCGGATCCTGCGTGCCGGGAGGCGGCGGCGGAGCGGCCTGTGCCTGGTTGGCGATCGCGCCAGCGACCAGAGCGCCAGCGGCGAGGCCAAGCACGCCAGCAGCAACCGCGCCGCCGTTTCCGCCGTGGCGGTGATAATAGCGTGGGCCGCCATAGTAGCGCGGACCGCCGTAGTACCGGCGGTATTGGGTGTAGCTCTCACCCGGGTACTGCTTGGTGATCTCCGGCATCTTGGCGCGGGGTGCTGCAATCGCCTGAGACACAGGAGCCGCTAAGACAGAGGCGGCGAGAACGAGAGAAGTTAGCTTACGCATGATCGTCTGATTGACCTTTACCTGTGAGGTCCAAACGGGTCCGGCATGGTGATAGCCGTTCCGTCTGGCGCTTCGGTTTATAGGACAGATTATCGGGGGGCGGAAATAAATCGTGGATGAACGAAGCGCCCGTGGGGGATTACAAATTCGTAATCCTGACGGCGGCTGGGTTTCTTGACCCGAACATAAAAAAAGAGGCTCAAGTCGAGCCTCTTCCCTGGCGTCAGAGCGCCATCGATCAATAGGTGCAGACGAAGCGTTCCCCAGCTCCCGTCAGGTAGGTCCCGGTCATTGGATCGTAGGATCGAAACCGACGAGCGCAGTAGGCAGCGAGCTGGGGGTCAGTTGTAGCCGGAGGAGGTGGAGCAGCCTGGACCTGTGCTTGGTTGGCGATCGCGCCCACGACGGCTGCGCCTAGGGTCAGTGCCAGGATCCCTGCTCCGATGGCGTCGCCGTTGTCCCCAAGGTAGTGTCGAGGGCGGCCATAGTGACGGGGCTCGGCATACTGAGGTCGATACCCGCGCTCATAGCCGGAGTATCGATCCCGGCCGTACCGGCTTTCAGCATAGCCCCCGGGGTACCGGGATTGCGCTGTGGCTTCCGCGAAGGAGATGCCGAGAGTCAGCAGGGCGAGAAACAGGGTCGCGATCTTGCGCATCGAGGCTGCTTTCTATTTCGACGATGGAGGGCGAAGGTTGGGCCGGCTCAGTAGTCGTCGCGGCGCTTGGCAGCGGCGCGGTTGTAGGGGACGCCCTTGCCCTTGCGGCGGGTGTCGATAACCTTGTGGGTGCTGCGGCCCTGGCTGCGTGCGTTGGCGAGAGCTGCCTGAACCGGGTTGAAGCGCGCCATTGTCCTGATCCTTTCTGGGGATTTTTCTGAATTCATCTTCACGCTCATGATCCGAAGTAAGATTCCGGACATTCCCAGTGCGATGGATCAGACCGGATTCCCCCGAACGCCAGGGTTTGAGCCGCTACAAGCCCGAGTGCGCTTCGCCGTCTTGCGCGATCCAACGATGGGATACCTGCTCTCTCCCGAGATCGGCCGCGTATTCCACAATTGAGAAAGTCAGGGTGGGGAATTCGCTGGACAGGTTCAGGAGAGTGGGACGGGGGTCTTGGTCGCCCCCCGATAGGGCGACGATGATCTCCTCGGAGTTGTCTTTCCTGATGGCGGGAAAGGAACCCAGAAACTGAGATCTGAATTCGCCGATGGTCGCCTGCGGCCCTGTGATCGTCGCCTCAATGATGAATTCGGACACGAACCGCCCTCCCTTCCTTTGACGGGCAAGTGGCTCCTTGGGGTTTTTACTCAGCCAGCACCCGGGTTAATCGAAGGTGCGGGAGGTTGTGCTGCCGGCGGCGGCTGTTTTCTTCGCCAGCGCTCCTTGAAGGTTCGGGTATTTCGCCTCTGAATATCAGCTGGCGTAAACGCCCCCTGTCGCAATGGCGACCCCAATAACAGCCACCAGGCCCAGCATACTGGCCCATCCTTGCCTTTGGGATTTCCAGAGGGTCACCGCTGCCGGTGTCAGGCACATGCAGAGCAGAATGAGACCGAACATGAAGAACGCATGGAGGTTCGGGGAGTGGTAGATCGCCCCGATATTGAAGTCTCGCGCCTGCGGCGGTTCTCCCAGGAAGAATTGCGATAGAAACGAGAACATCGTTTTCCCCCGATGATTTTGGGGAGCGTCATCCTCCCCTTTACTCAGTTGTAGCCCAAATCAGACAAACTTCGACAAGATCGGTCAGATTTCCCCAGCATAGGCGGCCGACCGGGGACGATTCCCGTTACCTCTGGCGTAATCGACCCGATGCTGTGGGTGGGCCATTGTTCACATGCCGGTGAGGAGCCGGCGCAATAACGAATTCGTAATCAGGGCCTCAATAGAAACCGCCAGGGGCAGACCCCACCTCGGGGTGGCTGTTGGGCTGGGGCTATTCCGCCGCATCGTCGGCACACGTGGAGACGAGGAATGACTTTGGAACAAGGGCCAAGAGGTAGTCAGAGGGCGACGATTTCCCCCTTGGATCTCGAGCAGATCAAGAAAGCGGTGAACGAATTGCGGAATTCGCACCCGAGGAGCGTTCTGGCCGACCTGGTTGAAGAGAGGATCCGGGCGCTGGAGAGTGCCTCCCACCACTTCGTGAGCGACCTCTTCGAGGACTTTCGTATCAGCCGCCCGCTCAACTCTTAGTGACCGGACGGGTTATCCAAACACCGGCCTGAGCAGGCGTTATCACCTCGACAGTCAGGGCACGGATCATCGTCCTTAGCGATGCCCGTGCCATTGCATTCGTAACAGCGGGCACCGCTGAGCCAGTCGCGCTCCCCGGTGCCTTCACAGGATGGGCAATCGTCCATGACTGTTCCGATCAGTGGAATGTGTTGAGGTGATCCGTAATTCGCCCAATCCGACCCGAAATAGAAAGGCAGGCGTTTAATTCGGCGATGATTGGCGGTGTGAGGACTGCGACCGGGATCTCGACCAGTTGGAGGGCATTGGCCTTGTCATAGAGACCGGCATAGCGGAAGGCCTGGCGGTGCTTGTTGAACTGCTCCTGCACCAGTTCGGCCGGCCCGTGCTTATGCAGGGTACCGCCCAGGATGCTGTCGGTTTCGAAGAACAGCCCGAGTTTGCCGTCGGCCGGGATCGACAGGACCGTATCGGGCCCTCTCATCAGATAAAGGTTTCCGTCGGTGCCGATGCCGTATTGCAGGGTCTTCCAGGCCCGTTGCAGGACCTCGACGCCGTTGCCGAGATCATAGAAGTCATTGCCGATCTTCTGTTTTACCAGAACTTCGGGACCGAGATTGCCGGTGTCATCGAGGAGCGACACAAAGGCATCGCCGAACGGCTCATTGACGAGGATCGTCTTGGCCTGGGGCTCAATGAACAGGCCCATATAGTCGGTTTCTGTCATGAGCATCAGTTCGCCATAGACCGACACGGCCGTGTCTTTGTCCGGGAACACGAAGCAGCGGTGGGTGGCGATCAGGTCGGTGGCAGCCAGCATCGGCATGATCCTTCTCTCGAGGATGGGAATGGGGAGGCTTAGGAGCGGAGGTACGCGGCGTCCTTCGTGACCTTCAGGCGGCGTCCCTCTGCCTCGGTAAGGCCGACGAACTCGCGTTCGGAGAAGCTGAGTTCATCCGGGTAGTAGTCGAACAGCCTCACTTCGCGACCGTCGTCGAAGGTGGCGAAGACCTCCGGCAGCGGGCCGAAGCGGTCTCGGGAGATCGGAGTGATGCGGGCGGATACGATCTTGGCTTCAACCATGGCGAAATCTCCTGCGGTTCGGAATGACGAATTAGCCCTGCTTGGGCTCGACGAATTGGATCTGGAATTCCCAGGACGCGACCTCCTGGTTCTGCTGGTTGCGCCAGGTGCGCTTCTTCCAGTAGCCGCGCACCACGACGGTCGTGCCCTGATCCATTGGGGCGAGCATCGCGTCGATCTCGGATCGCTCGCGGAAGTATGGGACGAAGTAGGTCCCGCTAAAGCCGCGGCTGCGCTCATCGGCGCCGTGGAAGGCGACGATCTTGTCCCCCGATGTCGTGAACCGGTGCATCGGGCACTCACTCAGGGTCACGGTGATCGTGTGCTTGGAGAGTTCCTGCCGCTTCTTGGCATCCTCGGCGATCTGGGCCTGAAGCTCGGCCTCCTCCCGTGCTGCGCGCTCCTCCGGCGTGAGAACCTTGATCTTCGAGAAATCGAACGCCATGGCCGTGTCCTTTCGGGGATTTTCATCTCAGGGTGTCTGCCCATCTCAGAAGGACAGAAAATTCCCGTGGGTCAGCGGTGTCTGCGGCCCGGATGCCGGATGGCGTGACGGGCTTCCTCGGCCCGGAGGCGGAGGAAGGTTTCGCGAGGTCCGCTTGGCTCATCGCGCAGAGACACGAAGGCTGCAGCCATTCGTGAGGCGATGGTCTCCCGGTGAAGCCGCAGGACCACGACTTGGCGAGGGCGATAGAGGCGAGGGTGCATGATGGCCCTCCCTCAGGCTGCTTCGAGCATGTAGCGCTTGTGGGCGGGCATGACCCGCAGCAGGGCCTCTCGAGACAACCTCTGCATGGCCGTGACTGCGGCATTGGGCTTCTCTTCGCCGGTCAGAACACGGTTGAGAGTGTCAATCGTGCTGTGATCGAGTTGCTCGACAACCACGAAAGAGCGGCTCGTGCGCGGTGTCGCCCCGCCGATCTCGCCATAGAAAGCCTTGAACGAGGCCTCGCGCTCCATAACCATCTCGACCCGTCCGTGCCGGAGGATTTCGACCTGGGTGTCGTCGATGTGTTCCCAGAGGATGCCGAAGGAAGCCTTGCGATCGAGCCAATAGGTCGGCTCACCGTTGACCGACATCATCAGGCCCTGCGGAACGATGTGGTAGCGGAGCTCGGGCATGGACCTCTTCCTTTCTGGGGATTTCATCTCGGGTTTTCCGATGATCCCAAGCCGGGAAAGGTCATCGGCATAGTGGGTGTCGCCAGTCAGGCCGCGAGCCTGAAGAGGCAGCGGTCCTCGTCGGCATAGTCTTCGGAGCCGTCCACGAGAGCCTCACAGGAATCGGCGGCCCAAACCTCCTGAAGGGGGAGGGTGACGGTCTCGCCCTCGACATTGACGCCGGCAGCCCGGAGCATCTCTTGCACGGTGTTCCCGTCCACTTCGGACACCTGAACCAGGTTGTTAGTCACGTCATGGCTGATCGGGATGATCCCGGTTGGATCGGCCTTGGTAACAGCCGTGAAAGCGTCCAGCGCCGTATGGAAACTCAGAAACGAGAATTGCCGGAACATGCCCATTTCGATTGCGGGGGTCGCTGCTGCCATCATAATTCTCCGGGGATTTTGATCTTGAGCTATTCCCCAGTTCTGGAAGAAATTAGCCAGACCCTCCTGGACGAATGGCCGAATAGGGCCGAGCAGGGTGGTTACTAACCGGCAATACCTCCTCGGCTATGGTCGCCCGACGAATTCTCCCGAGGTGGTTATGGCGACTATTGAACTCTCGAATTACTGGGGCTCCGGCATCGACATGTGGGATTTCACTGCAGACGGATGGGGCTATATACCCTCGCCCAACCCTAGCGGTGTTCTCAACCCAGGCTATAACTCGATCACGTTCAATGCCTATGGATTTGAACAATATGACAACGTCACGGTGAACTACTACTATGACGGCTACGACTACGTGGTTGTCGAAGATGTGTTCTACTATGATGGGAGCACGCTTGTTCAGACCCTTGGTGACTTGAACATTCAGACCACTGTTGCCGACCTCAATGCACCAGAATGGTATGTGAGGTTCAACCAAGGCAATGACCGGTTCGTAGGAAACGACTACGGTAACCAGATCAAAGGCGGTTGGGGCGATGACATCCTCGTAGGTGGTCGTGGGTACGACTACTTGTTTGGTGACGACGGCAACGACACGCTCATTCCTGGACTTGGCCTCGATGCTCTCTATGGCGGTGCTGGCATCGACACCGCGGCTTTCGATGGATCCAGTAGCGAGTGGGTATTCGAGCAGGACATTGTCAGCGGTTCCATCAGAGCCACGGACATGGTTGAAGACTTCAACATCAACCACCTCTTCGATGTTGAGTACGTCTCCTTCGACGATGGAACGTATAGTGTTAGAAGCCTGATCCCGATTGTTGGGACCAGCCGCAATAACACGCTGATAGGCGACTCAGGCGACAACCGGCTCAAAGGCCTTGGTGGCAATGACACCATCAAGGGCCTCGGCGGGGACGATTACCTTTATGGTGGCGCTGGCAATGACGTTCTGTCCGGCGGAAGCGGCAGGGACAACTTCGTCTTTGACGTGCGGCCAAATCGCTCGACGAACAATGACAAGATCACGGACTTCCGCGCCGCCGATGACACCATCTGGCTTGATAATGCGGTTTTCACGAAAATTGGCGCGGATGGTGCACTGAAGGCCGCAGCGTTCCGCTCAAATATGACGGGTCAGGCACAAGATCGGTCAGACCGGATCATTTATGAGAAGGATACGGGCAAGCTGTTCTACGACGCGGATGGCACCGGCAGTGCCGCATCGGTTCACTTCGCAACCCTCACCAATAAGGCTGCTGTAAACGTGAAGGACTTCTACGTCCTTTAAGGACTCAGCCTACCGACACTTGGGTTTGAAAAACCAAGCATGAAAAAAGCCTGCCGACTGACATCGGCAGGCTTTATTTATTGGGCATCGTCTTTCTGGCGGCACCCCTCAAGCGTACCACCAACCCTTCGGCTGCCCCTGTTCGTCGGTCCAGATCCGATAATGCGGCCAGGACCGGGCAAGCTCGATGAAGGCCTCTCTGGGCTTCATGTTGAACTTCTCGGCGTACTGCGCGGTCGAGAAGACCTCGGAGAATGCGAAGGCTCGGCGCTTCTCATAGGGAAGGAGGAGGTTCTGGCCCCCGTTCTCCTCCGCAAGGGCGCGGATTTCGGCATTGGCCCTTTCGGCAAGCGCCCGAACCTGTTTTGCCCGCTTGGCAGCCTCAATGTTCTTCACCTGGGTTTCGCGCTTGCCGTCACCGTCGCAGGCGAAGCAGAGGCCGGGGATACCATAATGGACCCGGATGTGGGTGGTCATGCCCGTGCCGCCGCAACGGGTGCATTCGTGGGGTGCCGCCTTTGCCATCGCTCAATCCTCATTCGGGGATTTGGACCAAATCGAGTTCGATCCTTCCGGCAGGAAAGCGATAGGACATCCGTCCACAATTTCGAAGGAACTGAGAAGTTGGAAATCTATTGAATCATAAGGACGGGCACTTATGTTGGTGCTGGTCAGGCACGCTGAATGAGCGTGAGACATACCTCAGGAATGGAAGAGAAACGTTCCTGTGCGCCCGTACCGGCCGGATGGGAAGCTGTAAGAGCTTCAAAGCCGCGACGTTCTCAAACCGGAGCTAGCTCTGCCCTAGGTTTTGCGACCTGTGGCCATGGGTCATTTCATGGAAAATTCCAATGGAAGTGACCGTAGTGATCGACGTCGCGCAGATTATTTCGGCTATCGCCGCACTGATCCTTGCGCTCAAGAAGTGAAATTTGCTCTCGGCCTCAGGGCCGGGAGCAATCCGCGTTGGCAATACCGGCCTTCCGCAGCATGGCCTCATACGAACAGTCCCCTGAAAGGGAGGCCTCCCCCTGAGACGGAACGTCCTCTGCGATAGGCCGAATATCGCGAGACCGGACATACATCCACGGCGGCAGGCACTTGCCTGGCAGTTCCGGCTCAAAAACCCAAAGGGTTTGCTCGGTCTCAGTGTATTTGGACTGGAACACGTGCTCTAGAGTGAGCCGTCCCGTAACGCCGATGCAGGGCTTGTTCCAGGTGGTCATCTCTGGGTGACCGACATAGCGAACCCGCTGGCCGACGGCGATGGCGCCGTCGGCTCCCTGATGGAGATCGGACATGGAGCGATCTTAGGCGGCTTGCTGGCGCTGGCGAGCGTAGAAGCCGCCGATGGCGCGAAGCTCGGCCTCGGACCGCACGCGCTTGGAAGGCTTTTTATCGGCCTTCTTAGAGCGGGGGACATACTGGCCGGTTTCGCGCAGCATCTTGAAATACTCCTTCGGCGGCAGATACGGCCGATCGTACTTCTTCTTCTCGGGAGCGCTTTCCGCGACCGTCGACGCAGCCGGCGCCTCAGTGGCCGCCGGGAGATCCGAACCGAGGACCTCGGTGTCCCCAACGAGTTCCGCTTCGACACCGTTCTCGTTGGCAGATACCGTCAGCATCTCGAAATGCGCCGGCGGGGCCTTGTAGCCTTCAACCTGCATCCAGCAGTCACCCGCCACGTCGAGATACTCGAGCTCGGAGGCCGGGATGGTGAACGGCTCGGTCGAGTAGGCCATCTCCCTGATACCGTGGTGCTCGACACCGCCAGTCAGCGACATGATGTCGACGATCTCGGAGATCGAATCGGCGTTGAAGCCAATGATCGTGAATGGGGCATTCTCGGCGTTGACGAGGTCCGAGACGCGGATGGCGTTGAGATCGCGGCCGAACACGAAGCCGTCGATCAGTTCCTCATTGTCCAAGCGGAAGAGCTGGCTCTTCAGACCGACCTCAGCAATCGAAGCCAGGCGATGGGTCTCGACGACGGTGAAAATGATGCCAACTGCGTCCATGATCTTTTTCCTTCCGGGGATTTAAAATCATCTTCCTTCGCGGACGGCCCTCGAAAGAGGTTACCGTTGGGGCCCTGTTCTCAGTAGCCGAGCGCCTTGGCAGTCTCGGCAATATCCTTGAGCCGGGCGGTGCTCACGTACTCGTACACGGCTTCAAGCTGCTCGGCCGTCGCGTCCGGGTGGGAGGTGACAGCGCCAATCCAGCGGGCGATGGACTCAAGTTGAGCGCGGGAAAGCTTTTCCATGGGAAGGCCCTCATCATTCCGAAGCGGTGGGTTCGTTTGATCTGTCACGGGCCGAAGTCCTTTTGCGGGGATTTCAGCAATCCGATGATCGCTTGGCCGGATCAAGGCAAGACGACAAAACCGCCTCGAGGGCAGGGCCTTAGGAGAGAGGATTTGTCCTCTCCCCTGAGAAAAAGGGTTAGGAGAGTCCGGACTGAGATTGCCCCTGGGTTCTGGCGGCGGGCAATGGCTTAGCGTAATTATCTTACCGGGGGTTCCCCGCCCACTGCATATTTTACGTCTTGCCAGTACACAAAGTCCTATCGATACTCAGTTCCTGAAAATAACAACTATGAGGGTCCGGGTGATGAAGCTGTTATCACTACTCAGTGCAGTAGCCCTTGTGAGTTCCATCGTAGGGCCGGCTGTTGCACAGGAGAAGGTCAAAGTCGGCCTGGTCTTAACGCTCTCCGGCCCATCCGCCCTGCTCGGGCAGCAGGCTCGCGACGGCTTCAATCTTGCTGTGAAGGATCTCGGGGGAGCATTAGGTGGCCGGGGGGTCGAGGCCATTGTTATCGATGATGAGCTTAAACCCGATGTTGCCGTCACCAAAGTCAAGAGTTTGTTGGAGCGCGACAAGGTCGACTTTGTCGTCGGGCCGATCTTTTCTAATGTCCTGCAAGCAATTCACAAGCCCATCACAGAGTCAGGGACTATTTTAATCAGCCCTAACGCTGGCACCTCGACCTTCGCCGGGAAAGGCTGTGATCCCAACTTCTTTGTAACCTCTTATCAGAACGATCAAGTTCACGAAGTGCTGGGCAAGGTTGCGCAAAACCGCGGCCATAAGAAGGTCTATCTCCTCGCTCCAAACTATCAGGCGGGCAAGGATGCACTGGCCGGCTTCAAGCGACACTACAAGGGCGAGATCCTCGAGGAGTCCTACGTTCCGCTCAACACCCTCGACTTCCAGTCCGAGCTTGCGAAGATCGCCTCGATGAGCCCGGATGCCGTCTTCACCTTTATGCCAGGCGGCATGGGCGTGAACCTCGTCAAGCAGTACAAGCAGGCAGGGTTGACGGACCGCATACCGTTCCTGTCTGCCTTCACGGTCGACGAGTCAACACTACCTGCCCAGCAGGATGCGGCACTCGGCATGTTCGGTGGCATGACATGGGCACCGAACATGGATAATCCCCAAAGTAAGAAGTTCGTGTCCGCCTATGAGGCCGCTTACAACTCTGTTCCGGGTTCCTATGCGATGCAGGCATACGATGCGGCACTCCTGATCGACAGTGCGCTGAAAGCCACTGGCGGCAAGACTGACAATAAGGAAGCGCTGCGTGAGGCCATCAAGAAGGCAGACTTCCAATCTCTGCGTGGCAATTTCAAGTTCGGCCCGAACGGCTTCCCGATCCAGGACTTCTACTTAGTGAAGGCCGCCAAACGTCCTGACGGGAAGTTCCAGACCGAGATCGTCGAGAAGGTATTTGAAGGTTACCAGGATGGCTATGCCAAGGAATGCAAGCCTCAGAGCTGATCCTGACGGGCTATCATTGAGGGTCAGAAGCAAGGCAGCAACACAGTTTGGAGGCTAAAGCATGAGCGAGACAGCAGGCGTCACGCGCGCCAACGAAGGACTCGACGGGATTAAGTGGAACATCCTCGGCCAAACTTACGTGCCCAAACATAGGACAGAGCATTCGTTCTCCTGGCATGCGACGTTCCCCCCTGATACCTTCGTGCCGCCCCACATTCATCCAACACAGGATGAATACCTCTACATCCTGGAAGGACGCTTGGACTTCTGGCTGAATGGGGAGGAGACATCGGCCACCCCAGGTGATCTCGTCCGCCTTCCCATGGGTGTGCCCCACGGGATCTTCAACAAGTCGGGGGCTACTGCGAAATGCCTGTTCTGGGTCTCCCCGACCGGTAAGCTCTATGATCTGTTCTGGGGAATCCATAACATGACCGAGCAAGCACCAGACGCAGTCGTCGCCTTGTCTGCGCAGCACGAGGTCGAATTCCTGCCGCCTCCAGCACAGCCTGCAACGTAGGCGCTTGGAGAATTCTGCTGTCATCAGCCTCAGTAGAGATCAGGAGGAATATCGATGAAAGCCATCATCGTCGGCGGCGGCATCGGCGGTCTTACGACGGCCCTCATGCTCCACTCGAGAGGCATAACGGCAGAGCTCTATGAACAGACCGATGCCATCCGGGAATTGGGGGTCGGGATCAACACTCTCCCCCATGCCATAAAGGAACTCAAGCAGCTCGGTCTGTTGGATCGGCTGGACGAGGTAGCAATCCGAACCTATGAGCTGATCTACACCAACCGGTTTGGTCAGGAGATCTGGCGTGAACCAAGAGGCATCGAGGCGGGCTTCGATGTTCCGCAGTTTTCGATCCACCGCGGGCGACTTCAAGCCGTCATTCACCGGGCCGTTGAGCAGCGGCTTGGACGTGAGGCTATTAGAACCGGTTGCCGTCTTGGTGCATTCAATCAGGATGAGGGGGCGTGTCCGCCTACTTCTTTGATCGGGCGGGCCGTCACGTCCACACATCAAGAGGGGACATACTGATCGGAGCGGACGGTATCCATTCGACCGTACGCAATAAGCTGTTCCCCAATTAGGGGCCACCCTGTTGGAATGGCATCATGTTGTGGCGGGGGGCCACGGAGTGGCCGGCGTTCCTGACAGGCCGCTCCATGATCGTTGCCGGCGGAATGCGTGCGAAGGTCGTGGTTTATCCCATCGCTGAAGGCTGGCGGCCTGGAGTGAAGCTAACCAACTGGGCTGTCGCTGTCAGACTGGGTGATGGGTCCTCGCCGCCACCCCGGCGGGAGGACTGGTCCCGGCCTGGCTCGCGCGAGGAACTGATGCCACATGTGGAGCGCTTCTCAATTCCGCACCTGAATGTGAGCCAACTCATCGAGCAGACGCCTGAGTTTTGGGAGTACCCGATGTGCGACCGCGATCCGCTCCCGCGGTGGACTCACGGGCGCATCACGCTGCTCGGAGATGCAGCGCACCCGATGTATCCAGTAGGCTCCAATGGCGCGAGCCAAGCAATTCTCGACGCTCGCTGCCTTGCGGACAATCTTGTGGCAGCAGAGCACCCGGTCCAGGCCCTCGTGTCTTATGAGCGGGAACGGCTTCCAAAAACCGCCGAGATCGTCCGCTCCAACCGGACAGGCGGACCCGAAGGTGTCATTGATGCCGTCGAGGAGCTCGCGCCGAACGGCTTTACCGATATTGACAAGGTCCTTTCCCATGAAGACCGCGCTGCGATCGTCAGAGGCTATGCCAGAAAGGCAGGCTTTTCGCCTGACAAGTTAAGCCACGCTGCCTGAAGCCGACAATGAATGTCACCATGCGATGAGCATATTGGCTCAACAGGATGGGACCGTAAGTGCTGTCTCAAGGTCCCTGGGATAAAGTTGGCCAGCTAGAAGCGATTGCCCTTCAGCTTTGATAGAGCGCCTCGATCAGTTCCGAGGGCATGCGGAAGATCTCCCGCAGCTTTCTGAGGTCGCCATTGGCACGCTCCCATTCGGTTTTCAGCCGGTTAAGCGGCGCCAAGAGCCCGAAGGCAAACTGCACGGCCTCGCGGTGGCACTGCTCTTCCTGCTTGGTCTTCGGATAGTGCCGGACGATCAATCCGGCGTCGGCGCCGTGCTTCTCCCGGACCTTCGGAGCGTGAAGCACGTAGTGGCCGATGGCCTTGGCGACCTCGAGGTTTGCCCGGGGGAGGTCTGGATTATCGGACGGCTTGAGCAGAACCAGGAAATCCCGTTCTCCATAGACAATTAGGCTGTCACTGTGTTCGCTGGGCATCGCGCCGATGATCACGTCGGCGAGACCGTTCATGAACCCGGTTTTGCCACCCATCGGACTGAGAAGGCTCACCGCCGGCGTGCCGACCGTAAACCCGACATCCTTCGCGAACCTCGCTGCCTGGGCGAAAATTTGATCTCTGGAGAGACCGCAGGGGATAGGATCGTGAGCGTTGCGGGGCAGGCGCATTTACTTCCCCTCCACCTGTCCGAGAACGAAGTTGAGCATGCCGATCAACGACTTCTTCAAACGGCTAGTGTCGTAAGGCCGGGGCTTCGGAATTGCGTAGAATCCGGCCTCAAGCATGCCGTCCGTCGGTTCCTTGAGGGTTTCCAAGACGAGGCGAACCGCCTGGAGGGACTTGGCTCGGCGGTCTGCGAAGTCCTGGGCGAGCGGTTGATGGGCGATCGTTACCTTTTCGGCAGCCCAGGCGGATGGGTCGAGCCGCTTGGCGGCCTCTATCACAAGGTTCGTATCAGTCATGCGTTCTCTTTCAGCTTGACGTTAACCAGGGCCAAGTGGGCGGGATGTGCGCCGTCATACCTGACGGTGCGGTGCTTCGATCTTCGCGATTTCGTCCGGACGAACCCACATCATCACGTCGCTCTCCCGATGGATGAGGTCGATGCTGTTGTCGTAGACCTGTTCGATTTCCATTTCGGTCCCCGATTGGAAAGTCGAGCCTTCCGAACTGATCGCCTTGGTGAGTGTGACCCGTTCCCCGGGACGGAACCCGTGAGTGAAGATGTCGCCGGTGAGGGTCATCTGCATGATCGTGTGCTCAATGTTCTTGAGCACGATGGTCCTAGCGATGTGAGGCAGTACATCAGCCCTGTTCGGATGCTCGGGCTTCTCGAGGTCGCGGGCTACCTCCCGAAGGATCGATGCCGCATCAGGGTCCGCGAAAGTCGAAAGCGCAGCATCGACCGAGCTGGTGAAATGCTTGATGCCCTTGAAATCGTCGCGCCCAGCGATCTGCTGGTCAATCCATTTCGGCCAGGGCAGAACCCGCGCCTCGGGATCGAAAGCTTGAAATATTCGAGCGTCGAGAGCCCGACTGGGCTGACGGCTCGCCTTCAGATCAGCATGAAGGGACTTCAGGAACGTGAGTTTGTCTGTCATGGGCGATGGCTCGTTAGGACAAAATGGTCGTGATAACCGAAAAGCCGTGCTATCGATCAGGGGGGTTTTCTTCGGGAATTGATCGTCCAGCCATGCGATCGAGACTGGCCATTCTGGTGTTGGCAGTATTTGCGATCGGCCAAACCGGCGCGCGTGCGCAGACCGATGAGGACCTGCGCCTACTCTGGCGGAAGGGCGATCTGGCCGGCATGGAGCAGTTCGCCAGAACGGGCGATAGTCGCGCCGAGGCCTGGATGGGCCTGATGCTCCGGAACCGAAGCCGCCGCCCTGAGGCCAAGGAGTGGTTCCGCCGGGCTGCCGAGAAGGGTGACCGGTTTTCCCTTTGGTCAATGGCCGAGATACACGAGCAGGACCGCGAGTATCCTGAGGCAGCCTATTGGTACCGGCGGGGTGCTGAGGCAGGAATGGGCGAGAGCGCGACCCAGTACGCCTACCTTTCGCTAAAGGGCCGTGGGGTCGAGAAGAACGAAGCGGAGGCCCTACGTTGGTATCTCCGGGCGGCCGAACTAGGCGATCGCTATGCCTATCTGCCCTTGGCGCGTCTCTATTCCGAAGGCACAGGAACGTCCCAGAATCGGATCGAAGCCTATGCTTGGGCAACTATCGCCGAGTACCATCTCGACGGCAGCGACTTCGAGCCCGAGCAAGCTGCACGCGAGTTGAAGGTTCACTTAGGCCAGGCTCTAACCGCCGACCAGGCGGCTGCGGCGTTGAACCGGGCCAAGGAATTGCAGCCCGGTGTCGACTCCTTTGAGAAGTCGAGCGGCATCATGCCGATAATCGCCGGATTGGGGATCTTAGGTGTCTTGGCCTGTATCCCAGTGGGGCTGCTGCTTGGGGCCAAAGCGTTTGTGGGATGGGCCGTACGCAAGATCCGAGGCCGCGGCTAAGCGGTGGCTGGCTCGGCCCGTGAAGCCGTGGCACTGGAGGGCTTGTAGAGGATAGCTGATGCCTGCCCGGTGTTGTCCTGGATCCATAAGGATGCGCCCATGCAAAAAGCCGACCCTGAGTAGGGCCGGCTTCGGAATTCTATCGGGGACCGAGGGGGCTAGTCGGTGAACCTGGCCCCATAGAAATAACCGTCGGTCCAGACGAGACGCACATGTGCGATGGCGGCGTGGCTCGGAATCTTGAGCTCAAATGTCACTGGAACATCGGCAGGTTCAGGGAAAACCAGCCGAACACCCTTTTCAGACAAGTCCCATACGGTGCACCGCTGCGGCTCGTGGGGCGGATCAGCGGTGATCCACCCTTCAAGGTCAGTACGATAGCGCTCATAGGATCGGCGTTCGGGTAGGCCAACGCGCATGCGGGCATCCTAGGATTGTGGAAGGCACCACATAGAATGGCTGGCTTGTGCGAGGGTTCCGCCAAGTTCCCGGTTCAATCCGCTATGGGCAGCCTGGGGCAAGCCCGGAACTCCTTCAGGTGCGGTTGGAGTTGTAGCAAGGTCTCCTCCCACATGAGCCGACGGACCCGAGTGTAAAACTCCTTCATCATGTCGGCTTCAGGATCCTTTGGGGCATCCTTGACCTCATAGGGTTCCGTCCGCGCCGATGCAAAGTCCTTGAAATCGGCTCCAAGGACGGTACCGCCGTCGCTGTAGCCATAGCCCTGTTTGGCGACCCTCCGGAGGTCGTCATAGGAGAAAAACGTCATCGTGAAGTCCGGCCCCAGGTGTTCCGGCCGGTCATTCTCATGGAAGATTGCGATCCCACGGTCGCCAATATGGAGGTGTCGGGCGTCCCAGAAGCCCGACACGCAGCGGCCGATGGTGTGGAACAGGCTTTCGCCCGGCCCGCTGACTTCGAGGGCGAAGGCCTCGAAGACCATGGGATCGAAGGGAAAGGTCTCTTCGGTCACGAACAGATGGGCGGGGAGGTCTCGTACCGTGATGGTATCTTTGCCCATCCGGACGAGCGCCAGGTCAGCTCCGTCCTTCTGGATGACCACGCCACGGTCGTTGCCGAGGAGCGGCAGGGCCGTCTTCAGGAGGTTCGGATAGAGAGTGGCGGAGAGGCTCGAGGCGAATTTCACCGTCAGCATACGCGAAGCTCCTTTTTGGGAATTTTGACTGTCCTGGTCGCAACACTTGATCCTGATTGAAGAACCGGGATTGGCGACGCTTACAAAAGAAAAGCCCGTCCTGGACGGGCTTCTCATTCTCGACAGCTAGGCCGGCTCAAAAGTTCGGTACCGGAAATGCGCGATCAAGCGCGGGATCCTCAATCCGCCACTGGGCAGAGCGATCGCGAGCCCCTTCCTCATCCTTTATAGCGGCCAGCGCCATCAGGACGTCGCCGGCAAACCGGGGGTCATTTGCTTGGGAAAGAGCCGTAACGGCATCTTTCAGGGTGCATTTTGCCAGGGAGCGAAGCTCACGAACCCTGGCAAACAGGGACGATCCCCTGACGTCTTCAGAGAAGTTTGGGAACTTCCCTGTAAGCTCGTAACACATCAGGGCCGATTGAGCCTTGTTGCGGGCCTCATGCTCACTGGTGTAGGCCGGGGGCACCTCAATCTCAGCCAGAACGGTCTCTGATCCTTCGTGCGGGAGCATCTGGATGTTGAACCCGAACAGTCCTGCGGACTGGGTGATACCGGACATGCGGGCGGAGAGGCTCGCCATTTCGATCATCCTTTCTTCCGGGGATTTCCGGATTTGTTCCTCACATCCTGCCCGCAGCGAATTAGGCGACGACCTGACCGCATTATAATTCGGTTTTCAGCAAATCTCCACCGCACTTGCCGATTGGTTAACAACGACACCGCGGATGAATGCGGGGCGCTCCTGACGCAGGCCGCGATCAGGGATCGAAGGCTGAACGACCACAGGCCGGTTCGGCGGGCACTCCGGGTGGGGCATCATGGCAAGAGGTGCTGCAGTCAGCACCGGCATCCCATCGGGACCAGGCTTCACGGTCTTCTGCAGAACGATGAAGCCGCCAGGAACCCGCCCCTGTATAATGACCTGAGCGTCCATTCGAACCGGAGCGACGCTAGGTGTGGGCTTCACGCCGGCCTCGAATTCATCATAGGTGAGATTGTCGTTTTCGGCGCGCAACATCATTCGTCCGATCCTTGGATGGGCGGTGAAACGGAATGGCGGAAGAGAGGAAAGGCCGTTTAGGCGGCCAGGACCTGTGCGTCCGGGCCAGCCTGGCTGATCGCGTATTCGGCGATCTCGAGGAGACGGGCGGTGTCCATATCCGACACCTTGTCGAGCCGCTGCTCGCAAGCGGTGGCGAGTTCCTTTGCGGAGAGCGCATGCGGATTGTCGGTGTCATAGCTGATTCCGACGTTCCGGAGGGCCTCAATCGCGTGGCTTCCAGTCCACTGTACCTGCGGGTCGTCCGTGCGCTCGCCTTCGACCCGCAGGATCGGCTTCGCGCCGTTATAGGCCATGTCGTCCCGGGTTTCGACGGTTACACCCAGGCTATGTTTGATCGCGAAGGTCAAATGATCTGCGACTTTGACCCGTAGATCCGAGGTGAGGGTCTGAACAGCCCCGGCGACGCAAGTCGGGTTCGCGCGGATGGCGTAATACCCAAACTGGCAGTCATCGAGGCCGATGAAGTCGGGATCGGCGGTGCCGACGGCCTTAATGGCAGTGACAATCTGCACGGCTTCGTCGCGGGTGAGTTGGAGTTCACGCTTCGGAGCGCCCTCGATGGCGAATACATTCGGAAGAAGAGCGGAAACCGTGACGGACATCGTTGCCATCCTTTCGGGGATTTCTTCAACAGCGGGATCGTCCCCAAGGTGAGAAACGTGCCCATTCGGTCAGGGGCCGGCTCCTTCCTCAGGATCAACGAGTAGGCGGGCCGACTAAGTTCAGTAGCGGGCGCGGTGGAGATAGCGGCCTTCCTGGATCATCACGTCAGGAGACTCGGGCTCAGCGCTGACCTCGGCGATGAATTCATGACCATAAAGGAAGCTGCCCATCGTATAGATCGCCCTCGCATAGCGATCCCGGTCGAGGTTCGACGGGAACTCATGGTCGTCGGCAATCCGGACATTGCGATATTCAGCGACCAGATCCGCCTGGGTGCCGTTGGTGGCGTCTTGCAAGGAGTTGAAGCGCATGACTCTCATGGCACAAGCCTTTCGGGGATTTAAGCCTTCATCTGTTCGTGAACATGACCCGAGCACGTGAAAGGGATTTGGGTGCAACCCCAAACAAAAGGCTCCCCGATGGGGAGCTTGGTGTGATCCAGGTTTGGACCGGACTTAGTTCAGTTCGAGGAAGACCGTGGCGCGCGAGCTGGCGCGAAGGTCCTGCTGGACCTCGAGGAGGCCTTCGAGTTCGCTCCGGAGATTGATGTTGCCGAAACCGAGTTCCTGGCCGTTCACGATCTGCTGCTTCGGATCGATCTTTGCCTCCAGGATCTTCTGCGCGCTGACCTGGACAGAGCACACGTCTTCGTCGCTATTGATGAAATCGAGATCCTCACCGAGGCCGAGACTCGACAGGATTTCAGTCGCGGTGCCGCGGGTGACCGCAAAGGACCGGCTTACTCCGGCAAAGGCCGTGCGGCCATTGACGTTACGCTGGCGGATGACGTTGAGCGCATAGGAGTAAGCCATCTTCATCTTCCTTTTCAGGGGATTTCTCGAACTATTGGATCGCGAACCTTCGAAATTGAAACGAACTGACTTAGGCGAGACGACTGAAACCATCGCTGAAGAACGGTTTCTTAGGCTTGTTCGGTAATGCTGCCAGGTAAGAACAAGACTAGGGGTATACCAATGTTAAGGGCCATCGCAATTGCGACACTCGCAGGCTGTGTTGCGGCACCAGCTTATGCTGAAACGGAGTGGCAGAGGACGATCAGGACAATGAGCTGGGCCTATAACCCAGCTGGCAAGACGGCCATTCTTGGCGTCCCCGAAACCGACAATACGCCGATCTCCCTGCGCTGCGTCGGAAAGGGAAGGGTCGAGTTTGAAGCTCCGTATGAGCCCAGCACCTTGCAGAAACTGCCAAACGGCGGCCTCCGAGCAGTGGTAAAGGTCGGAGTATATCGAGATACGGCAGAAGCCACGGTCGACGGAGCCGCTAAGACCGTCAAGGATGAGTCGAGCGGGGACTACACTGTCTTTGTCAGTACCATCTCAACGGGGCACGAGTTGGTTAGGCTGCTGGGCGATGCCGACTCTACGGAGTTC
Source organism: Microvirga sesbaniae (assembly GCF_025460805.1). Classification (GTDB taxonomy): domain Bacteria; phylum Pseudomonadota; class Alphaproteobacteria; order Rhizobiales; family Beijerinckiaceae; genus Microvirga; species Microvirga sesbaniae. The sequence continues at coordinate 110,678 of NZ_JAMXFJ010000014.1, read as the reverse complement.
TGGCAAGACAAGGACGGCTCTCAAGACTCATCGGACGATGAGGATGCATACCCTCTGAAAGGAGCTCCTAAGGTGATCAAGCGGCTGCTCGCATCGTGCAAATGAGTGGCTGCGAGCTTTCGAGGTTTCTCTGCCCGTCCATAAAAAAGGAGGCCTCCGAAGGCCTCCTTTTCCCGCCTAGTGGGCGGTACGGGTCGCAAGCAGGTGGAAAGCGGCCGTTTCCCGGATGGCCTGATCGACGGCGGTCGCTCCATCCGTCGGCGCCAGATCCATGAGCTCGGTCTGGCGGCTGTCGGGAACGAAGATTTCCGGATTGATAAAATCTTCTTCGGCTGGGCGGCCAAGAAGCGAGGCGGCGGTGGCTCGGATCGCTTGTCGGATCGCATTCGCCGGGAAGGATGCGGACAGACCGATCAGGTCGCTGCGGCGCTCAGCCGGCAGGAACTGTTGGGGGTCGAGGGAACTGGCAATGCCTTGGATGGTCGAATGGCCATTCTGGTTCATGTCTTTTCCTTCCGGGGATTTCAAATCGATCTTGAACGCATCTTCACTAGGCAATCAATCGTCGATGACCTCGACATAGATCTGAGTGACACCATGCTCATGCGGGTCGCCTAATCCGGCGAGGGTCACCCGGTGGCCTTCATAGGCCCCGTCGGAATGGTACCGGCTGGTAGCGTAAACTTCATGACGACGGCCGGCGATGTTGCCTCGCTCGTCATGATAATTGTGCTCATGATCCGCTCGGATGGTTACACCGCCGTAGGGGTCGAAGTTGGAAATGAGGGCTCCCTTGTCCGAAAGCGTGTTGATGTAGTGTGACGGCAGGACGAACTTGACCCGACATCCAGGTTTGAACGGCCTGCCATTGCAATCCACGATCGGGGCATTCCCTGGATTAAACGTGGTTCGAGTCTGAAGGCTGTTGACCTTGTCGCTAGCAATATCCTGACGCGGTGTCTGATTGCTCATCGTCCTCATCTCCTGGGGTTTGCTATAGGTGAGACCCGTTCAGGGCTTGAACAGCTTCAGGAGACCGGCATGGGCCCGAATGCCGTCTCGCTTGATCAGTTCGACCGTTTCAGGCGCACACGTCGCAAAGGGGCTCCAGCCGTCATAGCCCTCCGCACGCTGATAGAGGATGCAGTAGTCGGCGTTCACGCCGAGTTGTCGGCAGTGTCGCCATACGGTGGTATCGGTGAGCGGCCTGAACTCGACATCAGTCTCTGGCCCGTTCAGCACCGATCCAGTCGCGCCTTCATAGGCGAGGCGCGCTTTGACAATCGGATGTTCCGGGTCGGTATGATCCCAGCCGCCGACATACTGCAGGAGCTCGAGGAGTGGGGCAGCGAGCGGGTTCTCTGCCTTCCTCTTCTTGGCGAGAGCCAGGACTAAGACCAGCGGATCACCCTGGTTTAGCCGATCTGCGATGTACTGAGCCTCCTGCTCGGTCAGGCCGAGCTCTCTATTAGCGCCGGCGACAGTAGTGCCGCCTTCTTCGTCCCGCAGGTCGATGTACCAGTAGTCTCCCCGCTGGGAGTAGATCGCCTCATAGCGCGGCGGGTTCTCTGTGGCTCCGTTATCCTCGTCGACCTCCTCGCGGTCGTCGGTTCTCTCATAGGCGAGGAAATAGGTATCCTTGGCAAGATCCCAGGCACGTCCCCATAGGGCCATGTCAGCTTCATGTTCAGCCTCGGTGCAGCGACCCTTTTCCCAGTCGAACGGCATCCAGGTCGGGCGGCCGAGGACGTAGGCCATAGCAGAAGCCATGACCATGTTCGCGTCACAGAAGTCGTGGCTGTGACAGACGTCGCGGTTCTGCTCGACGCCGTTGCGGCGAACCACTTCGGCCATCTTGCCGCGGATTCCCTCGGCGAGGAGGTATGTGAAGACGGCGGCTACTCTGTGGTCCAGTGGCAGGAGGTCATTGTCCTTCTGCAGAGGGATGGTCGCTTTGGTCCACATGTTGCCGGGATCCTGGCGGGCAGAGGGGTCGATCCCTGGATCGTTTTCGTATCCCTCGTACTCAGGCCCATAGAATTGGACGCAGTTTCCCCATTCCTGAAGGTTTCCACCTGTCATTTTTGCTGCGTCCAAGGGCGTCAGCCGAATATCGAGAATGCAGCTTTCGTTATCGAGATCATTCCCTACGACCACGAACCGGGCTCCCGGTTCGATGAAATGGGTGGGATATGTCTCCAGGATCTTTGTATTTGTGACGACGTCACCGACCTTCAGATCGTTTGCGGCTGCAAGATAGGTCATCCCATCGCCGCCCACGTGGATTATGGAGCCATCCTTTGCCCCCTCCCGGAATGAATCCTCCAAGGCGAGCCATGCCCGAAGCTCCTTCTCTCGGTCCGAAGGCGAGATCACGGGCCAGGCGTCTTCCCAGTCGAGCGGGTCTCCTGTTTCCGGATTATCCGGATCCGGGCAGCTACCGCTGAAGTGGTGAGCGGCTATTCCGCCGTCTGTAATGCCAACTGCGTTCTGTAGCAGGGCACATGACGCATTCAGGTCGCTGAGGTTCGCGGCCTGGCGAATGAGGTCATCGCCCAAGTGGGCGGCATAGGATTTAGCATCGGTCATGGAAGGTCCGTTCGGTGGGAGAGCGGAGCACAAACAGAAAAGCCCGCCTGTGAGGGCGGGCTGGATCGGCGCTGATTGTGCGGGAAGCGTTAAGCGGCTTGGGGTATGCTCGCGGGAATGTCCATCCCGATATCCATCGGATGGAAATTCAGTGTCGTGTCCTGCCCGTCAAGGGCAACACGGACACGGCTCGTGGAGCGCCCGGCGTAGAGGATAATCCCGATTTTGCCGTAGTGCGGGCTCCTTGTATCCTTGACCCAGCAGCGACGGTGAATCCGAATCTCACTTTCAAACTGTTGGCGGATGTATTCGTAGCCGTCATCAGCCAGCGGCTCCGTGATCCTATAGACGGTCGCAATCTGGCTGAACTGAGCCATCGTCATCGATCGGAAGGCTTCGCATTGCCGAGCCTCACGCAGGGCAGCTTGCTTGGAAAGGGCGTGGATGATCTCCCGCCCACATCCTGAAACCGACACAGAATAGAGTTTCCACGTCTTCACAGGCGAGCGGCGCGCTGCCTGTGTCCCGCGACCCGTCCTCATCTTCAGACTACCTTTTCTTAGCCGCCTGACATTCGGAACAGGCACAAGGTTTAACGCGTGTGTTCACAGCGACTAGACACTCTTCCGGAGTATCCTCGCCGAACACATGTTCGCCTTCATCGTTGAAGCGCCAGCCGCGGTTCAAGGTAATGATCACGGAGTTCCCCATCTCGCGTTCGTCGTCGACGATCTCAACTCGCGGGTGGGTTTGAAGTTCTGCAAGCGCATCTGTTTGTGTTCTTCGTGTTGCCGTCCGCCGACGGGGCTTGAGCTTCTCTGCGGTGACCGACCGTTTATTTCCCATCGTATCTCCGGCGGGGTGTCATAGAAGAAAAATTTCGAATTGCAACGGGGTTATTGCCCAATGAAGGCGGCAAATCCCTTTTCGAAGGCGGCATAGCTTTCGGCCGTCGGCATGACGAAGTTTCCCTCTTCATCGTGGCTCGCCATCATGCATTGCCCTTTTAGCGACTGATCCTGGTTGGCTTTGCACCTCCGGTCAGCCTGGGTTACCGTCTTAGCGCCGCAGACCGGGCACTCGACGGCCTCCATGACGAGAGTGGGAAGGGCAGCGTTCGTAGCCATGGTATTTACCTCTTGGATAGGCCAGTGAATATTCCGGGCCGGTTTCTGGACGTCGACAGTGCGATGGGTCCTGGGCTTCCGCCGACCTTTGGGCTTAGAGATTTCATCGCGACTGCCACGATGGCGCCGTGGTCACTGCATGCGACCATCCTGCGGCGGAGTTCATCGCAGGCGACAAGCTGGACACCCTGCATATGCATCGTGAGGTAGGACTGTCGTGCGAGAAGCCACTGGACCTGTTCATGCAACGCTAGGTCTGGCTCTTCCACCTTTCGGAGCCGCCCCTCGGACGCCAGCTTGCGGGCGACCGAAAGTTGCCAGTGGATCGTGTGCCCCACCCAGGCTGCTCGGCTCCCGGCCCGGGCGCGCATGCGGACATACTGTTCGGGATAGCCGACAAAGGAGCGATCGAGAATGTGGAGCGCGAGGAGAGGGGAGTGATGTGTTTGCACCATCGTCCACCCTTCCTTGCGGGCCTCGGCATCGAGTTCAGGCGTCCACTGGGCGATTAGCTCTTTCTCCCGATGAAGGAGAACGTCGTCGGCCAACGGTGGCACGGCCCTCAGGCCTTTCATGCGCTGCAGACGGCTGTAGATGAGGGATAACAACATATCCCGGAACCCCTTTGATGTTTCGGCTTCCCGGGCCCATGTTCGATTCGAGAAATCCGCGTTCTTCTGCGCTTATACCGCATTTTAACTCGGACCCCCAAGCGAAGCCGAGTTAAGCCGGGGACCCTAGTTGGCCGGATAGCCTTGAAACCGTTGGTGGGAGCCTACTTGTGAGGGCCTATTTCGCTTCGCCTGGGAGGCGAGGATGGACGGACCGATCATCGATCTTGGGAAGGCCGCCAATTGGAAGGTGATCCGGCTGGCGAAGAAGCGGGGCTATATTACGTCGGAGGAGCTGGATCGCCTGCTCCCGCCATGGGCGGCCACGCCTGAGCAGGTCGATGATGTGGTCAATCAGCTCGCTGAAGCTGGAATCGCCCTCGTCGAGGTCGAAGAGGACGTTGGAAGCCAAATGTCTCCACCAGCGAATTCCAATGAGCCGCCCGATCGGGCTCACTGATTTCGAACGACAGGAGCGGGTTAGGGCTACCATTCCCCGCTTTGGACCTTCAAGGCGCGCTCTTGGGCGGCCTCAAGGGTGTCGAAGGAGCCGCAGTGCTCCGAGTAGAAGTCGAGATCTTTCAGGGGTGAGTCCGATCGCTCTTGGCCGTAGCGGTTAACGCAGTAGCCCCCGCCATATGAACTGGCATCCTGGATGCTGATCCCGGTCCACTGGTCACCGTTCATCAGCATGAACTCGTCATCTTCGGCCTCGTCGAATTCGGCGGGGCTGTGCTTGAAATGTAATTGCATGAGAAACTCTGCATTCCGGGGAGGAGGGGGAAGGCTCGTACAGCCAATCGGTTGGCGTGCCGGCGCTTAGCACCTGGCCATGAGTGAGGAGTTCCAGGGGAGCGACAGGTGCGGCTGATGCCAGCCCATCGCCTCAAGGTACCGCCAGTTGTTTCCGACCCATTCGGGAAGGGGCATTCCCGCGCGGATTAGGACCCGGATAGCGTCCTGCCCCGTACTGGCCGTGCGCTCGGAGCGAAGGTACGCGTTGGCGCGCCCTTTGCCCTCCTGGGCCCGAAGCTCCTCCGTGTTTTCCCGGATCCTGTCGATCCTCTTCTGAGCTTCGCGGATAACGGACTGAGGGATGCGTTTTCTGCGCATAAGGGCAATCCTTTCAAGCCAGAGGGAGCTGATGGTCAGAAGCGAGGCGTGTCGAGGGCCCGGCGCTGGACGCTCATGTCCGCACCGTTAGCTTCCAGGTAGTCGAGGACGCGCTTAATGCTTTCGAACTCGGTTTTGGCCTCGTGTTTGGCGAGGCCATCGCGCCGGTCGACAGAGAGGTCGATGGTTTCGGTGAGGATCCAGGCGAAGTCGCTCTTCTCCTCGTCGGACAGTGCTCCCTTGCTGGGCGAGTCTGAGCCTGCGGAGAGGAGGGTTGCGGTCCGTTTACCGCTCAGGTACTTCCTGATCGCTTCCAGTACGGCCTCGCCGTCGTCACCTGCGTCTTCAAGGGCAAACCGGGCTAAGGGCTCGTTCCCGACGACATTCGATAGGCCAAGTGCGATGCCGTTCTGGCTCACAAGGTTCCAGTAGCCGCTCTTTGTGCGGGAGAGATAGCTGATATTGCCCAGATCGTCCCTGATCTGGATCCGGACTGCGCTCATGAACGGATATCCCTGTAGATTGTGGGGGAGGGTGATAGGGCCTGATCAGGCGAACCGAACGGCAATTTGCTCAGGGCGTTCGATGCCCCAAGGTGCCTTTTCCCATCCTGGCAGCTTCTTGATCAGGCGCCGGGCCAGGCGCGAAGCGAAGTCATAGGCGACGGTTTCCGGGTACTCCGGGCATTCGCAGGCCTGATGCTCATAGGAGACGAGGGCTTTTGAGACCACTGTTGGGCACAAGTTCGGCCGGTATTCAAACCCATAGAAGCCGACAATCTCGTCGAGGACCGGGTTGTCGCCGTGACCAAGCAGGGTGTCGAGATAATTCACCGAACGTGCGTTCTCCGCCCAAAGCATCTTGCCGAGCTGCTCGCCATTCTCTGGAAGGATGTCGACGAGAGCGCCGCCTTTGACGAGGCGTGCTGTACAGGCGAGGTCAATCGCGCCCGAGACGAGAACATCAATGTGCAGCTTGTCGACGAAGTTGGCGGACACGTTTTTCTCCGGCACGGCGGACAGATCTTTTTGGGGATTTGGAATGCCCCGGTCGCTCGGTCTAATTGGGCGATTTAATCTGCGCGTGTGGGGAGCGGAAATGCTTAACTACGATCCGCAGCGAGCCTCGCCACAAGCTTTCAAACGGCTAAAATGGCCCCAGAATAAGCAAGAAGCACCCAAAGGCTCGCGCTATGAGGAATTTTATCTCGGAATTAAAACGCGGAACGCGTGACATTTTAACTCGGAAGTGGTAACACTTTTTTAAGACATCAATTTCGCCGTTTACCGGGTGCCTTGTGCTGCTGCAGGATCTGGCCGAGACATAGACTGATTTTAGCCGCCTCGAGAGCAAGCTCTCCGAGGTTTACTCCTATTTGGGCGGCATCCCGGCTCGGGAACTCTATAAGTCGCTCCAGTCTGGCCAAGGCTTGTCGGTGGTCTATCAGCCCCAAGTCAATGTGGCCGATGACCAGGTTTCGGCCGTGGAAGCACTTGTGCGCTGGCAGCATCCGACAGTCGGCGCTGTTTCCCCGCGCGTCTTCATTCCTATCGCGGAAGAGACAGGCTTAATCCTGCAGATCACGGAATTCGTCATCCGCGAGGCCTGCAGTGTTGCGAAGCGTCAACCTGACCTGACGGTCGCGGTCAATCTGTCTCCGGTGCTCTTCGCTCATTCGGCTTTGATTGAGCGATTTGCAAAGACCATCGAGGAGTGCGGGGTGACCCCTTATCAGATCGAGTTCGAGATCACAGAAAATCAGCTCCTTGCAGACGACGGCTCTGCCAAGGATTCAATAGCCTTCCTGCGTGACTGTGGGTTTCGGATTGCGCTCGATGACTTCGGGATCGGGTACTCTGGCCTGAACCGCCTGAACCATATCAGCGTCGACAAGCTCAAGATCGATCAGTCCTTCGTCCGGAGACTGGACTGCGTTAAGTCGGAGCCGTCTCACGGCACGATCGAGGAGATGATTGAGATCGGCCGGACGATGGATCTCGTTGTAACCGCTGAGGGCGTCGAGACTGACGAACAGCGTCGGTTCCTGGCGTCGGCCGGCTGCGATGCCCTTCAGGGCTATCTTTTCGCCCGGCCGATGGCCGCAAGGGATCTAGACGCTTTCCTCGGAACCCGCACCCGCGTGCCTGCGGCGGCCTAAAGCAAGGCTTCGTTCAACGGAACATCGATCGGCGAGGGAGCTGCTGTCGCGGCTCTGGCTTCTTGTCGGCCTGCTTGGCGGAATCCGACCCTGGCGCCCGGTGGCCTGCCGCAGCCAGGATTGTGTCCGGCGGGATGCCCAGATCCTTATGGATCAGTTTCAACAGTTCATCGTCCTTCGAAACGTACTCGAGAACGCCAACGAGGAAATCGGGAGCGTTGGCGGATTCCCGAAGGGTCTCAGGCTGCAACCCAGTAACATTCATGAACTGGATTATGCGATCCACGTCCGCGACTATGAAGTCAAGCACCTGGATGCCCAGGCGCTCAGGATCGCCCCGCCGTGGTGCCTCTTGGCCTGCAACATCATCGCTCACGATCACCCTCCTCGGTCCGGGCTTCGGCTCGTGCCGGGTGATTACCACAGCATAGGATCAGGCCGCAGCAGCCCAGATATGAGAATAACGCTGACAGGCGGCTTTGATCGCTTCCTCGTCGCCGCGGTCCATCGCCTGGATCAACTCTGTGACCTCCTCGGGCGGTCTCCAGCCCTTCTTGACCTTGGCAGCGGCGTAGGAGGTTCGGCAAAGGTGCTCGTTGATCTTGCCGGCGCGTGCGTAGCAGACATCGGCTCCAGGCCAAGTGGGCAGATTGGACATAGGCGGTCTCCGTTTTCAGATGCCGTATTTCGCGTTTTTCAGAAGGTTGATGCCGAGCCGCCAGAATCCTTTTACGAGGTTCCCGGTCGAGGCTTGGACAATAAACCATCTCCCCTGTGTGCCCCCCGCGAGCATTGCTGCCTTTAGGGTCTGAGCGTCCCGTCGAGCGGAGTGGCTTGTCCCGTTGCGGTCTTTCCAGAACAGCCAGTCGCGATGGCCGTACCGTGCCCTGCGTTTCGCGAGGGCAAGTGCAGGATCCTGTGCCGTCATAGTGATGTCCTTAGATTGAACTGAGTCTCAGCCTGAGGCCTTCAGTTCACTCAGGTACTGGTACCGGAGATCGATCACCCGGTAGGGCAGGTTGAAGCGGAATTCGAGAGAGACCGGCCGATCAGTGCTCCGGTAAATCTCCATGAAGGCTTTCGCCGGAGTGAGAAGCCCAAAGGCGAACCACATGGCTTCCCGGCGGGCCTGAACCGCTGCTGGGTTGGATTGGTCCGGGTACCGGTTAGCCGCCATGGCGACATCGCCGTGCTTCTGTCGGACCATCGGATAATGCAGGAGAAAGTGACCGAGCTCCTGGGCAAGGATCCAGTTCTGCTGTCGCTCCTCCAGGCGCAACCGGCCATTCAGAGCGATCTCAAACCGCTCGTTGTTGAAAACAATCAGGCTTTGAGAGGTGCTGAGTTCGGCGGGTGGAACATATTCGAACCCGATCTGACCTCCGAGCTTCTTGATCAAATCGTGGATTCGATCGAAGCGAACCTTCCCGCTCATCTGGCGGGATTCCGCCAGGTCCTGATCCGGGATGAAACCAAGACGCTCGGCGACACTTTCGGCGAACGTCTCGATGGCAGGGCGGGCGCAGTTCGCCGGGACAGGCTGGTATACCTGGCTGGGAAAGTGCATGGGGCGGCCCTCAGCGGTGCCCAAGGGCGCGAGACGGATAGAATGCCCCCTTGGGGAGGTGCTGGGGACGCGTCTCGATCCGAAAGACGAGGAACAGGAGCGCCACGACGAGGAATGCCACGACCACGTGGGGTTCGAACACCGAGCAAATGACGACCGCAAGCACAGCGGCAATGCCGATCAGAACGAGCCCGAGAAGGACGATCTGAGCAGTCCGTTCTGCAGCATTGGGCCGGCGACGGACGAGCGGGCGGGTATAGGCGTGCATGTGACCACTCCTTCTGGGGACTTAAATCCCTGATTTTCCGCTGATTGGATGTGCTGAAACGAACAGAGGTGTCGCTAGGACACCTCGTAGAAGGTCAGCTCAGAGCCGATGATCCGAGCCATCCGGGCGCGGCCAGTGGCGTACGAGCCGGCATCAAGGTTGAGCCGGTCGAGGCACAACTGCTCCGCGACGGGAAACCATTCGTCCTTGGGAGCGGTGTGGCCGTGCACCACGAAGAACCCGTGGTGGCCTCGTTTCTCATGCTCGGAGGGGTTGAAGGCGAGGAACGGGTTCCGAACCCAAGCCCAATGGTCCTGCTCTTCGAGTTCCCGGAAGTCGATGTCGATCGGCTCGGCCAGGAACTTCTCCAGGTCGACATATGGATTCAGCCCGGCGTGGATGAACATGAACTCGCCCGAGGTCCGGTGCTTCGACAGCCCCTCGAGGAACTCTACCCGCCTCGACCCAAGAGCATCCCTCAGATCGCTGGGAGTCTTGGCGCTATGCCCCTCGTCCAGAAGGTCGGTCACGACCCTCATGCCGCCATTCAACAGCCAGTTGCTGTAGGCAGTCTTCCTGCGATGCACCTGACCATCCAGGACGATGGTCGCGAGAAGCATCTGCTCGTGGTTGCCAGCAAGGGCATCCACGATGTCGGCGCCGGTGCGGTCCTTGGCCTCGATGGCAAGGTCAAGGCAACCGAGGGAATCCGGCCCCCGATCGATCAAGTCGCCAAGGAGAACTACAATCCGTCGGCAGCCAGGGGCGCGAGGGGCAGCGGCGATGATCTCGAAGAGTGCCTTCATGAGGTCGCTGCGGCCATGTAGGTCGCCGATCGCGAAGATCTCCTCATCTGGCCGAGCGACAAACGGGAGGAGGTGCTGGGAGATCGTTATGGTCATTTCGATCCTCTTGGGGTTTTCCCGGTAACGGGTTCGCCCATCGTGGATCAGGCAAAATCCAGCCTCTTAGCCCGACGCTTCAACTTCTCGATAAGGGTGTTCAGGATCATCGGTCACCTCTGGGTCGGAGGCGCATCTGCCGCCCGCCTGCTCAACGCGCGATAAGCGCCAAAACTTTGCGGCAGCCCCCTCAAAGGCGAACCCATCCAGCTACTTCAGTGGCCCTCGCAGGCGTTTGCGACAAAAACAGCGCGAGCGGGCGTGAGGTAGATCACAGATAACTTTGAGGGCGCACCGCACTCTTGGTCTCCCCATAGAGAGGGGATGGAGGGCTCAGGTGACGCAGAAATATTGCCATCAGATTGGGGAATGGGTCGAGGACAACGTATCCCAGCAGGTCCAGCAATGCGTGAAGAAGAAGTGCAAATGGTGGTGCGCCTGCTGCAACAAGTGGTTCTGCTTCCTGGTCTGGGTGGTCGTCACGGTGCTGAAGTGGGTGGTCACGACCGTCTGTGAAATCCTCGGCGACGCATACGACTTGGTCGTCGCAGTCATCACGGGTGGCTGGGACATCATTGCCGGCATCTTCACCTGGGACTGGAGCCGGGTCTTTGATGGCTTTATGGAGATCCTAGGTGCGTTCGGTGGCCTGGTCGGCGACCTCATTCGGACCGTGGTCTTCCCCTGCGGCCTGTATGGCGCATTCCGGGGCAGCGTGAACAAGTGGCGGCTCATCGGCTACGTCGAGGATCTCATCGATAAGAGCCGGCGCTTCACCGAGGCCGACCGCGCGGACATCAAGGCGGCGCTGGGGATCGGTGGCAGCGGCTTCGGCCTGCGCCTAACCCTGACGAGCTATCGGGGTTTCGTGCGCTCGGACTACATCGCGCCTGGAGAAACGGTTCCCGCCCTAGTGCAATGGAACGACGACCCCGATCCCAACAGGAGAGTCGACCTGAAGAAGCTAGCGGGCTTCAAGTGGGACAAGTTCTTGCAGAGAAGCAGCCCCGACATCCGCGGAGACGTGTCATCGGAATCGGACATTGACGAGTATCTGGGCAACCCGAGCAGCAAGAGTTTCTCGATCTATGCCATGAGCGACTCGGCGCTGCTCGACAGGATCCACAACATCCAGATCAAAGGCGACACGATCGGCTTGAAATTGGTGGTCGACCTACAGGACGTTCACCTCACCGAACGGACCCAGGTCCAGGCGAACATCACCGATCCTGATGGCCAGCACAATTCCTGTGCCGTGCTGGATGTCCTGGCGAGAAGCCCGTTTAACCGGGAACCCTCCGTGCCCGGATTCCGTTGTGACCCGGCGAGTCCCCAGGATCCCGCAGCAGTAGAGCGCGCAAGGGACCTACTGTGCAAGCCAGTCATCTTTGGCACCTTCCGGTTCGTAGCGAACGATTCCTATACGGGATACGCGGCCTGCATGTTCACGAACACCTGCCTAGATGGTGGCAAGATCGGGAACCACGGCGGCACCGGCGCCCTGTACCGCCATGGCCTCCCAAACTGGGTGCGGACCTGGGTGCCAATCCACGAGCTCGGACACACCTTCGGGCTCTGCCATGTCGATGGGTTGGACCGCATCATGGTCAACCCGAAGGACCATAGCTGGTGGAGCGGGTGGCTGATCCCGGAATACCTCTGCTTCAGCGGCGAGCCTCAGTTCAGCCACGACGAAGCAAAGAAGGTCTGGGACTATATCATAGCGAACTTCCCAATCGACTGCCTCGCTGACAGGCATGTTGTCGTGACATGAGTAGGATCAGCCACGATCGTAGCTTGCGGCTAGCGCTGACGGCGCTGCCCGCTCATGAGGCGGCGGCCGTGAAGCGGCGTCTCGACTCGCTTCGTACCGACTGCGGCTGTGGCCTTGGGGCGATCGTCATGCTCGGTGCGACGGGACTGTGGGTCGCCCATACGGTCGTGGCGCCGGTTGCCGGGCGGTCCTGGCAATCCACGGTCGCCTTGGGATTGCTCGTGGTCTTCACCAGTACATTGATCGGCAAGCTGCTGGGGATTGCGCTGTCACGCATACGTTTCCACTTCGCGGTACGAAGCCTGAGGCGGCGGGTTCCCCTTGAATAAAAGGACTGGTGGATGGTGGAACCGGTCATCGTTGAAGGTGAACGGCGGCCCCAGAGCTGCTACGGGTCGCCGGATTACTTACGTGGATGTTCCCCGTGACTGACGCAGCCGCCTCAAGGGGCGGCTGTGCCAGCTTTAGCAAAGGGTTGAGTGGCCACTTTGGTAGCGCCGGTGGCCGCTGATGGCTGTGGCGGTGAGGCGATCAGGAGCATGCCCGTCGACAACACGGCGAGGATGAGACACCAGCGCCAGACTGACGCCTCATTCCAAAGCCTCCGGATGGGTCTGGGAACCAGCCGATCAAACATGGTGCTCCTCCTATCCGGTGATCGTCACCTGGACCATATCAAGGTCCGACTCATTCATCGTGAGCTTGACGCGGCGAGCGCCCTTCTGCCTGGCCTCGATCAGGACATCGGCAATGCGCTTCTCGAGGGCTCTGATCACGGCGCGCACACCGCCGGCAGTCTGCAGAACCTCGGCCCGCTGCATGGCGTCGAACAGGATCATGTCGTCAATCCCGCCCTGGTCGAGCTCGAGGCCGTAACTCTCCACGATATTAACGATTTGGATGATCGCCACCCGGGCAAGGTCGAGCCCCTGAAGCGGGTTGAAGACGAACACCTCATCAATTCGGCTCAACACCTCGGCCGGGAAACCGGCCTCCTTGAGCACGTTGTGAACCGCAGTCAGTAGCTTATCGCGGTCGGTGATCTCCCGAGCCAATTCGCCAATCCGGTCTGCAGCTGCGTTGGTCGTTGCGGCGAAAATGGCCCGGTTGGTCGGCACTTTCTGGCCAGTCGAGGCTTCGGTCACGAAGCCATCATTCCAGGCAGTCAGAAACCGCTTCTGGACGTCGACATGGGCTTTCTCGATTTCATCAAGGAGCACGAAGGAGTTGGGTTGATCCCGCAGCCCCCCTGTGAGGCTCCCATATCGATCGGAGCCTGAGTATCCAGGCGGCACGCCAAAGAGGCGCTCGGCGCCGGCAGGATTGCTGCAGGTCGACATATCTTCAAAGAGGAACCCGCGCTTCAAGTTGCGAGCGAACTGCTTGCCCATTTCGGTCTTGCCCACGCCGGGCGGGCCGACGAACAGGAAGACGCCGACGGGCTTGTCGCGTGCGACTTGGGCCAAGCGACGGCGCAGGGTGGCCGCAACCTCGTCCGCCACAACATCCTGGCCTACGACCTTTTGCTTCACGGCAGCGGCAAGAGCAGTCGCGTCGAGGTTTTCGGCGCGCTGGACAGCAGCCAGACGTGCGAGGAGGCCATCCTTGTTAGTGTAGCGATCGAGAAGGTCCATGATGATCCGCAGCCACCTGGGTGGCAGTCCTTTGACGAAAAGCCCGACGAAACGGGAGGTGAGGCGGGTTTCGTGGGCTAGGCCGATAAGGACCAGAACCCACGTCACAATCGCGATGGCAAGGAACCAATTGAAGTACGAGCGCCCATAGATGGGCAGATTGGTCATGAGATAGATTGCCGTGATGTAGAGTGCGAGGAGGGTGAACCCGATCTTCACGACGAAGTATGGGAAAGAGAATGACTTTCTCATCGTCTCCTCACGAGGTGGCGACGGGCCGGTACCGGATCTGAAGACCCGGACCATACTGCCCTCCATAGCGACGGCCGGCGGCCTGGCTCCAGCCCTCGGCTTCTGACCAGGCGGCGAGGTCCGCCTCGCTGCATTTCGCGAGCTCGATCACCTTGGGAACCTCGGTGACGGTGACATCGACATAGCGTCCCTTCATGTCGCGATCGGCATAAAACCTGACCTGATCGCCGACCTTCAGACCTTTCCAGCGCTCATATCCTGGCCACGATGGAAATCGTGTCGTCGAGCTGCGCTCGCCTGCCAGAATGGCGTCGAATGTCGTCTTCGATTTCAGACCCGACCGTGAGTCGCGTCCGTAAGAGAAATACATCGTCGCCTTGAGCATGCTCATCTCATCCATTTTGCGGGATTTCTGATTTGAGTTTTTGCTGCCCCTTCCTGATAGATGATCCTAGCTGTGCCCTCCAAGGGCCCAGACGCTAGCGCGACAGGCTGTCTCCTTGACCATTCTCCTCCGTTCCTATTTTGTTCCTACAAATCCCCAAAGAAACGGAGTTACAGTTACCATGGCCGGCGCAATTCAGCCTGCAGATCAAATCAAGAGCCCGGAACGGTTGCTGGCGGAGGCGGAGCGCAGGATCAAGAAGCTCGAGGCGAAACTGGCTGGTCAGCAGGAGACGATCCGCGACCTCCGATCCCAGATCCGGCAGGATAACAACCAGGCTGAACAGATTGCTGAATTGAAGGCCGAGCTGGGTGAGCTTAAAGGCGAGCTCAGGGAGATCACCCGAGCAAACCACGAGTATGTCGCTCGCTATGAGGCCATACGTGACGAGATGGGGAAATCCAAAGTTGAGGCCAGAGGATCGGGGAAGTCTACGCAAGGCTCCAAAAATCTAGGAAGGATCATTCCCGAAGATGTTGCCGCCTGACATCGCTACATTTCGGGAGGACTGATTTCGAAGCCTTCCGGCACCGCGATCGTCGAGATCGTGTGCTTGTAGACGGTTTGAGAGCTTGAACCTCGGGTGAGGAGGACAGTGTATCGGTCGAACCGATCAATCCGCCCGATCAATCTCACCCCGTTGATCAAGAACATATTGACGTCCACCCTGGCGCCACGCAGACGCTCAAAGAACCAATCTTGCTCCTGCGGGCTGACGGATTTGGCCACCGTGCTCTCCTCACTGTGTGGCTCTTCTATACAGCGTGGGTTGCGGGCTCACGCAAGAAAAAAGCCGCCTCAAGGCGGCTTGCTCCGGTATCCACCCTCAGAAAGGCCTACTTTGGGCTTCCTGTATCGAGAGTCTCGGAAAGATCCCGGCTGCTGTAAGAGAAGTTCGCCCGATCAATCTCGTATCGCATTCCAGGCTTGCCGTTGAGCTCAATCGAGGCCCAAATCCCGGCTGACTGGAGTATTGTGACGCGTACAACTTTCTTCTTGAACCGGTATTCCCGCTTGAATGGAAGCTCCGCCGAAGGAAGCTCAACTTCGGTACATGCTCCTTCATACGACTCGTTTGTCGTGTAGTTGAAATAGCTGCAGTGCCTCTTGTAGCTTTCTGCGGTTGCCCCGCTTGAAATCGTGATCAATGCTGCAGTTAACAAGGATCCTAGTAGCGTATTCGTCATAGATGCTCCGCAATTGAGCGAGGATGGTGAGCAGAACGATCAGATTCCTGCTTCCAGGATCAGCACCGAAAGGTTCTGTTTGGGCTTGAAGTTCTTCTTGACCATCTGAAACTGCGTTGGCGCAATCTTCTTAACACCCTCGGCGCAGAAGCTGACCATATTGTCAGGTCGTCCTTTGTCGACGGTCAGCGTGAAGGTGCCGATGGGACCGGCCCAGTTCGCGCCAGTGACGAGGATGTACTCGAGCATACGCTGGCTCGCACCCTTGTCGCGCCTGAGTTCGCGGGCGGCCCACCTTTTCGCACCGTTTATGAAGTCCTTGTCCATGCAGGAATTTTCGCCGATGAGGTACATGTCCTCTACGGTCTTGGCGGTGACCATGGACTCCAAGGAGATAACAGTGGCTCCAACGCTGGGCTTATACCGATGCTGGATGACTGTGTCCCGCCCAGCCGGAAATGTTTGCTGCCAATGATAAGACCCAGCTAGGGCCCACTTTGGAAGCGGTTCCTTGTATGATGTGCCGTCCTGCCGGTAGGACTCTTGAAGCTCAATGATGCCTTCCTTTTCCAAGCGGGCGCCCGTGGCACGATCTAATCTCTTAAGGGCGGCATCCACTCGTTCAGCGTAGGGTGGAACCGGTATGTTTAAGTCTCGAAGGACCTTGGTCACATCCCGGCCCTCGACCATCGCTTTCGCCTCGAACTGAATGGGAAGTGGCCGCCCGTCAACCGTAACCGAGAACCGCATTGGGTTTGCCTCGGGTCCATCGGGGTAGTCTGCGTCTGACATCGTGACGCGAACCTCCGGCATGGGGAACGCCACCGTACCGGTGACATCCTGGGAGGTGAGATTCCGAAAGCGGTAGGTGACCCGGACTTCCTCGGTCGAGAGGAACAGATCTTCTGAAACCATACTCACGGCGTCGGTCTGAGTGAAAACGAGCTCTCCGGCCGCAAAGTGGGCCATCGTATCGTTTGCTTGAGCCGGCAGCGCCGCAACGCTAACCGACAAAATGGCAGCAACCGCAAGGAGGTGACGCATCGAAGAATCCTCATGACGGTGGGCGGGCACCGTTCCGCAACAGACCATATGAGAAAGAGCGCTTGTGCGAACCTTTCGTCGCCCTGCGACATAGCGATATTCCGGGGCACCCTCATCGAGCATGAAAAAAGCCGCCCGAGGGCGGCTCCTTCATGGTGCCGATTAGGCGGCCTGCTTCATCTCTTCGACAGCCTGCTCGCGCGACGTCGAGAGGCCGATTATCCGGAAAACCTGCTTGCTCTTGCGCTCGGCATCCGCCGGCATCTCGTCGAACACGCCGAAGACACGGATCGGCTGGCCTTCCTTCAGCTGCTCGCGAATCGAACTCAGGGCTGCACCGCTCGCAGTGTGGAACATCGTGTAGACTTTGTCTTTGCCCTGACGGCGATACTCGCCGATGAAGCTCACGAACTCCGTGCCGTTCTTATTCTTGCCTTCCTTGATAGTCTTGGGCGTGACCGTGCGCGGGTACGAACGGGCGCGGGTCTCGGTGGAAACGGCGGCGGAGGTGGCGGTATTGTCGTTCATCGAACTCTCTTCCTTTTCGGGGATTGAACCGAGCTTCTGCTCACTTTTCTGCAGGAACCTGAATTCTCGTCTTTCTGTCGGAGACCTTCAGATCGCTTTCCGGATGGTGCGTAATCACGCCCTCCGCACCCATGAGAAAAGCCGCCCGAAGGCGGCTCTCTTTATCGTCCCACGTTCTTGGACTTGACCTTATGCGGCGTCTTTCATTTCGGTCTGGGCGGCATCGACCGGAGCGCTCTCACGCGGCGTGCTCAGGCCGATAATCCGAAACACCTGACCCTCGGTGCGATCTTCCGTAGCCGGCATTGTCTCGAAGATGCCGAAGACGCGGATCGGCTGGCCCTCCTTGAGTTGATCCTTGATCGCCGCCAGAGACTTGCCTGACGCGGTGTGGAGCATCGTCGAGGGCTTGCTGGCGCCGCGGCGGGTGTACTCACCGACGAAGCTGACAAACGGCGTGCCGTTCTTGTTGGAGCCCTCCTTGATCGTCTTCGGCGTCACCATGCGCGGGTAGGTGCGCTGCTTCTGGGCGTTGTCGTTGGCGACGGTGGCGACGTTGGAGGCGACTGCTGCGTTTGTCATCGAACTTTCCTTTCCGGGGATTTGACAAAAACTCTTGCGCTCTCACCAGAGAGCAACTGATGTCTTTTCCTGCGTGGCGTAAGACACCTGGTGATGTGATCGATCGGTGCGTTCAACACGCCCGATCCGCCCATGAAAAAAGCCACCCGAAGGCGGCTCGTTCTTCTCTCTTCGTGCAGTCCTTATGCGGCCTGCTGCATCTCTTCGGCACCCTGCTCACGCGGGACCGACCGGCCAATAATCCGGAAAACCTGTTTTGCCTTCCGCTCACCGTCGGCCGGCATCTCGTCGAAGACGCCGAAGACCCGGATGGGCTGGCCTTCCTTCAGGTCGTCACGAAGTCCAGCGAGGGCAGCGCCACTCGCAGTGTGGAACATCGTGTAGGTCTTCTCGGAGCCGCGGCGGCGGTACTCACCGATGAAGCTGACGAATTCGGTGCCGTTCTTGTTCTTGCCTTCCTTGATTGCCTTGGGCGTCACAACGCGCGGGTAGGTGCGCTGCTGCTTGGCGTTGTCGTTAGCGGCGACGGTGGTGGCGGAGGTGGCAACGGCTGCGTTTGTCATCGAACTCATCCTTTTTCTGGGGATTTTGACCAAACTTTTCCCGCTTCTTTGAAGCGAAACCTGATCTTTGCTTTCGGGTATTTTCTGAATTTCCCTTAGCGCTCGATTGAGTGAGAGAACGAGCCAATATCCGAGCAATAAAAAACCCGGCACCAGGCCGGGTTCTCGATCATCTCGTGTATCCGCAGTAATCTAAGCAGGATGATCCACGCTCAGCCTGAATTCCTTGATCACCACATCGCCGTTATTTTTGAGTGTTCCTGTGACGAAGGCCGGCACGGTCATTGAGCCTTCGACCTCAAAGCCATCAGGATATTTCACCGGAACATCGACCAGGAGCTGGGCGCGTGTGCTGAACTTCCCGCCTGACTCGATCTCGACCGAGTCGGGAGAGCATTCCGTTACGAACAGGCTCGCCTTGGGGTGGTCCTTCTTCACCTCGTTCCACGACGGGTGCTTCTGGACATCGAAACTGCGAACGAAGGCAGCCACATGGACAGTGTCCGGCTCGGTCGGCATTGGACTGATCACTTGCTCGCCACCGTAGAACTGTGAGGAGGTTACCTTGCCGCGGACCCCCCATGACGCACCTAGGGACTGGTCCGTGCGAGATGCAACCTCCAAAGTGACTTCCTTTGTGGGACGAAGGGTTTCTCTGGCATGGATCCTAACGAAACCCTTTGCCACTTCAGTTGTCCGGATTCCGCCTCCGGCTTTGCCCTCAGAAGCACCCGCGAAGCCCTTCAATGCCTCTGCCGCTCGCTTCTTCACGCCCTGCGATCCAGCGGAACTCCGCTTCTTGACCCCTGCTCCGGCATCTCGAGACTGGGTTTTCGACATTTGAGACCTCGCTACAGGCGTGTACGATACTTCCAAGAGAGCGTGGCGCCTAGTCCATCGAGATCAACCATTAGGCGTCCACGGTTGACCCCAAAAGCATCAAGTGCCTGCCTGAAAAATGGTTTCTCAGCCCCGGGAATTTCAAGGGTATGATACCTTAGAGCGCGGCCGGGCGTCCATTTGGCCGTTGGGTCGGGGTGTAGGGAAAACAGGCCCTGCTGGGCAGTGATCCGTCCCACGCGCGGCGGGACCTGGACGAGAGCCACGTCCGATAATCTGGGATCGAAGGGCTGTACGTCATCCCTTCTGTCCAAGGAGGGCACGTTGATCATGTGGACGACGCCGTCGTCCGTGTTTTCTTCCTTCTCACAGGCAAACCAGGCCGCAACCAGAGGGTTGGTGGACCAGTCCAGAAGGCGGGTGGGAAGGCCATGGTGCTGTGCCAGGGCGAGCCATTCAAGTTCGCTGAAGCCACTCTCGACGTAACGTTTAGCTTCCCGAATAAAGTCCTTGAACAGGTTGTACTCGTCGGCACGACGGTAGCCCGCGCTTCCGACACACTGGTCGCGGCCGGCGGATGGGGTGAGAGGCCATTTCTTAGCGGCCTGCCCCCGGAAAAGCCAGGTTCCGTTGGTTCGGGTGGAAACGGTCCGAAGGAAGGTATCCCATGTGGGAGTCGGCAGGAGCGTCATGGCACCGGAGCATGTTACTTTGTTGGCGGCAAGCTATCGGATCGGCACGCAATAGCCAAGCTGATTGAGGAAGGCGCGGCCTAGGCCGCCGCCTTCACCTGTTTCACCTCCGGGTGCCACTGGAGGTAATAGGGAGCCTTCACCCAGTTGGTTCCGGCGTTATGGACGAACAGTACTACTGCGTCGTCCACCGGCAGCGCCGAGAGCAGCGAGCGGATCCGACGCTCCTGCTCCGCGTAAGCGCGGTTGGGGAGGTCGGCCATGTCGTAGGTCCAATCCATGGTCCGGATCAGGCCAGCGAGCTCACCGTTGTGAGCCGTCAGGACCTCCGGGTCCTGGCCCTCGGTCCGAGCGAAGGCTTCGGCCTTCCGCTCGATCTCCTCAATCTGAGCATCATAGGCGTCGAACCTAGCGTCGAAGGCGCGCAGATGCTCCATGTTGGCATCCTTGCGCTCAATCACGGACCTGGCGTAGTCCGCCAAGCAGGCGAAAGCCGGGTGTGCGAGGGCAGGGCCCGCCACCGGAAGCAGGATCTTCCCGAAGTAGCCCGACTTCACGCCGGCGTGGAACGCGCCGTCCGTCCATACCTTCCGCTTCTGGGGGTGGTCGGAATAGACCATCCAGTCCGGCCAGAAGGTAGAGTCACGGAACGAGAACTCGTTCACCTCCCCCAGGAATTCATCGCGGGCGACGTCCCAGGCAGCGAGCCCGGCGAGGCTCGGGCAGATGTCGATGAGGGTGAAGCGGGTGCGGGCACCATTGACAATCCCGCCCTCAGGACCGTCGAGGTCGATCAGCAGGTAGCGATTGCCCTCGGCGGCCAAAAACGCGTGCGTGAGGTGCCGCAGGCCTGCGGGAAGGTTCTGAAAGAGGGCGCGGATATCGGCCTGAACGGATTTCCGGGCTTCGCAGCGCTCTTTGGACAGGTTGTACTGGGCGGTCTCAATCTCCGAGATGGCGAGGCGCTGACCACGAATTTCATTATAGATGCGAGACATCGGCGAGCCCTTTTCCTTTCGGGGATTTCGAAATCACCCTGGTTCGATCTTCACGATCGAGAAAAAGAGCTTTGGACGAAGTCCTAAATCAAAGGTTCCTCGATAACTGTGTCAAGGAAGGTCGTCCGGGTCGACAAAGTCGACGTCGGACAATTCGGCCAGGAGGGAAACGGCGGCGATAGCCTGCACCGCCGGCGTGATCTCCTCCCATTGAGCATCGAAGGGGGAGCGTGTCTCAAGGTGGACGGTCTCTTCGTCGTCTCCGACCGTGACCGTCAAAGCTCCTGCTTGTCGGCCGTATTCCACCGTCAGCTTCTCGCTGATGGATAGCAACGAGACACGCCCCTCCCATCGGCTGGGTTGGCCGGCATTGGTTTGCTCCATCCCCTCAAATCGGACGGATTTTGCGAGAAGTCCCATCAGGTCAGACGCCCTTGCTGAGGGCATATCCCACGACAGCCAGCGGGAATACGACTCCCAGGGCAAAGCGCATCAGCTGTGCAACCATGTTGACCTCCATTCACTCACACCAGCGAGACCGTCCTCGCAGCGCACATGAAAAAAGCCGCCCGAGAGGGCGGCTTTTGTTTCCGGCATCGGGTGCCCTTAGGCTGCGGGCAGCGGTTCCTCGTCGGAGCCGTCATCCTCAACCTGGTGTTGGGGGTCGGCGCGATGATCGAGATCGTGCGACCGATCAAGATAGCTCGATGCCTTGCCGGGATCATTGGTCGAGGCGGCAAGCCAGTAGTAGAACTTTGCCAGGAGATATTTCACCAGAACCTACCTGTCTGGAGCGGAGGTGGCAGGGTCGGCACGCCGCGTGCGCCGTGGCAGGCTAGCGCCTGCGCCGACCCTAGGTGGCGAAAGCCGATTACGCGGCTTCCTTCATCTCGGTCTGGGCGGCTGCCTCCGGAGCCGTCTCACGCGGCGTCGACAGGCCGATGATGCGGAACACGCTGGATTCCTTGCGCTCCTCCGTGGCCGGCAGGGTCTCGAAGATGCCGAAGACGCGGATCGGCTGGCCTTCCTTGAGCTGCTCGCGGATCGCATCGAGAGATTTTCCGCTCGCGGTGTGCAGCATCGTCGAGGGCTTGCTGGCGCCGCGGCGGGTGTACTCGCCGACGAAGCTGACAAACGGCGTGCCGTTCTTGTTCGAGCCCTCCTTGATCGTCTTCGGCGTGACCATGCGCGGGTAGGTGCGCTGCTTCTGGGCGTTGTCGTTGGCGACGGTGGAAACGGCGGAGATGTTGGCAGCGTTTGTCATCGAACTGATCCTTATTTTGGGGATTGAAACGAGCCTTGCTCATTTTTGATCTGAGGAAATCTGATTCCCTTTCGGGGATTGAACCTTTTCCTCTTCGCTGATCTTTTCTGAATCCAAGAAACGTCCGGACACCCACCGCGCTGGAAACTTGCCTCGCAGACTGAGTAGAGGTTGACCGGGGTGGCTTTTGGGGTTTGGCTCAACGAGCACAAAAGAAGCCGCGAGATTCGTAGGGCCCATGTGGCACTCTCGCGGCTTCTTTCGTTAGGTGACCTTTAAGTTGGAGGTCGATCCACCCTCGTCCCTGATGAGATAGGGAGCCCGTCAGCGGTGCTCAGTGCTACCCGGCGTTTTAGATCCGTGGGTCATGGATCCGCGTCAGCGATGATCAGAGGCTGAGGCAACGGTCGGGTTACATGTCCGCCGTGTACCTGGCCAAAAGGCTACTTTGGTCAAAGAGTTCCTGCAGTACGGCCAATGGGCCAACAGATGAGGCAGGTATGTTGTCGACTATCAATGTCGGAAGCAGCTAGCGTATCTAACGTTTCATCTTAACCTCCTCTGAGGTCGATTTTGCGGGGATTTCAACTTCCCCTTCTTCACATTCTCAAATGAATTAAAAATCTGATTGGCGGTGATCCTGGGATGCCAACCCACCTTCGACGCCCGAGAGGTAGCGAGCCCTTGAGCGGTGCCCATACTATCCGATGTTTTAGACCCGTGGATCTTGGGTCCGCGTCAGCGACGATCAGAGGCTGAGGTCTCGTTGCGAGCACCTGGCCAAAAAGGATACTTGTTTTGAAGCCCTGCAGAACGGTCAAAAGGACCAACGGATGAGGCAGGTATATGTCAGAAAGCCACTCTGGGCTGGGACGTTGATTTGATCTAGAGCTTCATTGTTGCCTCCTCTCAAGGCCACTTTCTTCTATTGGGGATTTCAACTTCCCCTTCTGCGCATTCTCAGTTGGATAGAAAATCCATGCTTCCTAAGCTGCGGAAGCCGCAGCCTCTTGCTCGTCGATCTGGTGCAGAACCGAGTAAAGTGCCCCATGGAACTGGTGATAGATCTTGGCGGCGCGACCAGCCCCAACAAAGGGCATGATCATCTGAGCAGGGACATATGCCCCGACATGGGTCTCCTGGGATCCTAGATCGGCTCCTACCAGCACTCCGGCAAGGCGTCCTTCATTGTCGACGACTGGACCGCCCAGATCGCTCCGGTTCGGATAATCGAAGCACACATGGGCTGCGATCGTGTGCTTGCCTCCAAACGCGGCGTCGGCACCGTCGCGGAAGTACGTCATCGTCGGGTGGGTGGAGATCCAGCCGGCTTTAACGACATGGGGCGGCTCGCTTCCGAGCGTGTTAAGATTGAGAGTGCTATCCCCGAAGACACCATCGGCATAGCCGATGCGCCATACGTGGTTTTTGCCATTCATGGCCGCGATGGTGGCGATCTCAGGATTGGGCCAGCGCTCAATCTCATCGCCGCGGACCTGGAGGACGGCGATCGGGAGAACGGGGGTCTCATAGACCCAGTCGACCCAGTAAACTCGTCCGGTGCCGTCCAGAAGGTGGATGCGAAGATCGTGATAGGGGCCAGCCCCTTTCCACTGCTCCCAAGGGAGTTTGATCTTGCCATCTGAGATCGTCGCGAAGGCTCCGCCGCCCACGTTGGTGGCAAATCCGACGAATGAGCGTTCGCCATTGTAGGGGTATCTGCAGATTGCAGCGATGCTCCCTTTCAGGGACGCGAGGCCTTGTTCGGTGAATACGCCAGGGTTTTTCGGCAACGGAGCCTCCGTGGACTTAAATCGGCTGGGACAAGGTGGACCCGACCATCGATCGGGTCCCAGAGTGCGGTGGCTCTACTGGATGAGCGAAACCTGCCGCGCCTGGGCGGTGAAGTGATGGGCAATCACCGCCTGGGGGATCTCGACGGGCGCGGACAGGAGGAAGTGATGCTCTTCGGCCACCCGCCGCCACGGTGAGTTTGGACCGTGCGCGAGGAGGCTCAGGCTGGCCTCGGGCAGCCCGGCGTGGCGCTCGTCCACCCATTCGATGAGTTCGTGGGTGATCGTGTCCTCATCCGGCACGGCCGGGCACCCCTTGACCTGAACCGGCTCGGTGATCGGAGCATCCCCGTAGGATGACAACTGAGCGAACAGGCGGCCGAAGACTGGACCCTCGCTCCAGACCTCCGGGGCTTCGGTCAGGAGCGGCTTTCCAAGGATCGGGATCGACCAGCCATACAGGAGATAGCAGAGCGTCTGGATCCGCTTGTGAGTGATACCGCCAGAAGCGGCGTGGCGAGCGATCAGCGTATTTGCGACTGCAATCGGGGGGTATGCCATGGTCCGAGATCTCCGTTGAAGGGAAGGCAAACGAATGCGGCGCGGGAGGATGAATCCTCCCGCGCTGGTGGTCGGTCTGGCCGACGCTAGATCGTGGCTGTGAGGCTACCTCTTAGCCGCCGCGACGGTTCCACTCGGCGTTGATCGCCTCGTGCATCGCTGCGCACATGCGGTCCTGAAGATCGTCCTGGTTGTCCTTCAACCAGGTCCGAATTTCTTCATCAGTGGGGGCCAGCTCGATGCTATCACTGATCAGGGCGTCAACGTCGTTGACATCATAGGCGGCCACCGCCCAGCCCCGGCGGCGCATTTCCTCGAGGGCGAGGCAGAGATCATGGTGGCTGAGTTCTGCTGGATCGAACGGGACGGGGGGCGGAGCGTGCGGGACCACCCCATCCGAATGCCTCAGACGGTCGAGCAGTTCTTGAACCCCGTCCTGATCCAGCGAGATATCCTCGTTGAGGTCCTCGGCCTCTCCGGAGGCCAGGAGATGGACCTCATTCGACCGCTTGAAGGGCTCCCCCAAGCCATCTTCATGGTAATGGAAAAGAGCCGCGATGACCGTGTTCTTGTCCTGGGTGCTGAGGGGATAGAGGAGATCGGCCGTCGGCCCCTCGACCTGTAACTTGAGCCGACGGAGTTCGTGGGGGCGAACGTTGTGAGCTCCAAACTCCTCGGGCGTCTCCTGAGGTGTGTAGATCCCAATTTCCACACCCCACTGGAGGAGATGGCCTCCTTCGTTCAGGCCGAGGATCTCACCCTCCTCGAGAGCTTTTACGTCGAGCAACTCTCCCGTCGCGGGGAGGTGAAGCATCATTCTGGGCAGATTCACGTCGCAGTTCCTTACAGAAAGCAAGAGCACAGAGATCGAAAGCGGTATGGCAGGCGATTTCCCGCGCCACGGCTTCGGTCCATTCCGGATCGGTTTTCAGGGTCTTGATCCGCGCAGGAAGTAGTTCCTCCTTGTGCTTCCGAGCCGCGATCAGGGCGTCGTAAGCGACGAGAAGGGTTTCACGGGGGTCTGCCATGACTGCGGAATCCTGCGGCTGTAAGGCTGAAGAGGCTGTGTCCCCCTGGTCAGGGGACTTTGGCCAGTTCTCCAGCCTCCACCGTAGCAGAGGCGGGTAAACCAATCCCGACATGGTCAGTGGTTCTGGTATCGGCCGAGCTCGCTGGGCCGAACCCGCATGAAGGTCGTGGCCGTGTTGCCGTTTCCATCAAGGATGTCGGCGCCATCGTCGTGGAGCCGAACCCCGAAGTACCCACGCGTTGCCTTCGGATTCAGCGAATAGAACAGCCGCAGGAACCCAGGCTTCGTGGAGGCCGTCGATCTGGCAAGCTGGCGTGACTCGATCCGGCGGCTGCCTTCTCGATCGATGACGCGGTAATGATCCGGCATCGTGTTTCCTTTCCGTGAAAAGCGATTAGGCGCAGAGGAGCCGCTCGGCCGTGGCCGACGCGGCTGCGTAGGAGGTGTGGGGGAGGGAGAAGAAGTCGCCCTGGGCCGTCTCGACCTGGACCACGAAGCCGTTGCCTTCGGGCAGGACGGTTGCGTCCTTTACGTCAGAACCGAAGGCCTGGATGTTGGCAGCTTCCTGAGACGAAAAACGATCGTAACCGGACATCGTGGCTCTCCTTGATTTTGGGGATTTTCAATTCATCCCTTTCATCTCGGACTGAGCCTGGAATTCAGATCCTGGGAGTTGGCACTCCGCTACCCGCGCAATAGGGCGATTGCTGTCTCCGCATCGGTCCATGTGAGCCCGATGCTAGGGTCAACCTGAATGTGGAAATGCTTCTGGTGCGGCAGCATGCCTGGATCATCATCAATGATGACGTACCGAGCAGGCCGGTGGCGCTGCAGATGACGATCGATCTCGGAGCCTCGGATCGGAACGTCAGCAATCTCTTCCTCCGGGAGAAGATCTGGCGTCCGCCAATCTATGAAATAACGATCCTGACCAATCCCGGCCTTAGCCAGCTTATCCCGGCAGTCGGCGTCGCGGCGCCAGGTGCTTGCGACAACCAGACGCGCACCTGTTTGGTCGAGGATATCGACAACCATAGCGGCGGACCCAGGCGGTATGTAGCCGGCGCCGCCGAGTTTCGTTGACCGATCTGTGACGATGACGCCATCGATATCGAGATATACGAGCGGGCTCGCAGCCATCTTTATCCTCGGGGATTTCGTCCTTGGGTGTCCGGTTCCTGTTGAGGGGGAGAAACCAAGGAGTTTTGAAATGGTTCGGAGGTTTACAAATTCGTTCAAAAGAAAAGCCACCTTAACCAAGGTGGCTTTTCCCAAGCTGGCCGAGATCCGGGGGCTATGGATCAGGCCGCTGTTTGCTCCTTCGGCGGCAGCGCCTCGCTGATCACGCGGAAGACGTTGCGCTCGAAAGTGCCGTAGAGGGCGACCGGGCCCTCCTGAAAGAGGTGCTGCGTGCTGTCGAAGGCCTTGCCGAAAGCCATCGTCGTGACGGTCACTTCGCGGTTGTCCTTGCGACGAGTGAAGGTCAGCTTGGCCTTCGCATAGGGCTTGTCGTTCTTGTCCTTAGAGACCTCGACTGCCGACAGGTGGCCGCGCACCGGAAATGCCGGGGAGCGATCCTGGGAAACCTGAGTGCCAGAGACGTTATTCGAAACCTGGTTGTCGTTCACTGCCGTGTCCATGATTGGCTTTCTCTCTTGTTGTGCCAAAGGCTGGTGATGATGTGGTCCCTGTCTCAGGTGACCGATCGGTGTCGTCTGGGCGGTTGAGCTCCGCCTCTTTTCGTTTTGGGGATTTTGAAGTCTTCCCTTCCGACCTAGCTGTTCGATTGATGCTGATCTTTTGGGGATTTTCGTCTTTACCCTTCCGCCTGAATTGTTGGCTTAGAGCCCTTCAACTTTGGGGGTCGAAAACTTCTGATCCGGGGAATTAGGCATCCAGCTTCTGGAATGGCTGACCCATTCTGGGTCAGAACATCCTTGTGCCGTAGCATGGAGGGCGACGCGCCCTCAGGGCCATATTGGCGGCCGTGGGCCGGACATCTATTGCAAGAAGACTGTTAGGCCTCGCCGTCGATAAGGCGGTGGATTTCCTCGAAAGCGCGATGACGCTCCGGAAACGTCTCATAAGAGAGAGTTTCTTGTAACAAGCCTTCCAGCGCCATCACGGCATGTTCGACCTCGTACCATTTCGCAATGGTGAGAGTGAATGTTCCCTCCTTACCGTGGAAAACGTCGAACAGAGCCGTAAATCTCTCTCGTCCGCCGTCGGATTCCATGACGTGACGCAGGCAGTCCGACAGGAGCATGCAATGCTTTTCGTTGAGGGTGACCGTGCGTGTCTCAACCTCGAAATCGATACACGTCATATGTTTCATTGGGGATTTCCTGAAGCAGAGTTTCCCCCTTCTTTCAGGAGCTGATCTAAGACCTCTAAATACCGTGCGAAGTCTTCAGGGCTCGCTTGGTCCTCGTACTCGCGTGCGAACTTCTGAGCCGCTCTCGAAGGTTCGGTTTCGTTGTCACCCAGAGCTTCGAGGTGGCCGTCTCGAGCGATGTCTCCATCATACAGCGTGAGATACCGGCGCGCGGCATCCTCAGGTGAAAGAATGACCATCGAAGTGTCCTTTCCAGGAGGATAAATACGGCTTCTTGCTTCCAGAATGGCTGACCCGTTTCGGGTCAGACGATCTCCACGCTATGGGCCGGGGAGGGCGGCACGCCCTCAGGCCAGAACTTGGCGGCCGAAGGCCGAACATCACTGCGTGGGATAGCGGGGATAATTCGTTAACCAGAATTGACGGGAGGGAAATCGGGTGTGATCCAGAGCGAGAACAAAGGAGGAACATGCACCCATGAGCGGGGTATTTAATCTGGTCCAGAAGCCGGAATTTCATCTCGGACGAACTGCAGCGATAGACCTGGAGTCGTCACCCCGTTCCAGGAAGGGAGGCTCTGCCTCACCTCCCTGCAAGCCGCCGCTTTGTCCTCCGGGATGCAGCAAGTCGGTCGCACCATCGCCTGCGGCTCCGGAGCAACCGCGTTGCGCACCCATCGGCACGCCTCGGACTTCGTCTCGGGCTCTGCACCGGGACTTGCACCCACCCTCCGCTCCTCGCCGGAGAGGCAGGGTTGCAGGAAGGGCCTGCAACCTGCCCCCCACTGAAGAAGAGGAATTCAAAATGAGCGTAGTTTCCGGAGCAATGAACGTCCTGGCCGATGTGAAGGCTGGCTTTGTCTCTCAGACGGATGTCGCCGAGGCGCGGGAGCAGCTGACAGCGGCCCTTCTGGCGGACGAGAGCCTGCCCCTGGAAGTCCGGCTCCTCCTGGAACTGCGCGAGGTTGAGGCCGGGTTCGTGGACAACAAGCGGATCGGCCGCCTGATCGGCGAGGCTGGCAAGCGGCACTGACCAGACCGCGATACATAATGGGGCCAACGGGTCGGCGTGAACCAGGATCGCCGGCCCTTTCTATTGGGCGCCTATTGTTTAACGCCTAGTGCTTTCTTGATCATCGGTATCATGTCCGACAGTTCGATTTCGCCGCGTACGAATGCGTCGAAGATGGGATCCGTCCGTGGGTCGCGTTTCGCACCTGACATGAGGCTGCTATGGGCTGCGGCTTCGACTACCCGGCGACGTTCTTCTATTTCTTCGGCGCTGATGCGTGGGGAATGTTCCTTTGAGGGAGGATCTGTCAAAGGATTCGCCTGTGTAGGAGGTATGCTGAAGAGCAGCTTACCCGAAATGCGCCAGAACCGCATCAACAAGAGCAGGAACTCTGGCCGCGTAGAGCCCAACCTGACCCAGCCGCATCGGATTCAGCTCGATGATCCCGACCTCGCCATTGATCATGGCGACATCTAGAACGAAGCTGCCACCTCCGAGCTGGTCGACCGCCTCTGATGCGAAAGAGAGATATTGGTCGAGCCGGAGGTTGGACATCGCGGGTCCGCCTACCTTAATATCTCCGCGATGCTCGATCATCGCCGGGTCATAAAGGGCGATGTTGTCCAACGGCGTCTTCCACGGGATGCATCCGGCGCCCGTTACGACCTGTCCATCGACAATGAAGAGTCGGTATTCATACGTCATCTCGACGTATTCCTGCACCAGCAGGCAGGCTTCCTCGTCGATGAAGGAGTAAACCAGGGCATCCAAGGCTTGCCAGAGCGAGGTGCCGACGGGAACCTGCTTGGTGAAATACTTGTCCCGCGTGGCCTTCACAAACGCATCCTTGCCCTCCAAGTGGAGCCGCTGGACTTCAGCGTCCGCCTGATCGAGGTCGCAGAGCTTGGTGGACCGGCCGGCGAGTTCAAGGAAGCCCGGCATTGTCCAATAGGGCAGGGTCTTTTCATTCGGGCCCGGGTACTTCAGGCCGTCACGGAAAAGATCACTGCGATGGCCGGCTCGTCCGAAGATATGGGTGACGCCCTCCGGGACCTTCCCCACATCGTCATAGGCCTTGATCTGCGATCCGGCGCGATCCTTGAGAGCCTTCCAGAGGATTGCGTTTTCAAGCCGCTCCTCAGGGTCCATGCCACGATCCAGGACGAAGGCGTAAGGAGGGACAGGCTCAAGGTTGGCGGCAAGAACCGCCATCCCGATCGAGGCGAGCCGGGGCTTCACGAGCATTTCAGCGAGATCGTCCATTCCCTTTTCCTTTCGGGGATTCCAGCGATTTGAATTCCGCCGGTCCTCAGATCTTGGCTTCAATCGGCTCTTGCGGAAAACCGTTCCAGGGCGGTGATCCGGCGCACGGGAGGATCGACTGGGCGCAGATAGATTTGCGACTGCAGGAAGGTGATTTCCTCCTGGAGCTTCTCTTCGGGAACGTCGATCCACCACGCTTTCTGTGAGCCGTCCGATCCATCCGACCAGCGGTAGGACCGCGCTTTGAGAAGGTCCTTTCGCTCATAGGGTGTGTTGGGCGCTTTCACGCGGCAGGTTATCGCTCTGGAGGCCTGCAGCAGGTAGGAGATCGGGGAGCGTCCAGACTTCGGAAGGGGAAGCCTGAGGATCTGGAGGGCGGCGAGGCAATCTTGCGCGGCCCTATGTGCCTTGAAGAAGAACCCGCTTTTCATGCCGATGTAGCTGAGTGTCGCGCTCTCAAAGCCTTCGTCTTTCCAAGGGACCTCATAAAGGGAACAGGCCCAGGGCTTCGTGGTGAAGATCGGCGACAGCTTTTCCAGCCAGCGGCGATCGAAGGCGGCCTTGTGCGCCACACAGATTTCGGTGGCTGAGACGAGGCCAACGACGGCATCAAGGTCGATGATTTTCCCCTGAACCATGCTGTCATCGATACCAGTCAGCTCAGTGATAGCGGCGGGGATCGGCTGGGACGGTTGCTGCAGCTGCTGGAACGGCTGGAAGATCTCAATGATCTCACCGTCATCCGTGAAGGTAAACGGAACCATGGCAAGCTCGATGATGTCACCACTCCTGGGATCGAGCGAGGTGGTCTCCGTATCCACATAGAGGCCAAAGTGCTGTCCGACCGGGAGATCTTTCGGATCGGGGGCAGGGCGGAACGCTTCCGGATCGGTGACCAGCTCGCGCAGGACGCGATAGCGGCCGGAGGCTTCGAGGGCAGCTGCCATCTCCTCAAATTGCATGGGTCAAACTTTCTGTAAGCGGTTAGCTGCTGATGGCGACCGGCTCGGAATTGAGGCCGCACTCTTTGACTTGGTCCCAGAGGAGCGAGGTGGCACGCGGCTTCCCATCGGGCGTGCGGCCATGGGTGTAGTCCCCAACCTTAAGGAGGCGGCAGTATCCAAAGCGTTGCTCGGGTCGATCCTTTCGGCCCTTCCAGTACGGACAGCACTGGGTTTTCAGGGACGGCGCTCCGTCTGCCCCTGTGGCGACGCTGGTGATGCGGTAGCAGTAATCCCCGTGTGGGATGACTGCCTCAGCACGGCCGATCCGACGGTCGTGGCGAGACTGACGGCTAAGGGCTGCAGCGGCTTGGACGGGCATCAGCTGTCGGCTCCTTATTGCACGTAGATCGTGACGTCGATCGGGGAGGCTCGGAAGACCTCATCGATGATGGCCCTGATCATCGGCCAGTCGCCGCCAGAAAGTCCGGCGCCAATCCGGGGGAGGGCGAGTGACGTCGGGTGAATGACCTCATCAGGACGGCGCGAATCCAGAATGATGCCTGCCAGCATCTGATCCCGGGCCGAGGTGAGCGAGGAGCGCACGGCGTCGTATTCGACGCGGCGGCGGTCGGTACCGACTTCTAACTGGATGAAAAGGTTGGCGATGGCCGCCAGATTAGGGCGCAGCCGCCGGCGGAGTCCCACCTCGGTCACGCCGACGAACTGAACGGTACCAAGCAGTGAGGGAGCAACGGACGTGTTCGGACGAGTGCCGCGGACGGTCGGCACCGAGCTATGGAGCCGCTTGAACTCGCGTTTGACGTGGGGCCAGGTGTCGGCAATGGCCTCGGCGAAGCCCTTGCCCATTGCGCCGATGCAATTTGTGCCCTGACCGATGATCATCGCCTCGGTCTGAAGAGCATTGCCGCGAATTTCTCGAATCATCGAAGTTCCTGGGGTTTTCCAAAAGATCGAATTCGATCCCTTGCTCTGATCTCCGCTTTAACAATTCGTCTGCAAGCAATTTAATTCGAAATAATGAATGGCCTAATTCCGGTTCAGGCCCATTTCTCGGCTTTGGAGCTTGCGTTTCCAGAGATCTTCCATACCGATGATGTTCTCGACCGTGCTGGCAGAGCCGGCGACTTCTAGAATGGAAACCTGGTAGTCGCTGGGATCTCGGCTCCGGAGGGCAACGTTACCGCCGTGGCCGCCGTTAACGTAGGCGAGCCAGCGGCCGTAGA
The DNA here is from genome assembly GCF_025460805.1 of Microvirga sesbaniae. GTDB lineage: Bacteria > Pseudomonadota > Alphaproteobacteria > Rhizobiales > Beijerinckiaceae > Microvirga > Microvirga sesbaniae. Next base: position 78,359 of record NZ_JAMXFJ010000014.1, on the reverse strand, counting down.
ACCCACTTTCGCCATAGGCCGCGCCGACATATTGCTCCTTGGTCTTGGGACAAGTCAGGAGATAAACCCCGCGGGAGTTCGAAAGGGCAGTCCGCCAGGAGAGCGGGAGTCCTTCGAGCGTCGAGAGGGGTGAAAGGAAGCGGCCGAACCCGGGAAACTCAGGCTCTTGGAATGCTGCCCGGATTTCAAGAACGGCCTTGTTCTGATTGTCGGCCCGCTGGATCCAGGCGCGTTCTGAGGCGCCCCAATCAATCACGAGGCGGCCGGCGAGGTCGTTGAGTTGCTCCTCCAGAGCGAGATCGTAGATGTCGCAGGTGCCGGCAAGATCGATCCCGTCGGCATGGGGCCAAACTCGGTCCCCCGTGGAGGGTCCTAAATAGCGGCATCGGTAAAAACCGGCGAGGAGAGTTTCCCCGGCCGGAGTGACCACGAAGGATGCCCAATAGCCTGTCTGCAGCTTCGGCCTATTTCCAAAGCTCTGAGTGCCCTGGTACAGCTCGAAGGCAGGCCTATCGTCCCTCCATAGCTCGTACGGCGTCCGCCCTCTGGCCGAGCGAGGGTCTTTGTGCCTCAGAAGACGAATGTCCGAGGGCGGGACATTAGCTTGGGCGAAGAGCGTGTTGAGGTAGAGCGGCATCGATCGCTAGGAGGTTTGCTCAGTCCGAAACCGGGCGTTCAATGAACTATGTAGCGTGAATGCCTTAAGCCGCGGTTATCCGCTAGGGTTCAAAGCCGCGGCTGATCCGGCTCGCCGAGTTCTTGATGGATGAGGCAAAGACCCACTGCATGACGTCTTCCTCATTGTCATGCGGTTCGTGATCGGACTGGTTTACGAACCGCGCTCTCATGCCAATGTCGTCATCCCTGAGGATGCCTAGGGCATTGTCCCAGCGAAGGTTCTTTTTTACTTGCGCGGTCCGGGCCTGCTCCATCAGGACTGGGCCGTAGGTATCCGACTTCGGAGTCGGAATATGCGTAAGCTCGGTGAGCTTGATGTGGCGTCTCATCGGTCGGCCCTCATTAGGGGAGAAAGTCGAGAAGGTTGGTCTGGGCCGGCGCATCGACGCGGCGAGCCTCCGCCTGCCAGACGGCAAGCGTCTCGTCGGAGACGCCAGGGAGGTGTGAGACGAGATCCGGCTCCACCGATGCGAGGCGCTTTGCCCTAAGGTCCTCATAGAATAGGTCGCACCCGGAAAAGCTCCGTCCCGTCTCACGGCAGGCGACATGGGTTGTCCCCGATCCGGAGAAAGGGTCGATGATGAGATCCCCGGGCATCGAATAGACGAGGACCGCCCGGCGGGCGAGTTCTAAGGGAAACTGCGCGGGATGGCCGGTCCGTTCAGGATGATTGTGGCCGACATTGCCGATATCGTCCCAAACATTAGACGGCCAGGCACCTAATGGGTGGGAAGAGAGTTTTCCTTTGTGCTTCCCTTTAAAAGCCCGCTTGCCTGGCCCTTTTTGCGGCTTCCGAGCCGGTGTCGGGTTGAAAACAGGGCTCGGCCCCTTCGAGAATACTAGAGCAGTCTCATGACGCTCCGCCAAGCGGCCGCGGGGCGTGAGACCGTGCGGCTGTGTCCAAATCACCCTGGACTGAAATGTAAGGCCAGTCTTCTTCAGCGGTTCGAACAGGAGCGCATCGAGTGGGGCAAGGCCTCCCGTTTCGTCTCGGGTCGATCCGACTTGAAGGAACAGGGTGCCGCCGTCCTTTAGGATGCGGGCGCATTCTGAGATGACCTGCATTGTCCAGCCCATGAAATAGACGAAGGCCATCTGGTCCGCAGAAGCTCCATCACCGTATCTTTTCCCGACATTATAGGGAATTGAGCTCAGAATCAGGCGAGCCGCTCCGTCAGGTAAGGAGTCCAGATAATCGAGAACATCCGCCTTTGCGGTGGTATCGATGAGGGCAGCGAGGCTCTCGAGCTGGCGGGCTTTGCGCTCCGTAACCCGCTCACGGATACGGGCCTCGGTCTTGCGGGCATTATGCTTCAAAGCAAGATTGTAAATCTTGCCCCGGCTCCATCCTGAGGCAGCTCGGATCTCATCATAGGTCAAGACCGGCAAGGCTTGGAGGATGTCGGCCTCTGTCACCAGAACAGGCGAACGAGCGTTCATGGGGTACTCCAGCGATGAACTGATGTCGAAAGGGCGATGGGATCAGGCAACGCCGAGGGCGTACGAGAGCTTGCCGTCAATTGCGAACACCTGGGCGGTTGCGACGGGCTCTAGAGTATCGGCACGGACGAAGGTGTCGAACTTGTGCGGGTTGTATCGGATTTGGACGGCATCCGGATGATCACGCACGGCAGCAACGTCCTGGTCACGGACATGCCCCCGAGCGAACGCATGTACGCTTCGGACATTTTCCTCGCGGGTCCGGCGGAGGCCTGCCTGGCTCACCTCGAAGCGTACGTCCTGAAGTACAACCTGTTTTGGCTTCGCGACCACCTTCCCCTTTTTCTCACCGGTCATTGCTTTGAGGGAGCTGCAGCGCCGATGAAGGTCGCAATAGGCTCGCACTTCGCCAGTGGGAAGATCGGTTGTGGTGTTCATCGGGTGCTCTGTCGGGGTTGGAACAAGTGGTGTTAACAATCAAGGCCTTGAAGCCCCAGAGAGCGGAGCCGGATTGTGTAAGGAACCCGTTTGGTAGACAAAGGATTTCTGAGACGGCGACGGCTTCAGCGATAACGGGACGAGAGTATGAATTCGAAGTGCTTCTTCTTGGCTGCTTTTTTGGGATTTGCAGGCGGCCCCGTCTCGGCGCTGACGCTCGGCTGTGCACTGATTAGCGATCCTGTCGAGGCAGAGCGCATGGGTTCGGTTGATCGCTTCGTCATCAATGAGAATGCCCACGAAGTGCATATGTATTCGCGCTACAGCCCAGGCGAACCGGAATGGAGCTTCGGGACCAAGAAGGGCGATGTCTTCGACCCGAAGGGCGATAGCTTCTTGGTCAGGAAGGACGCTACCGGAGTATTCGGGGCTGGTGTGAGGGCCGGTTTCCCGCATGCCTTCTACTTCAACACCGGCACGAGCATTCTGACGTGGACTTACATCTGGAAGGACAAGGTCACCCGGATGCAATGGTTCTGCATCCCTTAATCCGGGAGACTTACCGGACCTGAAGGATGGTTTGGCTGGTCTGCCGAAGCGCCTTTAAGGCCTTCTCCTGATGCGGGTACAGCTTGCCAGGGCTGGCCTTCCTCAGGTCCTCCTGGGTGAAGGTGAACTCGTCGACCAGCTTTGAACGATCTAACCCAACAAACTCCCAGCACAGGCGAGCGGTAGGCATGATGTTCTCGCAGATCCGCTTGATGCGGCCAAGTAGCCCGGACTGCTCACGCGCGGTACCGTATTCGGCCTGCGGGTATTCCCTGGCCATCTCCCGAACGGCCTCCAAAATCTCAGAACGCGCTTGCTGTCGATCAAGCATCGGTAGGATCTCCGTTGATGATCGGGCGCTCGGCCCGGACGTTTGAAATGATTTCGGCGAAATCAATGTCCTTTGATTTGCAAAGGGCCATGAGGTCGAAGAGCAAAAATTGAACCTGGGTATCGGGCTTACCTGCCATGTCGTTGGCGAACGCCCTTTGGGCCTTCTGGAGGAGCACATCGAAATGCGATCCCTGGGCCTCACATAGATCCATGAGGGACAGGATCAGGTGCCAGATCTGGATACCCGTGTCGCCGACCATTCCAGCCGTGCGCTCGTACGTTTCGATGGCGAGACCGGCGCGAGTTGTGCCTGCGAGTGCTTCGAGAACTGCTTCGGCGGAGTGGATGGACTGCGGACTGATCATGGATGGTCTTTCGGACATCTGAGGGGGTTAGTCGACCAAGAGGCCGATAAGCGCAACAAGTGCGACCGTCACGGCGGCGCAGGAAGGCATGAACAGGAGCAGAGAAACGAGGAACCTCCCTTCCTCGCGCGTGATGAGTTTGCCATCAGTCATTCGCCGAAAAGCTCCTTCTTGCGGGTATCGAGCCGGTCGTTGGCGAAAGCCATCGCTGCAGTCCTGTTGGGACGCTCTTCTGCTGGACAGGTGTCGACCTTGAGGAACTGGGCGATCTTTATCCTCGCCTTCCGGATCTCGGCGATGCTGTCGAGCGGGATGTCCAAGAGGTATCGGCGGACCTGGTTCACGTACGGATTCGTTTCGTCGGGTACCGTCTCCCGGAGGGTGACCCGATTGAAGCCGCGCCGAAGGTCAATTCTGATCCTTACTGGGATCAGGTCATTGCGGCTGATCTCGATCTCAGCAACGCCGTCGCGATGAAACCGGATGGTCGAGGGCACCAAGAACTTGTTCTTGAGCGATCCTTCCTGGACGAGGCGGTAAACCTCCATACGATCCGAAACCTGGCGGGATCGCCGGTCGATCATGAGGAGGAGACCCGCTTTCTTCTGAACGAGGGGCGGCTCGACCGTGATCTCGGCGAGTGACACGAACCTCTGGAACGAGGAGCTTGCAAGAGTCCCCAGGCGCTTCTGAACGGGACTCGGTCGCACCCGGTCCGCGACGAAGTAGTACGCCGCCGGCACCACGGTTAGGATCATAAAGACGAAAGCAAGCGAGGTGTCGAAGATTAGGTCGACAAAGGCCAACACGAGAAATGCCACAACGGCGGCCAGCACGGGCGCGGCGTCGAGTTTAGCCTTCAGAGATTGAAGCGAGCGGGATCGTGCCCAGACCAGAGCCTGGGATGCATACGTCGTCATGACTGTCCTTGGGCGTGCGGTTAGCGGGATTTCAGGAGGTCGAGGGCAGCCTGGGCGGCGTCTCTGAGATCAGCGGGTGAGCCTGTCGCCAGTGCTCGTTCGAGTTGCGCGATGATCTGTTCCTCGGGCGATTTCACCGGAAACTGGATCTTCGGCGGCGAGGGGCGCTTTTGTTCGTCCGCGCCACTCCAATCCGGCTCCAGGACGGTGCCGCGGCCAGCGTTGACGGCCAGCTGATCGGCCATCTCATTGTACTGGTTGCCGTTATGGCCGCGGACCCACTGCCATTTGATCTGCTGCTTCGACGCGAGGCGGTCGAGTTCCTGCCAGAGATCTTGGTTTTCGACCGGCTTCTTCTGGGCGTTGCGCCAGTTGTTGCGCTTCCAATTGACGATCCATTCCGTGATGCCCTTGATCACATACTGGCTGTCGGCATGGATGGTGAAGCTGCACTCCTCCGCCTTAAAATGATCAAGCAGCGCGATGGCGGCCGAAAGCTCCATCTTGTTGTTCGTTGTCTGCGAGCCGCCGAAACCGGAGAGGGAATGGGCATTGCCGTGCCTATCCAGGATGACGACGCCGAAGCCGCCGGGACCAGGATTCCCAGAGCAAGCGCCATCGATGTAGGCCTGAACGACCAGGCGGCCGGCAGCATCACGCAGAAAATGATTATCGAACATGCGGGAGGTCTCGGATTGGAAATGGCTGCGAAGCAATCAGGGGCCGCCGGAGCGGCCCCTAGTTCCGAGGCTAGTGCCAGCGCGAGGCGAGGCTGGCAACAGTCGTCTCGCCCGGATCGAAGGCAATTTCAGCGGTCATCTTCCGAGCCTGCCCTGCGGAGGCGAAGCCGAGGACGAGCGTCGCCCGGTTTTCGCTGGAAATGAGATTGAGGCTCATCGACTTGAGAGCGCCGTGGGTCGGCTCATACATGCGGCGGTAACGGTCGCGCAGCTGGGCGACGGTGCCATACCGGGAGGTCGTGTCGATCGCGATCATGTACTCTACTCTCGTGTTGGATCAGCTACTCCCGCCTGACTGCCTTGTCCTGAGCATCCTTCGGGGGTTTTCCTGATCTTTTGAACCGATTTCGAGGCCATCAAAGAAGAAAGAGAACAACAGATTAGGAGGATTTCTCCGACCGATTTGAACGCCTTACGGGGTTTAGAATAGACGCCATTTTTCGCCCTGAAACTGGTTCGTTGACCGCCAATCCAAAACACAGCAGATCCCGACTAGAACACGAACGCCACTGGAACACGCCAATAGCCTTGCTCTAACCGATCGATCCTTCCAGAGCCGCGCTTGAAAAATCAACGATGCGGCTTGGAATAGAGCCAATTGGAAGATAAATGCCTTCCCGGGGTTTAACTGCCCCGCAATTTTAGGTGCCGAACTGGTCCGTTGACCGCAAGTCCAAGAACACAGCAGATCCCGGATAGAACACAAACGCTGATGGAAGATCCCAATAGCCTTTTGCTCCAGCCTGAGCATCCCTTTGAAGGTGGTCCTATCAGAACCACGCCCCTATACCCTCCGGACTGCTTAGAACCGAAGAGAGTATCTCTATGAACACCCCTGAAGTCGCCACCGCATCGACGAGCAACGACCTTCTTCAGATGACGGCAGATGTCGTGACTGCCTATGTGGCGAACAATTCCCTGGTCCGGCAGGACATTCCGACGCTGATCGAGAACGTGCATAAGGCGTTCGCCACGATCCAGAGTGGTCCTGCGGAGATCAAGACGGCAGAGCCCCTGCAGCCGCGGCTGCCAATCAAAAAGACAATCACGCCGGACTATCTGATCAGCCTGGAGGATGGCCGCCAGTATCGGACCCTGAAGCGGCACCTGAGGGGAGTGGGCCTGACGCCGGAGGAATACCGCCTCAAGTGGGGTCTGCCCCACGACTATCCGATGGTCGCCCCGAATTATTCTCAGCAGCGTTCCCAGATGGCCAAGAGCATGGGCCTCGGTGCCCAGGGGAAGAAGCCCGCAAAGAAGGCCGGCCGTCGCTCCGCTGCAGCGTAGGGATAAGAAACTGGTCAGGTCCAGCGTTTGGCATGGCCAGCGCGGACAAGGAGGCGGCCCAGGTCGGAGCCGTCGATTGCGATACGGGCGAGGGTTCGCCCGTATCGATCCTTGCCCCTCCTGCGGATGGTGGCGGAGCGAGCCCGTTCGATTGTATCCCGAAGGAACTCAGTCGCGGCAACAGCCTTGTTGAGCTCCCTGCGGGAGCGCGGGCGCCGGAGTTCGGGCGCGTTCACGTTCTGGAGCCGGACCTTTTCCGCGACGGATCGATCCGGCCCGAGAATCCAGACGGTGTCGCCGTCGATCACGCAGAGATTTCGTGGATTGATGGCGTGCTTTGCAGAGGACCGGATCCAGACCCACAACAGGCAGGCGAACAGAAGACCGAGGGCAGCCGGGACAGCAAGGTTCATGGAACTCCTCAGGCGATTGCTTGCGTGGAGAGGGATGAGGCGGAACCGGCGAGGGCCCGTCTGATCCGCTCGAGGTGGCGAGCCGCCAGCGCAGCATCCAAATGGCGGATGCCGGTGTAGACGCGGCGGCTCGTGTATCCGGCAGCCTCGGTTGCGAGCTTGCGCCGCTCCTCTTTTCGGATCTTTCGTGGATCGACGGTCCGGATGAGGGAGATCGGGCCGAAGTCCTGCCCGCGGCGGGCGAGGGTGTCGTGAAGGCACTTCTCGCCGCTCGGCGTAATCACCATACAGGTGACGCGTTTCCGGCTGCCGGCGGGTTGCCTGGTGCGGCGCAGGTGTCCGAGTTTCAGAAGATCCTCGACATACGAAGTGACGGCGTAGGCCCATTTGACCTGAACGGCAAAGCCAGCCTCGCCGCGGGAGGCCGCAAGGCGGAGGTAGGCAGTGCGTATGGCCAAGCCCTTATGCTTGTCAGCGGACATCGGACGCTCCTGAGATTTTCGGGGATTGATCGAAAACGATCTCAAAAACGGCGGCCCGACAGGAAACAGGTGGAAATCCTAGGTGGGGAGTACAAATGAAGAACAGGCAATGCTATTACTAAGGTGACCTGATAGCCTGTATCCATTCGTGGGGACCACGTTGGACTTCACCCTTGATCCAGTCATTGCCGATCCGAGGCCGGAAGAAGCCGTAACGGGCGAGGTCATTGCCGATCGTCGCGTGATACATTGTGACATGGATGCCTTCTTCGCCAGTGTAGAGCAGCGGGACAATCCAGAGTTCCGGGGGAAGCCCGTCGCGGTGGGCGGCTCGAGAGAGCGGGGCGTGGTGGCGGCTGCCAGCTATGAGGCGCGCCGCTTCGGCGTCCATTCTGCGATGCCGTCGGTGACGGCGCGCCGCAAGTGCCCCGATCTGATCTTCGTGAAGCCACGCTTCGACGTCTATAAGCAAGTCTCCCTGCAAATCCGAGAGATCTTCCACGAGTACACGCCCTTGGTGGAGCCCCTCTCGCTGGACGAGGCTTATCTTGATGTCACCGAGAACCTGAAGGGCATTCCGTATGCAACGCAAGTTGCGCGTGAGATCCGAGCGAAGATCTTTCAGGAGACAGGGCTGACTGCGTCGGTTGGTATATCATACCAAAAATTTCTGGCAAAGATGGCGTCGGATCAGCGTAAGCCCAACGGTATGTTCGTCATCACGCCCGAGATGGGGCCGGCGTTTATGGAGCAGCTTCCGATCCAGAAATTTCATGGGATCGGCCCTGCGACCGCTGCGAAGTTCAACAGGCTCGGCATTTTCACGGGGCTCGACCTGAAGGGGCGGTCGCTGGAATTTCTGCAGGAGCGGTTCGGCAAGGCTGGGAGCTACTATTACTGGCTTGCTAGAGGGGTCGACCATCGTCCGGTGCGCCCAGACCGGATCCGGAAGTCCGTTGGAGCCGAGAACACATTCTCGAGCGATCTGACTGAGTTGGAAGCTATGAAGACGGCGCTCCAGCCGATCATCGATAAGGTTTGGCGCCATTGCGATCAGACCGGGGTGAGGGGCCGTACGGTGACGCTCAAGGTGAAGTATGCGGACTTTCACCAGATCACCCGCAGCCGAACCCTGGCGAGTATGGTGGAGGGCAGGGCGGCGCTCGAGGCCGCGTCGTTTGAACTTCTGTCGGCTTTGGTTCCCTTCCCAAAGGCGGTTCGGCTCCTTGGGGTCTCTCTGTCCACTTTGAATACGGACGAGGAATCCGAAACCCCGCAGCTATCTTTGGCGCTGTGAGTGGAGGACAACAATGGATCTATAGGGAATTTTGAAGCTGAGACTTTTCCAAGCCGGCGTCGTCCAGACGTGTCGACAACCTTGGCATGTCGCAGGCATTACGATCGATTGTAGATCAGCGTGGCTTGTTCTCGGTTGTCTTCCTGGCACCGCTCTCCCGTTTGGCCGATCAGGCGAGGATATGTCCGCTCCAGTTCTTCCAGCGAAACGCTTCCAGGAATCCGGGGTTTTCGAACGCAGATCGCTCCGCCGACTCCCCATGCAGCCTCAAACCCTAGAGGACCTGGATCCGGGGTGGGTTGGAGGATGCCAAGCCTATCATAGACATCAATCGGCGTGTCATCGCGCGTATGACCGACCCCATCTCCACCGTAATCAGCCCGAACCATTCGCACGCAGGCTTGGTGATAGTCCCATAAGGACTCGCCAGTCGCAGCAGAGCGCCAAGGCTTATAGCCCCATCGCACGCACTTGCCGATTGCTCCACCTGTACAGATTAACGCGAAGGCGTGTTCGTCACGCAGATGGCGCCCATCCTTCGTCCACACGCCGCTTAGGGGAAATGCCTTGGCTATCCCGTCTGGACCGGGCAGGCAAAGATTGGTCCAGGCGCCGGTGTTCGGATCCTGGACCGACAGCGTGTGTAACTGGATGTCGTGATCCGGGTCGCTCGGATCCGGCTCAACCGCCTCAATGCGAACTTTCTGCCGTCTGTTATCAGGGCTTGCGATCGACAGGACAGCGCCAATCAGCTGGGCGCTCGTTAGGATGCGCCCATCCGGCAACGTCATTCTGAACTCGGTCCCGACAGCCTGAATGTCGCTCTTTGCAATTTGCGAATAACTCGGCGACGGAAGGCTGATTGCCGCCATGAGAGTCATCACAAGCGCGAGGACCGGGAGCCTCACGGCTGCCGCCTTGCCTTACCGGACAGCGAAAGCCGTTCCGTCCGGGAGTACGACGTGCGTAATGGTCACGGCTTGGGCATCAAACGTGGCTTTATCGCTTAAGGCGTTACTTGCGAGCCGGTTTGACGCAAGCCTGTTTGAGGCAAGTCTCGCGGTGGCTGGGACACTGAATGCCAATACCAGAGTGAACGCTGCAGTGGCGGCAGCAAAGATCGATCTGCGTCTGGAGATCATGGCGTCCTCCCTTAGAAAGGGACTGCCCGTGGCCGACGGTCTCAATCCGTCACCACACGCCGATTTTACTCCTGATCGCCTAAGGCTTCCAGACCACATGGGAGGAGGATGCATGAGGGCAGCGCTGCAAAGCTCCACTATCTGAGATAAGGCTGAAGTGCTCCCGATCCGGCGATCCAGCCAAGCTTTGTCCCCGACAAAGTGGCGCAGTTCTTGATTTGTTCTGGTCTTTCACCGCGGATCGAGATAGGGTCCCACGATCCCAAATCACGACGTGCGGAGCCTTTATGAGCTTGGATAAGAAGAAGGCGATCGAGACAGCGGTCGCGCAGATCGAACGCGCCTTCGGCAAGGGCGCAATCATGCGCCTCGGCGGCGATCAGGTTGTCGAGGTCGAGACGATTTCGACCGGCTCGCTGGGCTTGGACATCGCCCTTGGTGTTGGCGGTCTTCCCAAGGGCCGGATCGTCGAGATCTATGGGCCGGAGTCTTCGGGCAAGACGACACTCACGCTCCACGCCATTGCCGAGGCCCAGAAGAAGGGCGGTGTTTGCGCCTTCATCGACGCCGAGCATGCGCTCGACCCAGTCTATGCCCGCAAGCTGGGCGTGAACCTTGACGATCTCATCGTCTCCCAGCCGGATCATGGCGAGCAGGCGCTGGAAATTGCCGACACGATGGTGCGTTCGGGCGCGATCGATGTCGTGATCATCGACTCCGTCGCTGCCCTGACCCCGAAGGCCGAAATTGAAGGCGAGATGGGTGAGAGCCGCCCCGGCCTTCAGGCCCGTCTCATGAGCCAGGCGTTGCGGAAGCTGACCGGTTCCATCAACCGGACGAACACGCTGGTGATCTTCATCAACCAGATCCGCATGAAGATCGGCGTGACCTACGGCAGCCCGGAGACCACGACGGGTGGCAACGCCCTGAAGTTCTACGCTTCTGTTCGTCTCGACATCCGCCGGATCTCGACCCTGAAGGATCGCGATGAGCCGATCGGCAACCAGGTGCGGGTGAAGGTGGTCAAGAACAAGGTCGCTCCGCCCTTCAAGCAGGTCGAGTTCGACATCATGTTCGGAGAAGGTGTCTCGAAGATGGGCGAGCTCATCGACCTCGGCGTGAAGGCTGGCGTCGTCGAGAAGTCGGGCGCCTGGTTCTCGTACGACAGCCAGCGCCTCGGACAGGGCCGTGAGAACTCCAAGACCTTCCTGAAGGAGAATCCGGAAATCGCAGCCCAGATCGAGGGTAAGATCCGCGAGAATGCAGGCCTGCTCATGCACGATCTTCAGGCCAATGATACGGGCGACACTGCGGCCGACGATGCCGCGTAATGGAAGAGGCCGGTCCGTGAGGACCGGCCTTTTTCTTAAGCGACCTGTTGATCCGGCAGCGGGACAATATCGAATGAGCGGTATCGTCCCCGACCCTCGGACTTCGCCTGATACAAAGCCTTGTCCGCACCTCGCATGATTTCGTCGCGGGTCAATTGGGGATCCTTCGCCATGAAGATCCCGATGCTCGTTCCGATTGTGATCTCCTGGCGATCCAGCCCGATCGGTGCGCTTATCGCTGCGATGATCCGCTGGGAGATTGTCTCGGCAATATCAATCGAAACAGGATCCCTGAGCAGGACGGCGAATTCATCGCCACCACGACGGGCCGGGATATCATCAGCCCGGATTGCGTTCTGAAGACGTTTCGCAACGATCCGCAGCAATTCATCACCGGCAGCGTGACCGAGCTTGTCGTTAACCTGCTTGAAGCCGTCCAGATCGAGATACAGGACCGTCAGCGCCTCGCCGTGGGTACGGAGCCTGTCGAGGTCCGCGTCCAAACGCTGGCGGAACAGAACCCGATTGGTCAGTCCGGTCAGGGCGTCGTGGTGGGCCAGGTGCGTCAGGTTCTTGGCCAGATCCTGAACCTCGTCATGGGCGCCCTCCAACAGATCATTCTGCCACTTCATGAAGGCGATCAGCCCGAAGCCGCAGAGGATCATCCCAATCATCATGAATGTGAAGGTGCGATGCAAGCCCATCAGGGCGACATGATTCTCGGTAATCAGGTCGGCAACATATTGGTTCGCCACGCCGACAAGATGCGGCAGGATCGTTGCAATGGGCTCTAGTATCGCGGTTGCTTGAACGGCCGCACCGGACTTGTCGATGCTGTAGATGAGTGGCTCTGCGGCTCTGCGGATCTCCTCGATCCGATCAGCCGCCGCCTTGGTGTCTTGGCTACTTTGGATGAAGGTACCGAAGTTTCCATCCTTCAGCATGTTGAAGCGGCTCTGAACGATGTCGAACCTGAGGATGACATCGTCAGCAGTCACGCCGCTGTCACCGGTGCGATAGGCAAGGAGGGAATGCTGAAGGCGGAAGAATTCAGATTCGGCCTTGTTCGCCACCCACGCCACATCCAGGCGCGAAACTCCTGCCAATTTGTCCTGGCGGTCGGCGATAAGCCATAGGAAGTACGCGGCCCCGATGATGAAGCCGGCGCCGAGGAGCACCAGGACAATCTTGAGCCTGTTGAGGGATCGCGCACGGTTGGGCGCCCTCTTGCTCATGGCTCTCATCGCTCTCAGACCACTGATGATCATTAGATTGCCGCCTCGCTGACTATGCGAATGCGTGCGCTCGGCAGCGGAATGACATTGTCGAAGACCAGGGGTCCAATATCACTGGCAGGCACAGGAGCTCCCAGGAGGTAGCCCTGAGCGTCGGTGAACCCTTCCTTGACGAGGAAGTGGAGTTCGTCTGCTGTCTCGACTCCTTCGGCGATCACGGGCAGGCCGAGACCATCGCACAACAGGCGCACGGCCCGGACGATCGCGGCGGCCTGCTTATTGGCATGAACCGCCTTGATGAAGGATCGGTCGATTTTGATCTTGTCGAGCGGAAACTCCCGCACATTCGACAAAGAGGAATAGCCGGTTCCGAAATCGTCCATGGCAATGGTGACGCCCAGCGCCTTGAGCCTATTGAGCGTTTGGCGGGCTCGGCTGGGATCACTGATAAGGGCTGTCTCGGTCACCTCGATCTCGAGGCGCTCTGGAGAGAGCCTGGTGTCAGCCAGAATGCTTTCGACCAACTCGGCCAGTCCCTCATCAATAAGCTGCCGCGCAGAAACATTGACCGCGATCGTGAGCGGTCGCGTCCAGCTTGCTGCCTCACGGCAGGCTGTGCGTAAGACCCATTCGCCTAAGGTGAGTATAAGGCTGCTCTCTTCCGCAATCGGTATGAAGAGCCCGGGTGAGAGGTCATCACGGACGGGATGTTTCCACCGCAACAGCGCTTCAAAGCCCGTCACCTCCCCGGTGCCGATCTTCGCCTGGGGCTGGTAAACGAGGTAGAGTTGATCGTCCTGAATGGCTTGGCGGAGATCCTGTTCGATGGTCCGGCGCTCGCGGAGCTTGTCACCCATCGTTGGATCGAAGAAGCGGCAGGACCCGCTCGTTTCCTCCTTGACCCGGTGAAGAGCGGTATCGGCGCAGGAGAGCAACTCGGCCCGGTCACTGGCATCGGTGGGATACAAGGCAATGCCGATGCTCACGGACACGGACCCGGGAAGGTCTTCGACCTGAAGGCCGGCAGCAACTGCCTTCTGCAGCCGCTCTGCAAGGAGGCGGACTTCCGTCGGGCTTTCAATATTGGGCATGAGAACCGCGAATTCGTCGCCGCCAAGCCGCGCAAGGATCTGCCCGCGGCTCAGTACCGTCGCCAGCTTGCTGGCAACATCCCGAAGGGTATGGTCGCCGGTCGTATGACCATAGAGGTCGTTAATGTCCTTGAAGCCGTCGATGTCGAGGCAGAGAATTGCCAGCTGTTGGTTCCTGGCCTGGTGGACGGCAATTTCACGATCGAGCCTGTCAATGAAGTTGGCCCGGTTCTCAAGGCCAGTCACAAGATCACGGGTCCGGTTCCAACGATCCCGGATGCTCATGCCGGCGCCAATTCCGGTGAGAACGACACCTGTGACGAAGGCCAGGAGGGTTAAGCTGATCCCAAATCCATCTGGGGGAGGGGGCGCTACCACTCTGGTTCCGACCCAGTAGGTCGACCATAGGCCGAAGAGCGCGGCCGCGATTGCCACGCCTCTGAGGACAAATCGTTTGGAACCCCGGATTTTGCCTGCCTGTGTCCACTGATGGACGCACGTAAGACAGGCGACAGCAAGGGTCGCAACCTCCATCGCGATCAAAAGAGCAGATCGCTCTGTGAAGACAAACTCAGAAACGGTCAGCATAGGACGCCCGCGTTAACCTCCGAGCCTCAGCTGCCACAAAGTGCTTGAACTCGAACCAGATTAAAAATGTCGATTGAGATATCGATATACCGGGTTCGCACCGGTATGGCGGGGCGGCATCATGCCTTTGGATCGGGCCTAGAGGGCTGGGCATCCAATCCGCCATAGGAAAGTCAAATCGAGACCTTCACTGTTGTGACTTTTAATTCGGATCCAGCCTAACTACAATCGGTTTGAAGCGTTTTAAGCACCAGGGTTAATCCGACGCCTAAGCGATCAAATCCCTTGTTTGGTGCATAGAATCTTTATACGTCGGGAGGTGACGCAGGCTCACGTTCTCGGGCCTGCGCTCCGCTCTAGCTGACGTACACCAGCTTGCTGGGGTCGAGTTCCGCTTCACCGTCCCACTGATATGCGGCGAGATGGCCACCCTTCGCGACGGAGTAGTCGAGGCAGAGCCGGCGCCGGTCAGTCAGGCCCGGATTTCCTTGAAGCCAGTAATGCCCAAAGACTACCGAGGCGGCGTGGTCGTACTCCAAGCGATCCTCGGGGCCGAGTTCGATATCCGGCAGGAGAGCGGTTGTCTCTGGATCGACGAGAGCAGCGCTCCTGTAGGTGGTAGCCACATCGTCCCACCAGCGGATGCGAGTGTTGGTTCGCTCATGGCCATCCTTATCGAAGAACGATACGCCTGCGGGGAGGGCGATCTCAAGGCCTTTTAGAAGGATCTCGACGGCGTTGTGCGCCGGATGCCCCTTGGCGAAAGAGGCATAGATGCCATCCTCTGTGAGCGAAGCGTCCTGATTGACGAAGTTCCTCATGATGGCGATTTCGCGAGCATGCCAGCAGGCATGAATGACCCGAAGGCCATCAGTCTCCCACCAGAGGGGCAGGGTCATGAACCACTCGACCGTTTCCCGGTGGAGAGGAGAGCCCTCGCCGACGGCCTCTAGGAATGCCTGATGCTGGTTGCGATTCTTGGCACTGTGCGCCCGGAGCGGCCGAGAGGGCTCGTTGGGATCGGTGAGGAACCAGCCGATGGCATTGTGCTCATGGTTGCCCATCGTCACCAGGGCAAAGCCTTCGTCTCTCATCTGCCGGAGGATCCGAACGGTTTCGAGTTGCTCGGGGCCACGGTCGATGAGGTCGCCCACGCTGACCAGCGTCCGGTCCTGATGCTGCCAGATGCCGTTCTTGAGCTTATAGCCCAGCTTGGAGAGGAGGGCGGTAAGCTTGGATGCGTGTCCATGGACGTCGGCGACAATATCAAAGCGCAATTCGAACTCCTTTCAGGTGCACTTTCAGCACCCAAAGCTTGGCCGTTCGTACGAGACGGACGGGCGTCATTTGATTTCTACTTTTCGGGGATCTTGATGACCCAAATTGCCAAGCTTTGCGGAAGAAATAAAGCCGAAAATTCCGCCTTGAGTGCTCGGAATTAACCGAACGTTAACCATGTCGGCGATATCAAGGCAGCAACCGGGATGTGGGGCACTCGGCTGACGTGGTTGAGGGGTGGCGCGGATGTACCGTCACCCCTGACCACTGTCCAGCGGCGGCGCCCGATCGTTGTGATCTGCTGGCACAATCTCTCAAGCAAAGCCGAAATCCCGCGGTTTAAATCTAGCATTTTGTATCCGATGACTAATATCTTGACCGCCCCCACACGGCACTCGGGCCCACTGAGATAAGTCATTGACGCTATGCATCGACAGGATCAGAATCATCCACGCGCCGTGATTTGACTGACGCATCCCAAGTAAGGGGACGATCATGCTTCAGATCATTATTCTGGCTTGCGTTCTTGCTGTCATAATGCCGATCGTGCCTGCCAGGGGACAACCAAACGGAGTCCTGACTCAGGCCAATGCCAAGGTGCTGATTGATCAATATTACTGCTACTCGATGGGAGCCGCAGCAGCACAGACTGTTCTTTTGAAGAAGTGGTTCAAGGCAATCGGAGCAACCGATCAGGAATTCACAAACTTTCAGGCTAACGCAGAGCGAGCTCGGCGGACCGCTTGTGGAGAACCACCAAGTAATTTTATTCCTGCTCCCATGGGTTCGATTACTGCCCGGTTTCAGAACAATCATCATCTTACAAATGCCGAAGCAAAACTGACTCTCCTCGACTCGTTGGAAAGATACGCAAAACTCCTGGCATCCAGTTGTGGTTTGCCGACAGAGAGAGATCTTGCGCAATCTCTCTTTGTTCGGATGCGTAGCGTATCTGGAGGACCGAGCGCGACACCTGCAAGCTTCGATCCTTCAAATCCGTCTGCGTTTCTGGGTTCGTGCGGAAGGGGCGGCGGCCAAGTTCCGGATATCAGCGACGACATAGGCAGTTGGGGCAATTCTGCAAAGGATCACTATCGACAGTGCGTGAATAACGTAATCGCCAAGGCGAAACCTGCAGAATGTGTCAACAACCCTTATGCGTCTCAGACCCTGAACAACATAAAATATGGGACTGCATTTATACTTGGGTTGGTCACAGCCGCTACCGCCACCGGGCCTGCTGCTCCCATTGTCGTACTTGGAGCCGCAGTTACAATATTAGTTACTATTCAAATTGATAATGCAAACGAAGAACAGCGCCGAAAAGATCAGGAAAACATAAAAAAACTACAAGAGCAGCTAGCCGAAAAGGAGAAGAGCGACGCTACTGGGTCAGCGCCTGCTTCACCCACTGCTA
Organism: Microvirga sesbaniae; assembly: GCF_025460805.1. Classification (GTDB taxonomy): domain Bacteria; phylum Pseudomonadota; class Alphaproteobacteria; order Rhizobiales; family Beijerinckiaceae; genus Microvirga; species Microvirga sesbaniae. The sequence goes on along the minus strand of NZ_JAMXFJ010000014.1, from coordinate 61,335 downwards.
CAACTCCGTCAGACTCCAACAGTGATTCTGACGACATTACACTTGCTCCAACCCCTGTACCTGAGGATACGCCAGATAAGAATAAGCAATGCAGTCGGTTTCCTGTCGCTGGAACAGGATACGAGCTCTCGTATGCACGAGAGGATGGTGGCGTCATAGGAATTCTGGACTCGATCCGATCGTGTCGCTGTGAGGCAAGAGCTGTTGAAGGTCTAAATAATTCAGGCATAGCCGGACGAATCGGTTCCGAGTGTCAGTCGGATGAAGACCGAACCCGCGCAGACTGCGCTCAAAATCCGTTCGATGATCACGATCGTCCTCGCGAAGAATGTATTGCTTTGCTTCTGCAGGACAATTCAGCCTCGGTGAACGTCGAGGCGCTTTTGTGTAGTCAGGTTAGGTGCTCACAGTACTCATCGAAAGTCGGCATGAGTCCAAATAGAGTGCTTGCTTGTGGGTGCCTCGGGCTCTCTATAGACGGACCCACTAGAACAGCGACCTGCGACAGGATGAGGTGCGAAGGAGAATGTGTGTGCCGCGGCCAGAGGTGCAGTTGCGAAGGGAGTGATATGCATACAACTCCCCCTACACCGCCCAGACCTCCTGTTCGACCTCTAATTCCCCACGGCCTTGGCGGGATTACTCTGCCGCCATTGCGTTAACGTTCGTTTTAGGAATCCTGAGGTCTGCTGCCTTTAGCAGATCTGTCTGCACACGTTTCCGCGATCTGTTTCAAAGGAGCCGGGATCGGCTCCGGAGACACTCTAGACCAATGCCCGAAACAAGAAAGGGGAGGCCTGAGGCCTCCCCTTTTGGGTTTAGAGCATGAAGTAGGCGGCCTTCATGGACGAGACGCCTTTGACGCCGATGTAGTGGTCCGCGACGCCGTCTCCGTTGGAGTCTATAACGAGGTTATCGGTGGCAGTGTTGTAGTAGAACTGCCCCGCCTTGTTAGCATTCAGCTTCCAGTCGCCCGTGGAGTTGCCGAGGAAGGTCATCTTCTGGCGGCCGGCGACATCCGGGTTAGCATCGAAGCTCCGGAAGTTGATCTTGTCGTCCGCCCGAAAATCATAGATCCGATCAAACGAATTCAGGTCGCCAAGGTCCCCGTAGGAGTTGAACTTGAACTGGTCTTTCCCGGATCCCCCATAGAGCCGATCAGCGCCAGCACCGCCCCAGATGGTGTCGTTTCCGGCACCACCCGATAGGTAGTCCATTCCGTCGCCACCGCTGAGGAGGTCGTTGCCCGACTCCCCATAGAGCTTATCATCGCCGGCGCCACCATAGAGCTTATCGTTCCCGGCGCCGCCCTTGAGAGTGTTGTTCTCGGAGTTGCCAGTGATCGTATCGTTGAACTTCGAGCCTCTGGCGTTTTCGATGACCGTCGCCTTGCTGATAACAACCTGGCCATCAGAGATAACAGAACCCGCCTTCTTGTTGACGTAGCTCCAGCTTCCGGGCTCAAGATTGATCGAGACTTTGTACTTCGCTGCCGAAGCGTCGAGCGTGTCGATCCCGCCGGCATCGAAGATGTACTTGTCGTTGCCCATCTTGTAGGTGTTGGTGCCAAGACGAACCTGCGGAGTTCCGTAGATCTCCTGGAGCGCCATGATGTCATAAACGCCCATCTTGTTGTCCGGGCCCGTATAATCGTAGCCCATGGCGGAGGAGGCGAGTTCCTTGCCCCTCAGAGCGTACGGTCCCTCGAAGGGATGCTGAAGTCCAAGAGCATGGCCGATCTCATGGAGAAGGGTGTGAATGCCCTGGCCGCTCTTGGTGTTGTATTTGATATGACTGTCGGCCCAGACCTGGCCCTGTTCGAACCTACCGAGCACCTTGTTGTAGTAGATGCCCATCCCGCTGCCGACGATATCTCCGGTGAAATCGTACTGACCGAAGGCGAGCAGAGAATTGGCTGCGTCAGATTCGACGAAAGTCACATTGGCGATCGAGGAGATGTAGCCGAGAGCGGCATAGACCGTCGCCTTCTCCTGAGCCGAGTAGGTCGAGAAGGTCGATGCCTTCCTGTCGCTGCTTCCTTCCGGGGCCGCATTCATGAAAGAGAAGGTGATGACGGCCCCTTCTCCGTCAGCCTTGTTTGCGTAGTCGCGGAACGACTCGTTGTCCTTATCGGTTCCGCGGAGGGCAAGGATGGCTCTAGCAGACATATTATTACTTTCTCATTCTTGAAGCAGGAGCAAGCGAGCGCACTTGTAATGCATCAAACCGAAATAGAATGGTAGGATACAAAACCGTTTGCGCCGCTGGCGGTCAAGCTGTTTCAGTTTCATTCTGGGGATTTAATTTCCCGTCCTAATAAGGACGCCGTCTCGAAATGCCTGCTGGCTTGTGCACCCCGGATGATGGTCATCGCGCGTTAATCAGTGTGGCAAACGGGGTTTGTTGATCCGTACAAAAAAGGGGCGCGCGCACAAGCGCCCCGTTATGTGCTGATCTTAAGTTCAAGCGAAGAGTTCCGCCTGCTCGATCCTAGGTCTTGCCGCTGCGGATTCCAGAGCGAGTTGCCTCTGAACACGCGGACTGTGCATTCCGATCTTAAGACGGTGGCGTTCGTCTTCACACCTGGCGATATAGTCTTGAACGGCATCATCGCGGACGGCCTCGCACATCTCGCGAGACCCTACTGCAACCAAGCGATTGCCATCGTAGAGGACGCTAGGTCGGTTCTCGACATCGATAATATGCACGGGCTACGTCCCCTTAGATATGCGCTGTACGTCCAGCCTGAATGGCCCGAGGCATCATGGATTGTCCGGGGCGGCAACGATCGGCGACATAGGATCCAGCGGCAGCGGCACTCGAGAATACGCCTTCAAATTTTCCATCGATGTACAGACCAACGTGATCAGAGCCGCGAATTGGGGTCAGATCGTATGTTCGCTCGGTCCGAGGCTTCGGCTTCCTGGACGGCACGGTCCGGACAATCTTAAGGGCTGATGCCTGGGTAAGGGCGGCACTAGTGTCGTCAAATGGTCCGTGTGACAAACCATCGATAATCAATTCCACCCGTGAGCCGTCGAGGGGCACTAGTCTGATCTGACCCAAAAGGGCGCAGCGCCGGACTTTGCTATTCAGCTTCCGGCTAAATGTGGTGCGATTTCCATAGGAGCCAGTTTTGGAGCACTTGCGCATCGTCGGATCATAATGAAGGCAGATGAGGTCTCTCCGCACGACACGCTTATAGGCGATATCGAGCGGAGAATTGGGTTAAACAACGCCTTTATGGGCGCCAGCTAAGGGTTGATCTCCCTAGCCACATCCTGAGCTTTGGCCGCATGCAGTGCATGAGGTGCATTTGCCCGCACGGATCATCTGGAAACTGCCGCAGGCGCCGCAAGCCTCGCCAATGAACCCTTGGCTCTTCGCCAATGCCACTTTCGATGCGAGCTCTCCTTCCTCTCGCACCGCTGGGGGCTGGAACGGCAGACTCTCAATCGGGTGCATTGCCAAAGCGGCGTTGCCGTCGACTTGAGGGATCATAGCCGTCGATGAGATGGCGACGGTCTGGGCAACCGCCTGCACATCCGACCGAACAAATCCGCGCGAGATCGGGAGTACAACTCCCGAAGAATCCGACGAAGTGCCGTCATTCTTGCCCAGGCCGACGGTCGTCGGTGCGTTCTCCGGCTCGACGTGGGCGAGGTCGTTGCGGCCGAGATAGGACACGGCGAGCTCGCGGAACACGTAGTCGAGGATCGAGGTCGCGGACTTGATCCGGTCGTTGTTCTGGACGAAGCCGGCCGGCTCGAAGCGCGTGAAGGTGAAGGCCTCCACGTATTCCTCCAGCGGCACGCCGTATTGCAGGCCCAGCGAGATCGCGATGGCGAAGTTGTTCATCATGGCCCGGAAGGCGGCGCCTTCCTTGTGCATGTCGATGAAGATCTCGCCGAGGCGCCCATCATTATATTCGCCAGTCCGGAGGTAGACGCGATGTCCGCCGACCGTTGCCTTCTGGGTGTAGCCCTTGCGGCGGTCGGGCATGCGCTCACGGTCCCTGACCTTTACAATGCGCTCGACAACCTTCTCGACCATGCGCTCAGAGATCTGAGCCACCTTAGCTGCCGCGGGGAGGGCGGCGACGGATTCCGCCGCATCGTCCGCATCCTGGTCCTCATCGGCGATGAGGGCGGAGTTCAGGGGCTGCGAGAGCTTGGATCCGTCGCGGTAGAGGGCGTTCGCCTTCAGACCCAGCTTCCAGGACAGCATGTAGGCGTTCTTGCAATCCTCCACAGTGGCGTCGTTGGGCATGTTGATCGTCTTGGAGATCGCCCCCGAGATGAAGGGCTGCGCGGCCGCCATCATGCGGATGTGGCTCTCGACCGAGAGATAGCGCTTGCCGATCTTGCCGCACGGATTGGCGCAGTCGAACACCGCGTAGTGCTCCACCTTGAGGAACGGCGCGCCTTCCAGCGTCATCGCCCCGCAGATGTGGATGTTCGCGGCCTCGATGTCGGCCTTCGAGAAGCCGAGGAAGGACAAGAGGTCGAAGGACGGATCGTTGAGCCTGTCCGCCGGCACCTTGAGCGTGCCGGTCAGGAAGTCCTCGCCCAGAGTCCAGCGGTTGAAGACGAACTTGATGTCGAATGCCGATTTCAGGCCCTTCTCCACCGCGTCGATCTTCTCGTCCGAGAAACCCTTGGCGCGCAGGGAGCCCGGGTTGATGGCGGGCGCCTGCTTCATGGAGCCGTGGCCGACCGCATAGGCCTCGATCTCGGCGATCTCGTGCTCGCGGTAGCCGAGCGCCCGCAGGGCGTCGGGCACCGCCCGGTTGATGATCTTGAAGTAGCCGCCGCCGGCGAGCTTCTTGAACTTCACCAGGGCGAAGTCAGGCTCGATGCCGGTGGTGTCGCAATCCATCACGAGGCCGATCGTGCCGGTGGGCGCGATCACGGTGGCCTGCGCGTTGCGGTAGCCATACCTCTTACCAAGGTCCAGCGCTGTCTCCCAAGCCTCTTTGGATTCGGTGGCAAGCTGGCTGCCGAGGGAGTTCCAGGCCTCATTCAGAGGTCCGGAACGATTCAGGGTATCCACGTCGAGCGGAACCAAGCTGGTGGACAACCCATCGTACCCGTCCAGAGCGCCGATGGCTGCGCGGCGGTGGTTATACATCACCCGCAGCATGTGCTTGGCATTCTTCTCGTATTGAGGGAACGGTCCAAGCTCTCCAGCCATCTCGGCCGAGGTAGCATAGGAGACGCCGGTCATGATCGAGGTGAGGGCACCTGCAATGGCTCGTCCTTCATCGGAGTCGTAAGGCAGGCCCATTGTCATGAGCAGGCCACCGATGTTTGCGAAGCCGAGGCCGAGCGTGCGGTACTCGTAGGAGAGCTGCGCGATTTTCTTGGATGGGAACTGCGCCATCATCACGGAGATTTCGAGCACCACCGTCCAGAGGCGGCAAGCATGCTTGAAGTCCGCGATGCTGAAGGTGCTTCCTTGACGATCGAGGAACTGCAGCAGGTTGGCGGAGGCGAGGTTGCACGCCGTGTCGTCCAGGAACATGTATTCCGAGCACGGGTTCGAGGCACGGATGCGGCCACCCTCAGGGCTGGTGTGCCAGTCGTTCATGGTGGTGTTGAAGTGCAGGCCCGGATCGGCGGACGCCCAGGCGGCATGGCCGATCTGCTCCCACAGGTCGCGAGCCTTCAGGGTTTTCATGACATGGCCACCACGACGGGCCGTTAGGTGCCAGTCGGCATCGTTCTCAACAGCGCGGAGGAACTCCTCAGTTACGGAAACCGAATTGTTGGAGTTCTGGCCGGAGACGGTGAGGTAGGCTTCCGAATCCCAATCGGTGTCGTAGATCGGGAAGTCGATGTCGGTGTAGCCCTGGCGCGCGAACTGGATCACGCGGTTGATGTAATTGTCCGGGATCATCACCCGGCGAGCCAGCTTGATCTCCTTCTTCAGGGCCGGGTTCTTCTCCGGATCGAAGCAGGCATCGCCCTCGGCCTCGCAGTTCACGCAGGCCTTCAGGATGGCTTTCAGGTGCTTAGAAGCGAGTTTGGAGCCCGTGACCAGCGCGGCAACCTTCTGCTCCTCCTTTACCTTCCAGTCGATGTAGCTCTCGATGTCGGGGTGATCTACATCGATCACGACCATCTTGGCCGCGCGGCGCGTGGTGCCGCCCGACTTGATGGCGCCGGCGGCGCGGTCACCGATCTTGAGGAAGGACATCAGGCCGGACGAGCGGCCGCCGCCGGAGAGCTTCTCGCCTTCTCCCCTGAGATAGGAGAAGTTGGAGCCGGTTCCCGAGCCGTACTTGAACAGGCGCGCCTCGCGCACCCAAAGGTCCATGATGCCGCCCTCGTTCACCAGGTCGTCCTCGACGCTCTGGATGAAGCAGGCATGGGGTTGCGGATGCTCGTAAGACGACTTGGACTTGGTCAGCTTTCCGGTCTTGTAGTCCACGTAATAGTGACCCTGGCTCGGACCGTCGATGCCATAGGCCCAGTGCAGGCCAGTGTTGAACCATTGCGGGGAGTTGGGCGCCACCATCTGATTGGCGAGCATGAAGCGCAACTCGTCATGAAATGCATGGGCATCTTCTTCCGACGAGAAGTAGCCGCCCTTCCAGCCCCAATAGGTCCAGCAGCCGGCGAGCCGGTCGAAGACCTGCTTGGAGGAGATCTCGGAACCGAAGCGCTGATCCTCGGGGAGCTGGCCAAGCGCCGCCTCGTCGGGCACGGAGCGCCAGAGCCAGGAGGGAACGTCGTTCTCCTCCACCTTCTTCAGGCGGGCCGGGACGCCGGCTTTGCGAAAGTACTTCTGGGCCAGCACATCCGCTGCGACCTGGCTCCAGGATTCGGGAACCTCGATGTTCTCGAGCTTGAAGACGATCGAGCCGTCCGGATTGCGGATCTCGCTCGTGGCGAGCCGGAAGGCGAGGGCAGCGTAGGGCGACTGCCCTGCTGTGGTGAAACGGCGCTCGAAATGCATCGTAGGCTAATCCTTACTTCGGAGATCTCAATCTCCGGGCCGCAGGGGCGGCTCATTGATGAGGGGTCTCAGGTTCTTTCGCTTCCCAGTGGAGGGCATACTCGAAGCGACCCAGAGGATGCTCTGGAACACCGCAAGTATGATTTGCGAAATAACTTGTACTTTAAGTGCGAGATAATTCCAAAGACGATCACGCCCTGACAGGGATCAAGGCGAAAATGTCCTTAATTTTCGTCACTTTGATCTCTCAGGAGAGAAGACGGCGTCGATCGATGTGCCTGCACCGGATCGCGAATTGGATCGCCTTCGAGGCGCCGCCGACGTGGCAAATAGCTTCGGCAGCGGCCAGGAAGTCATCTCTGTAGGTCCGGCGAGTATAGATGGCCGAATGCGCCTCGGACTGACTGAATCCAGCGAGGCTCATGGCCCGCTGCAGACGCGGAAGGGGCCGAGTGATCATGGGAGGTCTCCGGATCCAGATTTTGGGGTTTGGTTCTGGTCAGTGGATCTCGTGATCACCTGATCTAAGTGGATCTTGTTCTATCCCTTGTGGGTGGGAAGAGGGCGGTGCACTCCTTTATGAAAGCACCGCAGCATCGATCTGGGCCTGAGCATAGTAGCGATAGGCCTCTTCGGTCGGTCCTTTGAGCGTCCTTCGCGCAGTCTCAATTTCGTTTCGGACCTGTTTCAGCCTAGCCAGACCGTTCCGGATCTGGCTTTCAAGCCGGCGCTTTTCGGACATGATCTCCCGGTCGACCCGGGCGGCGTCGGCGGGATCAACGGGCAGGGTAGGGACATAAACGAAATCCCGCTCTATGGAAGTCCGCCAGGAGAGTAGGCTTTCGAGCAGGCGGTTGCTCAGGCCGGGGACGGCGTGGAACCGCTTGATGTCGATGTCGGCAGCGGTCTCGATCCCATAGGAGGCAAGGAAGATCTGCCGTTCCGTGGTCAGAGCCTCTATCCTGGCCTCAGCAATCCGGTAGCCATCGAGGTAGCGGTTCCTTTGCAGCGCCCAATGATTGTCTTTGAGCTCCTCTTGGCGGCGGTTCCGGAGGGCTGGGAGCTGGTCCCAAACGTCGCGAAGCTCCTGAAGGACGGTCTTCTGACGAGAGAACTCTTCTGAACTCGCCCTGAGTGTCCACTCGGCCTCGGCAGCTTCCCACTTGAGCTTTGCTCGCTCTAAGCGACGCCTGATGGCAGCCTCGTCGTCCTCGGTATCAAACAGACCGTGGGTGACAAAGAATGCGAGGATCCCAGCACCGATGAACCACATCGGGTGAATGGCCTCAATCTTGGTGAAGATGCCTAATGTAATCAGGCCAAATCCGATGATCACTGCGGCCAGATGGGCAAGGTTCCCTTTGCGGCGGACTGCTAGAGCCGCTTCCGAGGGAGCCGAGTCAAGGTTGAGGACATTGGGCGCCTCACCTGGTGGGTCGAGGGTTTCGGCTTCCCGCCAGAGGGTCTCAAAGTCAGCGCTTTCTCCGAAGACAACTGCCTCAGCCATGAAACTTGAGGCCGTCCCGTTGTCGGATGAGAGCCGGCACCACGGGCACGAGGTTCCTGTGTGGTGCCAATGGGATCCATCGGAGCGGCATGGCTTCAGATTTTGCTCTAGTCGGCTGAGGGCAGCCATCCACTCGCGCGCTGACGGGCGTCCGCCCTTGACCGCAGGTTTTCCGAACGCACGCTCAAACAACGCGGCCAACTCTGGGCCCACAATTGACAAGGATGGGGTCTTTGGCGGCTGCTCCATTAGATGGACGCTACGACGGGAGCCATATGGGAAGCGAAACTCAGCGATCGCTCTCGAGATCGGCATGTCACCATCTCCGAGGTAGCGTCCTGCGAAGGGATGGCGGCCAGCAAAGAGTAACTGGAATATCAGAATAGCCAGGGCAAAATTGTCATGGTTAACGCTGCGAACCAGACCACCAAAGGGCTTGTCTTGAAGTTCGGGGGCAAGCAGCGTTACCTGCGCGGCTTCTCCGACTACAGAATCGATCATGTCGATCTGGAAGGTGTCGCAGCCCGTGAGAATGACCGATGCATCCTGTCCGACCAGAATATTGGCAGGGTTGACGTTTCCAACGATGCACCCGGCTTTGATCACCGCGTTGAATGCCCGAGCAAGATTGATCGAGACCCTGACAAGAAATCTCCAATCGGCATTAGGAAAGCGCTCGATCTGCCCCTTAGGGCTGGAGAGCGTTGAGATGGGAAACCGCCCTCTGACCAAGGGCATCAGGAACCCGATAGGCTCGTGACTATCCTTCGGATAGAGCAGGGTTGTCGGCCAGGCCGTCACCTTCCTTAGTTCGCTGTTGTTGAGCTGCAGCATCCCCTTGAGCCGGGCAGTCATGTGCGCACTAGGGCTGCCGTGGAGGACTTTGGCCGCAAGCCGTCCGTCGGCGGGCACACGATAGACGGCTCCGCCGCTCTCATCGGAGAGCATTTCACCGAGCGGGAATGGTACTCCAGCCTCGTCAGTCACCCGGGGTGCATTGAGGTTAACAGCGATGCTTTCGCCTGAAGGGAGCCGCCGGTCCGTTGGAAGGGCAGGGCTGAGATGCATCGCGTAAGGTCCTCATGTGACGCGGCCGATTTACATTCAGGTGAATGCGATGGGCACGATAGAGGATCGATCTGTTAATTGGAATTTACGATTTAAAACAGCGTAAACGCCAGCCGCTTTGCGCCTATTCGGCGGCTAATTTCGTGCGGCAGATCATTGCGAGCGTCGTAGCCCTACGGTTATGAGAGGAGAGATACCTCGTTGCGCGCCTTCTGGTATCGGTCGAATTCCAGGCTCAAGATTTCTGCGCCACGCGAGCGAACCTTCTTGATCCGTGCGAGCGTTTTCTCGAGGTCCGCGATCCCGAGCCTAAGCTGGAGTTCCAGATCTCTGGCTTGTGCCGCGATATCCGCCTTAACTCCATCGACCTGCACGGGCAGGAGTGGCTCGGCAGGATCGAATTGGAATCCGCTCTGCAGCGTTCTGCGCCAATCGACCAAGGTTTTCGCGATTGAGGGACCAATACCCTGGATGCGCGAAAGGTTTTCCTCGGCCGGGATGTCGGCTGCCGTCTTGACCTTCGCGTCTTGGAGAGCTTTCAGACGCGGGTCACCTATATTGAAGATATCGGCCTCATGAATTGGGAACCCTGATAGAAACTGCTGACGCTGGGTGTCCCATTGGACGTCCCTGAGAGCCTCCATCTTCTCCTCTTCCTGATCGGGAAGGCTGTTCCACTCATTCCGGAGGTCCAGCAGTTGGAGTTTCTTGGTGTCGAAGGATCGCGGTCCAGCGCATTGCTCCCATTCGGCCTCGACGCTCTTCCATTCGGCCTCGGCAGCTTGGAGCCGCTTCTGGAAGGCACTGGTGTCTGTAGGAATTGCCAGGACGCAGCAGAGACAGAGGAGTCCGACCCCTCCAATAGACCATAGCGATACTGGGTCTCCTCCAGCGATGCTGAGGATCGGGAGAAGGATGAAAGCTGTCCAGGCAAGGGCGAGGGTGACCTGGCGGCCATCAAGGAGGCGCCGATAGAAACGCGCCTGGCGTGACGGGAGGATCGTAGAAGCTTGCGGCTTCGGCGCGGGCCCTGGGTGAGGAATTGCCTCGACCCGTTCCCAAAGGGACTCGAAATCGGCTGTCATCGTTTCTCTGGGCGGCTGGATGCTCTGACGAAGCGGAAGGGCCTGGGATGAGGCCTTAATGGAGGAACGCCAGTGGCGGGGTTGCCTCCTGTAGTTCGGCTGCCCCTGCGATCAGCATGACTTCCGAACTAACCAGCGTGCGAAAGCTGACAAGTTCCTCATACAAGGCTCCAGCTCGGAGGAACGCCCGTTCCCATGCGGCGTCGTTGTTCCCGGCGCTTCTGAGACGGGAGAACGTGGTCACTATCTCGTCCCGCAACTCCTCAGTCCGTGTTTCTAACATGTGGGTTTCGGCGCCCATGTCTTCGGCCGCCTCGATTTGCTCATCGATTTCGTCGAGGATGCCGATTTGAAGCCCCCAGAGCGTTTCGATCTCATTCATCAGGATGTCGGATGAGAGCGGAGCAATGTGAAGGTCTGTCACGGGAGGGAGGGTATTCATCGAATTTTCCTATTAACCGCGGCAGTTAGTGACATGACTTAGTGTCAACTGCACTGTCGTGCTGTTGGATTCCAGTAAGCCACTCCTTAAGCGCTTTGGCACGCTCGGGCGCTTGCCGAGCAATTTCCGCTTCAATGCAATCAACGAGCCGAAGATATTTCGCGCCTAAGAGGTTTGCGTGGTTTACGACCAATCCAGCAAGAGAGTTTGGACCGCTCGCTGCTTGGAGGCGGTTGTGCAATGTTGTGATCTCCTCCCGTGTCCAGTCGAAGTCCGACCTGTCGAAGGGAGCTTTAAGGTTCAACTCCTCCATCATGGCGTACAACGCCTCGTTTCGGGCAAGCATTTCGCTCAAGGTTTGGTTGATCTCAGCTATTCTTGAGCCGAGAGGCCGATTGCTTTCAGGTGAGTTGATCATTTTCTTCTCGCTTCGAATTGTGAAGGGTTGTGAGACTAAATACGTCTAGGGAAGCGCCTCGCGGGCTACGGATGCGAAGCACCGCCGCATGCTATTGAGCACCTTCAGCAGCTCTTTCCCGGTCTTCGTCGTATAACTTCGATAATGGGCTTCGAGGCCATCCATTAATTGGGTGTACAACTGGCTGATCGCAGCAGCCATCTCTTTGCCTGCAGCGATGTCCGGCATCGGATTATCCGCAGCGAGTGCGCCTTGCTGGAGGACTAAGAACTCTCGGCGAAGCCGCGTTAGCTTTGATCGTCTGAAGGGACGTTGAACTTTCAACTTCTTCATTGAATCAAAACCGTCCTCGGTCATCTCCAGCATTGCCGAAAGGACAGCCGTGAGGTTGTCGACTTTCTTCCGGATCGAGGCACGAACTCTGGGGGAGGGACTCAAGGCTGATCTCTTGTTCGTTGAGGCGCAACGTTATAATTTCGCATAAGATACGTTATGGAACCTGTTCGGAGATTCCGCATGCGATTTCAATATGTTGGGCCGGCCCATCTGCGTTACCTACAGGTCGATTTTCACCAGCGAGGCCTTGGACATGACGCGGTAGACGCCATCGGCCATTTTCTCTGGGTCGGCTCGCCACTCGTCGATCGGGATGCGGCAGAGCTGCCATCCAGCGTTCTTGATGCGAGCAATGTCCGAAGCCTCTTGCAGAGGCGAATGAAGTCCCGTGATGTAGAAGCTTATGACGTACCGCTGTGGGTCATCTTTTTCGAATCCAGCCAAGAAGCGCGGGAACTTGTGAACGAAGTACCGTTCGAACTTAAGCCGCTTCTGCATCAGGCGGAAAGCTACCTCGAGATCATCACTAGGATCGTTAGCTTCGAGGGGAAGAATGGCTGGATCGATAACCGAGCCGTTTTGACATTCTTTCCAGTAACGCCTCAGTGCCCGGGCGCCATCACTGTTGGCATCGTCTAGCAACTCCAAGTCGAATGAATGGTAGACAACTGTCTTCCATTTCGAGCGGGTCGCAAGCACGTTGACTCGGTTCGCAGCCCCAGGCTGTGAGAGTACGCCAAGATTGGCGATGAATCGTTGCTTCCGGTCTCGGCCATAAGTTGTTGAAACTAGAACAATGTCGCGCTCATCGCCTTGGACATTCTCAAGAGCTTTGACGAAGTGCCTCTCGTGCCCGTTTGTTCCGGCTAGGTCGAGCTCGGATAGGCCCTGTCCTTCCAGCGCTTCCGGAAGCTGGGTAAGGATAAGATCGCGCTGATTTTCATTCAGCGTGATAATGCCCACAGAGCGAGGCGTGCCCCCCAGTGGATTTCTCCTTCGGAAGTTGTTCTCCTTCGCGATCTCTAGTGCATCCGAGATCAAGGCATTTGCTTCAACAACGTTATCGCCGGCTCCGCCTCGGTCGTAGATCGCGTCGGGTACGAATTTAAAGGTAGTTCCGAGGGATCCGTTGCGCAGTGGAGACGGAATGATATCGAGCTGGCCTCCATAGTAGTTCTTGTTCGAGAAGAGGATGAGGCTCTCGTGCTTGGAGCGGTAATGCTGTTTGAGGACCCGTGACGGCATGTTTGAGGCGACGGCGTGATCCAGGAGACTACGGATCATGGTTGCCGAAACTTGGGTCTGGCCGACACGTGCGAACAGGTTGCTCGGCGCCATCTGCTGTGAGTCACCAATAACGATGATCTGGTCCGCCAACGCGGCGACGACAGCGGAATGAGCTAGCCTCATCTGAGATGCCTCATCAACGATCAGGGTGTCGAATGAGACGCCAGGAGGAATTTTCAGGGCTGCGACTGCTGGGGTTGCGACGGCGAACTGAGCTTCGGGTCCCAATGGTGTTCCTCCCTCAGTGAGAAGGACTGGGCCCACAACGTTTTGAGCGTTCTTCGGCCAGCGATCGGCAATGACTTCCAATGCGGCGGTTTTCTCGGCCGAGACAAGGACGCGCTTCCCGTCATTAAGCAGATTAGCAACGACGTTGACGATAGTTTGCGACTTGCCTGCTCCGGGCGGGCCCTGAAGGACGAAGGACTCCCCTGCCCTGGCGGCAGTGACGGCCTCGTCCTGGCTTAAGTCGGCATCGACGATATGCAGGTTTGATGTTTCGAGATGATTTCTCGGGCTCGCTGCATGTAGGCCTGCAAGAATACGAAGTGCACCAACTTCGGCCAAGTGCGGCCGAGCGGAAAGATCCACGGCTCGGTGCATCGCCGCGCTTTTGCCAGCATAGAGGTTAAGGTTCACACGCGCCTTATACCCCAGAACTGCTATGCCACCGGCTTTTACTGGTTCGACCGTGTGGGCCTTCACTGCCAATGCGCGAGAGGGAAGTTTTGTTGGGTCGATCCCAACCGTACATCCAAACGAAGCTGCGAAGAGTGGAAATGTCTCGTTCGGCTCTAAAGGTCCAGCCTGAGCAATCGTGAGGTCGTTTGCGACCGTTACTGGCATGGTAAACAAAGGAGCCATTCGGATCTCACCATCGGCGTCCTTCCACTCGATTGCTCCTATGCCCAGCCGGCGGGTTTCGATGCCTTGTTCGCTGGCGACGATCTCCGCATCGGCTATCAACGATATGATCGAGCGGCGAAGCTCCGCCGCTGAGCGTTGGGACTCTCGAGCCAGCGGCAGTTGGTCAGATCCGATTTTCCAGCGAGTCTCTTGCTGTGAGAGTAGTGAGACCAACGAGTCTGGATCAACGGCGAGGTCAATCGAACGCCCACGTGAGCTCGCGGCCGGAAGCGAAATCATCTTATTTCGCAATCCGAGATCCGTCAGGGCCCGGTAGGCGTCGGTGATAAATGTCACAACGGGATCTGCGGGAGAAGCGAGTTCTGCCTGTTGCATCGGCGTGAAAGGCCCCTGAATTTCGTTTCTGAAATCAGAAATGATTTGCGTACTTTCCACCTTTTATAGCAGACCCTCGCCCAGTTGGCACGGTGTCTCCGCGATTTGGCGACCGCTGAGTTAAGGGTAAACAAATCATGGATGATCCTGATTTGTTCACGCTATTCACAGGACTGACTCCTGTTCAAAGGGATCCTATTCCTCGCCTCCGACGTTCGCCTTATGTTCCGCGAAACTGGAGTGAATCGGCCGCGTAGTGCCGATCCTCCTGTCGGGATTGCTTTGTCTGAAGGTTGGCGCAGGGGGTTTGAATGAGGCGGATGGTGTCCGTGTATCTTCCGACCTGGTCAACAGATCGGGTCAGGCGGCATGGTGGCCCTCCTCCCGACGAGCCTCTGGTCACGGCCGTATCAATCGGATCAGCCCGGCGGATCGGGTGCGCCTGCCCCAAGGCATTGGAGTTGGGTCTCGGTCCAGGACTTCCCATTGCCCAGGCACAAGCCCGTGTTCCGAACCTCCATGTGGTTGATGCCACGCCAGAGGAGGACAGGGCCGCATTGGAGCGGTTGGCACGGTGGGCGATCGCCTTTTCACCGGTCGTCGCCCTCGATCCGCCGGACGGAGTTTGGATCGACATCGCGGGTGTGGCCCATCTCTTTGGCAGCGAGGAGAAGCTGCTTGAGCACCTCTTGGGTCGTCTGTCGGGTCAGGGGATCAACGCGAAGGCTGCGATTGCCGATGCGCCGGGGACTGCATGGGCAGCCGCCCGCTTTCGAGGCGGAGGGATTATTCCAGTGGGCCGAAGTGTCGAGGCCGTAGCAACCTTGCCGGTCGCCGCCTTGAGGATCCCTTCCCAGACCGTGGCCACGATGCAAAAGCTTGGGGTCGATCGTGTCGGTCAGCTTGCGGCCATGCCCCGGGCGCCGATGGTTCGCCGCTTCGGGAAAGACGTGGCGCTCAGGCTCGACCAGGCGCTGGGTCATGCCTTTGAACCGATCAACCCGCTGATCCCGCACGAAACGGCAATGGCGAGCCGCGCCTTTGCGGAGCCGATTGGCCGGCTGGAGCATCTTCAGCAGGTGGTCAGGCATTTGGCCGAGGACCTGTGCGGCCAGCTTGTCAAACGAGGTCAGGGTGTGCGGCGATTGGATTTGATCCTCCGCCGGGTCGACCAGAAGGGGGCCTCGCTGCGGGTTGGCACGGCCAAAGCGACCCGGGAGTACGCCCACCTTGCGAAACTCTTTGATGAGCGACTGGAAACAATCGATCCAGGCTTCGGCATTGAGGAGATGGTTCTTGTGGCGAGCAAGGTCGAGCCATTCGCCGAAGCGCAGGTGGAGGCCAGGGGCATCGATGCCGCTGAAACGCAGGATGTGGACCTGAGCCGTCTTGTTGACCGGCTCAGCGCGAAAGTGGGCAGCGCCCGCGTCTATCGCCTGGCCCCTGTTCAGACCCTGGTGCCTGAGCGGATGGTAAAGCGGATCTCACCGCTCGCTCCGCCGACTGGGGAAGTCTGGCCCGAAAACTTGCCGCGACCGCCCCGTCTGCTCGATCCGCCGGAGCACGTGGTGGCGACGGCACTTGTCCCGGATCACCCCCCTGCCCTCATCGTCTGGCGCAAGGTCCGGCATAAGGTGATCCATGCTGATGGTCCGGAACGGATCGCGCCGGAGTGGTGGGCCGGAGATAAGGATGGCCCCTCTCGGGACTATTATCGCATCGAAACCGATCGGGGCGGCCGGTTCTGGATCTTCCGCGATGCCCCTATGGCCGAGGGCGGTCGCTGGTGGATGCATGGGTTCTTCGGCTGATGTACGCCGAGTTGCAGGTCACCAGCCACTTCAGCTTTTTGCGAGGAGCCTCCAGTCCGGCCGAATTGTTCGAGCAGGCGAAGCTCCTTGGGATCACCGCGCTGGGAATTGTCGATCGCAACTCGCTTGCCGGGATCGTGAGGGCGTATGAGGCCTCACGGGAAACGGGTCTCCGGCTTGTCGTGGGTTGCCGACTGGATCTGACAGACGGGACCTCGCTGCTGGTTTATCCGACGGATCGTGCCGCTTATTCGCGCCTCTGCAGGCTGCTGAGCGTCGGCAAGAGCCGGGCCGGCAAGGGGCGATGCCTTCTCACCTGGGAGGATGTCACCGCGTGGCAGGAGGGGCTTTTGGCCATTCTCCTCGGCGACGATGCGGATGAAGAGCTTAAATCGAACCTCGCGCGGCTGAAGGCGACCTTCGGGGATCGAGCCTATATGGCTCTCATCCGCCGTTTTGCGCCCAACGAGCACGCGCGCCTGTATTATGTGGAGCAAGCGGCCCAGGCGGCGAAGGTGCCGACGGTTGCCATGGGTGACGTACTCTACCATCACCCCTCCCGCCGTCGCCTGCAGGATGTGGTGTCCTGCATCCGCCAGCGGTGCACCATCGATGAAGCCGGGTTTCGGCTGGATCGCCATGCCGATCGATTCCTCAAGGATCCGGCAGAGATGCAGCGCCTCTTCGAGCGTCATCCAGAGGCGTTCTGGCGTATCGGTGAAATCCTGGACCAATGCACCTTCTCCCTGGACGAGCTGCGGTACCAATATCCCTCGGAGACGGACCCCGGCGAGACCGCCCAGGAGAAACTCGAGCGCTTAACCTGGGAGGGTGCGGCCAAGCGCTATCCGGAGGGTGTCCCTGACGTAGTGGCGGCGACCTGCCGTCATGAGCTCCATCTGATCGAGGAGTTGGGGTATGCCCCTTACTTCCTGACGGTCCATGCGATCGTGAGCTTTGCGAAGTCTCGGGGGATCTTGTGTCAGGGGCGGGGCTCGGCTGCGAACTCCGCCGTCTGCTACGTCCTCGGCATCACCTCCATCAATCCCACCGAACACGATCTGCTCTTTGAGCGGTTCGTGTCTCAGGAGCGCCGGGAGCCACCGGACATCGACGTGGATTTCGAGCATGAGCGTCGTGAGGAGGTGATCCAGTGGATCTATGACACCTATGGCCGGCACCGTGCGGCCCTGACGGGCGTCGTGATTACCTACCGCGCCCGTGGCGCCGTCCGTGAGGTCGGCAAGGTGCTGGGCGTGCCGGAGGATGTCACGGCAGGATTATCCGGTCTTGTCTGGGGTTGGGGCAACGAGGGTGTGACTGACAAGGAGGCGAAGGAGCTCAATCTCAATTTGAGCGACCCGCGTCTTCGGATGACCCTGGAACTCGCCTCCGAGCTGATCGGAGCGCCGCGCCATCTCTCCCAGCACCCGGGCGGCTTTGTCCTGACGCAGGAACGTCTTGATGACTTGGTGCCGATTGAACCGGCAGCGATGGAAAACCGCCAGGTGATCGAATGGGACAAGAACGACATCGATACCCTGAAGTTCATGAAGGTCGATGTGCTGGGGCTGGGAATGCTCGGCTGCATGCGCCGTGCTTTTGATCTCCTGCGGGAGCACAAGCAGGTTGAGCACGATCTGTCGTCGATCCCGCTCGATGATCAAAAAACCTATGAGATGATCCAGAAGGCGGACACGGTCGGCGTGTTCCAGATCGAGAGCCGCGCCCAGATGGCGATGCTGCCACGGGTTAAGCCAGCGAACTTCTATGACATCGTTATCCAGGTGGCGATCGTCCGTCCCGGGCCGATCCAGGGCGATATGGTGCACCCATACCTGCGCCGACGGGAGGGCCGCGAAAAGCCGGAATATCCTCGCCCGGAATTGCAGCGTGTTCTGGAGAAAACCCTGGGCGTGCCCCTGTTTCAGGAACAGGCGATGCGGGTTGCCATTGAGTGTGCCGGATTCACCCCTTCCGAGGCTGATCAGCTTCGGCGAGCTATGGCGACGTTCAAGCTGACGGCCGGCGTGACTAAGTTTAGGGATAAGCTGGTCCAGGGAATGATCACCCGAGGCTATGATGCGGAATTTGCCGAACGGACTTTCAAGCAGCTTGAAGGCTTCGGATCCTACGGCTTTCCGGAGAGCCACGCGGCATCGTTTGCCAAGATCGCCTATGCCTCCTCTTGGATGAAGCGGCACCATCCGGACGTGTTCTGCTGCGCGATCTTGAATGCCCAGCCGATGGGCTTCTATGCTCCTGCCCAACTGGTACGGGATGCAAGGGCTCATGGGGTCGAGATCAGGCCCGTCGACGTCAATTACTCCCGTTGGGACTGTACCTTGGAGCCGACGCGCAACCGGCACCGCTTTGCGGTGCGCCTGGGGCTGCGCATGGTGAGAGGGCTCGCTAATGCCGACGGCGGCATGATCCCGATTGCAAGGGGCGAAACACCCTATAGCTCGATCGAGGAGCTTTGGCGGCGTGCTGAAATCCCGGTGTCAGCCCTTGAGCGCCTGGCCGAGGCTGATGCGCTTGGCTCCCTTGGGGTAAGTCGCCGCGATGCCTTGTGGACAATCCGGGGGCTGTCGGACGAGGTCATGCCCCTGTTTGCCGCGGCCGACGAACGGGACCGGGTCATCCGGTCCGAGAGTACCGAACCCTCAGTGGCACTCACTCCGATGACGGAAGGCCGGGAGGTGGTGGAGGACTATCGCTCGAAAGGTCTGACCCTGCGGCAGCATCCCCTCGCCTTCCTGCGCGGTGAGTTACGGGAGCGAAGGATTCATAGCTGCGCCACCCTACGTCGCGTCCGAGACGGCCAGCGGCTCACAATTGCGGGTCTGGTCCTGGTGCGCCAGAAGCCGGGATCGGCGAAGGGCGTGATGTTCATGACCATCGAGGATGAGACTGATGTGGCCAACATCATCGTCTGGCCGTCCCTTTTCGAGAAGCAGCGCCGTTTGATCCTCTCATCCGGCATGATGGCGGTGCGGGGACGCTATCAGCGTGAGGGCGGAGTAACCCACCTGATCGCCGAGCATCTCATCGACCTGTCAGACCTGTTGCGCAGCGTCGGCGACCGGGATGATCCCTTCAGCATGCGCCATGGACGCGGCGACGAGGCGAAAATCGGTACCCGCGACCGCCTCCGGGAGGGCGCAAGGGAGATCGTTGATGCGCGGGAGGCAGAATTGCCGGAGCAAATTGTGGAGGCTCCGGTCATCAGGGTTGCAACGCGGGATTTCCACTAAAACCGCAATGAGGGAGCGGCGGCGGGTTTTGCCGCCACTCCCGAAGCCCCGCCGGTCACCAGGCCAAGGGCTTAGGACTGCTTATCCACGGCCTCGTAGAAGGCTTGGATCTGTTCAGCAACCTCGACCCGGAATGGACCACCCCAGTCTTGAACCCATTTCGGGGCATTCTGGGTGTAGCGAAGATCGTCCGTGTTGTGCTGATCGTCCTCGAGCTCCATCGCCTTCTGGCGTCCCATGGCTACGATCTCGGCCGTTATGTCCCAGACAGTGTCACCTTCCGGATCAACCGCCATTGCATAATCCCCCACCCATGCCTGAGGGGTAAACTCTGCAGTGACCTTCGGGCCCGAAGCCGGCATCATCAGACGGGCAAGCTTGATCTTCCATTCATCGAAGTCAGCGGCGTTCTGGACGATCCAGTCGAAGGGGATCAGGACCTGCAGTGTATGGCTGGTCTCGTCCGGCTCGTCTTCCTCGACGATGACGTGACCGCCGATCGCCTGCAGGCGGGGTTGGATCTCTTCGGCATATGACTTGAGCTTCGCGAGCACCGTAATACGGTCTCCCTCGCCTTCCTGGCCATAGCCGACCTCAATGGTGGGGCACGCGAACTTCCGGCCTTCATAGAGGCAGCTATAGGCCATGTGTGGCCAGTAGCCGTTCGGAAGCGCGATACCGTCCTCGCCCACGAACGCGCTTTCCTTCTGGGTCAATGGATAGAAGAAGCCGTCGTCGTCGAGGCTCCATTGAAGTCCAAGTTTTTGGAGAAGACGCGGTCCACCGTGGGCCGACTCGCAGCACCCGTTGGTCGTATATAAGAGGCCTCCGGCATACGTATCAGGCTCGTCCGAGACCCATTTGTGAACGGGTGGCAGACCGTTGGCATCTTCAGGCTCATCGCCTTGTTCCTCTGCCTCTTCGATCTTTGACGCAACCCAATCCCAATATCCGCGGCGGGTATCGCCGTTCTCGACCTCGTACTTCCAATCCTCGGACGGATAGTCGGGGTGATCGTCCCAAACACTATCGATCCCGGCGATCAATGCCGGAGCATTGGAGTGAGTAGTACTCGGGAGTGACTGGGGTGCGACGCCCGCCGAACCCCGCGTTTCGCTTCTGGGCTTCTTCGACTCCGACACTGCGCTCGGGACAACACCAAGGAGTTCACGAAGGAGCGGCAGCGGCACTCTCAGCGTGTCGGTTGACGTGTTGAGGTATTCTTCGTGCGGTGCGTCGAAGTATCGGCGGATGATCTCCTTGTCGGAGAGCTTGGTAAGATCGTCACCAGCGTCTGCCGCGTTGCCGGGTCGGAACGTCCAGTCATTGAACAGACTGGACCGGCAGTAATCGGCGACTTCCGCGTCGAGGGCCTCTTGTGTTGCCATCACATAGAGGTTGTCTCCATGCTTATGGCTGACCTCTCCAATGAAGAGCGGAATTTCCACGGTGTCGGAGGCGCCGATGCCGTCCAGGCTTGCCTGTAGCGGCAGGATCTCATCGTCCAGAAGGCGCGACAGGTTGAGAAGGTGTCCGTAAGGTGTGGGACCGAAGATCTCGGCGCGCTCCTCGGCAACCACTTGGTCGACGAAGGCCTGGTCTACCGCATAGGCGGAGTTGGCAAGGGGATCACGAACCACGATGATTGTCTCCCCCGACGGCAGGGCGACTTCCCCGATGGGCTCGGCCATCGGCGGATTGAGATCGCCCGCCTTGCCAGCAGCGGTGAGTTCGTTCTGGTTGTGGTAGCCGAACGCGGCGGCAGCGACTTCCAGGGTTTGATGACGCTTGCAGGGGATGCCGCGGGCCTTGAGGACTTTCTCAAGACGATCAAGATGAACGGATAGCGATTTCATAAGCTGTCTCCTTCAGGGCAGCCGGCATGCTCTATCGAGACGGGGGTTCCATTGACCGCGAGCCGGCCGCCGCAGGATGCAGCAGGGGTTAATCGCAGGGTGACGTTGGACAGGATTCGCCTGCGGCCGAGAGCAGGCCACGAGAGACAAGGTCTCTTTGGAACCGGCGGGCTTACCTGAGGCCCTTAAGGGGTCGAAGGCCCCTTCGGCACGGCCGCTATGGCCGTGGCGGAGAGGTCATCACCATTGTTTTGGGGTTTGGTCCATCTTTGGACCGATAGACAATCCTAGTTCAGGGGGTAGCCTATCTGCATGAAATTTGGGGGTGCAGAATGCCGAAATTCTTAAAGGACGGAGAAATCCTGAAGGCCGTTAAGGAGATCATCGATGGCGGCAATAAGTGTCGGCTTGCGGTCGCCTATTGGGGCTGGGGTGCAGCGGAGAAAATCGGAATTGGTAAAGCGAAAGGCCCGAGGGTCGATATAATCTGCGATCCATGGAGTGGAGCTTGCAATAAGGAACAGCTTCTAGCCTTGGCAAAGAACCCAAAGGTGAGATTGAGGCATCTGCGGGATCTCCACGCAAAAGTCTATTTGACCTCCAAAGGAGCCGTGATTGGCTCCGCAAACGCATCGACGAAAGGTCTTGGCAAATCCGACGGGCAAACCATCAATCATGAGGCGGCGATAAAATTCGGAGCCAATGAAGACCGAAAGGATTTAAGTGACTGGTTTGAGAGCAAGTGGAAGTTGGCCCGACGCCTTACCGAAAAGCAGATTGTAAAACTTCCCGTCCTTCCAAAGCCACCTGTAGCAAGCATCAAGCAGCCGCAGCGGACGGTTATGGAAGTAATGGGAACGGACCGGGATTGGTTTCGTCAAAACCGCGTTCGGCTAATGGCGTACGATCCAGATGAAGCCAGTGATGCAGCGGTAGCCTTATACAAGAAGACCGCGGATGAAGTTTATGACCCAGCCACACGAAAGGAATACGAGGATAACTACTACTACCCAATTTTCGAAGCCGTACCAGGCTGGAAGATCGATCCTTCTGATATTGTGATTTGCTTCGCGTTCGATGGAAAAACCAAGGAAGTTGAATTCGACGGGATCTGGACTCTGAAAGACGAAGATCCGCGTGTCGAGGGAACGACAAAGATCTTGTTCTTGGATGGTCACACAGCTGTGGAGGATCTAAAGTTTCCACGATCGGAGATCGCCGCGCTACGAGCAAAGGTGAAACGCTACTTAAAAGCAAATAACTACAAGGAGGACCGCTATGGCGACCTCATTGATATGAATCTGGCAGATTTTTGGGAAAGTCCGCTGCTGGATGACCCTTGGCTCAGGAAGCTGGATCCGATGGCCAAGAGGAGGATCCTTAACTTCGCAGCCAAGCAAATGCCAAAGGTCGAGAGCATCTTCGTAGGCAAGATCGGGGAAGGTCAGCAACCAAACTTCCGGCTTCATTTCAAATCTGAACCGCCAAAGGATTATAACGGCAAAACTTTCAAATCGGGGAAGTTTGACGAGCTAAAGGGTGGCATCAAGAATCCTAAGAATCTCGTTGAGCTCCGGCAATCTTGAATGGGAGAGATATGTGAGCCGTATCTTGAGTTTGGCGATGTTGATGTTAGTCGCCTTGGCACCAAAGGCATTTGCCGAAACGTCTTGGCAGCGAGATACCCGTCGCCTATGTACCTCGACACAGCAACAGGCCTGTTGGATCAAACCTGGCGCGGCGCTCTGCGATAAGGACCAGATGCGTTGTGACAAGCTGCCGGATCAGGCTCCGGCTCGGATCATCGGGCATAGCGGGGGTCGCTGGAATGTCCAGACAGCTTATGGCACTGGTTGGGTATCAGAGCGCATGATCATGATGGACTGCCGCTTCATGGCGCCGCCGCACCGGTGCGCAGGAGATGTCCGGTAGCCAGCAGAAGCTTTTCATCATCAGAATCCGGCGATAGGCGGCGCAACCTTCCTCCTCTGTGCGCCGCCTTGACGAAGTGGTTCTCTAGGACGGCTATGCGGCTGCTTCGCCTTCTGGCGATCTTCCGGGGCGAGGAGCGCTGGCCAAGTGCTGCTCAATGAGCTTGCGCGCTTCTGTGTCCGTGATTTGATTCACTGCCGCGACCTCCTTGATCATGAAGTCCAGAGCGCTCTCGAAGATCTGCCGCTCGCTATAGGATGCCTCTTCCTGCTGCGGCCCTCGGTTTAGATCCCGCAGAACCTCGGCGATCGCTGTCAACTGGCCTGTTCCGATGCGCTCTTGGAAATCTGCAGCACGGCGGTTCCACATTCCGCGCTTTGCGCGAGCCTTTCCACTCAGGATCTCAAGTGCCTGGCTGACAACGGCCGGCTCAGACAGCTTTCTCAAGCCGCTGCTTTTCGCCTTAGCCAGAGGAAGGCGAACGGTGAGTTTGCCAGCGTCGAACCCGATTACGAGGAGTTCAAGCTTGAACCCAGCGACCTCTTGCTCCTCAATTCCTGTGATCGCACCGACGCCGTGACCCGGATACACGACCGCTTCGCCAGTCTGGAAGGTCAGAGGATTATTCTTCGTCGTCATTCAGATCAGATCTCCTTGAGACACAGATCATTTCTCGGTCGAACTAATCTGTGCCGCAGACGTCGAATTCACTACGCTCATACGGCGAGTGTAAATGGTTTGAACTCGATATCTTTTGTGCGGTTCCCGCATATCGGATTCCCACCGTGGCTGCGCAAGGGGGACTTTCAACGATGGTTTACGCTGGCTACGCTCGGTCGGCTGTAGCGTCGTCTCATCTCTAAATGCCGCTGCTTAAAAGCAGTCCTGGAACGATAAGGCGGTTTGGTTAACGGGCTGTTTACGAGAGGGGCAAAGGCCTCAATCCAGAATAGGGCGGCTTGAGCCCTGCCCGCTGGCGCGCTAGGCGGCGGAGTTCCTGACAACCGGCATTCAGACTAGCTCCTGGCGGGTTGATGTGCTTGTACGGGTCCCAGAACGCTTATCTGCCTTCCGGTGAACGGTCGATGCCAGCAATAATCTCCAATTGTCCGATCGTACTGGCCGCCCGGAGAATTTTCTCGATAGGATGTTCCGGCGGTGATTTCCTGCGCTTACCCGGCATGTTGTTCTCCTGATCGGCATTGAAACTACGGAAAATTTGCAGATAATCGCCTCGGTCTCACAACCGGAGAGAACTGGCGTGCAGAGGATGACGGCAATCATGAGTGAGGGCATTCCCGGCCCCGTCATGCCCGTCGTGCGCCCGAAATCCACTCGTCTCGCTCGAATAGTGGCGCCGCGCGCCTGGTGAAGCGACCCCGCTGAAGATTCTCGGGGCGCATGCGCCCCGCCCGCGGCGTCCCGCCCAGCCATGACCCTGTCCGCCCTCTTGTCAGGCGCGGATCAGCGCACCTTCGAGAGAGCGAGCGATGACCATTTTCTACACGAGCGACACCCATTTCCGGCACAAGGCCGTTCTGCACTTTGACCGCCGCCCCTTCATCACCGCCGAGGAGATGGAGGAGGAGATCATCCGTCGCTGGAACCAGCGCGTCCGGCCCACCGACACCGTTTGGCACCTGGGCGATTTCGTGTGGGGCAAAGGCCAGCATGCCGCAGCCATCCTTGGCCGCCTCAACGGCCAGAAGCATTTCGTGTGGGGAAATCACGATCATTCCACTGTGAAGCGCTTGCCGGAATGGGTTTCGTCCCAGGCTTACGCGGAGATCCGGGACGGTCAGGACTTTGTCGTCCTGAGCCATTACGGGCACCGGGTCTGGAATAAGGCTCATTATGGAGCCTTCCATCTGTACGGTCACTCGCACGGGTCCCTGCCGCCGCAGGGGCGCTCCCACGATGTGGGGACGAACGTCTGGGACTATCGGCCCGTGACGCTGCCGGAGGTAAAAGAGCGTTTGGCTGGTCTGGGCCTGCTGGAGAGCTATGGCGTCCATCATGGGCAGGAAACGAGGCCCGTTGGGTAAACGGGCTTTAGGCGATTGGCGGCGCGCCCCTTCCCTCCTGGCGCCGCCAATCGAAGCTGTCAGGCAGCCAAGGCCATTTCTGGGTGGGAAGCGACTTCGGCCTCTTCGTCATCGAAGGCGAAGGCCAACACGCGTTCATCATGAAGCTGCTGCCAGTCGATTTCTCCCGCCTCGAGCAACTCTCGCATCTGCTCACGGGCATGATGAAGCCGTGCCTCAAGAGGGCTCAAAGGTAGCGGCATCCTCAGATCCAGGAGGGCTGGCGGATGGCGGTTCTCGCCGGCCGGAGCCTGCAGGGCATCCAGCTGCTTTAGGTACCAATCGGTCATGGTCTGGGCGAGGAACTGGTTGGTCTTGCTGATCCCGGCTTCCCGCGCCTCAATCCGAGCTTTGGTGCCATAGGCCTGCGAGTCCACGGTGGCGACGCGGGGATGCTGGCGCAGCTCGGCCGCCCCGACTCCTTTGAGGCCGAAGAGGTGAAGCTGGATGGGTGTCCCGCGCAGTTCGCGATCCAGTGTCTCGATCACCTGCAGGATGCCTTGGGGACCGTGGAGGTGCCGCCGGCACATGGATCCGACCCCGACGATCGGAAACCCGGAGAGATCCGGTATGCGCTCCAGGCAGCGGACGTAATCTTCAGGCATCCAGCCCTGCAATACAGGCATCAGGCGGCTGAGGATTCCTCGCTCTCTGGCGCCGCGGATACAGGCGCGGTTGAGATCCACGGTGCCGGAGATCCTGTCCAGGACCAGATCACGGTTTCGGGCGATCTCCGGCTCGACGCAGAGGTCCATTGAGGCGAACCACTGCCACGGGTATGCAGCGCCAAGGTCGAGATACTGATCGACCGTCCAGGCGAAGCCCCGGTATCGGCTCGCGGCGACGAAGCCTGCGCTATCAAGATATGCTTCTAAGCCGTTGAGATGTTTGAGGTTGCTGGTTCTGAATCCGTGCCAGACGGGGATGTCGCTGGCATCCTTCTTCCAGACCGACAGGGCGTTGGCACTGATTAGGACCGGTGCATTCAGGGATCGGGCAGCATCGATCAGCGGCCCTCTCATCACATGAGGGAGGCCGAGCAGAAACTTGAGCATGGGTTCTTTGTCCGGAATGGCGGGGATTGTCAGTCCGCAACGGGCAAAGAAAAAAGGACCGGCGAAACTCACCGATCCTTTCGAAACTTCAATGATTTAAGGGAGGGATCTGAACCACTACCTTAATGGTGCTGGTGCCTCTGACGGCGCATATGCCATTCATTCAGAACAACCGCGCCGATGCCGATCGCCGCGACAAGAGCGGGGGCAATCACGAAGGCTAGTAACTCTGTTCCGTTCATGGCTTCAACCACCTCAGGACATATCTTCCCAGTAAATGTAGTAGGATCGCGACGGATAGCCAACCCAGAAGACCGATAGTTAGTTTCTTGGTCTCCATCAATTCCGCGAAACCGTTCAGGTTGTAGACGGCTGCAGCGATCGGACCGGCGACCCCGACAGTCAGGCAGGTGGTGGAAGCTCGATCCAGAGCATTGACCAGGTATTTGATTCGTTCGTTCTCGACGTGCTTCAACTCAAGCTGCCTCCCTCCGGGAATCTTTTGAGGATCCGGTTGAGCTTCTTGGGGTTTGTCGTCCCTTTGGCTCATAGGGAGGGCTCTGCCGAGTTCTTAGGCGACCTTGGTTCCGCTGCGGGATTTGATGGCTTCGAGCGCAGCATCGGCGCTCTGTTGCAGCCGAAGCTCGGCCAACTGCTGGCGAAGACTCAGGTACAGCGGCCGAAAAGCTGGGCCGTTTTGCTCTACGATGTCGGCAAGAATATTGACGGCCTTGAGGAGTTTCTCCTCGGTGATGGGTCCACGGTCGTGGTTGGGCAAAGCCGTCATAGTGCGTACTCCTTACAAACGAGGAGGCACACTGCCGCGATCATCTTGATACAAGGTTAAGCTTGCCCAGGGCTTGTGGAAGCGACTGAGCTGCCACGACCAATCTTACGGCGCCACCCTCGCACAATGCTGCTGCGGTAAGCGAAGCGCAGGGAAAGGGGGCTCCCATGTGTAAGAGACAGATTGAAAGGCGGCCAGCACCGGCGAAGCCATGCAATGACAATGAGCCACGTGCCATCAGCTTTTTGGCGCGGCGGCCAATCGCCTACCGTACGGGCATCCTGGCGGCAGCTTTGGAGCGGACGGAACGTGTCAGGCTGGATGTTCTGGCTGCTGGTGTGGTGACGATCCAGGGACAAGGTCCAAGGCCGAAAAAAGAGAAGCGCCCATCGTCTCAGCGGGCGCTTTAAGGATTCCGGCCGTAGGGGCAACTAGACCGGTTCGGGTTACTCAATCAGGTTCGCTCGCCGTCGTCTGTCGGGAAAAAAACAATTCTCGCAAAAAGTTATGCCGGGCATATCGCGACTAAGCGGCTCATAAAATTGCCACGGTTGAACGGCCAAGGTTCGCGTGTGCGGTTTCAGCCTCCTTGAGCCGCATACGCCCTGGCTGAGGATCCACCCGATTTCCTTGGCCGGGGCTCCAACCGCCCTCAGCCGGAGGTCTGGCAAGACCCCTCGGTGAGGGCGTTTTGCTGTACTCCCAGCGATAAGGCTCCGTTAACCATCCTCGCGGACGATAGCTTGCCTGATCAAGACTGGGGGAAATGGCATGAATGTCGTGGTTTTCGCGTCCCGCAAGGGCGGTTCTGGAAAAAGCACCCTAGCCGCGCATCTGGGGAGCTATATGGCCGAGAATGCTCGCCCGACGCTCCTGATTGACGCGGATCCGCAGGGGTCTCTGGCCCTTTGGAACCGGGTTCGGGGCTCACAGGATCTTCCGCTCCACGTTGGCACCAAGCATCTCGCGGCCACCTTGGCGAAGGCGCGCCGTGCCGGGGCTGAATGGGTTCTGATCGACACGCCGCCGAATGCGGAAGCCCCTGTGGCCGAGGCGATCTGGCATGCGGATCTTGTCGTGATCCCAATGCGTCCGGGGCTGTTTGATGTCGATGCCGTCCAGGCCACGATCCAGATGTGCCGTGAACTCAAGAAGCCTTATGCGGTGGTGATCAACGCCGCGCCAGCCAAGAACGGCTCGGAAGATCCGACGGTGATGGACGCACGGGGCGCGATGCAGGCGCTCGACGTTCCGACGTGGAGTGGTCAGATCACGCATCGCCCCGAACTGTCGCTTTCCCTGGCTCATGGAGCCGGCGTGAGCAAGTTCAGCGCCGGGTCGCCTGGATCGGAGGAGATCGGCAGCCTTTGGCGGGCGCTCACAAGGAGCTTCGAGGCGATGAAGGCGATGTCGGGCAACCAGGCTCAATCGGCCTGACCCGCACGAGCGAGCCAGAATCCTTGGCCATGGAAGCCTCGGTCGGGTGGGCAGGCTTACAGCTTCTCAGGGAACCGGAGGTAGGCGTCGGGGTCGATCCCGTTCTCCTTCATCGCGTCCTTGAACCCGGCGAGGTACATGATGTCGCCGGCGGTCATCGGCGAGCCGTCCGGCTTCTTGAGCGAGGTCGGCTTGAGGAAGACAGAATCGGGATGCGCCTTGTGCATGTGTCCGAGCTCACTCTGCAGGCCGCGGCGCATGGCGTGCTCCTGCATCAGTTCCCATTTCAGGTCGCCAATGTGCCGACGCAGGGTGGCGAGGGCCTCCTCGTACTGATCTACCGTCGCTTCCATCCTTTTCGCCGCTCCCCAAGCGAGCGCGTAGGCCATGTTGTCGTCCATCGGTCGTCCTTCAGGTTTGGGAAAATCCATAACGCGCGGTGGGGGAGGCTCAAAATCTAAATCGCTCCTAGTGGTAAATCTGGGCTTTGCACGCGCATAGAACGCAAAACTGAGCCGCAAAAATTCGCATTATGGGAACCACGGAACGATGCCGGGCAAAAGCTTCAGTTCTCAATGATGGCGGTGATCAGGTTTAAAGCCTGAACGGCAGAGGCGACGACTCCTGCGGCTTCGTCAAAGGTCCGTGTATCCCTTGCGCCTCTGGGCGTCGGCCCACAGCTCCAGGGCGCGGGTGGCCTGGGCTTCCTCGGGGTAGATATCGACCTTCTCCTGGCCCTTGGAGCCAACGGCTCCCCAATTCCGCACCAGCCGGATGGTGCCAAACAGGTCGCGTTCGATCATCAGGCTGAAGAAGCGAGCCCTGCCCTGCTCCGGGTCGCGCCGGTAAAGCACCAGGTGGTGCTTTATGGGCGAGCGGGCATCAGACATCCGGGCCGAAGTCCCTTAGGAGGAGCGGCTATTTTGGAGCGCACGCTCCATTTCGTCCATCATGGCCGCCTCGAGCTCGCCGAGATCGACCGTGGCAACTTGGCCCCTGCGGGTCACTGGCGCGGCAGGAGAGTTGGTCACCGGCACCTGCTTGGCTGTGGGGCGGGCTACCGGGATACGAGCCTGAACTGGGAACCGGTTCTCGAGGGTGTCGAGCAGGCCGCTGAGCGCCTCGTCGGACAGTGGAACCTCTGGAGCCTCGTTGAGCCCACTCAAGGCCAAAGACTGGTTCGTGTAGCGGTCATCGCCCGTGACCTCAGGACCGAACCAGGGGAGTGGCCGGAACCCCCTCGCCTCGCCGTCCGTATCGAATTCGACCGTAACGACCTGAAATGAGCGTGGCCGGAAGGTCTGGTCCACCAGGGCGGCGCGATCCCCGATCTGAAGCCTGGTGCGGGCGTAGTCGACCTCGCCGGCACAGACATCGAGGAGCGCGTGGGCGTGAGCCACCGGAACTTCGGTCTGTTCCTCCGTCTCCCCATGAGGGCCAGCCGCTCTTAGGATGAGGAAAGCTCTATCCTCTTCGAGCCGGACCCAGGAGGTGCGGTCCGATTGTGCCGGGAAGAAGCCTTCGACCTGGCGAAGACCTCCTCTCTCCCGCTGAATGAGGCGGGCAAGAGACGGGGCGAGGAGAAATCGGCGGCGAATGGTCATGGAATTTAGGGAATGAAAGGATTTGAGGAGATTTGGTTCTCGTAATCACGGGGCAAGGGCGAGGCAACCCCTGAAACCCGCAGGATAGTCCCCGGTCAGCCGCATACCCCCGCCCGAGACCTCTCCTTTTCGCTGATCTTCTGCCGAGTCAGATACTCCCGTCCGTAGAGGAAGAGCGGCTCAGCCTTCTCACCCCGCATGTCCGACCAGGCGGTGACGCTGGCGAACGGGACCATGTGGTACTGGCACGAGGAGCCAGATCGAGGCTCGAAGAGGACCAGTTGGTCCTCGGGACCCTCAGCAATGGCTCCCGTAAGGGAATGACGCGAGTTCAGATGGAGGGTCACGACACGGTCGAGCGGTAGTTCCTTGAGACCGGCCAGAGGGTCGGCCCCGGCAGTCGCGGCTGGCTTGAGGGCCTCATCGGCCGGTTTGTCGAGCCGGCTTCGAAGCTCCTCAACGAGGTCGAGGCCCGAACAGCCGATCTCAGTGGCATCCCGCAGGCAGAGGACATCTGGCGCCTCGGTGTCCGAGAGCGAGACCCTCTCGGTATTCGCCAGAATGGCGAAGTAGCTTTGGATTTCATTGAGCAGTTCGGCGACCGTCTTAAGTGTGGTCGGCGTAGCGGGGTTATCCATCGGCAGGGTTCCTCGTGAACGGGCGGGTGCGTCAGGCGGCGATCTGCTGGCCGATCTTGTCGATCAGGTCGTTGGCCCGGGCGATGATCCGGGTCCGGATGTCGCGCTCATTCTCGGCGTACTGATCCGGGTGGTAGATCAGTGTCACGGCGCGCCGAAGCTTGGTGAGTTGATCCTTGGCTTTGATGGGCTGGGCCCGGATGAAGGTTTCCGTGACGGACCAGAGGCGATCTTCCTGAAGATCGGTGGGCTTGGCCGCGGGCTCGGGGGCCATCGGACGCGCCTTTTGGTGCGAGGCCTCGACGGTGCAGGAGAGTTCCAGCGAGGAGATGTCGCCGACGGCGAGGTCGGCGACCGGCACCGGGACCGTGAGCTTGTCTGATCCGAAGTAGACCACCAGGGTCATCGACTTCGTGAAATCGCGCTCCTTTCCGGCAAACGCGCTGCCGTAATAGGTCGTGCCATCTTGGGCGGTTGCGCGGAGCTTGCGGTATATGCCGCCATTCGTGGCCTGGAAGACCGCATCGGTCAGGTGGATGTCCAGCTTGTCGACCCGGACGTCGGCTCTGGTGCCCTCATCCTGGCGATTGACCGTAAGGAAGCCGAGGTGAAATCGGCTGTTGTCGTTATGTGCGCGGCGCATCGTCATGGCGGGACCACCATTCATCGGAAGAACTGGAAAGGAAGGGGTGACGGTTGGGCGCTAGTGACTGGCGTCAGGCAAAGAGGACGTGAGAGTGCCCGTCCTCGAAGGCCTCCAGCGCAAGGTCGCGATCATCCTCAACGAGGTCTGAGGCGACCGACGGCTTCTCGAGGGTCTGCCACTGAGGACCTTCGGCTTGGGCCTCGTACCGGTCGTACCACCGTTCCACGGCCATCGGGATAGCGGGAACCATGGAGACGCGATTGTCCCAGCGGCCGCCGTCGCAATCGATGCCACCATAAACGATGGCGACTTTGCCGCTTTCCTGCAGCTGCCCGATCCTCGTTTTGAGATCGGCCCGTCGGGCGAGGAAATTCACCTTGTTACGATTCAGTTCGCGGACCAGACGACGGATGAGGCTGCGGTACTTGCGCGTGAGCTGCATCGAGATCTCCCTTCACCCTTTCCGGGGATTTGACCAACTGTCGGGTTCACCCAATGTCCGAGTTAAAGCGAGAATTCTGTTGGTTTCGTATGCCCAGCTTAGCCGCAACGGCTTCTTCCGGCAGGCGTTATCCCTTCGTCGGGAGGGGCAATCTCCTCAACGTGTAGGCCGCGGCTTGATCCTCACCGGAGGAGGAAATCATGTTTGACATTGCTGGCTCGGACCTCCTGCCAGACTGGCCGCGCCTGCTGACGTTTGCGGTTGCCAGTTTCGCCCTCAATGTCACGCCAGGCGCCGACATGACGTTTGTCGCCACATCAGCGGCCCGAGGCGGAGCTAAGGGTGGGATAGCCGCAGCGCTTGGCGCCGGCGCAGGCTCGATGGTCCATCTGCTGGCGGCAGTTCTGGGCCTGTCGGCGATCATCGCGTCGTCCCAGACAGCCTTCACCATCCTGAAATGGGTGGGTGCAGCGTACCTGATCTATATCGCCTTTACCCTGATCCGCAGCGGGCCTACCCACTCACACGACGTGGAGGTGCCCCGCTCCACTGCGGCCGTGTTCCGCTCAGGAGCAATGGTGAACCTCCTGAACCCGAAGGTGGGCTTGTTCTTCCTCGCGTTCTTGCCCCAGTTCATTGACCCTGTGCATGGAGTGGCTGCGATCCAGACCTTTCTTCTGGGTCTGTGGTGCAACGTCGGTGGGACGAGCGTGAACCTTCTTGTAGCGCTTGTAACCGCGCGTGCCGCCACTCGCCTGGCCAGCGTCGGATGGATCCGTCAAGCGGCACGTTGGATAACGGCAACAATCATGGGCGGATTGGCCGTGAAGCTCGTCACGTCCGACAATCGGTAGCCGTTAAACTCCAGCAGCGGATAATGTGAGCTCTGCATGAAAACGGGCGGTCGCGATGACCGCCCTTGTCGCCCTCAAGCCGCTTCCGCCTGGACCGGTGTGTCACGCTCAACGGTCACAACCGGAGAGCCGCCATTCTTCAGGCTCACCATCACCCTCAACACGATGGTCTCCTCCTCTCCTTCGACGTCGCTCATGAGCGAATACGCCTTGTCTTGGACAGCCGACTGAACCTCCCGCTGGAAGTGGGAGCGCGACGTTCCAGTGATCTTCGCAATCAGCGTAGCGAACGATGCGCTGTGGTTGTCCTCCTGGAGGGAATAGTCCCCGCCCTCATCATTGTACCAGGGGACTCCCCGGAGCATGCGGGTCTGGACTTCGTCCTCACGACCCTTGGCGATGATCAGATAAGGGTCGTAGGTATCCCAGTCGGGATTGAAGTAGATCGCTGCGATGGGAGCCGAGAGGGTTCTGTCATCTCCCTGCGGGTCTTCAATCGTAAACATCAGGGCAAGGTCTTCCACGACCGTGTTGTAGAGATCGTCGATCTTGACCGTGGCATCGCCAATCGCACCGCCGACCTCGGTATATTCGAGGGCGTAGCCGGACTCTCCATCGTCGAGGGGCACGTGGATTTCGTCGCCCTCGGCTTTGATCACAAGGGTGTTGCCGACCACATGCGGAACGACCCCCTTTCCAAGCGCTTGGTCGATGTCTCGGTCCTCGAACATGACCCGCGTCACGGGTGCACAGCCATCGCTCCCGACGATGTTCTCCAGCATCGACTGCAGGTAGCCACTTTCCTGGACGTGGTAGGAATCGAGGGTCACGCTGACGATCTCATGGCGCTCCAAGCGGTCGCCATCGGCCGCTATCAAGCCGCCGTCGACAGGCATCCAGCTGGTGCCTGCGAGATTGGAGACGACGCAGGAGGGGCGCGGAAGGGGATAGGGCGAGGTCCCGCGCAAGGGGTGGTCGGCCGGAAGACCGTTGACGATGGCCGGGTTCGAGATCATCCGGCAATAGAGCTGCTCGACCGTCTTCCAGATCAGGTCCAGACCCTCATCCTGGATCAGGACATCGCGTTCGGGCAGTTTGAGCTTCAGGCGGCTCGTATCGTGCACATCGATCAGGACGATCGTGCAGAAGCTGGTCTCAACGAACGCCTTCTTCTCGGTGCTCAACTCGACCGTCTTCTCTGCGGCCGGGATCTGATGCCGGGCCTGGGTGTCGCTCAGGCTGATGACCTTGCCGAAGAAGTTGATCTTGGTTTTGTCCATCCGCCAGAACTCGCCGCGAACGCGGGCTAGCTTGATGGTCACGCCATGGATCGTCTCGGAGGTAACAGCGGTGATCTGGCCTTTGTGGTCCTCCAGGGTGTGATCAAGGAAGATCCTGGGCAGGACCACCGTCGGCACCTCCTGAGGAAAGCCTTCAAGAGTGGCGGTCAGTCCGGAATAGCGGATGCAGCGCTCGATGATCTCGCCGAGGCGTTTACCCTCATGCTCCTCCAGGGCTTTGAGCGGGATGAATGCTCGGATCCGGATGGAGAGTCCGTCCTGATGGGGAAAACCACGGGTGAGTGCGGCGGTCGTGCCGCCCGTGAAGGCCTCCTTCGGCACCTGCATCTCCCAGTCATGGGAGCGTACGACGACGTCGTACTTAGAGAGCGCGAAGAAGCCCAAACCCGCTGGCACCTCAAAGGTCTCCGTCGCATCGTCGTTTTTGCTACCGCCCGCCATCAGCAGGATGTGGGCGTTATCGGCCGTCAGTCCGTGCCCATCGTCGGCGATAACGAGATCGCCGCCTTCGAGGGTGAACCGGACGGATTTCGCCCTGGCGCGGCGGGAGTTCTGAATCATCTCGTCGATGATGCAGTCTTGGGAGTGGCTGAAGAACTGATCCGCCCGGGTGATGAGCTTGCGGCCGAGGGTGGCTTCAACGGAAGTGGTGGTGAGCGTGTTCATTGCAATTGCCTTGGAATATCGAGGGGAGTTAGCCGGCGAGGTTGAGCAGAGCGGAAACGGCATTGTCGTTGCGATGCTCGTCATCGGCTTTGAGGATCCTGGCGACGGCCGGAAAGATCTTTACGATGTCCTGATAGGTGACGCAGTCGTTGAAAGCCTGGACGAAGGCTGGAACCTGGGCGAACTCCGCCATCACCGCCGGGCAGATCTCCTCTTCCAGAATTCTGACATGTTCCTTGAGGCTGGCTTGATACGTCTCGACCCCGGAGGCCTCGGTCGACAGGGCCCAGGAAAGGGATGCGACGGGGAGGAAGGAGGCGCTTCCGCCCCGCCCTCCTTCGTGAACACGCTTGAAGTTGAGGATTTCGCCGGCCATCGGCTGACGGTTCATCGCTCCTTCCGGTAGTTGGAAGGTCAGAAACCCCGGGCGGGAGCAGTGGTCGATCCATACACCCCAGACGCTGCGATAGGTGTGAGCGATTTCCACGTATCCGAGCAGGTGGCTTGCCAGCGCTCCGATCTCCAACTCGGAGGTATTCTCAGTTAGGCCCGCAAGAGTGAATTCCTCAAAAGCCTTGTAGCGCTCAGAAGCGATGGTCCCGATCTGGTAGGCGCAATGAACAATGTCGCTCAGAAGGCGAGAGCGACGCTCGTATAGGGGTTTGCAGGCCTGGGCATTGATCAGTGAAACCGCGTGCAAAAGCGCGCGGGTGCGATGCCCGTTCCTGAGCTTGAAATCATGTGTCATGGGATCCTCCGGTCAACTTTGTGCCGGTAAGGGTGGGTTGCGGTTCGATCGACCCTGCGTCGAGCCCGCGCCGTCGAGATTCTTCTCTTGGGGATTGAGAAATGCCGACTGGCAGATGAGCAGAATTGGAAAAGAAAAAGGCTGACCCGAACTCAATCGGGACCAGCCTCTTGAACGCTTGAGGGGGAAGAGTGTTAGGCTGCTGCAGGAACCTGGTCGAGGAAACCCACGACCTCCTTCAGGCGCCCATTGTCCAGAGTGGCAAAGTCGGTGCCCTTGATCGGCCCGTCCACCCCTTCTGGCCCGAGCTGCCACGAGAACCGGACGTTGCTGCCATGGCCGTCGGGCTGACCGACCAGCGCGAAGCGAAAGCCGGGGAAGCGCTCGTGCACGGCGCTGATGAGGGCGCCGATCTGGTTGTGGCCGCTGCCCTGCATCAGTGGGTCGATGTAAGTACCATCGTCGGTCCAGAGATCGGCCAGCAGCGCCTGCCGACGGTTGGCATTCGTCTCATTCCAGAGAGCGATGTAGCGGTTGGCGATTGAGGTGGCGTCGGTCATGAGATGTCTCCTGATGGTGGGCTGGGGTAATCCCGGCATGAGGACCATGGAGGAGACGCAGCATCGGGTCGATTACGCCTGAGGTAATGCTTTACGTGGCAGTCGCGAGGATGTCATCGGCCGCCGTTTCCGGAGAATGGCCGGTCTCGTAATAGTCCCGAGCATCGCCATAGCGGGCTTCGGGGAGCTTTCGCTTGGCCAACTCTCCGTTCAGAGCCAGCCACCACGGCGAGAATTCGGTGTTGGCCTTGGTCGATGCCATTTCGAGAAGGCGAAGGCTGGTGTTGGTGAAGTAGGTCACTGATCCTCCTTGGGAGCGATAACGAAGGGTGTGAACATGCCCATGCGCGCTCAAACTCCGGGCGGAGTGAACGTTTGGCGCATCAGGTGAGATCGGGAGCAGAGCGTATGCTCGGCAGTCTGCGAGACGCAGAGCAACGCCTTGGCAGAGGTGCTGTCTTGGAAACCTCGACCAAGGCGTTCGTGGTCCAAGGGAATGACACCACAGTGGGGAGATAGGCAGCGGTTGCAATTCCGTCAACGCTGCTCAAACGAAAACGCCCTGACAGAGATAGCCGTGCGGAGCTCACTGTCAGGGCGAATTGTTGTGATGCCGGTTGCAACACCACGGCAAGATAATACGCCAAGTGCCTCGTCGGTTCAACATCAGGCTGTGCATAAGCAGAATTGCCCCGGCAGGAGGCTGAGCACCAGACCTCCCACCAGGGCGCGTGCGATGTGTTCCGGCATCGCACGTTCTTTGTAGATGCACGCACGACGCACCACTGTGTGGCGGCGCACATCATCAGTTCCGAGCGGGATCACTGGACCGCACCGTCGAAACATCACTCGGCTCGGCTGCGGTCGACACCAACATCACGCAGCATATGCGGGTTGAGTTCGTTACGCAGCGCCTGCTTGAGTTCGTGGCGCAGGAGATGATCGAGTTCGGCTGTTGCTAGAGGTCGCTTGTGATCGTTCGCAGGCCTACGCGGCACGCGAAGGAGTTCAAAGCGGAAGGCGAACCCTACCAAGGGCAGAGGGAAGACGGTCGGTTTCATGGGAGCCACCAGCAGCATAGGTCATGACGAGGAAAGCGGCGCGTTGGTACGTGCAAAGTCGCATAGACATGTAACGCCTCCTCTGGCTGTGGCTGTGAACCGAGCGGAAGATCCGCGGGGCAGCTTCAATACCAGAATTCGTCTCTCGATTCTACCCCTGAGACGCACAATTGTTAATTTCGCCTGCGTGATTACTGCAGGGCGACGGGTTCAAGCGGTAATAGGTGGATACCGATGTGCTGTTTGCGGGCGCGATTAGTCCCTGACCCTTCAGTTCATACATCGTGCTAATGCCGATGCCGCGAACTGTCCGGCCGGAGGCGGTCCTGAGGCGTGCCTTAAACTGCTCACGCTTTGTGAAGCTGTTGGTCTCAAGGGCGTAACGGAACTCCCCACCCCGTCTCAGCACATCGAGGGCTTTCCGTGCGAGGGTGGAGAGCGCGGGACATTCTGTCATGATTGCCTCTAATCTATGCGAGAAGCCCCAGCGCGGCGCATCGAATGCGCCAGAGCTCAGTTGCTTGGCAGGCGTGGCCGGCCTGACCGAACAGGTCCTGCAGGCCGCTGGCGCTCGTCAGAACCGGCAGGAGGTGCGGGTTCTCGGCGACGTATTCATCCCAGAGCACCGAGTAGAGCGCCCTCACCTCGTCGGCATTCACGGCACGCTTGCCTTTGGCTTCGCGCCAGGCCAAGCCGGTCGAACCGTCCTGGAAACGCTTTGCGGCCTGATAGATCTCTTCAATGGACTTGTTTCCACGGCCCTTGAGCCGGGCCGCGAAGGCACTGAAGCGGCGATCTCCGCGGCTGGAGCATTCGAGGAAAGGGGCCGTGCCATGCTGAATCATTTTTGGGGATCCTTAACTGCCTTTGCCCGTCGAAGAATCCAGAACTCCGTCCTTACTGGGTATCTGCCGTTTCAGGCTTAGGAGCCGGAGCCTCATTGTGGCGGTTTGCCCATGCCAGTTTGACGGGATCGCGCCATCCGAGTTTCGCGTCCGGCCGATCCGTGCGATGGCAGACGACAGCAACACCCTCGAGGATTGCGGTCGCGATGTAGACACCTGGAGGAGCGGCCCTGATAATCACCTCCCGGTCGCGCATGCCAGGACTTCCCAATTCGTCCTCGTGTACCCAGACTTCCTTGCCGATCCACTCGGCCGGAGCTTTCCACCACCCGCGCTGGAAGAGGATGGTACCGTCGTTCCGGACCCGCCGAAGGCCGCCGAGGAGGTAGCCGTCGGGCGCCTTGATGTCGTGGGGCCGGGTCATGATGCGACGGCGACTACTCCCGTCTCAGCGCGGTACTCGTCGCGATCATCTGCCGGGAATTCGAATATCGACAGCTTGTTGTGGTTCGTCTTCAGCATCTCGTCCGTGACCTCGAAGTTCAGAACCTTCTCGAAGTCGCTGCGGTTCTTGTGCAGCCCGGCGACCTTCATCACGCAATCCGGAATCTCGGAGTAGTAGGATTCCGCCGACTTGAACCAGCTTGGCGACTCGTGGCCGGCGGCTTCTCGGATGGCGCTGTCGGCGATCATGAAGCTCCGGAGGCGCTGAACGGCAACGATGATATTCAGCGTGTCGTAGTTGAGCCTGCGCATACGCAATCCTTTCTGGGGACATGAATGGAATAGTTCATGTCTAAACATGAACAGCGTGTTTAGAATTTCAGACCCAAAACGGCGCAATTGAAGATAAGGGGAAGTACGTAGAGAAATTATTCAGCTAAGATTTAGCGGTAAGCTTAATGTCTTCTTCACGTCTATGACGAATTTTTGCCCCGCCTGATTTATGCGCGTCAGGGGGCGTGCGCTTCTCGCGGCGATGCGAGCGGGCCAACGAAAGACGATGAGACTCCTCAATAATCTGAAGATCCTTACGAAGATCGCCATTCCGGTCGTGGTCTTTGTTGCGATTGCTATTGGCCTAATCGTGATGGCCGTGTCAGGCCTTGATGACATGGCTGCGGACACCCAGCGCATTGTCGACAGTGACGCCAAGCGCCTGAGCATGGTTCAGAGCGTTAATACGCAGATCAATGAGGCGTCGATTCAGGAAAAAAGCATGATCCTGACGCCCAAGAATCTACCGGAGCGCGTCAAAAGCGTGGATAACGCTTTTAAGACCGCAACCAAGAAGGCAACGGACGATCTTAATTGGATTGTAGATTCTTCGAGCTCTGCGGAATTCCGTAAGCTCAATGAGAATCTACGGGATGCCACTCTCAACTACTTCAAATTGCTGGAACAGAGCCTTGCTGCCTCCATGGCAGGCAACGACGGCAAGGCTACCGAGATTACGAATGGCTCCGCGCGTGATCTGCGCCGTGCTCTGCGGGATCAGATTACCATGAGCGTCGAGGGTATCGCTCTCGAACTGAACCAAGCCAAAGACCAAGCGAATGACGATGCCTTGAGCACCAGATGGTGGCTGATCGGTTCTGCCGCGGGCGGCATTGCAGTGGCTATCGGCCTGATCTGCTCGATTGTCCTCTTGGGCGTGGCCCGTCCACTGGGATCGATGACAGGAGCGATGGGTCGCTTGGCCGGAGGGGAGCTTGATATTCCTGTGACCGGCACTGAGCGCAAAGACGAAGTCGGGGCACTCGCCCGCTCGCTGCAGGTGTTCAAGGACAACGCCATCGAGGCGCGCCGCCTGGCGGCGGAGCAGGCGGCCGAGGATGAGGCCAAGATGCGCCGGGCCCAGGTCCTTGATCAGCTGACCAAGGACTTCGAGCGCAATGTCTCGGCCATGACCCAGGGGCTGGCCTCGGCTGCGACCGAAATGGAGGCGACCGCCCAAACCATGACGTCCATCGCCGACCAGACCAACAACCAGACGGTCAGCGCCGCCTCGGCGGCCGAGCAGACCTCGGCCAATGTGCAGACGGTGGCTGCGGCCACGGAGGAGTTGTCGATCTCGATCCGGGAAATCGCCTCCCAGGTGACCCAATCCTCGCGGATTGCCGAGCGCGCGGTTCAGGACGCCCAGCGTACCGATACGATCGTTCAGCAGCTTGCTGCCACGGCCGAGAGGATTGGCAATGTTATTGCCTTGATCAACTCGGTGGCAGGCCAGACCAACCTGCTGGCGCTCAACGCCACCATTGAGGCTGCGCGTGCCGGTGAAGCGGGTAAGGGCTTTGCGGTTGTGGCTTCCGAGGTGAAGGAGCTTGCCAACCAGACGGCGAAGGCCACGGACGAGATCTCGCAGCAGATCGCGTCGGTGCAGCAGGCGACCCGCGAGGCGGTCCAGGCGATCCAGACGATCACCCAGACCATCGGGGAGATGTCCCAGATCTCGACTTCGATCGCGGCCGCCATGGAAGAGCAAGGCGCAGCCACGGGCGAGATCGCCCGTAACGTCCAGGAGGCTGCTCGTGGCACCGAGCATGTGACCGGGAACATCGGCGATGTGCGCCGGGGTGCCGGCGAGACCGGGGCGGCGGCCTCTCAGGTCCTGAGTGCTGCTCAGGAACTGGCTCGCCATTCCAACAGCCTCGGCGACGAAGTCGGCCAGTTCCTCCGGGGCGTGAAGGCAGCTTAAGGCAAGCTTTCGGAGCTATATGGCGAATTCCGGCGAACCCCAGTTCGTCGGGCGGCCCGCTCCCGCGGTGAGCTGAAAACGGAAGGCGCCCCTACTGGGAGGGGCGCCTTTCTTTTTGTGGCAAGCGAACCGCCGCTACACTGGACCGATAGCGACTACCCCGAAGGTGACCCCTCCGAGAGACTTCGGGGTGCCGTTGACCGGCGGGTAGACCAAGTGACCAACGCCATAGCAGACGTCGGAAGTGTCGACCCCTGCGGCGCCATAGCACTCACGGGTGATCTGGATCGTGTACCGGGGGCAGCCTTCGTGCACGACCTCGCCTATGGCGACTACTTTGCCCTCAATGAAATCCACTCTGTTCGAGGCGGTAATCCGGGTATCCATCCCATAGACGCGGCCATCATTGAGCAACGTCGCTAGATTGAAGGTGCGGACCGTGGCTCCGACCTGGATCGGGTTTCCGAAGATGTCCTGATCCGGCTTGGCGTATTCCTCGATGACTTCCGGTGTCGAGAAGAGAGAAACTGCGCTCATGATGTCCTCCGGGGATCTGGTTTCAGCCGATTGCCCTGTCGAGGGCGTTTCTCAAGGCGAGGTACTCGGGAGGATCGGAATCTGCGATGCCGGTCTCCTCAATCCAAGGGAGCGCCCGCCGGATCGCATGGGCCATCCTGGGAGCTGCACTTAGCACCTGGGCGTAGGCCGCGCTGTCGTCCGTCGGAATGTGTCCGTCGTCTTCGCGGTTGGTGACGCTCGCTAACCCGCTTGAGGGCTCAAGGACGAGGCGGAAGTCGATGGCCCGGATTGGGGTTTCGATGATCCTGTTGTAGGCCTCTTCGCCGAACCGGGGCGTCAATCCTCTCGGCGGGGCGGAAGGACCTGGCTTCCAGACATTGTGGCCACAGGTTTCCGCCATGAGGGTCAGGGAGGCGACGTGGTTGACGACATTTTCGCCGGCATTGTAAGCCGACAGGAAGTTGGCAAGAGCAGCTGTGATGTCGTCCTTAGAGTACGGCTCCTGCTCCAAGTGGATGACCGGGATCAGGATCATCGACTTACGGAGATCGACCAGGTTCGTGAACGAGCAACCTTCATTGATGGCAACCGCCATTTTGCACTGAAATTCGGCGCACTCATCATCCACCGCGTAGACTGCATCGGTCCAGGTCGGAGGTGTTCCGCCGTTCGTATATTCCCCCTCGACCTTGTAGCGGACAGGCGTCCCGGCCTTACGGAATGCCGTAATGCGGCGGGTCTCGGCGTCGGCATCGAAGGCAGAGTTCAGCTCGCGGGCTTTGGCGACCGCTGGGAGGAAGTTATCGATCATCGGGCGCCGAGCTGGAACATCCAACTTGACATGGACGGGAGCGTCGCCGCCCTCGAAAAGGACCACGTATTCGCGGATGGCGGTTTCTTGTGCTGCGGGTGTCATGGGAACCCTTTGAGGTGGAATTCAGGACGGGGCCCGAAACAAGTCAGGCTGCGACGGCGGGAGCCGGGATACGGGCGATCGGAGAAAGATCCATCGGCGTGCCTTCCTCCCCGGAGGGCGCTTGTGCCTGCGGAACAGCCGGCGTGACGGACAGGAGCTTAGCCACCTTCGCGAGGCGGTGCTGAACCTCTTCGGGAAGGCTCCCCTTCACCTTGTCGATCTCAGGCAGGAGTTCCGCGACGGCCTCTTCCAGCGAATACGGGGGAACAGGGTCGCCATGACGCCAGATGTCCTCACCGGAGCTGAGAACGACCCGCTCCACCTCGAAGTGTCCTGCAACCGATGAGGTGTCGTAGGCCTCCTGGAGTTCGAGAACAAATTGACGAACGAGGTGGCCGCCGAGGCGTCGTTCGTCGCGGACTACGGCATCCGGCAGGTTCAAAATGGGAAGATCATCACTCAATTGGCGTTCAAAGCGCACGTCAATGAAATAGCTGGTCATAGCGATCAGTCCTTCGCTGCAGGTGCGGCTTCTGGAGTGTGGATGGGGACAAGGGCGGTCAGAACCGCGAGCTCGTCGATCAAGTCAGAGATTGGCTCGCCACGTTCATGGGCGGCTATGAGGGTGCGAGCGCTGCTGACGAGTTCCGGGAGGCTGACAGGGTGATCGCTGCAGCGGACAACCTCGACGGATTCCAGAGCCTCGGAAAAGAGTTCCGGATCGAAAAAGGCGCTCCCTTTCAGGGTTCCTGCTTGGAGAGCGATCCCCCAGCGAGCGGCGAAGTCGGCTTCGTCGGTGTCAACAGCGATAACCGGGCCGCTGAAGACTGCCTCGTCGTTCTCACCGACATAACCTTCGTAGGCGAACCTAACGGGTTGACCTGGTTTCCGGATAGAAACGACGTGGTACTCAGCGGCCCTGGCGTCGACCATATTCAGGTACTCGCTATCCGAATTGAAGCTGTCGTAGTCGACGACTCCGGCAGCACATCGCTTTTGAGCGGCCTGGAGAATGTCCCCGGCATCGTCCCGCATCGGAGTATCCGGGCGGCTTTCGACCTCTATGGTAACCGTCTGCTCAAGGCCGTCGGGTCCGCACATCATGGCGATGTACGATCTGATAATGCGGTTCATGCGGGATCTCACGTTGGGCCGGCACATTCGCCGAAGGCACCTGCGGGCAGCTTCCACTGGCCAGGAGGCAGGATCATGGGCTCGTCGAAGCTTTCGGACAGGCAGCGTTCCATGGAGGCCTCCGAGGCAGCTTCATAGGGAGTGCCTTTGGCCGCGCGTTCTAGGACGGTCAGAGTCCGATGGATCGTGCAGCCGAATTCCTGTTCGTAGGCAGCAACTGGCGCGAGTTTCTCGGGAGCGAAGGCTTGGATCGTCGCGGCTTGGTTGGCTGACATGAAGATACAATTCATGCACGAAACTCTGCCGAAACCAGC
This sequence comes from Microvirga sesbaniae, assembly GCF_025460805.1. Taxonomy (GTDB): domain Bacteria; phylum Pseudomonadota; class Alphaproteobacteria; order Rhizobiales; family Beijerinckiaceae; genus Microvirga; species Microvirga sesbaniae. The sequence goes on along the minus strand of NZ_JAMXFJ010000014.1, from coordinate 17,822 downwards.
ATCATAGGCAGGATGAGGCCGGACGCTAAACTTCTCGATGATGGCCCAAACCTGCTCTTCCTTCCAGCCGTGGATTGGACGCCAATGATCCACATGGCGCATCCGGCGGGTGCCGTTTCGACGATCAGTCCTGTGCGGCTCGAAAGTCAGGTATTTCGACCGGGCTGCGGATTCTTGGGCCCTTTCTCCAGTGACAAACAGGGTTCGTTTTCCGAGAAAGCGATCTTGATTGGTGATCGCCATCGAAGAAATGTCCACCTTGAGGCTGCTCGAACACCACCTCACGGAGAGGTCGGCGCTGACCTGCGGGAACTTCCGGCGGGTACCAAATTTTCCGCCCTGTCCCCCACCACTTCTGAGGCCGTTGGGCGTTTCAAAATGTGTAGGCGCGGTGCGGCTGTTCTCACGCAGCATTTCGCGCTCGAAGCCGCCTTCGCGCCAGGAGAAGTAGAGTTTGAGCCCAAACGCCTTGGCAACGGCTTCGCAGTACGCGCGAGTAACCGGCCAGTCCATCAAAGACGATCCCTCGCGGCCATCGATATCATGATGCCATAGTTCGACTCTCTCAAGAGGAACGCCGGCTTCGATAAGATTTTCAATGATTACGCAAAGGCAGGCCAGCGAATCTTTCCCGCCGGAAAACGCTATGAGTACGTAGTCGTATGAGGTGAAGTCTGGACGAGCGAGAGCCGTGCTGTCTTCGAAAACCTCAATCGGCGGCGGGAGTTCAGGAAACGAAAACAGAGCAAGCTGTTCCACGGGATCTACTCCTGGCCTGAAGACGCGGACCCGTCCTCGTCATCATTGAGGACGTCATCGAAGAACGTGCCGTCGTTGCCGATCGCGAGGAGCTCGTCACGGACCTCGTCGTCAGGAATGTGCTCGACCGAGCCGACGATTTCGCAGCCGATCCAATCACCCTCATCAATCTCGCGGAGGGCTTTTTCAGCCCTGGAGTGCTGCGCCCAATGAGCGTCGGCAGCAGGCATCAAGGCGACAACCTGGTAGACGATTTTCACGATCTTCGTCTCAGGAAGTGCGGCTGTTGGCGCCAGGATAGCGGGTTGAGGGGATGAGCGGCCTCTGATCACGTGGCCGAGGATGTTGGCGTGAGATTTTGCGATCTCGTCCGATCTATCGTGGAACGTGATGTGAAAGGTGCCCCGGATCGATGGCGCATCCCGATCATCTCCGAAGAAGAAGATCGGCTTCTCCCAGTGGTTACCGGGGGTCGTCCACTCCCAGCCTGAGGCGTCCTTAACCTCATAGCCAAAATCGAACGTGCTGCATTCTTCGTCAGCCGCAAGGCGACGCTTCTCATCAAGAGCGTTCATGGAATAGTCCTGAGATGGGGGAAAGATTAGGCAGCCAGCGGCAACGGCGCAGCGCCGGAGATCTCGCGGTCGAGAATCTCGCGCTGGAAGGCTTCTTGCATTTCGTCGCTGGCGACGGATGAGGCGAAGATCGCGCCAGACCTCAAGAGTATCTTAGGGTCGGTGAACTTGCTGGTGCGGTAGTCCCAGACCTTGAGTTCCCCGCTCGTTGTGCGGGTTGGGATGAACGCCAGAATGCGATCACTGCCGTCTAGAACAGTCAGTTCCTTGACAGTGCCGAACGATGCATGGATCTCGTCGAGGGCGTCGCGGACAGAACGCAGCCGGCGGAATTGTCCGCGGCAGTTGAGGTTGTCGGTGAAAATGCAAGTAGTCATGGCCGCGTGCCTTTTCCTTGGATCCAAATTTTGGGGTTTAGCCTTGGACGTTTGACGTCTTCGGGCTCAAAGATCCGGGAACAGGAATCCGGCGCAGCAGCCCTGCCCTGATGTCGAGATAGCCATTCTCGAGGGGCGGGGCGTTTCTCAAGACCCACGTTTGGGTCTCCTCACTCTGCAGGACTTCCTGAATGGTTTCGAGCGAGTGATCTGGACCGGCGGAGACCACATAGAGGTTGTGATTGATTGGGAGGATGCCTAGCTCCAGCAGGGTGGTCCGGATCTTTCGCCCGATGCGGGGGATCAGGAGTGCCGGACGATCGAGAGGTAGGGTGATCGCCTCAGGCGGCATCCACCAACGTGCCTTTTGGCCTCGCTTGGGCATCCGGGCAATCGTTGCCTGCAGATGGTCCCTTCCAGCACCCGTCGGCTCCCGATCCTTGTGAGTGCGAATGGCGTAGCGGGTCGCCAGTCTTAACGCATCGGTGGCAGGATCGATGTCATCGCTGTCCACCGCAGGCAGAAGATCGGCATCGGCAAGGCGTCCGACCTGGTGGGCGTCGATCGTGAAGATGCCATGCGGCCCCAGCCATGGCGCGAGGCGGACAGTGGCGATATCGGCGAGGGTCGGCCCATCATGCTGATCCAGGGCGCCATCGGGCGAAACAGGTTGCTTGCCAAGAGGGATTCGGGCCTGTGCTGAGGGAATGAGCACGACTTCGACAGGGTGGATACGGGGAGGTGTCCCTTTCCGGCGGGTCTTCGGCATGTAGAAGCTGGAGCGAGGATCGAGCCGGGAGATGTGGTCGATGCCCTACCTTGTTCCCGAGCTGCTTGCGCAGGTTGGCAGCCGTGTCGTTCACCCAGATCCGGTCACTGGTGACGAAACCGATGATGCCGTCGGGCGGCATGTTGTAGACGCATCGGTCGAGGAAAGCATGCAGGAGGTCGCCTCGGGCGAAATCCGGTAGGATGGGCCGGTAGAGATCCTTTAGCACCTCAGGCAGATGGCCGTAGCGCAGGTAAGGGGGATTGCCTGCACAGAAACGGAAGGTGCTAGGCACAGGACCTCCGGTGAGGAAGTCCCCATGGTGAACGATGGCCTGGGCGGCTTTGTGGGCGGAAGCGACCGACCAGCCATTGCAAATGAGGTGGAATTGCACCCGCTCCCGGGCAGATCGCATGGCACCGGGATGAAGCTCCCAGCCCTGAACCCGGGCGACCTCCCGGAAATCATCGGGCGCGAGGTCAAGGCGGCTCAGAGCGCGGACCATGAACATGCCGTCGCCGGCGCTGGGATCTACGAGCCCGCCGTCGGCATCTGGCCAGCCGATCCGGTCAAGGAGAACGTCGACCACGGGCTCTGCTGTGTAAAGGGCTGTTGCGGCATGGAGAGCTTCAATAGCGGCGGAGAGATCACCAGCCGCGTCAAACAGATCGAGCATTGTGGATGTTGCCTCATCATCGGGCTGTGCTATGTATCCGCAGGCTTGGCCGATGCAGTTTTGGGGTTTACCCAAGACCTGTGTTCAAGATGTCAGGTCCGTTCCCGATCCGTTTTGGAAAGAATCTCTTATCCATTGTCCCCTACGGTGCAGGCCGATACGTGGGACATGGTTGTTTCTCAGATGAAGAAAACATCCCCATCTTTTACATTCGAAGTAAAACGCTCAAAGCTCTCAGCTCACAAACCTTCGACATTCGAGCGGTTTGTTCTGGAGCCGAAACAAAAGCTGTTCCCTCCTGCGCGCCCTCCAGCAAACCAGGAGCGGTCTGCCGCGAGCAAAACAGAGACTTCGGTCGTTGAGCGCCGAATTCTTGAAAGCCTTCCAATTGCTCCCGCTGTGCCAGAGCTTGAGCTGCCATCAGAGCAGCAGGTTGAAGAAACTGTGCAGGTGGAGGTAAAGGCACAAGCGCCCAGTCGCAGACGCAAAGCAGTAGCTTCGCCGGTAGCCTCGTCTGTCGAAGTCGAGGAAGCTCACGAGACGCCGTTGGTCAAGGTGAGCCTAGCGCCAAGGACATCGGCGGTTGTGGTCCCGTTGCCGATCTCAAAGGGAAAACGGAAAGCAGTCGCATCGGTAGACCATTTACCCCGAGGGGAGCGCTGGAAGCGACGGCTCCCTCGGGCAGCTTGGTGACAGTCAATCGAAGAAATTGTTCCACATATTTTGGAAGAGTGGAGTCGCGATTGGACTGGAGTGTCACTTGCGGAATGAAATTTAATCCTAATGCCTCGGTTCCGCTCCGAGAGTGTTCCTCGGCGGGCCTATGGTGCGATACTCCTGAAGTTACTCGCCAGGGCCGATAAGCTTCCAACGAGGAGTGGATAGGTGCGTGGCTGTTGCCAGACGCCGTTCTGCTGGGCCATCATAGGAGGATGATCCGCATCCTGCTCCCTGCCCTCCTCGCTTTTGGCCTCTCAGTTCAGCCGGGACAATCTGTCGAAGTCTCATCGCCCCCGACTCCTGCCGCCGACAACCCCGTCCGGATCGAGGATCTGGGCATTGTGCTTCCAAGCCCAATTGTGGTGCCCTCCAAGCCGGCCAAGCCCAAAGTTGAACACCCCGCGCCTTTGACGGAAGAGGAAAAGAAAGCGAAGGAACTCGCCAGCTATCAGTCCTGGTGCGGAGGTCCAAGAGATTTGGCTCAGTGCACAGACGCAATCATCTACTTGGATCGGGAGATAAGAAGACGGCAGACAATTGTTGAGAGAACCAAAAACCCGAACGCTATGGGGAACCTTGGCCTCTCAATCGCCGGCTGCCCAGAGTACTGCCGTATGCGCTACTTCCCTTCAGACACGCCCCAGGAGTGTGAATCGACAATCTCCACCTTCAAGCATATGGCGCGCACAAAGCCTTATCTTTTGAAGTCTGACTTTCGCAAATCCCTGCTCGAGAGTTGCGGGAAATTTTAGGTACAGATCACTGTCAGTCCCGGAGGGTTCTAGGGCCTGCCACCAAGCCTGAGAGTGAGGAGCCAACGGGAAATTATGACAGCCTCTTGGTTCTAATCTTAGCTTGCTGGCAGGCAATTCCGCAGCGCAATTGACGCTGATGCTGCGAATCCCTCGCGCGGAATCGGCGGAAAGACGAAGCTTCGGATGGTGACCATCGGGGCAGTGTTGATATCTGGGAAAAATTCCAAATCCACTTTAAGGCTGCTTATTCTTTTCTCGTAGTCGAGAGGCAAATCCGTAGAGAAGTATACGTTTTTGCCGTCTGTCGTGATATTGAGGCTCTCGGTCGGGATTACCATTCCGGCAAATTGAAATGAGACTGCCATCTTAGCCAGATCGCGCCAGTCGCCGGCATTGGCTCCCTTCTGCCAAATGACGAACTTTCTTTCCGTACCGCGCTTCGACGTAAAGCATGCCACTTGGGCGATACGGTTGCCATCTTGACTAATCGAACGGGCGATAACCCCACGCCCTCTGGGCAGGATCTGCCACGCGGTGAAGCTCTCCGGATCATAGATAACCTTCAGGTCGCGCGCCTCTTTTTGGGACAGAACCCTCATAGTATCGTATTCAGCCTTGGCGGCTTCGACTATCAGGCGCGCGTCAGCGCCCATTCTGACGATGTAATCGACGATCAGGCCTGTCATGACTTGTTGAAATGACAAGTCGGTTGCATCAAAGGCTTTTGCCGTGGGTTCGGAAGTGGCCTTCTCGTTATAGAACTGATGGACCCCATACCGCGTTTTCTCGCCAAAATCCCGCGAGATGCCTCCGAGAAACGCATAGGCGCAAGCGCTCATGCATATCTCTGGCACATCCTCTTGATTACCTTGGTCTCCGCCAAAATCCGCGACGGCCGGTATGGAAGACTGAGGCTTGAACGGACCTCCTCCAATGCTGGTCGAGTAACCGTTTTCCCTGAAGAGTTCACCCAGCCGCAATCCAGCGATCAGGCTTCCTCCTGGCGAGTTGAGCCGGATCGACTTTGGCCGCTCGTCAGGATTACGAAGAAGGTATGCTTCAAAATCCCGTGGAGTTTCCGGTGTGATAACGCCGTACCCGGTCAGGAACTCGACTGAGGCGCCGGCGGAAAATTTCATGAAGACCATCCGATCCGGGGAGGGTCGATATCCGGCCACCTGTTCTCTGGGAACCTCAAGACGAGGCGTGATTTTCTCGACCCGTCGGTACTCGGTCGCCAAGGATCCAATATCGGACTGAAAAACAGCCCGATATTTTGTCAGGCAGGCGGACGGCGGGTCGGGGTCGTTGCAAGCCTGTAGCCCGATGAAGTTGTCTGGAACCCGAGTGAGTTTAACCTGAGGTTTGCCTTGACCTCCCGCTATCATAGCTGCCGCTTGGTCGATCAGCGCGCTTGTCCGGGCTGGATGGCGGCCTTCAAACCGGGATGCTTCCACCACAGCCATGCAGGTTGAATACATCTGGTCCATCGCCTTGACGGCGATACGCGAGCGCTCACAAAAACCCTTGTCCTGACTACCGGTACAAATCGTTGCTCGGAGTGGTGAGCCGAAAGGAACATGCCAGCGGACGGCGCATTCCTCGGCGTCCGGAATGCTCTGGGCCAGTGCGTGGTCTACGATAGAACAGAGTGTAACGGAAACGAGCGCTAAAGCGAGAGAGCGAAACATTTTCTTATGACTTCAAGATCGATCTAGTGCAAAGACCCGGGAGGTTGCTTAGTACCTTGCCGCTGGTTGCGCAGCAACGGGCTAGTTGTCATGATGGCTTATCCGGCCTCGGGGGAGCGATGAGCTTTAGCAAGCGAGTTATGTTCGACAGGCATCCCGAAGAGGATCACATCCGGGCTAGGATTGCCCGATCGGCGGAATCTGTCATCGAGAAATTCGCGGTCCAGGCTCGCCCGCGTCCGAGAAAACCAAAGCGCAACCTGGGCGACCGTCGCCGGGACAGCATCTGGGAGGGAGCGCTCAATGCTGTGATACATGAACTCGGAATCAAGCACATTAACGTCAATGGGGTTCCCTGCTTCAGAACGGCCGAGGATCGGGACCGTGTCCATGAAGCCGCGGTTCTACAATGGCATGCCAAGTGGGATGACGTTGAGAACAGGCGTTATCGGCCTACTCAACCTCCGCAAACGGTTCTGCCAGCCACCAACGAAGTGAAGCCGAAATCGTCTGCCCCATTCATTCTGAGTCCAATCCTGCCAGACCCGATCCCGACCGAAGATCAGTTGAAGCTTTTTTCCGTCGCCAGTACTGGAGATCCACGGCTTGACCGCTTTAAGGCCGAAACGAAGTGGAGGGATGTTCTTATCGAGCGGGACGAAAACGCATTCTTAGTGCCGTTCGTGAGCTGGATACGACCAGCCATTGATTATAATGCATATCTCAAGACGCCGCTGTGGAAAGGCATCAAGAGGAAGGTCCTCGCGAAAGCGGGCCGGAAGTGTGCCTGCTGCCTACAACGTGCGACTGAAGTTCACCACCGGGATTATAGGCCGCGTGTTCTTGCCGGGGAGGACCTTTCCCCGCTTGTCCCTATCTGCAGATCATGTCACGACCTGATTGAGAATGAGAGGAACAAGGGCTGGCACAGTGGCGAGTCCAAGTTGGCTGAACTGGTCAACACAGAGAACCAGCGCCTTGCCGGCGCTGGCGGTCAGCAGTGATAGGTCGACTGTAGCATGGTTCGTCTCTAACAGGATTGGCGCTGAATGAGGGGAAGTGGATCTGTTAGGCGACGCCTGCACAAAGGCAATAGCTTGGCCGTTACGACCTTTTTCGCAGTTGCTTATGGTCTACAGGGCCGTACTCTCGCTCCCAGAAAAAAGGCCGCTCGAAAGCGGCCCGAAGTTTAGGGAGGAAACGCCCAAGAAGGGCGAGCAGGACGGCAACGCCAATCGCCGTGCTGCAATGCACAATATAGTTCGTGCCTAAACGATAGGCAAGATCATCTGGGCAGCATCGCTGCCCATTTTTGTTTCATGGATGCTGTCCGCGGGCTACGGGTTATTCGCCGGATTCCAGGCGGATCTGAGGATTGCCTATCCTGACAGGGCGATCTGTACCGCACTTGAAGGTGTGAGCCGTGTTATCGGCAATCTCGGCCGCCTGTTGATTGGCATTCTTCGAGCGGGCATTGATATAGCCGATGTGGCAAGCCTCCCTGCCGTTGACCTTGGTCACGACCAGAACCTGGCTTGGGTTGTCGTCAGCATCACGGGTAAAGTGCCGGAGAATCCCTGCGAAGGGCTTGCCATCCCGAACGCGCCATTCAATCTTTTTGCCAATCATATCGCCAGAGACTTGGAATCCAGGCTCGAGTTCGGTGTTGGTGCTGTCGCCAAAGCGAACGGCTGCAATAAGACCGGTGTCCATGAATTGAGCCCTCCGTCCACCGGGCGCCGAGCAGCTCCAATGGCTGAACTCGGACTCGCTCGCTATCTGCTTGCAGGTTCTTCCTTGAGTATCCGAGTAAACCGCGGTGACGGCTCCTGAGGGCGGAGGCGATGCCTCAGCAACCTTGTCGGGCTTCACAGCAGCAGGTCCAGCCTTATCAAGGCGAACGAGCTTGGTGCATTCCTTTGCATACCTGCCCTTGGAGGCTACATTGAACTGGATCCCAACCTTCGGGATGAATGCCGCATAGTTTTTGTCGTTAAGACCATTTGAGGCGTCGACGAGGGCGGTGATGGTTGTGCAAACAGTGTCCTCGACAATCCGTGACCCGCCTCCATGAGTGATTTTAACCCTGACTGGGCAGGTGCCCCAGTCCACAGCGGAGGTCGAAGAGTTCGGCCCGTTATCGCAGACCATGTCCCAAGCGCGATAGACGGAAGCCAGGACCGTTGTATCACCGTCCTTGAACTCCTTGGCGAAAACGTATCCTGGGACCAGCCCGGAAGTGGCGGGATTACCCTTTCGCTCGGCATTGGCCTTGTCGAGCAAGTCCTTCCACATCTCGACAGCCGGATTGGAATAGATCCCGGGTTCGCTCAGATCGAGAGGATGCATGACGTCCTCCGCATTCTGGGCGTAGGCCGGGACGGAGCAGCCCATGAATGTTATGGCAGCTGCAAAGGCGAGCTTTAGGTTCATGGAAGGACACTTCATTTCAAATCCCTCCTGCCTTGAGCGATCTGATCGTTTCGATCAGTTCACGTTCATGACGCTCCCGGCTAATCCGGGACAGGACCTTCCAGGCGTGGAGGATCGATGCGAGCCAGCAGACGAAGGCTACAAGGCCCACCACGCCGACTGTTGCGAGGAATCCTCCCATGAAGAGGAGGCCGATCAACAGCACAAACGGGAGGAACATGATGAGCGCAACCGATACGAACAGCATCCCGGCCAGGGAGTCGACCAGGCCGGAGAACATACTGATGATCGGAAGTACGAGCAGCCATGAGACGCCGTAAAGGAGGGCGTTGCCGAGGGCGGGTCCCCATTTGTGGGCAAGAACGAGGGCAAGAGGGGGACAGAAGAACGCGATGGCGTGGAGCATAGACTGAACTCAGACGAATTGAATGTGCCGATTTTAGACTATTAAATCGGCTTTGCGACAGCTTCCCTCAGGGAAACCCACAACGCGGTTAATCCGAACTACGAGCGGGACTCGAGTTGGGAGGCCTTTTCCTCAAGCTCCGCGACACGTGAATGATGCCCCGCAAGCTCATCTCTGGCTTTGGCGAGCTGTTCCTCATAACTGGCGATCTGCCGCTCCACATGCTGGATCGACTTCTTCTGATCCTTGATTTCGTTCCGGACGATCAGGGCCATATTGGCGGGAACCGAAGCCCACGCGGCGACTGCCGCCCGAACGGCATCCTGAACCTTCTTTGGTGAAGTGACAGTGTCTGAATAGACGCCGTTCCTGAGAAGGTTGTGGCTCTGGATGTCCTTGAACCGGCTTTCCTCGAAGGTCGCGTAGGTCATGAACTCGTAGTGCTGATCATCAACGGCAAACTTACCTTCGACGCTTTTCACGTTGCCGATCCGAAAGCATCCACCGACCAGAATAGGTCCGTACGGCGTGTCGACCTGGGCCACCTCCCATTCGAGCGGGTCCTTCGGCTTTGAAACCTCCTCCTTTGGCTCCGGCCAGAGTGGCTTCATGCCGACGGCGAATTCGCCTGGCGGCCAGATGGTCCCGTTGTAAGCGACCTTACCAACAATCTGGCCGTTCTCACGGATCTCGCCGCCGGTCCAATTGCCGCCACCGAGGTCATTTTCCTCGATGTAATCCCGGCAGGCTTTTGAGGCTGCTGCGGAATCCTCGACAGAAACGACCTTCCGAACGGTACCGGGGAGCCGGCGCGACGGATCCTGGCCCCGATCCGGGTTGCCGCAATTATCCAGGACTACGGTGTAGCGAGCTTCAACTTTCTTGGGTTTCTTGGTCATTGGACTGGTTCATTCCGTGGCGGCGATGAGTTCGGTTTTCAGGAAGGGAGCAGTGTCGCCTGCCGTGGCGGCGGCCTCGTCCATCCAGGACAGGCGTTCGCAGACCCGCTTGAGCGACAGGCCTGCGGCATGAGCCTCCTCGACGGTCTTCAGGATCAAGCTCGCTGCGAGCTCACGGATCGGGCGGGGAAGCCGGGCATCGAGTTGGGTGCAATAGCTGCTGTCGGGCACGTCCTCCCATTCGCCGTTTTCACCCTCCTGGGAGACGTCAAAACGGAGGATGGGACGATCATTGGGGTCGGCGGGCCGATAATCCCCATCCTCACCCTCCCCGATCCATTCCAGACTGGCCCGGAAGGACTCGCCCGTGGCGACGATTTCGGTCGCCAGGGTGCCCATGTTGACGGGCACCTCGCCGCTGTGAAACTCGGCGTCCTCCGGCTCATACCGGATGAGCTTGCGTCCGAGCTGTCCGATTTCGGAGCAGGAAGAGACATAGGTGGCGTCGGCCGCGATGATCATCTTCGCGTCGGGCTCCTCGCCCCTGTATGATCGGACCACGACATTGCCCTGATCAATCTCAATGTCGACCACGCGGTCAGAGCCGTCCGGCGCCTTAAGGGTCAGGGTCAAGCCGTGATAGGCAGAATGCGAAGCCTGAACGAGCCAGTCTTCCGTCTGGCGTCCGACCAGGTCCTCGGCGCTGTCTTCAGCAATGCGCCAGTCCCGAATTTCGGTCTGGCACAGGATAGTGTCGTTCTCGGTCATAGCAATTCTCTTGGCTAGGAATGATCAGATTTGAGAGTGCTTCAGGCGAACAGGGCGTATTGCCCGTTGTCGATGCGTGGGAGGCCAAGTCTGCCGATCGTCTGGCGAATTTTCTCGCGGAAGTGAGGGTTCCCCTTAGCTTTGGGATGGTCCTCGAGCGCTGCGTAAATGTCTTTTAGCTTCGCCATGCCACCGAGATTCTTGATTGCGTCGCAGACCACCTCGCGCCAATGCGGCATGGGCTGCTCGAAGTTGAGCACCATGTGCAGCAACACCGGACGGGTCAGGCCAACGAAGGCACCCTCAAGGCCGCTCTGGATCAACCGCTCCACATCTTCCTCGCCGTAGGCGACGAGAACGCTGGGAGCTCCGGAGTTGGCTTCGGCTCTCCGGCCGTCGGGGTAATGGAAGTGAAGACGGCCCCGGAGGAAGAGGATGCCGGATGCGTAGGGCCAGACGAACTCGTGATAGGCCTCGGTTTCGGTACGGGCGAAGATCAGCGCGGTGCCCTTGTTGTGACGGCTCATCTTCTTGAGCCAATCGGTCATGGCGCGGCCATAGGGCGGGTTGAGCCACACCCTGCCCTCCCAGGGCAGTCTCAAGCCGTACTGCTCCGGCCAGGTGTAATGGTTCCGGGCGGTGTCCCAGGGGCGGGGCATCGGAGCAGCGCACGGGTCCAAGTCAAATGAGGACGAGGAGCCGAGCGCCTGGATGATGCTGGGCGGGGTCAACCACGTCTCGGTAATGGCCGCCGCCGAGTGGTGACCGCCCATTCCTTTATTCAGCGTCATGGAAACCTCAGGCAAAGAGATCGGCCTGCTGGGGCCGAGTTGCGACAGCGGGGTTGATCGAATGGCCGGCCTTGAGGCCTGCGATGAGAGAATCTTGAGAACTTGCGCTTACCTGACGTTCAGCCCTGATTTCCTTGAAATCCGCGCAGACGATTTCAGTGCGGGGTGACGTTCCGCGCCAGAGGTGGTCGTAACCGGAGGTGTCCAGCCCGCAGTTTGGCTGGAGTGAGATCCCGGTCGATTTCACGAAAGCCTCGTACTTCTGCGAGGTCGCGTGCCTGAACGTCTGGGTTCCGCTCATCTGGAAGGGAGCCGAGCCCTGCGGGACGATGAAGACACCGTAATCAGCCATATCTGATGCCAGATCGATGACCGCATATTCGAAGTGGCTGCCCTTGTACCGGGGTGCCTTCGTATCCGTCCGGATCGCTCCGAACGGCGGATTGCCGATGGCGCAATCGAACGTGCCGAGATCGAGCTTCGAGAGATCAAGAACGTCGGCGTGGATCCACCGAGCCTCGGGGAGGATCTTGCGGCCGACCTCGACGTAGTCCTTATTGATCTCGATACAAGTGAGGTCCAGCGGTTGGCGGGAGATGTCGGCCGCAGCTTTGATCACGTATGACAGCCGGCCGATCCCAGCGCAGAGGTCAATGATCTTCCGTCCTGTGACCTCGACAGCGAAATCGCGGGCGAGTTCCAGGGGCGTGAAGAACGCGCCGGCAACCGAGTTTAGGTGGCGTGCGCCCTCGTGCCAGTGTTCCAGAACGAACTCCCGTTCGGCCACGGTGAGGATATCCTTTTCGAGAAGCCTCTCCGCCTCCTGGTGGCGTGCGGCTTCTTCCTTAGAGAGCTTGGGCATCGGCGGACGCTCCGGTTGATAATCGGGACGAGCGAAGCTGACGCGCGGCTAATTGCTGCGCGGCTAGCCGGTGGTGCGGAGGGGTTCGGGGCTAGGCGAGGAAGAGAGTTGTCTGGCCGACACGCTCTGGCCGCGCCTCTTGCGGGGCTGCCCGTTCCTTGGCCTCCTCGATGCGTCGCTCTAGCAGGCGAGCGCCGACGGTGGCCTCGTAATGCTTGCGGCTCCCGCGGAGAGTAAGGCGGAGAATGATAAGGCCGTTGGGCCGGATCTCGGAGATCTGAGCTGTCGTGAAAATGCGATGGCCGAACTTGAGACATTCGAACTTCTGGTACAGCGCAAAGCCGTTATCAGCGATTGCCTTGAGGTCGCCGGCAATCTCACGCTCTGCCTCGACGGCATGGCGCATCGTGTAGATCTCGTACCCGAGCACATTGCGTTGAGCGTCTGCGAAGGGGAGCGGGCGATCATAGGTATCGTGGGCGACGCCGGTCGCCAGCTTTCCTGTCCCATCGCTGAACATCAGCGTGTAGCATCCGCCGCCATCCCACTCCTTGCGGATGATCGCCCAGGATCCGCGGGGAAGAGCTGTGACGCGAGCTTCCAGATCCCGAAGTTCCTGAAACGAGGGGTTGGTGAAGGTGCCGATCAGATTCTCGACCGCCTCGTCGAATGGAAGGATCTGCGGAATAATCCGCTCCTGCAGGTCACGCTCATAGAAGACGCCGGCGTCGAGCGCCTCCTCGACGAACAGCTTGAGCTTCTGGTTTCGAAGCTGGGATTCGGGCGACGTCATGGGTGATCCTCAGCTGCTGATCGACGGGATGGTCGCCGCGGTGTAGCAGGCGGCGATACGCTGGCAGGCCTGCTTGGCGGCCTCCACATCCGGCCACTCGATTTCCTCGGCCGGATGCTTCTTCTCGCGTTGGGCGTATCCCTCGACCCTGAAGGTGTTGGCACCGCCCTTGCGCTTCTTCACCTCGCGATAGGTGGCGTAGATGTGCTGGTTGCTCTGATCGAGCAGGCCCATGCGGCTGGAGTCCTTGCGAATCCAGATCAGTCCCATGGAGATCTCCTGTTCTAAGCGGCAGGCTGGATGGAAAGCTTGTATTCGATGACGTCCTTGAACGATCCGTCCTTGCTGGCGTCGATCGTCACGACATCGCCCGAGAACCGGTACTCGGCGGCTTTGCCGAACCAGAGCCAGTTGTCGCCCGTGAACTGGACCGCATTGGTCTGGAGCTTTTTGACCTGGCGGGTGCCATAGGCCTGGGGCCGGGTCTCGGGCGTCTGCCCATTCCTCGTCATGACATCGTTCCGGAGGGTCTCGATGGTGGCGCCGGGCCGGGCGAGGAAGCGCTTAAAGTCGGCGAGGCTGCGGATATTCACGTCTGTCATTGTGACCTCATGACAGGCAAAAGCGCCGCTCGACGGTTATCGAACGGCGCTCATGCTCTTCGTTGGGGTTTTTAGTTACACTAATTCAATGAGTGGCTTCGGGACTCAGAGTATGGTCCGGGATCAACCGCCCGAGCGACGAGGTTCCATTTCCGACCCATAGCGAAAGTTGAACTTCAACCGCGAGCCATAGGCCTAGGTCTTTTCGAGCGTAGGGCATAGGCTCGCCCCATGGGACGACTGACCTTCACCATCAACCTCACCCTGGACGGCTGCGTCGACCACCAGGAGGGGATCGCCGACGACGAGACGCACGCGTTCTTCACCCGCCTTATGGACGAAAGCGGGGCGATGCTGTGGGGCCGTGTCACCTACGAGATGATGGAGAGCTACTGGCCGGCGGTCGCTCGCGGCAACGTGGAGGCGCCGCCGGCCATACGCGAGTGGGCGGTCAAACTGGAGGTCAAGCCGAAATACGTCGTGTCGTCGACGCGAAGGGACTTCCTGTGGACCAACAGCCACCACATCGCCGAGGATCTGCGAACAGGCGTTCAGACGCTCAAGGACGCGACTCCGGCGGGCGTGCTCCTTTGTAGCGGCAAACTCGCGACCGAGCTGGACCGGCTGGACCTGATCGACGAGTACAAGCTCCTCGTCCATCCCAGGATCGCCGGCCACGGCCCGACCCTGTACCAGGGCGGCCTGCCCAGCACGCGGCGGCTCGAGTTGGTCTCGGCGACGCAGCTCCGCAATGGCGTAGTCGCCATGCACTACCGGCGCGAACGCTGACTTCGCGCAACCTTTCGCGGACACCTTGAGGATTTGCGCGTCGCGGGAACGCCGGCGGCACCTGGAGTTTGCGCCGGCGACCGAGGGACGGTGTTGGGCTTTGGCAGAATTTCGAGGATGCAAAGGGTGAATTGACGCTTCCCACGAGGTTCTCCTAAGACCGGAGCATGAAGCTCCTTGAAGAGACAGGGATAATCTATGTTTGAACCGTGGATAGGCGACCGTTGGGCATGTCAGGATAACCCTTTGGGTGGAATGCGTCTCATGGTCCTTGGGGAGTCACATCATTGCGATAAGCGCCCCATTGGCAGCTTGGCGCCTGAGATGACCCGAGACGTCGTCACGGCGTATGTGAACGGCTCTCTCTACAGGAGATCAAAGAACTTCTTTACGAAAGTGGCAAAGCTCGTTGCCCGAAAGCCTGTAGAGCAAGTGACGCAGGCTGAGATGATCGCAATTTGGAACTCGGTCATTTTCTATAACTATGTCCCGCGTATCGCGGCCAATGGTCCGGGGCAGCGTCCGCCAAGAGAGCTTTGGTATGGTGAGGCGCCAAACCTCTTTATAGAAATCATCAAGAAAAAGGAGGTGGAAGCAATCCTGGTATGTGGCGATGACCTTTGGAACCATCTCCCGCCAGGTCTTGAAGGTGCACCGTCCTATATTCTCAATGCGGCCGATCGGCCGACGAGAATGTATCCGATCACAGGCCCATACCAAGCCGTCGCGGCACATATGCACCATCCGTCAACCGGAGGCGGCTGGGCCTATGCCCGCTGGCGGCCTGTTGTTGACTTTCTGTTTGCTGAGGTTTCACGCCAGCGAGCCGTCCAAGGCACAGCTCCAGCGCTTCCCGCATCCGTTCTAACAATTCGATGATCCGTCGTTTCGCGTCCCGGAGAAAGCATGAGGTTGAAACCGCTCGTCGGAATCTTCTGGGGAGTGCGGTGGTCAGGAGCCATTGTACTGATTTTCGACAAGACCGACCTTGATGCCGCAGAACCATACGGGGAGTTCTTGACCCACCCGAAGGGGCACTATGAATTTTGGGAAGAACTGCGGAAAGAAGGCGTAGGGCCTCTGAAACGAAGAGGATGGCCCGCCATGCTCCTGTCCTATGAATATGAACAGTGGCCACGTGGCAGAATAGTGTACAACACCAAAACGAACTTCTTCACGCTCTACGCTGACCGAAAACTCCAGAGCGGAGCCATCATCCAGCGGATCATAAGCGAGTTCGGTTTGGCATCTGAAAATTGCGCGGTACAATCAGATCCGCATTACCGCAGTACTGAAACTCTCTAGCGTTTGACCTCCTCAGACGATGTCCACCGCGGAACGTACGGGTTTAGCTGGCGCTTCAACCTGCGAGGCTGTCAACGAGCCTGGCTAAAATCAATACTCTTAGGGCATGACTCGGTGCCAGGCTTTCGACAGGCAATCCCATGCTGCTCAATCCGCAGGATCATTTTTCCTCCCGACGGCTTAAAGCTGTAGCCTCGGACGGTATCCTCGAACTTCGGAGTCCACTGATTGCGGCCGGTCGAGATGAGGACCTGAAGCGTGCAGCCCCCACTGCCACAGAACATCGTTGCAGACCCGTCACATTCAATATGTCCGTAGTCAACGATCCAGTCGTTGGCACCATCGCCGTTTAGATCGAGGTCATTACGGGTGAACCCGGGCTTCGCCTTGAAGGTATCGCAAGCTGCGGTGTTCGAGTTGATGGCGGCCGCTACGGAGGCCGGGTAGGAGGGTGCCTGGCCTGAAGACGTGGCTGGCGGGTTGCCAGATGCTTCGACGAGGTATCTAGCGTTTGCCCAGCCTTCAACAGGTCCGTAACGAACCCGACACCAGAATGGTCCAGGGTTTACATCGGAGTCGGGGAGGATTCGCCCGTCGCGAACGGCCGCACAGCCTTCGTTTCGAAGCATCTTGCCATTGTGCGGGACCCGACCGACCTTTGCCGCGCTGGCAGTGGGCCGTTCTCGCAGGAACAGAACGTCATTTGGACTGACCCCGCGGACGTCGAAAAAGTCTGGTCCGTCGGCGGTTGCAAAGGCCGCTCCAGCCGAGATGACGGAGAAGGCAATGGACAGAGATATGAGACGCATCCGGTAGACCTTGTCGCAAGCGGCCCGTGCATCCAGATCGAGCGCCGGGTCCGACACCCTTATAGCAGGTTGACGTATCGCATGGGGACGGGACTGGTGATCACACGGTCAACCTTAGTCTGAGTCACACGGCCGGCAATAGGATCAGCCAACGTACGTGTAACCTTCGAAGCGCTTGGCGACGATTGGGTCATAGCCCATCCGCATCCTCAGCTTCTTGCGCAGCTTGCTGATGTGCCCCTCGACAACAGTCTCCGAGACATCTGCCCGGCAATCCTGATAGACCGCATGAAACACTTGGGCTTTGCTGACAGAGCGGCCACGGTTCCTGACGAAGTATTCCAGGATGTTGAGCTCACGACGGGGCAAAGTCAGCGGCAGGCCGTCGATCTCCGCATCCTGACCATTGAAGTAGACACGCAGGCGATCGCTGGACGTCGCAGTCTGGCTCTCGCGATGACGCCGCCAGATCGCCTCCGAACGAGCAAGGATTTCCTTAACGTGGATGGGACGGCGCACGACATCGTCAATGCCAGCGGTCAGTAGCTCCAGGGTTCGCTCAAGCGACCGGCTTTCGCTGAAGGCAATTATCGGGGCAGGCGTACGCTTGCGCAGAGTCTGGGCAAAAGCGATGCGGTCACTGGATTCTTCAATCAGGAATCCGCGCGCCTGATCGAGATTTGCTTTGGAAGGGTCGTCAAGCCAGGAGTTGTAATCATCCGAAAACATCCCGACTGAGGGAACGCCTTCGCCGATGAACTCAGACACATAAGCAGCCGCAGCCGCTTGCTGCGAAGCAACGACGATAAACATTGGATAATGCCCCAACCCAGAATCTGCTTCGAACGCTTGGTCGTCTATTCTCGGCTCCCAAAAGCCACGTACTCAGCTTCGGGTCCGTTCGTGTTCTTTTAGGCTAAGTAGGTCGCCATAAGACTTGCAACGCGAGAGCCTCGGGTGTTTGCTGGGGCGCATGCAACACCATGATCACTCTCCCGAGACGTGGCTCGACGAGGCGGATCGCACGCGGCTTACTGCCGCGC
>NZ_JAMXFJ010000137.1 GCF_025460805.1 Microvirga sesbaniae | reverse complement strand
AAGCGTCCCAACAGCGCCGTGCGGCGGCGGATCGACCTTCTGCGCCGCAGCGGCCGGCCTCACAGCAGCGACCGGCGACCGGGCAACGGCAGGCGCAGCAGCAACGTCCGGCCCAGCGTCCTGCCGCTCAGCGTCCGGCTCCGCGCCAGCAGCTCCCCGCGAATGTCATGCGCGATGCCCAGGCGCGGCACATCGGCAACCAGCGGCAGATGGCGAGCCGCCAGTTCTCCCGTCCTCCGGCGCAGTTCTCCCGCTCGTCATCGTTCGGTCCGCCGCGGAGCATGGGACCGGGGGGCGGCTTTGGAGGCGGTCGCGGAGGCTTCGGAGGAGGCGGGCGTGGCGGAGGAGGCTTCCGCGGAGGCGGCCGTCGCTGAAGGATCGCGAGGACAGGCTGCTCGCCTGTCCTCGCGACAGCTTCTTCCCATCAACCGGTCAGAAGTCGCGCTGAACGCGAATGCGCCCTTCCCAGGTGTCCTCCGACCCGGTCGACCGGAACGTTCCGGTCGGGTCGCCGGACGCCGTGGTCAGCGGAAC
>NZ_JAMXFJ010000136.1 GCF_025460805.1 Microvirga sesbaniae | reverse complement strand
CGATCTCAGCTGGGGCGCGTGGTGAGGCCGGGCGCACCATCTACATCGCAGACTTCTGTCTTATGTCTCATTCGAGCTATCCCGGCCTCATGCTGTGGGAATGACCCGCAACGCCCATCAAATACAATGTCTCATCGATATGCCACTTGCCAGTGACGGCTCGCTTGCGTGCATTGAAGCGCTCCAGCAGTTCGGGTGAGTAACGGATAACCCATCTGTGGATCGTGGCGTGGTCAACCGAGATGCCACGCTCGGCCATCATTTCCTCCAGGTTCCGCAGGCTCAGACTGTAGGCCAGGTACCACCGCACGCCGAGCAGGATTACAGATCGATCAAATTGTCTGCCCTTGAACACGCCACCCTCCATCGCTGACCTAAGGGAGGATTAGCTGAAACTCTGAAACAGAATGTTTGCGACACATCCCTGTTGCCTGGTCCTCTGTAGAAACACGGGCATAGCCGATTAGGTTGGCTTTAGGAGGGGAGGGGGCCTTCATCGCCGGAGAAACCTCGGAGCTCGCTTCAGGCTCAATTAAACGGACCGAGCTTAT
>NZ_JAMXFJ010000135.1 GCF_025460805.1 Microvirga sesbaniae | reverse complement strand
CCCAACGACTTGCCGCCGGCGCTCCTCTTGAGCCGCCGCCGGCAGCTTGCGCATGTCCACGTGCTTCATGCTGATGAAGCTGGAGCCATCCATGATCCTTTCAAGACAATGAGCGCCGGCTCAATAAGATGTCCCGCTCCATCCGGGTGCGATCGAGTTCACGGCGCAGCCGGGCGATTTCCGCCGCCTGATCGGCCGGGGATGCGCTGCCAGCCGGTAACGGCGTGGGAGCGGCCCTGGACCGGGGCGCAGCCCCATGGGCAAGGGCCCGCCAGTTGCGCAGCATCGAGGGAGAAATCCCAAACTCGGTCGCGATCTGCATGGTTGGTCGGCCACTGCTCTCCAGCAGGGCAACGGCCTCTCGCTTGAACTCGGGAGTGAAGTCGCGCCTTCTTCGTCATCAAACACCTTCCCGCTCCCGCAGGAGCTTAGCAAAGGTGTCCACCAACGCGATACTGCTGGCGAATTCATCATGCTGGGACGGGAACCATCATGAGCTTGGTGAAGGCGGATTGCCGGGTTCGTGCGAACGGCTTGCCAGCAAACCAAGCCCCGAGTCGGATGAGGTTCATGGCGG
>NZ_JAMXFJ010000134.1 GCF_025460805.1 Microvirga sesbaniae | reverse complement strand
TTGAGGACGATGAGGACGGGGATCATGGCTCAGACCTCCGGGATGGCGAGCTTTGCGCGCTGCGCGTCCGCGACCAGCGAAGCGACCGCGCAGGACGCCAGTCGGGTGATCGTCGAGTCCGCCCGGCTGGTGAGGATGACCGGCACGCGGGCGCCGAGCACGATGCCGGCCGCATCGGCGTCGGCCAGGAAGGTCAGGCTCTTGGCCAGCATGTTGCCCGCCTCGAGATCCGGCACCACGAGGACGTTGGCCTGCCCTGCGACGGGCGACTCGATCTTCTTGATCTTGGCCGCGCCGAGGTCGATGGCGTTATCGAGGGCGAGCGGCCCGTCGAGAATGCCGCCGGTGATCTGCCCGCGGTCAGCCATCTTGCACAACGCCGCGGCCTCGATGGTGGAGGGCACCTTCGGGTTCACGGTCTCCATGGCCGACAGGATCGCGACGCGCACGGGATCGACCCGGAGGGCCCGGGCGAGGTCGATGGCGTTCTGCACGATGTGAACCTTGTCCTCCAGGGTCGGGGCGATGTTCACGGCCGCGTCGGTGATGATCAGCGCGGTCTCATGGGTCGGAACGTCCATGACGAAGCAGTGGCTGATCCGGCGGGCGGTGCGCAG
>NZ_JAMXFJ010000133.1 GCF_025460805.1 Microvirga sesbaniae | reverse complement strand
TGGTCGTGAAGAACCCCACTCCTTACCCGGTCGGCCGCGACGGCCAGACGGTGCGATCCGTACGGATCGCACCGTCACCTCTCATTCTGATTGCCGCTCAACTTCCACCCTGATCGCCGCGCCTTACGATCCCCTCGCTTAACAGCACGTGATGGATCCAGAACCCATCCAGTCCCGCCTCCTGAACAGTGATGATCGGAACCATCTGACCGGTTCGCGCGCGCGCTTTCTCCTGCAGCTGCGCAAACCGCATCAGCAGGCCGGCCACATCGCCGCCCCGCACGCTGTGCCTGGACATCGTCTCGCCGGCCCCGGGCGACAGAGAGGTGATCAGCCACACCGAAGACTCAGTTCCAGGGAGACGAAGATTGCGCCAAGATGGGTGCGGATAGCGGTTTGCTCAAATCGGGGCTCAACGGACATCGGTTGGTCTCCAGCGTGAGTGGATACAGCAACCTCACTCTGCCAGAGAGTGGACCGCTATCCACCCGCATAGGATCTGTAGTGCTAGAGGCTGATGAGCAATTATCTTTCCTTTCGCGTGAGGCGGCGCAGCAGAATGCGGCTCATGGCGAGGTAAAGCAGCATCTCGCCGGTCTCGACCAGGCGTTCGTAGTCCTTGGCCAGCCGCCGGT
>NZ_JAMXFJ010000132.1 GCF_025460805.1 Microvirga sesbaniae | reverse complement strand
GAGAGGTTCTTGACCTGCACGGCCAGGGTCTCGGGCGCCGTGCCGCGGTAGATGCCGGTCTTCCACAGATAGGCGGTCTGGTCGTAGTAGCCGACCTTGCCGTCGTAGTTGACCACCTGCTTGTCGTCGAGGAAGACGTCGATCTTGCCGTTGCCCGACGCGCCCCAGTCGAAGTTGATCTTGATGTCGTACCACTTGCCGCGCGTGATGTTGACGTCGCTCACCCACAGGTCGCGGTAGACCATGTTGCCCGGGGACGACTCGTAGTTGGCCGTGATCGCCAGCTTCTCGCCGCGCATCGCCACCTCGAAGGGCGCCGACCAGTCGGCGGCATAGAAGCCTTTCAGCGATCCCAGGACCACCCAACGCGAGGTGTTGGCCGCGCCGGGTTCAACCATGAAGTCGTAGTTGATCTTCACTTCCTGGGAGACGGGGTGCTTGTTGGACACCAGTTCCTGCACGTTGTTGCGCTCGGAGGTCGACGGATCGGTCCAGCCGGAGTCACTGAACACGTCGCCCTTGCGCACCTCGAAGCGCATGGTGTTGTTGTCCGGGGAGGAGAAGCTCCAACGTTCATCAGCATTATCGACCTTGAGCGGGCCGATGCTGGATGAGATGTACGTGCTTTCAGAAGCGGA
>NZ_JAMXFJ010000131.1 GCF_025460805.1 Microvirga sesbaniae | reverse complement strand
CCTAGAGCGCGTTGACATTCATTTGGTCCAGATGAACGCGCTGACGAGGCAAAGGATTGACAGGAACGCCCGTGGGGTCTGTTCGTAGCGGGTAGCGATGCGCCTGAAGTGCTTGATTTTCAAGAAGAAGCGCTCGACGAGGTTGCGCTCGCAATAAAGGGCGTAGTCGCAGGGGACTTGTGGCGAGGTTGCCCTGGGCGGGATGACCGGCACGGCCTCCTGGCTCTCGATGGCCTCGCGCAACGGCTTGGCGTCGTAGCCCTTGTCGCCCAAGACATGGTCGGCGGGAAGATCAGCGATCAAGGCTTCAGCCTGAGTGATATCGCTCGCCTGTCCCGGCGTCAGGATGAAGCGGAGCGGATTGCCCAAAGCATCGACGACGGCATGGATCTTGGTGGTCAGCCCGCCACGGGAGCGTCCGATCGCACGAGCCTCAGGCCCCCCTTTTTGCCCGCCGCATGCTGGTGCGTCCGGACAATGGTTGAGTCGATCATGATGTATTCGAAGTCGGGCTCATCGGCCATGGCGGCAAAAAGCCGGTCCCAGACGCCCCTCTTGGACCAGCGCGAGAAGCGCACAAAGGCGCTGTTCCAGTTGCCGAAGAGTTCCGGCAGATCCCGCCACGGCGACCCGGTTCGGGCTA
>NZ_JAMXFJ010000130.1 GCF_025460805.1 Microvirga sesbaniae | reverse complement strand
ACAACAAGGCCCGGGGTGACCCGGGCCTGATGGAACTCCAAAACAACAAGGCCCGGGGTGACCCGGGCCTTGTCTGTCTCCGTGGAGACGGATCTTAGTAGGTGCCGAAGCGGAAGTTCAGGCCGGCGCGGACCACACCGAACTCAGCGTCGTTGTCGATGTTGAAGATGCTGTTGTTGTCCTGGTCGAGGTTGACGTACAGGCCTTCGACCTTGGCCGACAGGTTGTTGGTGAAGGCGTACTCGAGACCACCACCGACGGTCCAGCCCGTGGCGTCGTCCGCGAAGGCGAAACCACCGGTGGCGTAGATCAGGGCGCGGTCGAAGGCCACACCGGCGCGGGCGCGCACGGTGCCGAACCAGTCGCTGTTGTTGAAGTCGCCGTCGAGGATGCCGTCGCCGTTGAAGTCGAAGCGGTCGTCGCCGCCGAAGTCGGCGTACTGGATGTCGCCTTCGAGACCGACCACGAACGAGCCGATCTGGTAGTTGTAGCCAGCCTGGGCGCCGCCGACGAAGCCGCCGTCGTCATCCAGGTCGAAGCGCAGGCCGCCGACCGTGATCGAGTCGTTCGTGTTCCAGCCGTAGCCGGCGTTCACACCCACGTAGAAGCCCGTCCAGGTGAACACCGGAACAGCAGCAACGATCGGAGCCGG
>NZ_JAMXFJ010000013.1 GCF_025460805.1 Microvirga sesbaniae | reverse complement strand
CGTCGCCCTTGCGCACCTCGAAGCGCATGGTGTTGTTGTCCGGGGAGGAGAAGCTCCAACGTTCATCAGCATTATCGACCTTGAGCGGGCCGATGCTGGATGAGATGTACGTGCTTTCAGAAGCGGATGGGGTCCACTGCGACGGAAGGATCGTAGCCATAGTCAAAATATCTCCGCCCCCAGTAATTATGGGGTCACTTAGATTGATAATGCTTCATAATTCTGATGGAGGATGCCGCATGAACATGCGGTATGTCGGTGAGGTGTCAATTTGTACTAACAAGACTGCACAGCAAACAGCTAAAACGTTTGCTCTACAAAAATCGACTATGCGAGTTTTTTCGGCCAAGTCTTGAGGATAGCCGCCAAATTCTTGTTTATCCGCGCCAATTTGGCGATTAAGAGCACACAGTGTTTGAAACGAGGCAGTATTATGAACCGCTCGCCCGAGTGCGCAGCAGGTTACGCCTCCAGTAAGTAGCCCAGACCAACTGAGCAAATGTCTTTCGAACTTGCAGCGCAGCCGGTTTGTCAGATCCCATCATTGATGTGATCCGGCAGATGGCCACGCCCCAAGGTGGAGCCGCAGCCTACCTGGTGAGATTGAGGTGCGCCTGCTGGTGGTGAATTGCAGGATCCACAGGAAGCGACGCGAGGATTTGGCCAGAGGGCGCTACGATGTCGAGCCGCCAGCCCTGCCATGATGCATCGAGGTCGAGTCCGCATCCCTCATGTCATGGATGGGTTGGAGAGCCATTGTCTCCGCTTCGTCTAAACCGATAACCTCAATGCCTGGATCGTCCGATATGATCTCGTGCTCACTGACAAGATGAAAGTAGCAGTGCATCGAGAGCCTCTGGAGCCCCGCGGTTAGCCACGCCACTCAATCAAGATCTTGATGCCATCGGTACGGCTCATGTCTCCATTCGGTGTCGATCACGTCGTTCACAAATTCTCGTGTGTCGTATTGGGCATACGGAATCGAAGAAGAGCGACTAACAGGGCTCCGATTACTGCGCCTGAACTGCTCCAGAGCATTCCATCGAGCCCAGGATGCCGGCCGGGAGAGAAGGTCTGCAAGAACTCCATAACCCCGCTATAGGCCGACAGTAGCACAACGACCAGCCACATGGGCTGAAGGGGATACGCCAAGGCTAAGAGACCAGCGGTGACGCCATAGGCAAACGCGTGTTCGAGGCCTGGGGGCGCAGGTGTCCGCAACTCTAGGTCCTGCGGGATGAGTGAGAGGTAAGTGATCAGGAGCACGCAGAACCAGGCCGAACAACGGAAGATGAGCGACCAGCTTCTTGGAGACACAGCACCCATTGCCCACCACCCAACTGTTGCGCACTGAATATGTACGCCAGACTGAGTTTATTTGCGCCCCCGGTCAAAGCTTCTCGTAAAACCGCAGCATCCGCCAATAGATCTCGATGACTTGGCGGACAGCCTCTCTCCTCGTCGGCACACGTCCAGAACGGGGTAAGGGGAACGTCGAAGTCACGCTCCAAGCCCAAAGACTAACCCTCTGGGCCACCTTCGACTTGGTGCACATTGCCGGTATAGGTAGGCCAAGAGTAGCTCTCCTATCCTCTCCTCATACCAGTCTCGACAGCAAGAGAAATTAGAGGGTGGAGATACCAAGCCGTGTTGGCATTGAGAGCCTTCAGGATTTTCGTAAGATCATCATGAGGGAGGCGTCTTGAACTGGCTTTGGCTGAGTCCGGCAACTTTATCTCAAGCACTGGATTGCAGGGCAAAGGGATACCCCATTCCCTCTTAGCGAGGGCAAAGCAGTGGTGGAGGATCGCAAGCTCTCGCCGGACACTTCCAGGCTGCACCACCAAAGGCGCTCATCCCGGTACTTGGCTGCTGAGGCAGGAGAGAGCTTATTCAGAGGAGTCTTTGCGATCTCATGAGCCAAGAGAGTTGCGAGGCGATAGCGCTCTGGTCCCGCTCCTCGCTTAGAGCCTCGGACGTGAAAAGTGGACACCACTTTTGAGATTCATCCCAGGCTCCCTCTCTTGACCGGCGCATCGTCCGATGCGCCAGTCAGCGTTACTGTATCACGATCCCTGCGCAACAGGTTGGCAACGGCGAGACCCCTGAGTTACCGTGTGGCCGTAGGGGCCTCAGTACGGTCAATGGACTTCTCCTGATCCCGAGCCCATGCCTGAGCATCGGCCTTTATAGCGAACGTCTTTGAGAGAGGAGGATAGCCCTCACGGCGCACCTGTGCCTGCCACGAGGAGCCGCGCTTAAGAATGGAAGCCATACTTGTGATCCGTCTCGCTGTGACAACGTTGTGACAGATCAGTCAATTCGGTGGAGGGAGAGCCTTAGCTCTATTTGAGAGACCCTAACGATTTCCTTACGTTAAGGCTTGGTGGAGCTGAGGGGAAACTAGCTCACGATCAAGAAACTTAAAGGAATCAAGGATTTCTCTCTGTGGTCCACCCGATGTATGACAGATTTGTGTACCACTTAACAGCTCCTATCGATCTGCTTCCCACTATAACCTCAGGTTCAACTGTGCGGGCCTCTTCACGGGGCCTGACTGGGCAATAACCCTACTATCCGCTATTAGGACAGGAGAGAACTTAGCTGGAAGCGAATCCAGCAAGCGTTGAGAGGGGCTGTAAGATGAACGCCGAAAGATTGAAGGGAGTTGTTGATTTCCTGCTCGCTCGCGAAAGGAAGATCAACATTCAACAGGCGCTGCAAGCATTTGTAAGCGCACTTAACAATCTAGTTGGCTCACCTACACACCCACCTTATCAAACGGAGGTGGCAGAGAGATTGACAGAACTCGATAATGGAGTTCGTAAATTCTACAATCAACTGACTCCGGCTGAGATCAAATCCATTGAGGGAATTGGTGGATTGCCGTTCTTTAGCTCAGAGCTTGTGGACACATTAAAGGACGCGGTTGCCCAGAATGCAATGACGCCAGCGGTCGTTCAGCAACGAACCAATGAGCTCATAGGTAAGCGGCAGGCTTTCCTTGAAACGTTGACCAACACATCCAACAGCCTAACCCAGCTAGGTATCAACTCTGATTCACTCGAAGAAGGCGAGGCAGAAATTGGCTTTCAAATACCTCGTGACATCTTCGAGAACGAGCTTGATGGCCTAATAGGTGAGCTCCGGGCGATTCGGCGCATCATCCGTGCTTTCTCTGAGCTTGCCACAGGCTCTGTTGAGCCTATCGAGGTTCGTCAGATCTCGACCAGTGATCCCTTTTTCTTCTTTGGCCTAGACGTGGCTACGGTTACTCAATTGGGATTAGTGGTTGTTTGGGCACTCGACAGATGGAAGCAAGTGGAGGAGATCCGAAAGCTTCGATCCGAGACGCGTAAAAACAAGAGTTTTAGCGAAGAGGAAATAAAGACGTTTTTCGACAAAAAAATCGAAGACACTGTGAAAGCAGCGATAGACCAGAAAACTACGGAGCTAGTCGGCCCAGCAGATGGGAAGGCTGGTCGCAAAGAGGAACAACGTGCCGATATCAGCTGGGCTCTAGAGAGCTTACTAGCTCGGATAGAGCGTGGGATGACAGTCGAGGTTCGTTTCCTTCCACCTACCGCTTCGGCAACAGACGAGAGCGGAGGAGCAAGTGGACAGACTGAGGACTTCCAGACGCTTAGCGAGCTTGCACCTCAATTGGTATTTCCTGCAGCAGATGCAGCTCCTGTGCTGGCTATCCCCCGAGCCGAACCCGAGAAAAGTCCGCGGAAAGCAAAGGCCGCAGAGTAGGTCGGCTTACCTCCAGTCTCCTGTCATTCGAGGGCGATTAGTTGGCCGCTCCGACAGGTTTGTCTCCTAAGCTGTACAGCGCACTCGGTGACGTGAAAGTAGCCACCACTGACAAGTAATGTAGTGAGAGGATCAAGGGCCGAATGAGAGCCATGGGACAGGTATAAGTGTCAACTATCTCGTATACCTGGATGTTCATCATGTGAGACGGCCCGCCCTCCCAATTTTTCAGAGTATATGACGGCTCATCTGCTCTTAAGAGGCGGATCTGTAGGGCGTATTACAGAACAGCAATAGGCAGAGTGCAGACGCCTGCAAGGGCCGGGTCGGTTTTATAGGGTAGGTGCATCTATTGTGTATTACATCTGTATTACAGGGATCTGTAATGCGCCTCCTTTTCGGAAAATTTTGTCCGAAAATTTTCGGAGAGTTAGAGAGACGCACCCCCTCACGGCCTCAACCTCGGTTTTCCAACCCTTCGATGCGGCCCAGCAGATCGCGGACCTGACTATGCCCCCAGCTCCCGCCACGTGGTGTCGGAATGCCGAGAGCATTAAGACCGCCCGCGATGGCGTTGAACGAGGTGCGGCCCTGGGCTTGAAGGGTGCGAACGGTTGGCGCTAGATCGGATGCCCGTCGATCCGCAACTGTGATACGAGCGATGCGGGCGCGCTTGCAGTCCTCAGCAGTGCCTGCTCGGCCCCGAAAGCCCCCAAGTTGCATTCCACGGGCTTTAGCGGCTGCGAGCGCTGCTTTCGTGCGATCAGAGATCATCTTTCGCTCGGCCTGGGCGACGACTGCCATGATGCCTACAACCAGCTCGTTGGCTTCCGGCATATCGACAGCGATGAAGCGAACCCCGGCATTTTGGAGGCCGAGGAGGAAGGCGGCATCACGGCTTAAGCGATCCAATTTGGCTATCAGTAATACGGCGTTGTGGATGCGGCAGGCTGCAAGGGCGGCTGCGAGCTGGGGACGGTCGCTGCGCTTTCCAGACTCGCATTCCACATACTCGGACAGCAACTCCCAAGAACCACCATTCAGGTAAGACAGTACCGCCGCGCGTTGGGCTTCGAGGCCAAGCCCCGACTTCCCCTGTCGCGCTGTTGAAACCCTGAGATATGAAATAAAGCGACGCTTCGGCACTGGCCTCTCCCGCATTGGCAGTTGCATGCAACGACCGTTGCAAATTTCTGCCAGCCAAATGCAGGTGCCTGCAAGTCAAAGTTATGAAATCACCTCAGCACAATGGACATGTTAGGTCACTATTCCTCGCCTGCGTCGGACGTGTCGGTCCGACGAACCAGAGCAAGACAATTCCTCGATTATACAATGGTGAACGAAACCAACCCAATAATCCTCGATCGAAACACGTTCCTTTTGAGGTACTATGCGGCTCCCACCTCTATAACTATCATACGAAGGCCCTGTTCGGAGGTGCCAGATGCGGTGGCTGCAAGGCTTAGTATTATCGCTTTTGATGATCGCGAGTGTCGCATTTGCCCAGCAAATTAGCTTTCGAATTATGTCGAGGAGCTTAATCGAGGATTTTGGCGAGCCTCCTTTAGGTGCCGCAAGATCTGCAGCAGCCCGGCCCTTGATCCGTCTAGCTCTCGACGTAATCAAAGACTTCGAAGGATGGGTGGATGTCGCTTACGATGATCCGGCGGGATACTGTACAATAGGTTATGGGCATCTAATCTCTCTCAAAAGGTGCAATGAAGTTGACCTTGCTGCAGTAGATGCGGGTAAGTACTCTAGTAAGTTGTCTGAATCATCTGGCTTAGATCTTCTTGAAAAAGATACTGTGACAGCGAGGCTGGCTATCCAGAGTCTTGTCTCAGTAGACTTAACAGACGAGCAGTTTGGCGCTCTTACATCGTTCGTTTTTAATATAGGTAAAGAAAATTTCAAGCGATCGACGATGTTGCGCCTTTTGAATGCGGGCGAGTTTGACTTCGCTGGACGGCAGTTTTCTCGATGGATTCGAGCAGGCGAAGTTATCCCTCCTGGGCTTGTTGCAAGACGTGCATGTGAGGAGACACTATTTAGACATCAGCTGGCTTATGGGAGAGATGGACGGTTCAATCGTGGCGATTGTGTTTCTCTTGGTGCTGCTCCCTCCGCTGGTTCATTGATCGATATTGAGAAGGGTGAGTAAGCGGGCGATGGAGATGTACCGTGAGCTTCCAATCCAGTATTCCCTCGTGGCTATATCGATGCATCAGCGTAACCATTCTATGTAGCTGGTTAGGCCTAGGCTATTCTTATGCCCAATCGGCAAGCAGCTTCTGTGTTAAAGAATATTTTGCGCGCCAAACAAAAGAGGGAACAAAGCTAGGCATTGCCGCGTCAGACGTCGAAGAGTTAATTCAAGAAGTAGCAAGATCAATTGGCCTAATGTCAAATGGCATAGTGATTGTTCCATGCGACCAATCCTCAAAAGTTTATGCATGGTACGCGGGGGCGAGCGTCATCGGAGTGCCAGAAGGTGAGTATATATTATTTGATCCTACTTGGGTTCGGGAAGTAATTGGCAATGATCGTGTTCAGGCCATTGCACTCTTTGGACATGAACTTGGACATTTCTTGAACAGACATTTCTCTGCTCGGCAGAAAGTCCCCAGAAAGGAGCAGGAAACAGAAGCGGATCGCTTCGCAGGATGCGCCGTCGGACGAATGGGTGGCAATTGGGAAGCGTTGGAAAGTCTACTGTCGCGCTTACGGAACGAACGTGATGATCTATATCCCGATCGTTTAAAGAGTTTGGAAGCAGCTAGGTTGGGCTTTGACGAGTGCATTCGTTCACATGAGCAGCCCGCTGCCCTGACAAACGATAGCGCAGGTTCCACCGCATGCGCGAAGTACCCTTCACTTTGCGATGGAGCCTTAACACGAACAGAGCCGCCTCGAGCGATTGGAAAGCTCGAATGTTTCAACGGTCTCGGCGATTGCCCAATCCTGCCCAAAGTAAAAAAGAACTGTGTGAACGGGCTCGGAGATTGTGATGGCGGCAACTGAGCTAAAACTTACTACTTCGATCTGGGGTTAGCGCTATGACGTGCAACCGTCGCGTGTTCGGCACGCTTTTGATCTCGAGTTTTCTAAGTGCTGTGTCGAACCAATCTGCTACCGCTTTTTCAGCGCGTGATGATGCGAGGCAGGGATTTAGCCGCTCGGGTGATGACGCTCTTGACCAAGCATTTATTGCAGAGCTCAAACGCATAGTGAGCGTTCTAAATATCAATCCGGGGTTTCAGTACATAGATGAGATGAATAGCTATTCGACAATTGAAGTGTATATACCAGGCACCAAAGGTACAGTGTTTTTTGGTGTCCCACTAATCAAAATGTTGATGATGGAGCCCGATGGCGGCATAGCTGTTGCCGGAATTGCAGCTCATGAGTGTGCCCATGTCTTACAGTATGTTATTGACATTCCGTCAAAGCTACGCACCACTTCTGGTTCTGTTACTCTTCTAGAGCTACATGCAGACTTCTTAGCAGGGTATTACATTGGAAGACGTAACGGGGACGGATCCAGTTCTATAATTCGGCTTTCTTCTGCTTTGTATAAATTTGGCGATTATGACTTCAAAAGTCCCGCTCATCATGGCACCCCAGCTAAGAGGTCCGCGGCCGCCGAAAAGGGGTATGCAGTTGCGCAAAATGGCGGCAAGCTTCAAGATGCTATAGAGGCAGGTATGAAGTACGTGAAAGAGCTTTAGACTTTGCCATCTAAAATAGGATCGGCGCTAGCGAGTTCAGCAAATCGTTTGATGCTCCCTTCCATGTGCCTGCCTCATGCAGAGGAGGATTTGGATTGGTAGATCCTTCTTAAGCTCAGTCCAGGAAACTCGACACGGCGCACATACGTTGCAAGGTGGTCGGGATCATAGCCCTTTCCGTAATTCTGGCTTGAGTTCTTGCTAGCATTCCATCCGCAGATAGCATCGCGAATAGGCAGCGGAGTTTCAGTCGCATCAAGGGCATCTTTGAACGTGTGGCGAAAGCTATGGAATCCGAGCTTCGGAGACTTCACGCCAACGCCCTTGAGGAATGTTCGGTTGAACCGCTTCGAGAAGCGTTCGCTGTAGTAGCCATGACGAGAGCTGCTTACATCCTCGAAAACTCGTGACTCTCCCGACGCAGTGCGATCTCTAACGAAATCAATGAATCCCAATCCGATGAGAACCGGATGCAGAGGCACATTTCTCTTGCTGTGGCGGTTTTTGACCCGCTTGCCGTTCTTGTCATTGATTGACAGGTACCAAGTGCCTTTTTTGGTTGCTTCTAAATCAGAGATCTCAAGCTGGCAGATCTCATTCAGGCGCATCCCTGAGAAAACCCCTATCAACGGTACCCAATAATCTGCCGTTCTCGCGGACTCCTGTTCTGAGAACAAAGCGGCGCAGAAAATTGCTTGGAGTTGCTCAAGGGTGAAAGGGTCCCGGGCTTCGTTTGCTGCTGTTCTCTCTCCGAGAGCCTCTAATCGATCCGCTGGGCTGGATGATATCAAGCCCTCTGCAACAGCCCAGTCGAGCATCATTCTTAAGGCCCGCAGATATGTATCCTGAGTGCCACGCTTCATAACTGGGAGGCGCAGTGCCTTTCCTTGCTTGATAATCTCAGCAAGGGGAGTATAGCGCCCGAAGTGCTTCCACATATTCGAGGGAAGCTCGTTTAAGGTATTGCGGAACTCGCGACACTGTTGGCGGTCGAGGTGATGAATCAATGTCTCTCGACCCAAAAATTCAGCTACGAGGTCCAGCGCGGCCTTTAGCTTCTCTTTACGCTTAATCCCTGTCTGCTTGGATAGGTTGTAGTCAGCGAGGTACCTTTGGCAAAGCTGCTCAACCGATATGGACTTCTCTGTTGGGTTTTTAAAACGAGGGTTGAATGTTTGGGCGGCTATCCCGTCTTGGAACCAAGCAACGGTACGCTTCTCGACCTCGATCATAGCTTGCCGAATAAGGTCCCGAGCGTGATTTATCTGATCCGGGCCTAGCGCACGGTCCAGTCCATTCTCTCCAAAGAGTTCCTGTTCAGTAATGCCGACGTCTTGCTGGGTAGAGAGGTCAACCGGATTCTCATAGTGATCTATGAGCCGCTGACTATGCCACCAAAGATCATCTCGATCTTCAAGGCGATCAGCCCAGTCGACGTTCGATAGATCTTTTAGGGTCTGCTCAGATGCCGTTTCGACATAACGATGTATGCGTCCCTCGATCTCGCGTAGGGACAAGCTGGCTGCACGGCGAGACTGCCCCGCTCTAGTTGCTCGCTCTGCTCGTATCTTTGAAAATACGGCATCGAACTCGGCAGCTTTCAGGTTTCTACGAACCTTAGCTTCGGCATAGCTCTCGGTTTGGAGGCTTGCCTTAAGTTCCTTCGCCCCCTTGAAGGCATCTGCAAGGTCGAGCGGGATACGCCTACGGTAATACCAAATATTGCCACGCTTAACGAGACCGGGCGGTTTAGACACGTCTGACATACCCTAATGTGTACCAGATCTGTGGACCACATCGAGGCGGAAGCGCTTTGAATTCCCAAGATTTCTCGATTTACCAACCGTTTAGGGAGAGGTTGGTGGAGCTGAGGGGATTCGAACCCCTGACCTCTGCAGTGCGATTGCAGCGCTCTCCCATCTGAGCTACAGCCCCGGCCGGTTGAATCGAGCCAAGTAGCGGAGGTTTTAGGCCTGCCGGCTTTGATCTGTCAATCGGCCGGTTGAGACGTCGAGACCGCCTCCGGACGGGAGGAGCCGACCGGCCGGAATGGTTATGGGTTGTTCAGCCCCGCTTCAGTCGCTACATGAGCAACGCCGATCCCCGACAGGTTTCCCATGCGCGCCCTCCTCAACGTCATTCTGCTGGCCCTGCAGCTCTATACCTACCTCATCGTCGCCTCGGCGATCCTGAGCTGGCTCGTGGCCTTCAACGTGGTCAACACCCGCAACGATTTCGTCCGCTCGATCTGGAGCTTCCTCGACGCGGTGACCGAGCCGGTCCTGCGGCCGATCCGGAGCATCCTGCCCAATCTGGGCGGGGTCGACATCTCGCCCATCCTCCTGATCCTGCTGATCATCTTCATCCAGAACCTGATCGTCGATTACCTGATGCCGATCGCCTTCTAGAGCATCGGACGGAAAAGTGGACCCGGTTTTCCGTTCTGACCGATGCTCTCATTCAAGAAGAAAGCATCGGATGGATCCCAAAAGTGCAAGTCCACTTTTGGGTCCGATGCTTTAAGGGGGGCGGGGCCTTGGCCTGGAGCCTCCGCCCCGGCGGCCTCGAGGTCCGGGTGCGGGTGACGCCCCGGGGCGGGCGGGACTCGCTCGACGGGGTCGAGCGCCTGTCGGACGGCCGGACGGTGCTGAAGGTCCGGGTCAGGGCGGTGCCGGAGGACGGGGCCGCGAACGAGGGCGTCCGGCGCCTCCTCGCCAGGACGCTCAAGGTCCCGGCCTCGGCGGTGAGTCTCGAGACGGGCGCCACGGCGCGGTTGAAGACGTTTCTCATTTCAGGCCAGGGGGAGGAGCTTTCCGCCGCTCTCGCCGCATTGACAGGACGGGACATCCCATGAGCGCCACGATCATCGACGGAAAAGCCTATGCCGAGGGATTGCGCGGCCGCATCGCCGGGGCCGTCAGGGATCTGGCCGGCCGGGGCGTCGTCCCCGGGCTCGCCGTGGTGATCGTCGGCGAGGATCCGGCGAGCCAGCTCTACGTGAAGAACAAGGCGCGCCAGACCGTCGAGGTCGGCATGCGCTCCTTCGAGCACAAGCTTCCGGCCTCCACCGGCGAGGCGGAGCTCCTCGACCTCGTCGCCCGGCTCAACGCCGACCCGGCGGTGGACGGCATTCTCGTGCAGTTGCCGCTGCCCCGGCAGATCGATGCCCAGAAGGTGATCGAGGCCATCGATCCGGCCAAGGACGTGGACGGCTTCCATCCGGTCAATGCCGGCCGGCTGATGACCGGCGTGCCGGGCCTGGTCTCCTGCACGCCGCTCGGGTGCCTCCTGCTCGCGCAATCGGTGCGGCGGGACCTGTCCGGCCTCAACGCGGTGGTGGTCGGGCGCTCCAACATCGTCGGCAAGCCCATGGCGCAGCTCCTCGTCGCCCAGAGCTGCACGGTGACCGTGGCCCATTCGAAGACCCGCGACCTGGCCGCCGTGTGCCGCGGCGCCGATCTTCTCGTGGCGGCCGTGGGGCGGCCAGAGATGGTGCGCGGCGACTGGGTCAAGCCCGGCGCCATCGTGATCGATGTGGGCATCAACCGGGTGCCGAACCCGGCCGCCGGCGAGGGCAAGACCAAGGTGGTCGGCGATGTGGCCTACGCGGAGGCCGCAAAGGTCGCCTCCGCCATCACGCCGGTGCCCGGCGGGGTCGGCCCCATGACCATCGCGTGCCTGTTGCGCAACACGCTCGAGGCCGCCTGCCTGAGGCGTGGTCTGACCATGCCGGCGGTGGATTTCGCCGCCTGACCGCCTCGGACGCGGCGCCGCTCCCGAGGCGGGCGCGGATCAGTTCGCCGCGAAGCAGTAGAACAGGCCGGCGCCGCCGGTGCCCTTCAGGGCGTCCTGGCTGCACCCGCCGCGGGAGGCGTGGGACGAGTTCCAGGACTTGGCCGGGGGCGACTCGTCGAGGCCCGTGCGGTCGTGATGTCCGAGCATGGCCGCTCCCTCCGCGCCGCTCCTCGTCCAGTTGCCGCAGGTCATGTCCTGGCTGCCCGCGAAGGCGGTGCCGTCGGGCTGCGAGCCGGTGAGCATGTCGTGCTCGTTGGGCTGGTCGCCGCGGCCCTTCACCGGCTCGCCCTTCTCGGTCAGCGCCGTCTGCTTGGTCAGGTTGTTGCCGGTCCCGTGCAGGTCGGCCACGTCCTTGGCGATCACCACGCCCTTGGCGTTCTGCCACGGTCCGCGTCCGATGCGGTCCTTCGCATGGGTGGCCGTCGCGCCCCCCGTCGCCTGTGTCGAGAGATAGGCCCGCCAGATCTTGCCGCGAATGCCGGCGGCCTCCGCCAGAGTCTGGCAGTGCCGGTCCGCCCCTTCGAGCCCGCCGAGATCCGCGCCCTTGCCGGAACCGACGCTGGTCACGAAGAACGTGGTGTCCTGGACGCTCTGGGCCTGCGCGCCGCCCAGGGGGGCGAGGGCCACGAGGCCGACGGCGGCGATAAGCGATAGGCGGTCCAATCCCTGCATTGCTTCCTCCTTGCTGGTGTCCTGCCGTGCTGTTCGGGCGGACGGGCGTAAAGACGCTTCAGGCGCAGAATCATTCCCTGTTCACGGGGTTGTGAGGGCGGCCGGGACGCGGATCAGGCATCCCGGCGCAGATGTTCCACCAGCTGCCGGGCCGAGGGCGGCAGATCCTGCAAGGACCTGATGCACAGGGTGAGGTCGCGGGCCGCCCAGGCGTCGTCCAGTTCGACCGGGATGATGGCCATGGTGCGGGCGGCGCGGCGGGCGGTGGTCTCGGGCACGATGCCCAGGCCCACGCCGGCCTCCACCATGCGGCAGACGGCGTCGAAGCTCCTCAGCTGCACCCGCAGGCGGATCGGCTTGCCGATCCGCGTCGCCTTGCCGGCGAGGAAGCGCTGGAGAGCGCTTGCCCGGTCGAGGCCGACGAAATCGTGCTCGAGCACTTCGGCGAAGGGGATGCTGGCCCGGGCGGCCAGCGGATGGCCCTTCGGCACCACGAGCACGAAGCGGTCGCTGCGGAACGGGTAGGTCTCCAGCCGGCCCGTATCGACGGTGCCGGCCACGATGCCGAGATCCCCGACGCCCTCCGCGATCAGCCCGACGATCTCGTCGCTGAGGCGCTCCTCCAGGTCGATGGAGACCTGCGGGTGCTCGGCCAGGAAAGCGCCAAGGGCCTCGGGCAGGAACTCCGTGAGGGCATTGGTGTTGGAGAGGATCCGGATCTGTCCGCTCAATCCGCCCGTGTAGGAGCCCAGATCCTCCCGCAGGCGCTCGGCCTGGGCGAGGAGGGCGCGGGCATGTTGAAGCAGGGTCCGGCCGGCGGGCGTCGGGGTCACGCCCGCGCGGGTCCGCAGGAGCAGGGGGGCGCCGAGGGACTTTTCCATGTTGCGGATGCGGGTGCTCGCCGCCGCCAGCGCCAGATGGGCCCGTTCGGCCCCGTGGGTGATGCTGCCCGCCTCGACCACGTGGCGGAAGAGGCTCAGATCTGTCAGATCGAATTGCATAGGTTCCCTTCGTCAATCGCGAAGGGAGATAAGAATAATTAAAAATTGTGCGATAAGCGAGCGTGGAGCAAACTTCGCGGCTGACGAAGTGTGCCGGTTGCCGAGGGTTCGGCAGAAGGTGCATTGCGGTGTTGCCGCGCTTCCGTTACGAACCGTTCCAAACTACGGGCGGCCGACGTCGCCGATCAGGAGTGAACACCATGGCTGAGGCGAAAGTGGCCCCGCGGCCCCTGTCCCCGCATCTTCAGATCTACCGGTGGAGCTGGACGATGGCGATGTCCGTCGCCCACCGCATCACGGGCGTCGCCCTCTACGGCGGCATCGCGCTGTTCGCCATCTGGCTCGTGGCGCTCGCCTCCGGGCCCTCCGCGTTCGACGCCGTGCAATGGTTCTTCGGCTCGCCCCTCGGGTACCTGATCCTGTTCGTCTACACCTGGATCCT
Source organism: Microvirga sesbaniae (assembly GCF_025460805.1). Classification (GTDB taxonomy): domain Bacteria; phylum Pseudomonadota; class Alphaproteobacteria; order Rhizobiales; family Beijerinckiaceae; genus Microvirga; species Microvirga sesbaniae. The sequence goes on along the minus strand of NZ_JAMXFJ010000013.1, from coordinate 156,333 downwards.
CATGCATCACATGCTGGGCGGCGTACGCCACCTGGTGTGGGATTTCGGCCACGGCATGGAACCGGCCCAGCGCATCAACATGGCCCGCTTCACCCTCGTCGGCTCGGTCGCCCTCACCCTGGCGATCTGGATCGTCGCCTTCATCGCTTTCTAAGGAGCAGGTTCATGGCCGACAACAGGGCTGATACCCGCGTTTCCATGCGCACACCGCTCGCCCGCGTGAAGGGCCTCGGCGCCTCCGGGCACGGGGTGGAGCATTGGTGGATCCACCGCGTCACGGCGGTGTCGAACGTTCCCCTGATCATCTCCTTCGTGATCATCGTGGCGGCGCTCGCCGCCTCGCCGTCCTACCAGGAGGCGATCGCCGTCATCTCGCATCCGCTGGTCGCGATCATCCTGATCCTCGCGGTGATCTCGGTCACGAACCACATGCGGCTCGGCATGCAGATCGTCATCGAGGACTATGTCCACCACAAGGGCCAGAAGATCGCCGCCGTCATCGCCAACAATTTCTACGCCGTGATCATCGCGGTGGCGTGCCTCTACGCCATCCTCAAGGTCAGCCTCGGCCGCATCCTCGCTTAAGGAATTCTCCCATGGCTCAAGCAACGAACGGCGCCGCCGTCAACGGCAAGGCCTATACCGTCATCGACCACACCTTCGACGTGGTGATCGTGGGCGCGGGCGGCGCGGGCCTGCGCGCCACCGTCGGCTGCTCGCAGGCCGGCCTGCGCACCGCCTGCATCACCAAGGTGTTCCCGACCCGCTCGCACACGGTGGCCGCCCAGGGCGGCATCTCGGCGTCGCTGGGCAACATGGGGCCGGACGACTGGCGCTGGCACATGTACGACACCGTCAAGGGCTCGGACTGGCTCGGCGATCAGGACGCCATCGAGTACCTCGTGCGCAACGCGCCTGCGGCGGTCTACGAGCTCGAGCACTGGGGCGTTCCCTTCTCGCGCACGGCCGAGGGCAAGATCTACCAGCGCCCCTTCGGCGGCATGACGACCGATTTCGGCAAGGGCACGGCGCAGCGCACCTGCGCGGCCGCCGACCGCACGGGGCACGCGATCCTGCACACCCTCTACGGCCAGGCGGTGAAGAACCAGACCAACTTCTTCATCGAGTACTTCGCCCTCGACCTGATGATGGATTCCGACGGCCGCTGCGTCGGCGTCGTGGCTCTCAACCAGTCCACCGGCGAGATCCACCGCTTCCGCGCCCACATGACGATCCTGGCCACGGGCGGCTACGGACGCGCCTATTTCTCCGCCACCTCGGCCCATACCTGCACGGGCGACGGCAACGCCATGGTGCTGCGCGCCGGCCTGCCGCTGCAGGACATGGAGTTCGTGCAGTTCCATCCGACCGGCATCTACGGTTCGGGCTGCCTCATCACCGAGGGCGCGCGCGGCGAAGGCGGGTACCTCACCAATTCGGAAGGCGAGCGCTTCATGGAACGCTATGCGCCCTCCGCCAAGGACCTCGCCTCCCGTGACGTGGTCTCGCGCGCCATGACCATGGAGATCCGCGCCGGCCGCGGCGTCGGCAAGAACAAGGACCACATCTATCTCCATCTCGACCACCTCGACCCCAAGATCCTGCACGAGCGCCTGCCGGGCATCTCGGAGAGCGCCAAGATCTTCGCGGGCGTGGACGTCACCAAGGAGCCGATCCCGGTCCTGCCGACCGTCCACTACAACATGGGCGGCATCCCGACGAACTATCACGGTGAGGTGCTCACCCTGAAGAACGGCAACCCGGACACGGTGGTGCCGGGCCTGATGGCGCTGGGCGAAGCGGCCTGCGTGTCCGTGCACGGGGCGAACCGCCTCGGCTCCAACTCCCTGATCGACCTCGTGGTGTTCGGCCGCGCGGCGGGGCTTCGCTGCGCCGAGATCCTGGAGCCGAAAGCCCGCCACGCGGACCTGCCCAGGAACGCCGACGAGCTCGCCCTCTCGCGGCTCGACAAGTTCCGCTACGCCAACGGCTCGACCTCGACGGCGGATCTGCGTCTCCAGATGCAGAAGACCATGCAGAACAACTGCGCGGTGTTCCGCACCGGCGAGGTTCTGGAAGAGGGCCGCAAGCTCATCCACGACGTCTGGAACGCGGCCGCCGACATCAAGGTCACGGACCGCTCCCTGATCTGGAACACCGATCTCCTCGAAACCCTGGAGTTCGACAACCTGATCGGCCAGGCGGTCGTCACCATGGAGGGCGCGGCCAACCGCGAGGAATCCCGTGGCGCCCACGCCCGCGAGGACTTCACCGAGCGCGACGACAAGAACTGGATGAAGCACACGCTCGCCTGGCTCGATGACACCTCGCACACGGTGACCCTCGATTACCGCCCGGTGCACACCTACACCATGTCGAACGACATCCAGTACATCGAGCCGAAGGCTCGCGTGTACTAAGGAAGACGAAAACGATGGCTCAGTTCACGCTTCCCAAGAACTCCAAGTACACCGAAGGCAAGACCTGGCCGAAGCCGGAAGGGGCTTCGAACGTCCAGGAATTCCGCATCTACCGCTGGAACCCGGACGATGGGCAGAACCCGCGCATCGACACCTATTACGTCGACCGGGACGATTGCGGCCCCATGGTTCTCGACGCGCTTCTGTGGATCAAGAACAACGTCGATTCGACCCTGGTCTTCCGCCGCTCGTGCCGCGAGGGCATCTGCGGCTCCTGCGCCATGAACATCATGGGCGGCAACACGCTCGCCTGTACGCTCGGCATCGACGATTGCGGGTCGGGCTCCATCAAGATCTACCCGCTGCCGCACATGCCGGTCCTCAAGGATCTGGTGCCTGACCTGACGAGCTTCTTCGCCCAGCACGCCTCGGTCGAGCCCTGGCTCCAGACCGAGACGCCCGCGCCCGAGACCGAGTGGCGCCAGACGCCGGAGGAGCGCTCCAAGCTCGACGGGCTCTACGAGTGCATTCTCTGCGCCTGCTGCACCACTTCCTGCCCGAGCTACTGGTGGAACGGCGACCGGTTTCTGGGGCCGGCGGCCCTGCTCCAGGCCTATCGCTGGCTGATCGACAGCCGCGACGAGAACACCGGCGACCGGCTCGACAACCTGCACGATCCGTTCCGGCTCTATCGCTGCCACACGATCATGAACTGCGCCAATACCTGCCCCAAGGGCCTGAACCCGGCCAAGGCCATCGCCGAGGTCAAGAAGATGATGATTGCGCGGGTCGTATGACGCTGCGGTAATGACGCTTCCTTGCAACAACTTCGCGAAAAGGCGCCTCAAGCGCCTTTTTTTGTGTCTGCCGATCCCATATGTCGAAGCCGGAACCCTGTTGGCCTGGGTTCATATTCCTTACCCTAGCCTGGGCCGCACACACCGTCCGAAGAGACGGCCACGCATGCGAGGACCAAGATGACGAAGCCTCTTTGGCTGACGACTGCTGTGATGTGCTCCGCCCTGGCGCTCGGCGCGTGCTCCTCGACCCGGCTCGGCGGGCCGCCGAGCCGCAGCGCGGCGGCGCCGATCACCGAGGTCCCGCCCGTCGAGGCCGTGCCGTCGGGCCCCGTGGAGGCGGCGCCGCTGCCGCCGCTCGCCGGCGCCCCGCTCGCGCCCGACATGACGGCTCCTCCCCCCAGCGGCACGGACATCGCCGGCCTGCCGCCCGCGCCCCCGCCGCCGACCATCGGGTCGCCGGCTCCCGCTCCCGCGGCGGCTCCCGCGAGCCGCACCGCGATGGTGGGCAACTGGAGCGTCCAGACCTCCGGCGGCTCGTGCCGGGTCCAGCTGTCGAGCTCGCCCGCCCTCGACCTCTACCGGGCCTCGGCCTCCGGCTGCTCGAACCAGGACCTGTCCAAGGTCAATGCCTGGGACTACCGCGACGGGGAGGTCTATCTCTACCAGACCGGCGGCTCGGTGGCGGCGCGCCTGCGCGGCTCGTCCTCGTCCCTCAGCGGCGTCCTCGCCAAGTCCGGCGCGCCGCTCTCCCTCACGCGCTGATCGGTCGGCAAAGCCGACCCGCCCTTGGCGGCTGATCCTGCGACGTCATGGCCGGGCCCGTCCCGGCCATCCCGATCCGGTCAGGCGCCGAGCTTCTCCCGTAAGCGGAGCAGTTTGGGGGCGCAAGCTTGAACCGTTGTGCAGAGAAGGTTCGCTACGAAGCGACGCCCGCCCCCGCCATTCCGCTCAACCTGTCTTCCGCTTGGCTAAAATCAACGCCAGGGGATTGGGCCTCGCCTCACCGACCCGATGGAGCGTGTTTCGGTCCTGATGAGCAAAAGGTGTGTCCCGGCCATGCACCAGCAGTTCGGTATCGGTCACATAGCTCCAGCTCCCGTCCGGATGGAAGGTAATCGTGATCTTGTAGGTGTCCGTGCGGAACGCCTGCTCCAGAAAGGTTGTCGAGCAGATGCCGTATCCGGTCTGCCCGCGGGTCGCCATCACGACGATCTCGTCGGAATCGGCTGTCGTCTGGCCCGCCGCGAGGGCGACTTGCCCGCGGGGAATAGCGATGGTCTGCATGACGAGGCCGGTCGCCGGCTCCCAGAGCCAATAGCCGACCTGATCGTGGAAGGTGATGTCCTCCTCCTCGGTCGTGATGTGGATGTGGTAGCGCAGGCCGTAGAGCAACTGCGGCCCGTTGGTCTGCGGATCGATCGCCTGGAAGTCGATGGTCTCGATGAACACGCGCCGTTCCGGACCGTCCGCCTTCGGGTTGAGGTCGACCCCCTTGCGTGCGCGCCAGCGCCCAGCCAGCCGCCGCAAAGGACCCAGATTGTTGAGCGTTTCCGGGTCGACGTCGTTGGGTTCGGTGAAAACGTCTGTGAGGGCAGTCATAGGTGAAGGCGTCATGACGGAACCTTTCTGTTTACAGGTGAAGGGACAAGCGGCGCCGACAACAATTGTCCGCCGGGCGGCGACTATGCGGCGGTGGTGTGCAAGGCGGCCTCAGGCTACTCCGATGATGAGGTCGGCGAGCGGCGGGATCCTTGGCCGATCCCCATTCAGGCCGAGTCTGTCCCCGAGATAGTCGAAGAACGCCAGCCCGAGCTTGCGGCAGGTCTTCGAGAGCCCCAACATCACATCACGCGCCATGCGGCCATCCACACTCATCGTGCCGCCAGAGATCTTGCGCTTGATCACCCAGGCACGCAGGTCGTTCTCGGAGGCATTGGTGTGCAGCGGGATCTCGGGCCGCTCGAGCACCCGCAGCAGTTCGGCCTTGCGCCGCGCCAGGCGGGCCAGCAAGTCGTCGAGCTCCTTGTAGCCGGTGCGCAGGCCAAAGATCCGGTCAAACTGCCACCGGAAGGCCCGCTCCCCACCTGGCGAGGGGCTTTGCTTCCACAGCTTCAGGCTCCGATGGAAGCACCAGATCGCCTCACGGACCAATTCCACCGCCTGGGCCTGCTTGGGGGAGGCCGGCATCAGCTTCTGCAGGTGCCGCTCGGCATGAACCCAGCACAGGGCGTGCGTGGCCACCCGGAACTGGCCGGCATCGTCAGAGACCACGACGGTGTTGGCCATCAGCCCGTGATGGCGGAGCGCACCCCAGGTGGCAGCTTCGTCCAGCACCTGCAGCAGAGGCCGGTCGAAGATGTTGATCGAGCAGCGCAGCAGATGCTGCCACCACTCCATCTGCGAGCCGAACACCTGGTCCGGATGCGCGGCCAGCCGGGTGATCACGGCGGCTTCGACGGATTGCGCCCGCAGATTATCCAGGGCGGCCTCGTTGACGACGTAGTCCTCGCAGCCACCCCGCAGCAGCGTCAGGAAGTTCAGGCGCGATTTCGATCGGCTGGTGCGGAAGACGCAAAAGCGTTCACCGCCGATCTGCGTGGTGACCCCAGGACGGCGGGCATGGCGCGCCCCGGTGTCGTCGACGGTGAGGTAGGGCGAGGAGACCAAGCCGGCCTGCAGGATCGCGGCGTCCTCCTGCGCGAAGGGCTCCAGATCGGCGGTGAGCAGGCGCACCACCTCCCGCTTGGAGATCGCCAGGCCGATGCCGTTCAGCAGATCGGTCAGGCGCTCGGTGGTGACCTGGCCCTGTGTGTGCAGGGCGAGACAGAACCGCCGCACGCCCGGCCCGAACCCACCCGTGATCCCCGCGGGCAACGGGGCGATGAGGGTCTGACCCTCGGGCGTGAGCCAGCGTTCCCGCTTGTAGCGCACCACCTCGGCAACCAGCACCAGATCCCGCTGCACCACCGTCTTGTAGCCTTTGAAACGCGAGCCGGGCGGAGCCTCCACTGGAATCGTGACCTCGCGGGTGACCCGATCTCGTTTGGCGCCACGGCCGGGGCGCCGGCTCGGGCCCGTGGGTCGCGGCTGAGTGGCTTTGTCCATGCCGGAGGCTTTGAAGGGCGGGCGCGGCGGCAGGTGCTTGAGCCGGGCGATCTCGTCCTTCAGGGCCTGGTTGTCAAGGCGCAGGTTGCTGTTGTCGAGGCGCAGCTGCTCGACCTCCTGCTCCAGCCGATCGATTTTGCTGGCCAGATCCGAGATCAACTGGCGCAGGGCCGTCGAGGACAGGGGCTTGCTGGACCGACCGGGCGGCGATGTCATACCTGGATTGAATCATGAATGCCCGGTCGGAGGAATCCCTGCCCCCAAAAAGCCCCGGTTACCTTCTCCCGATCGGGATGACTGGCACGAGGCCGGTGACGACGGCAGGCCGACTTTTCGCACAAGCCCGCCCGAAGACGTTTGCGCTGCAAGGCCGGGAGGGGTATCGGTCATCCCGTGAACGACACCTCCTTCTCCTCGCCTCAATCCATCACGGCCCGCTACAATGCCCTGGTCACGTCGGGCGCGATCGAGCGCGATCCGGCCCAGGTGGCCCTGCTCAAGCGGCTCCAGGCGCTGGCCGAGAGCCTCGCCAGCCACCGCCTCGCCCGCAAGCCCAGCGCGCTCGGCTGGCTCTTCGGCCAGAAGAGCAGCGCGCCCCCGAAGGGGCTCTATGTCTGGGGTTCCGTCGGACGCGGCAAGACCATGCTGATGGACCTGTTCTTCGAGGCGCTGCCGGTCCGCCGCAAGCGCCGGGTCCACTTCCACGCCTTCATGGCCGATGTGCACGGGCGCATCCATGAGTACCGTCAGAAGCTGAAAACCGGCCAGGTCTCGGGGGACGATCCCATCGGTCCCGTGGCGGAGGCTCTGGCCGACGAGGCCTGGGTGCTGTGCTTCGACGAGTTCACCGTCACGGACATCGCCGACGCCATGATCCTGGGGCGCCTGTTCACGGCCCTGTTCGCCCGGGGCGTCGTGGTGGTGGCCACCTCCAACGTGGAGCCCGACCGGCTTTACGAGGGCGGCCTCAACCGCTCGCTTTTCCTGCCCTTCATCGGGCTGTTGCAGGAGCGGATGGCCGTGGTGAAGCTCGAATCCCGCACCGATTTCCGGCTCGAGAAGCTCGCCGGCAGCCCGGTCTTCTATACGCCCGCCGACGAGCACGCCCATGCGGCCCTGACCCGGGCGTTCAAGAGCCTGACCGGACGCGAGCAGGGCAAGCCCCTGACGATGACCGTCAAGGGGCACCCCGTGGAGGTGCCGCAGGCCGCCGGCGGCGTGGCGCGCTTCGCCTTCGGGGATCTCTGCTCCAAGCCCCTAGGCGCCGCCGATTACCTCGCTCTGGCCGAGGCATTCCACACGGTCATTCTCGAGAACATCCCGACCATGACCTTGGAGCGCCGCAACGAGGCGAAGCGCTTCATTCTGCTCGTCGACGCCCTCTACGATGCCCATGTGAAGCTCCTGGCCTCGGCCGAAGCCGAGGTGGACGCGCTCTATCATGCCGATAGCGGGCGCGAGGCCTTCGAGTTCGACCGCACCGTGTCCCGGCTCATCGAAATGCGCTCGGAGGAATACCTGTCCTTGCCGCATGGCCGCTCGGACTCGGAAGCCTCCGGCAACACCACGGGGCTCGCCGAGACATGAAGCGGCCCTCCGGCGCAGCCGTGCGGCCGGCTGAGACCGCCCCCGCCGACACCCGTCTTCTCGCCATCGCGGCCCATCAGCTCAGGGAGCATGGCCCCAGGCACGTCACAGTGGTCGGCATCGCGGACGCGGCGGGCATGACCCATGCCAATGTCTATCGCTACTTCGCCAGCAAGGCGGCGCTCATCGACGCGGTGGCCGGGCAATGGCTGCGGCGGATGGAGGCGACCATCGCGGACATCGCGGATTCTCCGGATCCCGCCGACGACAAGCTGGAGCGCCTGATCCAGGCCTGGGCCCGGATCCACCGCGACCTCCTGAAGGACGACCGGCATCTCTTCGACGTCTATTGCACGGCCACCGAGACGGCCCGTCCCCTCATCCGCAAGCACCGGTCCCGCATGCGCGTCCTGATCGACCGGGTGCTGGACGAGGGGATTACGACGGGCAAGTTCGACCCCCGGGACCGGGAGAAGGCCCATTCCTTCGTGACGGATTCCGTCTACCGCTTCATCAACCCGCTTACGGTCCGTCTCGACGCGGAGGTGCCGCAGGACATCCTCGACCAGCGGCTCGCCACCATGACCCGGGTCGTTCTAAGAGCCCTGGCGAACGGTAGCGTGTAACGTTAGTTACAATTTTCAAAAAATGTAACAGGAAAATTCCGACCCCTGTCGAACAGTCAAGATCCTGTAATCGCGAAGACTTTTCGAACCGTTAAGCTTGCCGAGACTTTTCTCGGGGCTCAAAGCCCCACCCGTTAACCTTTTGCTCGCTTGATGACGGACCATCTCTCATGGCAAACAGCGCCACCTCAAAAAGGCTCATGCCAAAAACCCAAGGACAGACCATGGCCCGGAAAAAGATCGCGCTCATCGGTGCAGGCCAGATCGGCGGAACGCTCGCCCATCTCGTCGGCTTGAAGGAACTCGGCGACGTCGTTCTCTTCGACATCGCGGAAGGCATTCCCCAGGGCAAAGGTCTCGACATCGCCGAATCCGCGCCGGTCGACGGGTTCGATGCCAAGTACAAGGGCGCCAACGACTACGCGGCCATCGAAGGCGCCGACGTGATCATCGTGACGGCCGGCGTCCCGCGCAAGCCCGGCATGAGCCGCGACGACCTGATCGGCATCAACCTGAAGGTCATGGAAGCGGTCGGAGGCGGCATCAAGCAATATGCCCCGAACGCCTTCGTCATCTGCATCACCAACCCTCTCGACGCCATGGTGTGGGCGCTCCAGAAGTTCTCCGGCCTGCGCCCTGAGAAGATCGTCGGCATGGCCGGCGTGCTGGACTCGGCCCGCTTCCGCCACTTCCTGGCCGAAGAGTTCAACGTATCGGTCGAGGACGTGACCGCCTTCGTGCTCGGCGGCCACGGCGACGACATGGTGCCGCTGGTGCGCTACTCCACGGTCGCCGGCGTCCCGCTGCCCGACCTGGTGAAGATGGGCTGGACCTCCCAGGAGAAGCTCGACGCCATGGTCGAGCGCACCCGCAAGGGCGGCGGCGAGATCGTCAACCTGCTCAAGACCGGCTCCGCCTTCTACGCGCCCGCCGCCTCGGCGATCGCCATGGCCGAGAGCTATCTCAAGGACAAGAAGCGCGTCCTGCCCTGCGCGGCCTATCTCAACGGCCAGTACGGCGTGAAGGACATGTTCGTGGGCGTGCCGATCGTGATCGGCGAGAACGGCGTCGAGCGCATCGTCGAGGTCGCGTTCTCGGCCGACGAGAAGGCCATGTTCGAGAAGTCCGTCGCGTCGGTGCAGGGACTGGTCGACGCCTGCAAGCAGATCAACTCGGCTCTCGCCTAAGATTCCTCAAGGACGTCGGGGCCGGGCGCAGACCCGGCCCGTGCGCCTTCAACCGCTGATGCGGAGAGTAACGAATGAACATCCATGAATATCAAGGCAAGGCAGTCCTGAAGGAATTCGGCCTTCCCGTCTCCCGCGGCAAGGCGATCTTCTCGGCCGACGAGGCCGAGGCTGCGGCCAAGGAGCTCGGCGGTCCGCTCTGGGTCGTGAAGTCCCAGATCCATGCGGGCGGCCGCGGCAAGGGCAAGTTCAAGGAAGCCGCCGCCGGCGAGAAGGGCGGCGTGCGCCTCGCCAAGTCCGTCGACGAGGTGAAGCAGTTCGCCCAGCAGATGCTCGGCAACACGCTCGTCACCGTGCAGACCGGCGAGGCCGGCAAGCAGGTCAACCGCCTCTATATCGAGGACGGCTCCGACATCGAGACCGAACTCTACCTGTCGATGCTCGTCGACCGCGCCACCGGCCAGGTCGCTTTCGTCGTCTCGACCGAAGGCGGCATGGACATCGAGCAGGTTGCCCACGACACCCCTGAGAAGATCCTGACCTTCTCGGTCGATCCGGCGACCGGCGTGATGCCCCATCACGGCCGCACGGTCGCCAAGGCGCTCGGCCTCAAGGGGGCGCTCGCCAAGGAAGCCGAGGACCTGGTGACCAAGCTCTACAAGGCCTTCATCGCGAAGGACATGGAGATGCTGGAGATCAACCCGCTGATCGTCACCAAGGACCAGCACCTCAAGTGCCTGGACGCCAAGATCTCGTTCGATTCGAACGCCCTCTACCGTCACCCCGAGGTGATGGAGCTGCGCGATCTCACGGAAGAGGACGAGAAGGAGATCGAGGCCTCCAAGTTCGACCTCGCCTATATCGCGCTCGACGGCACGATCGGCTGCATGGTCAACGGCGCCGGCCTCGCCATGGCGACCCTCGACATCATCAAGCTCTACGGCGAGGAGCCGGCGAACTTCCTCGATGTCGGCGGCGGCGCGTCCGAGGAGAAGGTGACGGCGGCGTTCAAGATCATCACGGCCGATCCGAACGTGAAGGGCATCCTGGTCAACATCTTCGGCGGCATCATGAAGTGCGACGTCATCGCCCGCGGCGTCATCGCCGCCGTGAAGACCGTCGGCCTGCAGGTTCCCCTGGTGGTGCGCCTCGAGGGCACGAACGTGGAAGAGGGCAAGCAGATCATCCGCGAATCCGGCCTCAACGTGATCCCGGCGGACGACCTCGACGACGCCGCCCAGAAGATCGTGAACGCCGTGCGCGGCGGAAAGTAAGGTTTCGAGCTGATGTCCATCCTCATCGACAAGAACACCAAGGTCATCTGCCAGGGCTTCACCGGCAAGAACGGGACCTTCCACTCCGAGCAGGCCATCGCCTACGGGACCAAGATGGTCGGCGGCACCTCGCCGGGCAAAGGCGGCTCGACGCACCTGAACCTGCCCGTGTTCGACACGGTCATGGAAGCGCGCGAGAAGACCGGCGCCGACGCCTCGGTGGTGTACGTCCCGCCGCCGGGCGCGGCGGACGCCATCTGCGAGGCGATCCAGGCCGAGATCCCGCTCATCGTGTGCATCACGGAAGGCATCCCGGTGCTCGACATGGTGCGCGTGAAGCGCGCCCTCGAAGGCTCCAAGTCGCGCCTCATCGGGCCGAACTGCCCGGGCATCGTGACGGCCGGCGAGTCGAAGATCGGCATCATGCCGGCCAACATCTTCAAGCCCGGCTCCGTCGGCATCGTGTCGCGCTCCGGCACCCTCACCTACGAGGCCGTGTTCCAGACCACCAATGAAGGCCTCGGCCAGACCACCGCGGTCGGCATCGGCGGCGACCCGGTGAAGGGCACCGAGTTCATCGAGATGCTCGACATGTTCCTGTCCGATCCCAAGACCGAGTCGATCGTCATGATCGGCGAGATCGGCGGCTCGGCCGAGGAAGAGGCGGCCGAGTTCATCGCCCGCGAGGCCAAGAAGGGCCGCAAGAAGCCGATGGTCGGGTTCATCGCGGGCCGCACGGCCCCTCCCGGACGCCGCATGGGCCATGCCGGCGCGATCATCTCGGGCGGCAAGGGCGGCGCCGAGGACAAGATCGCCGCCATGGAGGCCGCGGGGATCCGCGTGTCCCCGTCGCCGGCTCGCCTCGGCAAGACCCTGGTCGAGGTTCTCAAGGGGAACTAAGCCCAAACGCGCGAGACAGCTCGAGAAAGCCCATGGCACCGCAACCCACTCCTCACCACAACAGGCTTCACGCGCTCGCCGGCGCGTGGATGGGTGAGGAGGTGGTTGCGGACACGCCATGGATGCCCGGCGGCAAGGCTCGGAGCTTCGTCACCGCGAAGCCGGTCCTCGGCAGCTTTTTTCTGGAGCAAGATTACCGCCAGGAACGTGACGGTCAGGAAACCTTCCGCGCCAAGGGCCTGTTCACGTTTGATTTAGACCGGAACGAGTACAGGCTCTTCTGGTTCGACAATCTGGGGTTTGCACCCGCAGACCCGGCCGGGGGAGCGTGGGACGGGAACACGCTCTCGGTTATCCGCAAATCATCGCGCGCCTTGGCGCGCCATACGATCACGATCCGCAGCCCTCACGAATACGAGCAAGTTATTGAGAACTCGTGGGATGAGGGCGCGAGCTGGATGCCTGTAACGACAGGGTTGTACAGGCGCCGCTCAGACGATCACTCGCCTCTGTCACACGTTGCTTGAGGAATAAGATTATGGCTCGCCAAGACGCCAACCAGAACTTCCTGAACACCGCTTTCCTCTTCGGGGCGAACGCGTCCTACATCGAGGATCTTCAGGCCCGCTACGAGAAGGATCCCTCCTCGGTCGATGCCGAGTGGCAGGCGTTCTTTGGCGCCCTGAAGGACGACAAGCAGGCTGTCGAGAAGGCGGCCAACGGCCCGTCCTGGGAGAAGCCCAACTGGCCGATCCACGCCAACGGCGAGCTCGTTTCCGCCCTCGACGGCAACTGGGCCCAGGTCGAGAAGGCGGTCGGCGACAAGATCAAGGCGAAGGCGGAAGCCAAGGGCGTCGAGATCAGCCAGATCGACGTGCAGCAGGCGACCCGCGATTCCATCCGCGCCATCATGCTGATCCGCGCCTACCGCGTGCGCGGCCACCTGCATGCGAAGCTCGATCCGCTCGACATCAATCCCCGTCCGAACGACCAAGAGCTGCACCCGTCCCATTACGGGTTCACGGAGGCCGACTGGGACCGCAAGATCTTCCTCGACAACGTGCTCGGCCTCGAGTTCGGCACGATCCGCGAGATCGTGGCGATCCTGGAGCGCACCTATTGCCAGACGCTCGGCGTCGAGTTCATGCACATTTCCGATCCGGTCGAGAAGGCCTGGATCCAGGAGCGCATCGAGGGTCCCGACAAGGAGATCACCTTCACCAAGGAAGGCAAGCGCGCGATCCTCAACAAGCTGGTCGAGGCGGAAGGCTTCGAGAAGTTCCTCGACGTCCGCTACACCGGCACCAAGCGCTTCGGTCTCGACGGCGGCGAGTCGCTCATCCCGGCTCTCGAGCAGATCATCAAGCGCGGCGGCAATCTCGGCGTGCAGGAGATCGTGCTCGGCATGGCCCATCGCGGCCGTCTCAACGTGCTCACCCAGGTGATGGGCAAGCCGCACCGGGCCCTGTTCCACGAGTTCAAGGGCGGCTCCTTCGCGCCCGACGACGTGGAAGGCTCGGGCGACGTGAAGTACCATCTCGGCGCTTCCTCCGACCGCACCTTCGACGGCAACAACGTCCACCTGTCGCTGACCGCCAACCCGTCCCACCTCGAGATCGTCGATCCCGTGGTGCTCGGCAAGGTCCGCGCCAAGCAGGACCAGCACGGCTGCACGCCGGAGAACCGCGGCGCCGTGATGCCGCTCCTGATCCACGGCGACGCGGCCTTCGCCGGCCAGGGCGTGGTGGCGGAGTGCCTGGGATTGTCGGGCCTGCGCGGCCACCGCACCGGCGGCTCGATCCATTTCATCATCAACAACCAGATCGGCTTCACCACCGATCCGCGCTTCTCGCGCTCCTCGCCCTATCCGTCGGACGTGGCCAAGATGGTCGAGGCGCCGATCTTCCACGTGAACGGCGACGACCCGGAGGCCGTGGTGTTCGCCGCCAAGGTGGCGGCGGAGTATCGTCAGCGCTTCCAGAAGCCTGTCGTCATCGACATGTTCTGCTACCGCCGCTTCGGCCACAACGAGGGCGACGAGCCGGCCTTCACCCAGCCCCTCATGTACCGCAAGATCCGGTCGCATCCGGCGATCGTCGAGCTCTATTCCAAGAAGCTCGTCGCCGAGGGCGTTGTCACCGAGGCCGAGGTCGAGGAGATGAAGTCGAGCTGGCGCTCGAAGCTCGACGCCGAGTTCGAGATCGCGGCCAACTACAAGCCCAACAAGGCCGACTGGCTCGACGGCCGCTGGTCCGGCCTCAAGGCGGTGCGTGAGGATCAGGACGATCCGCGCCGCGGCCAGACCGGCGTGTCGGTCGAGACCCTGCAGCAGATCGGCAAGGCGCTCACCACGATTCCGGAAGGCTTCCACCTCCATCGCACGATCCAGCGCTTCCTCGACAACCGGAAGAAGATGCTGGAGACGGGCGAGGGGCTCGACTGGGCCATGGCCGAGGCGCTCGCCTTCGGCTCGCTCCTGCTCGAAGGCCATCGCGTCCGCCTCTCCGGCCAGGACGTGGAGCGCGGCACCTTCTCGCAGCGCCACTCGGTCCTCACCGACCAGGAGAACGAGGAGCGCTACACCAACCTCAACCACATCAGCGAAAACCAGGCCCGCTACGAGGTCATCAACTCGATGCTCTCGGAAGAGGCGGTGCTCGGCTTCGAGTACGGCTACACCCTCTCGGAACCCAACGCGCTGACCCTCTGGGAGGCCCAGTTCGGCGACTTCGCCAACGGCGCGCAGGTGGTGTTCGACCAGTTCATCTCCTCGGGCGAGCGCAAGTGGCTGCGCATGTCCGGCCTGGTGTGCCTGCTGCCGCACGGCTACGAGGGCCAGGGACCGGAGCATTCCTCCGCCCGCCTCGAGCGCTGGCTGCAGATGTGCGCCGAGGACAACATGCAGGTCGGATACTGCTCGACCCCGTCGAACTACTTCCACATCCTGCGCCGGCAGCTCAAGCGCGACTTCCGCAAGCCGCTGATCCTGATGACGCCCAAGTCCCTGCTGCGCCACAAGCGCTGCACGTCGAGCCTCGCGGACATCTCGGAGGGAACCTCCTTCCACCGCGTGCTGCGGGACGACGCGCAGCTCGGGCGCGAGGGCATCAAGCTGGTGAAGGACGACAAGATCCGTCGCGTGGTGATCTGCACCGGCAAGGTTTATTACGACCTGCTCGAGGAGCGCGAGAAGCGGGGCATCGACGACGTCTACCTGCTGCGCGTCGAGCAGCTCTATCCGTTCCCGGCCAAGTCCGTGGCGGCCGAGCTCTCCCGCTTCAAGAAGGCCGACGTGGTGTGGTGTCAGGAAGAGCCCAAGAACATGGGCTCCTGGACCTTCGTCGAGCCCTATCTCGAATGGGTGCTCAAGACGGCCGGCTCGAAGGTGGACCGCCCCCGCTACGTGGGACGTCCCGCCTCCGCGGCCACGGCGACGGGCCTCATGTCCAAGCACACCGCCCAGCTGCAGGCCTTCCTCGACGAGGCCTACGCGGCCTGAAGCGACCGGAGACCCGACCCGTGCCGATCCACCTCTGCAAGCTTCTGCCTCCGCGGCCCACCTTTCCGGGCGACATGACGCCGTCCGAGGCGGAGCTGATGCAGAAGCACGCGGGGTATTGGCAGGATCTCGCCGACCGGGGCGTCGCCCTAGTCGTCGGGCCCGTGCTCGATCCGGCCGGGATCTGGGGCGTCGCCGTCATCGATGCGAAGGACGCCGACGCGGCCGCCGCCATCGCGAACGACGACCCCGTGATCGCCGCCGGCGGCGGCTTCCGATATGACATTCACCCGGTCCCGCAGGCCATCCTGCGGACGACCCATCAACCGAACCCTCAGTGAGGGGCCGTCCCTAAGGCGTAATCCATGGCAACCGAAATCCGCGTACCCACTCTTGGCGAATCCGTGTCAGAGGCCACCATCGGCCGCTGGTTCAAGAAGCCCGGCGATCCCGTGAAGGCCGACGAGCCCGTGCTCGAGCTCGAGACCGACAAGGTGACGCTCGAGGTCAACGCTCCCGCGAGCGGGACGCTCGGCGACATCGTGGCCAAGGATGGCGAGACGGTCAGCCCCGGCGCGGTGCTCGGCTCCATCGTGGAGGGCGGCGCGGCCGCGGCGGCTCCTGCGACGGCTCCTGCGACGGCTCCTGCCGCTGCCCCGAAGGCGGAGGCGCCCAAGGCTGCTCCGGCGCCGGCCCCGGCTCCGGCGGCCGCTCCCGCCGGCGCATCCAGGGACAACGGACCGGCCGTGGCCCGTCTCGCGGCCGAAAGCGGCGTCAGCCCGGTGGGCGTGCCCGGCACCGGCAAGGATGGCCGCGTGACCAAGGGCGACATGCTCGCGGCCATCGCCACGGGCGGCGCTGCGGCGCCCGCGCCGGCGGCTCCGGTCCAGGTCCGCGCCCCCTCGGCCCCGGTCGATGCCGAGCGCGAAGAGCGCGTCAAGATGACGAAGCTGCGCCAGACCATCGCGCGCCGCCTCAAGGACGCCCAGAACACCGCCGCCATGCTGACCACGTTCAACGACGTGGACATGAGCGCGGTGATGAACCTGCGCAGCCAGTACAAGGACGTGTTCGAGAAGAAGCACGGCACCAAGCTCGGCTTCATGGGCTTCTTCACCAAGGCGGTGATCCAGGCCCTCAAGGACGTTCCGGCCGTCAACGCCGAGATCGACGGGCAGGATCTCGTCTACAAGAACTACTATCACATCGGCATCGCGGTCGGCACCGAGAAGGGCCTGGTGGTTCCGGTGGTGCGCGACGCGGACGACCTGTCGGTCGCCGGCATCGAGAAGAAGATCGCCGATTTCGGCCGCCGCGCCCGCGACGGCAAGCTCTCCATCGACGAGATGCAGGGCGGCACCTTCACGATCACCAACGGCGGCATCTACGGCTCGCTCATGTCGACCCCGATCCTCAACGCGCCGCAATCGGGCATTCTCGGCATGCACCGCATCGAGGAGCGCCCGGTCGTCCGCAACGGCCAGATCGTCGTGCGCCCGATGATGTATCTCGCCCTCTCCTACGATCACCGCATCGTCGACGGCAAGGAAGCGGTGACCTTCCTCGTGCGGGTCAAGGATGCGCTGGAAGATCCGGCGCGCCTCGTTCTCGACCTTTAAAGCAGCGGACCCAAAAGTGGACTCCACTTTTGGGATCGGATCCGATGCATTCTCTTTGGATGAGAGCATCGTCGAGAGCGGACCCGAAGGGCCACGCGAGTGAAAACCGGATCCCCTTTTCCGCACGATGCTCTAAGAACCACGATCCGTAGCGTCATGGCCGGGGCTCGCCCGGCCATCCAGGCGATCAAACGCACAACAAGACGTGGATGCCCGGATCATGTCCGGGCATGCCGTTAGGTGGAGACAAGCAATGTCCTACGATGTCATCGTCATCGGCACCGGCCCCGGCGGCTACGTGGCCGCCATCCGGGCCGCGCAGCTCGGCCTCAAGACCGCCGTCGTCGAGAAGCGCAAGACCCATGGCGGCACCTGCCTCAACGTGGGCTGCATCCCGTCCAAGGCCCTGCTACACGCCTCGCACATGTTCGAGGAGGCGCGCGATCACTTCGCCGGGCTCGGCATCGGCGTGTCCGCTCCGACCCTCGACCTCAAGACCATGCAGTCCTTCAAGCAGGAGGGCGTCGACGGCAACACCAAGGGTGTCGAGTTCCTGCTCAAGAAGAACAAGATCGACGCCTTCATCGGCACCGCCCGCATCGCGGCTCCGGGCCAGGTCGAGGTGACGTCGGAGGATGGCTCGAACCAGATGCTCGAGACGAAGAACATCATCATCGCGACGGGCTCCGACGTGACGCGCCTGCCGGGCATCGAGATCGACGAGAAGGTCGTGGTCTCCTCCACGGGCGCGCTGGAGCTCGAGAGCGTTCCGAAGCGCCTCGTGGTCATCGGCGCCGGCGTGATCGGCCTCGAACTCGGCTCCGTGTGGCGCCGCCTGGGCTCCGAGGTCACCGTGGTGGAGTATCTCGACCGAATCCTGCCCGGCATGGACGGCGAGGTCGCCAAGAACTTCCAGCGCATCCTCACCAAGCAGGGCTTCCAGTTCAAGCTCGGCTCCAAGGTGACCAAGGTGGAGAAGGCCGGCAGCGGCGTGACGCTCACCTTCGAGCCCGCCGCGGGCGGCGCGCCTGAGACCCTGGAGGCCGACGTGGTGCTGGTCGCCATCGGCCGCGTGCCCTACACCCAGGGGCTCGGCCTCGATCACGTGGGCGTCCAGCTCGACAACCGCGGCCGCATCCAGACGGACGCGCATTTCTCCACCAACGTGACCGGCATCTACGCCATCGGCGACGTGATCGCCGGACCCATGCTCGCCCACAAGGCCGAGGACGAGGGTGTTGCCGTTGCGGAAACCATCGCCGGCAAGGCGGGCCACGTGAACTACGACGTGATTCCGAGCGTCGTCTACACGTTCCCCGAGGTCGCCTCCATCGGCAAGACCGAGGAGGAGCTCAAGAGCGCCGGAACCGCCTACAACGTCGGCAAGTTCCCGTTCACGGCCAATGGCCGCGCCAAGGTGAACCGCACTACGGACGGCTTCGTGAAGATCCTGGCCGATGCGACCACCGATAAGGTGCTCGGCGTCCACATCATCGGTCCGGAGGCCGGCAACCTCATCCACGAGGCGGCGATCACCATGGAGTTCGGGGGATCCTCCGAGGACATGGCCCGCACCTGCCATGCGCATCCGACCCTCGCGGAAGCTGTGAAGGAAGCCGCCCTCGCGGTCGAAAAGCGCGCGATCCACATGTAGGATCGCCGGATGGCAAAGCTCCACTTCCTCTACTCGGTGATGAACGCAGGCAAGACCACCCATCTCCTGCAGGTCCGCTACAATTACATCGAGAACGGCGGCCACGTGCTGCTGTTCACGAGCGTGATCGACGACCGGTTCGGCATCGGCAAGGTCAAGTCGCGCCTCGGACTCGAGGCCGACGCGACTCCCTTGCGCAAGGACGAGGCCATCGGCGCCCTCGTGGCGGCGGAGCATGCCAGGCGGCCGGTGACCGCGGTGCTCATCGACGAGGTCCAGTTCATGACGGCGGACCAGATCCGCCAGCTGGCCTGGATCGTCGACGAGCTGAAGATCCCCGTCATGGCCTACGGGCTCAAGAACAACGTCTACGGCACCTTGTTCAGCGACGCGATCGTGGCCCTCATGGCCCTCGCGGACGATTTCCAGGAGATCAAGCAGCTCTGCCATTGCGGGCGCAAGGCCACGATGATCCTGAAATACGACCGCAACGGCGAGGCCGTGCGCTCGGGCGAGGTGGTCGAGATCGGCGGCGAGGGCCGCTACGTGTCCGTCTGCCGCCCTCACTGGACGGCCGGGGATATCGGCCCCGCAGCCCGGCAGCTGCTGGCCCAGCCCGTGGCGGCGGAATAGCCGAAAATTCTCCGTCACGGCCGGCCGGCCATCCCGATGCGGTGAGGCTCGGCGCTTCAGACGATCGAGATCACCGGGACAAGCCCGGTGATGACGTGGAGAGGTGGGATGGGCCGGTGACAACACCCTCCACACGTCATGGCCGGCCTTGTGCCGGCCATCCCGATACGGAGAAGCGCGGCGCCTCTCGGAAGCGGGATCACCGGGACAAGCCCGATCGGGACGACCCAGACCGGCTACTTCACCCGGGCCCGCGGATGGGACGCGTTGAAGGCGTCCATCAGACGGGCCGCATCCACCTTCGTGTAGAGCTGCGTGGTCGACAGGGAGGCGTGGCCCAGGAGCTCCTGGATGCCGCGCAGGTCGCCGCCCTTGGCGAGAAGATGCGTGGCGAAGGAATGGCGCAGGGCATGGGGCGTGGCGCTGTCCGGCAGGCCGAGGGCGCCCCGCAGCTCCTCCACGGCGAGCTGGATGATGCGCGGCGAGAGCGGGCCGCCCCGGGCGCCGACGAAGAGCGGCCCGTCCGGCGCGACCGCATAGGGGCAGAGCTGGAGATACGTCTCCACGGCCCGCTGGATCGGCGGGATGACCGGCACGCTGCGCATCTTGCCGCCCTTGCCGGTCACCGTGACCGCCTCGGTTCCCGCCACCGGCGCGTCCCGGCGCTGCAGCCCGAGCGCCTCGGAAATGCGCAGGCCCGCGCCGTAGAGCAGCGACAGCACGGCGGCGTCCCGGGCCAGGATCCAGGGCTTGCGGCTCTCCGAGGCCCGCGTCTCGGCCTCGGTCACCGCAACGGCCGAGGAGGCCGACAGGGGACGCGGCAGGTTCTTGTCCACCTTCGGGGTGCGGATCGCCGCGAAGGCCGAGGCGGTGCCGTGGCCCTCCCGCTCAAGATGGCGGGCGAAGGAGCGCAGGGCCGCGAGCTGGCGCATGAGCGAGCGGCTGCCGACCTGATCCATCCGACGGGCGGCCAGGAAGGCGCGGATGTCCATGGGCTTCAGCCCCAGGGTGCTTTTCACGCTCGGCGGCTCGCCGAGGTGGTTGGTCAGGAAGGCCAGGAACTGGCGCAGATCCCGGGCATAGGCCTCGACCGTCTTGGCCGAGAGCCGCCGCTCCTTGGCCAGCGACGCGAGCCAGGCCATCGATTCGCGGCGGGTGTCGTCCGCCCCGGGAAGGACGAGATCGAGCACGGAGGATGCATTCTTTGCGTCTGTCACGATCCCACTATCCCTTCGCCACGTTGCCAAAACGTGAAGCGCCGACGCCCGCCGCGACCGGATGAGATAAGATCCCGATCGGACCGACAGGGAGAGCGCGCGTGAGCCAGGACGGAAAGAGCCTTCCAGGGACCCAAGGGTACGGCACAGAGGCCGACGATCTCGTGGAGAGGTACGAAAGCCTCGTGTTCGAGGATCTCTATCGTCCCGTGCTCGCGCTGCTGCCCGGGCGGGGCCGGGCTCTCGACATCGGGGCCGGCACGGGACGGGATGCCGCCGCCCTGGCGCGGCGCGGCTTCCGGGTCCATGCGGTGGAACCCACGCCCGAGCTGCGCCGTCATGCGCAGCGCCTCCATGCCGAGCCGGGTATCGTCTGGATCGACGACGGGCTGCCGGATCTGGCGCGGGTGCGGGCCGCTGGCGGGCGTTTCGATCTCATCCTGATGTCCGCGGTATGGATGCATCTGGACGAGGGCGAGCGCAGCCGCGCCCTGCCGCATCTCGTGGAGCTGCTCGCCCCGGGCGGAAGGCTTTTCATGACCATCCGCAGAGGGCCCGTGCCTGCTGGACGGCGGATGTTCCTGGTTCCGGTCGATCCGCTGGTGTCGCAGGCGCAGGCCATCGGTCTCACCCTTCTTCACCGGGACGAATTTGCCGATAGGCTTGGCCGCGAGGGTGTGACCTGGACCATGCTTGCATTCGAGAACAAAAATCGGGTCTAAGCTGTCGGCCATGTTCCCGTTCTTCGTGCTCTCCCGCTGATGGCCGCCAAGATCGCCGACGTCCTCATCCCGCTGGCGCTCGACACGGCCTATTCGTACGCCGTGCCGGACGGCCTTGCCCTCAAGGAGGGCGACGTGGTCCAGGTCCCGCTCGCCAACCGGGAGGTGGCCGGTGTCGTCTGGGGCCTGCGCGAGGGCCAAGGCGGCAACCTGAAGAAGGTCACGGGGGTCATCGAGGCCCCGAACCTGTCGTCCAGGATGCGCAAGTTCCTGGACTGGATCGCCTGGTACACCCTGGCGCCCAAGGGCTCGGCGCTCGCCATGGGGCTCAAGATCCCGGATCCCGACCGGCAGGAGGTGGCCCGCGTCGGCGTGAGGCTGGCGGGCGCCTTGCCGAAGCGCATGACGCCTGCCCGGCAGAAGGTGATCGAGGTCGCGAAGGACGGGGCCGTGCGGCTCAAGAGCGAGCTGGCGCATGCGGCCGGCGTGAGCAACGGCGTCGTCGACGGGCTCATCGACGAGGGAACCCTCGCGACGGTCACGCTCCTGGCCGAGCCCGTCGCCGAGACGCCGGACCCGGCTTTCGGCCACACGGCTCTGTCCGACGGGCAGAAGACGGCGGCCGAGGAGATCGTCGCCGCCATGGGCGAGGAGCATCCGCCGGTGATTCTCCTCGAAGGCGTCACGGGCTCCGGCAAGACGGAGGTCTATTTCGAGGCGGTGGCCGCGACCGTGAGGGCGGGTCGGCAGGCGCTGATCCTCATGCCCGAGATCGCCCTGACGGCGCAGTTCCTGGACCGCTTCGCGGCCCGGTTCGGGGTCAAGCCCGCCACCTGGCATTCTGGCGTCGCGGGCCGCCGGCGCGAGCGGCTCTACACGGCCATCGCGTCAGGCGACGTGAAGGTGGTGGCGGGCGCCCGCTCGGCCCTGTTCCTGCCCTACGCGGATCTCGGCCTCATCATCGTCGACGAGGAGCACGAGACCGCCTACAAGCAGGACGACGGGGTGCATTACCATGCCCGGGACATGGCGGTGGTCCGCGGCCGGATCGAGAACGCCCCCGTGGTGCTCGCCTCCGCCACGCCGTCCATCGAGAGCCGGGTCAACGTGGAGCGCGGTCGCTATCGCCATGTGCGTCTCCCTGAGCGATTCGGCGGCCGCTCCATGCCCCAGATCCGCGCCGTGGACCTGCGCCGGGAGGCCATTCCCAAGGGCCGCTGGCTCTCGCCGACCCTGGTGGGCGCCGTGGAGGACACGGTCGGGCGCGGCGAGCAGGCGCTCCTCTTCCTCAACCGGCGCGGCTATGCGCCGCTCACCCTCTGCCGGGCCTGCGCCCACCGCTACGAATGCCCCAACTGCTCCTCGTGGCTGGTGGAGCACCGCTTCCGGCGCGCCCTCGTGTGCCACCATTGCGGCCATGTGGAGCGCACCCCGCACGCCTGCGTCGAATGCGGCAGCGTCGATTCGCTGGTGCCGTGCGGGCCCGGCGTGGAGCGCATCGCCGAGGAGGCCGCCGCGCTGTTCCCGGACAAGCGCTGCATCGTGCTCTCGAGCGATTTTCCCGGCGGCACGGAGCGGCTGCGGGCCGAACTGGCGGCGATCGCCGCGGGCGAGTTCGACATCGTGATCGGCACCCAGCTCGTGGCCAAGGGGCACAACTTCCCGCTCATGACCCTGGTGGGGGTGCTCGACGCCGATATCGGCCTCACCTCGGGCGATCCGCGCGCCGCCGAGCGCACCTTCCAGATGCTCCAGCAGGTGACCGGCCGCGCCGGACGCGGCGAGAAGCCGGGCCGGGCTCTGGTCCAGACCTGGCAGCCGGACCACCCGGTGATCGCGGCCCTGATCTCGGGCGACGCGGAACGGTTCTACGAGGAGGAGACCCGGGTGCGCGAGATGGCCGGCCTGCCGCCCTTCGGACGGCTCGCCTCCCTGATCGTCTCGGCCGAGGACCGCGAGGTCGCGGAAGCGCATGCCCGGGGCATGGCCCTCGTGGCCGAGCCGCCGCCCGGCGTGACGGTGCTCGGGCCGGCCGAGGCGCCGCTCGCCCTGATCCGCGGCCGCTACCGGTTCCGGCTCCTGGTGAAAACCGAGCGCGAGGTGGACCTCCAGGCCTATCTGCGCGGCTGGATGGCCCGCTGCCCGAAGATCCGCGGCAACACCCGCGTGTCCATCGACGTGGATCCCCAAAGCTTTTTGTGATCGAACGAACACCCACCACCAAGACAGGCCCCATGACCAAGATCGTCCATTGCATCCGCCACGGCCAATCCACCTTCAACGCCCACTGGGCCGAGCACGGCGAGGATCCGGGCCATTTCGATGCGCCTCTCACGGAACTCGGCCAGCAGCAGGTGGCCGAGCGGGCGCCGGAGCTGCGCCAGCACCCCTACGAGCTCGTCGTGACCTCGCCCCTGACCCGGGCGATCCAGACCACCATGGGCCTGTTCGGAACCCATCCGGCCGCCCCGCCGATCCTGGTCGAGTGCCTCCACCGCGAGCACCTGGAGAGCAGCTGCGACGTGGGCCGCGCGGTCTCCCAGCTGTCCCGGGACTTTCCGCACCTGCATTTCGGACACCTGGACGAGGTCTGGTGGCACAGCCAGGGCGAGGTGAACGAGCGCGGCTTCGTCTACGAGCCGGCTCACCTCTTCGAGGAGCGGGTCGAGCGGTTCCGGCAGTGGCTCTCCGAGCGGCCGGAGGCGATGATCGCCGTCGTCGGGCACGGCACCTTCTTCAGCAGGCTCACGGGGCGGTTCCTGGCCAACTGCGAAGTCGCCGCACTGGAGCTCTGACGCATTTTGCCCCGCGGCGGCTCCTCCGGGCCTTCACCATAACCGGCAGCCCGGTTTTTTCCCGGCCGGGCAGGGCCCGGCTCGCCTTGCGCCCTGGGAAAACCCATGCTAGTGCACCCTCGCCTGACGGGCGGAGAAGGCTCCCGCCCCGGGCTCATTTCCACACCTGACGGGTTTCCCGAGGGCCTCATTCGCAGGCTGCCCCGGTCCGAGGCCCGTTAAGACACGAGAGAGACGGTTACGTGGCGCAAAGCGGTTCGCAAGAAGGACCCCTCCTGTCGGGCGTAGCATTGCGCTATGCTTCGGCGCTGTTCGAACTCGCTCGCGAAGCGAACGCCGTGGATGCCGTCGCCGGCGACCTGGCCCGCTTCGATCAGATGATCCGCGGCAGCGAAGACTTGCAGCGCCTGATCCAGAACCCCATCTTCACGGCCGAAGAGCAGTCGAACGCCATTGGGGCCATTCTCGACAAGGCCGGCATCTCGGGCCTTTCGGGCAATTTCATCCGCCTCGTCGCGTCCAAGCGCCGGCTCTTCGCGCTGCCCGACATGATCCGCGCCTTCCAGAACCTGGTGTCCGATGCCAAGGGCATCGTCCGGGCGCAGGTCACCCTGGCGGAAGCGCCGTCCGACACGGTCCTGAACGAAATCAAGGCGGCGCTGCGCGACGTCGCCAAGGCTGACGTCTCCGTCGACGTCAAAATCGACCCGAGCCTCATCGGCGGTCTCATCGTGAAGATGGGGTCCCGCATGGTGGATGCCTCGGTGCGCACCAAACTCAATTCCATTCGTCTAGCGATGAAAGAGGTCCGCTGATGGACATTCGAGCCGCTGAGATCTCCGCGATCCTCAAAGAGCAGATCAAGAACTTCGGTACCGAGGCTGAAGTCACCGAAGTCGGGCAGGTCCTGTCCGTCGGTGACGGCATTGCCCGTTGCTACGGCCTCGACAAGGTCCAGGCCGGCGAGATGGTCGAATTCGAGAGCGGCGTGCGCGGCATGGCCCTCAACCTCGAGACCGACAACGTCGGCGTCGTGGTGTTCGGCTCCGACCGCGAGATCGCCGAAGGCCAGACCGTGAAGCGCACGGGCGCCATCGTGGACGTGCCGGTCGGCAAGGGCCTGCTCGGCCGCGTCGTCGACGCGCTCGGCAACCCCATCGACGGCAAGGGCCCGATCCAGGCCACCGAGCGCCGCCGCGTGGACGTGAAGGCTCCCGGCATCATTCCGCGCAAGTCGGTGCACGAGCCGATGGCGACGGGCCTCAAGGCCATCGACGCCCTGATCCCGGTCGGCCGCGGCCAGCGCGAGCTGATCATCGGCGACCGCCAGACCGGCAAGACCGCCGTCGTGCTCGACACGATCCTCAACCAGAAGCCGCTCAACCAGGGCAACGACGAATCGCAGAAGCTGTACTGCGTGTACGTCGCGGTCGGTCAGAAGCGCTCGACGGTGGCCCAGTTCGTGAAGGTGCTCGAAGAGCAGGGCGCGCTGGAATACTCCATCATCATCGCGGCGACCGCTTCGGACCCGGCTCCGATGCAGTTCCTGGCGCCCTTCTCGGGCTGCGCCATGGGCGAGTTCTTCCGCGACAACGGCATGCACGCCGTGATCGTGTATGACGACCTGTCCAAGCAGGCCGTCGCCTACCGTCAGATGTCGCTCCTGCTCCGTCGTCCTCCGGGCCGCGAGGCTTATCCGGGCGACGTGTTCTACCTGCACTCCCGCCTGCTCGAGCGCGCGGCGAAGCTCAACGACAGCCAGGGCGCGGGCTCGCTCACCGCTCTGCCGGTCATCGAGACGCAGGCCAACGACGTGTCGGCCTACATCCCGACCAACGTGATCTCGATCACCGACGGCCAGATCTTCCTCGAGACCGACCTGTTCTACCAGGGCATCCGTCCGGCGGTGAACGTCGGCCTCTCGGTGTCGCGCGTGGGC
The DNA here is from genome assembly GCF_025460805.1 of Microvirga sesbaniae. GTDB lineage: Bacteria > Pseudomonadota > Alphaproteobacteria > Rhizobiales > Beijerinckiaceae > Microvirga > Microvirga sesbaniae. The sequence goes on along the minus strand of NZ_JAMXFJ010000013.1, from coordinate 130,356 downwards.
TCCTCGGCCCAGACGAAGGCGATGAAGAAGGTCGCGGGCAAGATCAAGGGCGAGCTGGCGCAGTACCGCGAGATGGCGGCCTTCGCCCAGTTCGGCTCCGACCTCGACGCCACCACGCAGCGCCTCCTGAACCGCGGTTCGCGCCTGACCGAGCTCCTGAAGCAGCCGCAGTTCTCGCCGCTGAAGATGGAAGAGCAGGTCGCCGTGATCTACGCCGGCGTGAACGGCTACCTCGACAACCTGCCCCTCAACCGGGTGCGGGCGTTCGAGGACGGGCTGCTCTCGCTCCTGCGCGGTAAGCACGCCGATATCCTCGATGCCATCCGGGCTTCGAAGGACCTGTCGAGCGACTCGGAAGCGAAGCTCAAGGACGTGGTCCAGACCTTCGCCAAGTCTTTCTCGTAAAGACTTCCGTTCTCGTAAGATCCAGCCGGATTTCCGGAGAGGGTAGGGCCGCTCGATGCCGAGCTTGAAAGACCTTCGTAACCGCATCGCCTCGGTCAAGGCGACGCAGAAGATCACCAAGGCCATGCAGATGGTGGCCGCCGCGAAGCTGCGCCGCGCGCAGACCGCGGCGGAAGCCGCGCGTCCTTACGCGGAGCGCATGGCCGTGGTGCTCGGCAACCTCGCGTCCGGCATCACGGTCGGGCCCGACACGCCGCGCCTCCTGGCCGGCACCGGTTCCGACCGCGTCCACCTGCTGGTCGTCTGCACGGCCGAGCGCGGCCTGTGCGGGGCGTTCAACTCCTCGATCGCGCGCCTCGCCCGCGACCACGCCAACCGGCTCCTCGCCGAAGGCAAGACGGTCAAGATCATCTGCGTCGGCAAGAAGGGCTACGACATCCTGCGTCGCCAGTTCGCCGAGCAGATCATCGAGTTCGTCGACCTGCGGGCGGTGCGCCAGATCGGCTTCGAGCAGGCGGACCAGATCGCCCAGAAGATCCTCGGCCGTTTCGAGGCGGGCGAGTTCGACGTGGCGACCCTGTTCTACTCGCGCTTCCGCTCGGTGATCGCCCAGATCCCGACCGCGCAGCAGATCATCCCGGCCGAGATCGAGGCCAGCGCCGGCGCCACCGACGCGGTCTACGACTACGAGCCCGAGGAAGGCGAGATCCTCACCACGCTCCTGCCGCGGAACCTCACCGTGCAGATCTTCCGCGCGCTGCTTGAGAACGCCGCCTCCGAACAGGGCGCCCGCATGAGCGCCATGGACAACGCGACCCGCAACGCGGGCGAAATGATCAAGAAGCAGACGATGACCTACAACCGGTCCCGTCAGGCGATGATCACCAAGGAACTGATCGAAATCATCTCGGGCGCCGAGGCGCTCTGACGACATCGGAGAGGAGCCAATCATGGCCAACACCGCTACCACTGCCGGCAAGGCGACCGGTCACATCACGCAGGTCATCGGCGCCGTCGTCGACGTGCAGTTCGAAGGACACCTGCCGGAGATCCTGAACGCCCTCGAGACCACGAACGGCGGCAACCGCCTCGTGCTCGAAGTGGCCCAGCAGCTCGGCGAGAGCACCGTGCGCTGCATCGCCATGGACACCTCCGAAGGCCTGGTGCGCGGCCAGCCCGTCACCGATACCGGCGCGCCGATCTCGGTGCCGGTCGGCGCCGCCACCCTCGGGCGCATCATGAACGTCATCGGCGAGCCGGTCGACGAGGCCGGCCCCATCGTGGGCGAAGGCACCCGCGCCATCCACCAGCCGGCTCCGTCCTACGCCGAGCAGTCCACGGAAGGTCAGATCCTGGTCACGGGCATCAAGGTCGTCGACCTGCTGGCTCCCTATGCCAAGGGCGGTAAGATCGGCCTCTTCGGCGGCGCCGGCGTCGGCAAGACCGTGCTGATCATGGAGCTCATCAACAACGTCGCGAAGGCGCACGGCGGCTACTCCGTGTTCGCCGGCGTCGGCGAGCGCACCCGCGAGGGCAACGACCTCTACCACGAGATGATCGAGTCGAAGGTGAACGTGGATCCCCGCGAGGCCGGTTCGGCCGTCGGCTCCAAGTGCGCCCTCGTGTACGGCCAGATGAACGAGCCCCCGGGCGCCCGCGCCCGCGTCGCGCTCACCGGCCTGACCGTCGCCGAGAACTTCCGCGACCAGGGCCAGGACGTGCTGTTCTTCGTGGACAACATCTTCCGCTTCACCCAGGCGGGCTCCGAGGTGTCGGCGCTTCTCGGCCGTATCCCCTCGGCCGTGGGCTACCAGCCGACGCTGTCCACCGACATGGGCGCCCTGCAGGAGCGCATCACCACCACCACCAAGGGTTCGATCACCTCGGTGCAGGCCATCTACGTGCCGGCCGACGACCTGACCGACCCGGCTCCGGCCACGTCCTTCGCCCACCTCGACGCCACGACCGTGCTGTCGCGCTCCATCGCCGAGAAGGGCATCTACCCGGCCGTGGACCCGCTCGACTCGACCTCGCGCATGCTCTCGGCCGCCATCGTCGGCGAGGAGCACTACAACACCGCCCGTCAGGTCCAGCAGGTGCTGCAGCGCTACAAGGCGCTCCAGGACATCATCGCGATCCTGGGCATGGACGAGCTGTCCGAAGAGGACAAGCTCACCGTCGCCCGCGCCCGCAAGATCGAGCGCTTCCTGTCGCAGCCCTTCCACGTGGCGGAAGTGTTCACCGGCTCGCCCGGCAAGCTCGTGGCGCTCGAAGACACCATCAAGGGCTTCAAGGGTCTCGTCGAGGGCCAGTACGACCACCTCCCGGAGGCTGCCTTCTACATGGTCGGCACCATCGAGGAAGCCGTCGAGAAGGCCCAGCGCCTCGCGGCCGAAGCGGCCTAAGTCGAACCAGACGTCATCCCGGAGCCGTGCATCCACGCTCCGGGATGGTCGTGTCCAAGCGTATCTCCCAAACGATTCCCGACCGCCCGGCGGCCGCGGGATGACGAGGAGCACAGATGGCTACCTTCACCTTCGAACTCGTGTCCCCTGAGCGCGTCCTGTTCTCCGGCGCCGTGGACGCCGTCGTGCTGCCGGCGACCGAGGGCGACATGACGGTTCTGGCCGGCCACTCGCCGGTGATGACCACCCTCAAGACCGGATTCCTCGTCGTCACCAGCACGCCCGGCAACGGACGGCGGGTTCTCGTGCGCGGCGGATTCGCCGACGTCAACCAGAACGGCCTCACGGTCCTGGCGGAGCGCGCCCTCCCCGAGGAAGAGCTGACCCAGGACATCCTCGACCAGGAAATCCTGACCGCCGAGATGCACTACGACGCCACCAACGAGCCGGCCGCGAAACACGCCGCGGAATCAGCCATCGCGCAGCTGCGCGAAGCCAAGGCGGCACTGAACTTCTGAGACTGAAACAACCCGGCCCCGCGCCGGGTTTTTCATGGCATGACCCCCGACAGCCCGCCGCTCATCCTCACGCTCCGGCTCGACGAGCACTCGTTCGCCTTCTTCGACGCGCAGAGACGGCGCTACTTTCCGCCCGATCGCAACTTCATCCCGGCCCACCTCACCCTGTTCCACGCGCTGCCGGGCGAGCATCTCCCCACGATCCAGCAGGACATCGCCACGTCGATCGCGCGGCGGACACCCTTCCTGCTGCACGTGACCGGCCTCCGGTCCCTCGGACGCGGGGTCGCCTATTCGCTCCAATCGGCGGAACTCGCGGACCTGCGCCGCATCTTGGCGCTCACCTGGAATCCCTGGCTCAAGCCCCAGGACCGGCAGAACCACCAGCCGCACGTCACCGTGCAGAACAAAGTGGATGCTACCCGGGCCAGGGCTCTCCTCGAAGATCTCAGCGAGACCTTCCAGCCATTCCAAGCCGAGGCGATCGGGCTGGACCTGTGGTGGTATCGCGGCGGACCGTGGGAGATGGCCGGCCGCTTCGGCTTCACCGCCTGACCGATCCACCAGGCGGCGGCCGGGCTTGCCCCCGCCAGGGCGACACGGCGAGCGGTGCGCGACCACCAAGAGGGATCACCGGCACAAGGCCGGTGACGACGTGGAGGAGGTGTCGCCCGGGCGATCGACGCGGCGCCGGCCCTATTCCCCCATGGCGATCAGGTTGGCGTTGCCGCCCGCCGCGGCGGTGTTGATCGTCACCGTCTGTTCGGTGGCGAAGCGCAGGAGATAATGCGGGCCCCCGGCCTTCGGCCCCGTGCCGGACAGGCCGTGTCCGCCGAACGGCTGCACGCCCACCACCGCGCCGATCATGTTGCGGTTGACGTAGACGTTGCCCACCGACAGGGCCTGGACCACCCGCGAGACCGTCGCATCGATGCGCGAGTGGACGCCCAGCGTCAGGCCGTAGCCCGTGCCCTCGATCGCCCGCAGTACATCCTCCAGCCGGTCCGCCCTGTATCGCACCACGTGCAGCACCGGGCCGAACACCTCCTGGGCGAGATCGCGCGGCTTGTTCAGCTCGAAGATGTGCGGCGCCACATAGGTCCCCGCCGCCGGGGCCTCGCCGGCATAATGCACCTTCGCCGATGCGGTCATCGCCGCGACATGGGCGTCGAGCTTCTCCTTCGCCTCCCGGTCGATCACCGGACCGATCTGGGTCGAGATCTCGCGCGGGTCCGCGATCTTCAGCTCGCGGGCATTGCCGGCGATCATCTCGATCATGCGGTCGGCCACGTCGTCCTGGACGCAGAGCAGACGCAGAGCGGAGCAGCGCTGGCCGGCCGACCGGAACGCCGACATCACCACGTCATCGGCTACCTGCTCGGGCAGCGCGGTGGCATCGACGATCATCGCGTTGATGCCGCCCGTCTCGGCGATCAGCGGCACGATGGCGGCGTCCTTGCCGGCGAGGGTTCGGTTGATGATGCGCGCGACCTCGGTCGAGCCGGTGAAGACCACGCCGGCCACATCCTTGTGCTCGACGAGGCGCGCCCCGACGCGCCCGTCGCCCGGCACGAGGTGCAGGGCCGTTTTCGGAACGCCCGCCTCGTGGAGGATGCGAACGGCGAAATCCGCGATCAGCGGCGTCTGCTCGGCGGGCTTCGCCACGACGGCGTTGCCGGCCATCAGCGCGGCGCCGACCTGACCGAGGAAGATCGCGAGCGGGAAGTTCCAGGGCGAGATTGCCACGAACACCCCGCGGCCGCGCAGACGCAGCACGTTGCTCTCGCCGGTGGGGCCGGGCATCGCCTCGCCGGCGCCGAACAGGGCGCGGCCCTGAACGGCATAGTAGCGGAGGAAATCGACGGCCTCGCGCACCTCCGAGAGCGCATCGTCGAGGGTCTTGCCCGCTTCGACCTGCAACAGGTGCAGCAGCGCGCCGCGGCGCTCCTCCAGAAGATCGGCCGCCCGCTGGAGGGCTTTCGCACGGGTGTTCGCATCCGTGCGGCTCCAGCCGGGAAAACCCGCCTGCGCGGCCGCCATCGCCCGGTCGGCTGCCGCCGGCGCGGCTTCCGTCACGTGGCCGGCCACGGTGCTGCCGTCGATGGGGCTGACTACCGGACGGGTGGCACCGGGTGCGGCCCTGCCGTCGATGAGCGGCTCCGCCTTGAAGCTCTGCCGCCCACCTGTCCTGATCTCGGCCAGGAGCGCGTCGAGGGAGGCCTGGTGGCCGAATTCCACGCCCCGCGAGTTGGGACGCTCCGGGCCATAAAGGTCACGCGGCAGCGGGAGCTTCGGGTGGCGCGCCTTGTCGGCCGACACGATGATGTCCGCCGGACGCTTCAGGAGCGACTCGACAGGGACGTTCGTGTCGGCCGCGACCGACACGAAGGAGGAGTTCGCCCCGTTCTCCAGGAGACGGCGCACCAGATAGGCAAGGAGATCGCGATGGCCGCCCACCGGCGCATAGGCCCGGCAGGCCAGGCCCGGCCTGTCCTCCAGGAGGCGCGCATAGAGCGCCTCGCCCATCCCGTGCAGGCGCTGGAACTCGTAACCCTCCGTGCCGCCGGCCCGCTCGATGATCGACGCGACGGTGAGCGCGTTGTGGGTGGCGAATTGCGGGTAGATGCGCGGGCGCAGGGACAGCATCTTCTCGGCGCAGGCCATGTAGTGCAGATCCGTCATCGCCTTGCGGGTGAAGACCGGATAATCGTCGAGGCCGCGCTCCTGGGCGCGCTTCACCTCCGTGTCCCAATAGGCGCCCTTCACCAGGCGCACCATGAGCTGCCGGTCGTAGCGCTCCGCCATGGCGGCGATCGCATCGACCACCGACCCGGCCCGCTTCTGGTAGGCCTGGATGGCGAGGCCGAAACCCTTCCAGTCGGCGAGCGAGGGATCGGCGAGCACGGCCTCGATCACCTCGAGCGACAGTTCCAGCCGGTCCGCCTCCTCGGCATCGACGGTGAAGTTGAGATCGTAGGATTTCGCCTTCCGGGCCAATTCGATCACGAGGGGCACCAGCTCGCGCATGACCCGCTCGCGGCTCGTGGCCTCGTAGCGCGGATGGAGGGCCGAGAGCTTCACCGAGATGCCCGGCCGGTTCGGCAGCGGCTCGTTGCCGGCGGAGCGGCCGATCGCGTCGATGGCGGAGGCATACGAATCGAAGTAGCGGCGGGCGTCCTCGGCCGTGCGGGCGCCTTCGCCCAGCATGTCGAAGGAATAGCGGTAGAGGCGGCCCTTGGACGAGGTGGCCCGCTTCAGGGCCTCGTCGATGGTCTGGCCGAGCACGAAATGGTTCCCCATCACCCGCATGGCCTGGCGGGTGGCGGTGCGGACGGCGGGCAGGCCGAGGCGCTTGGTGAGCTGGCCCAGGATGCTCTCCGGGGTCTCGCCGGGCTGGATGATCCGCGCCGTGATGCCGAGCGCCCAGGCCGAGGCCGAGACGAGGAACGCGTCGGATTTCGCCTCGTGGCCGGCGAAATCGGCCTGGCCCAGCTTGTCCTCGATCAGCCTGTCGGCGGTGGCGGCATCCGGCACCCGCAGCAGGGCTTCGGCCAGAACCATGAGCGCCAGCCCCTCCTTGGTGGAGAGCGCGTATTCCCGCAGCATCTCCTCGACGCCGCCGAGCCCGCCGCCCTTGGCGCGGATCGCCTCGATCAGGCGGGTCGCCTGCTCGTCCACGCGCTTTTCCCGCTCCGGCGAGAGACGGGCGCTCGCGAGGAGCCGGGCCGCGAGGGCCTTGTCGTCCTCTGCGAAGGGCGGGTTGAAGGGCAGGGCGGCGCTGGTGGCAGGGCTCATGGAAATGTCCTCTGGATGTTTCCCGAAATATAGGAGGGCGTCGGCCGTGCTTCGATGGCAAAATTCGGGATCTTGCCTTAGAAAGAGCGGAGAAAAGATGGAAAGGCCGTGGAAATGGCGGATTTGGACCGGATCGATCGCAAGATCCTCAAGGCTCTCCAGACGGATGGCCGCATCGCCACCGTGGAGCTCGCCGAAAAGGTGGGATTGTCGCCCACCTCCACGGGCGAACGGGTGAAGCGTCTGCAGCGGGAGGGCGTCATCGCCGGGTATGGCGTCAGGCTCGATCCGCACCGGCTCGGCCTCGAGCTCCTGGTCTTCGTGGAGGTGTCCCTCGACAAGACCACGCCGGACGTGTTCGAGAAATTCGCCGCCGCAGTGAAACGGGCCCCGGAGGTTCTCGAATGCCACATGGTGGCGGGCGGGTTCGACTACCTGGTCAAGACCCGCGTGGCCGACATGGCCGCCTATCGCCACTTCCTCGGCGAGATCCTGCTGGCCCTGCCGGGCGTGAAGGAGACCCGCACCTATGCGGTCATGGAGGAGGTGAAGAGCGACGGGATGCTGCCGGTGTGACGGCCGTAGCGTTTCTCTCCGTCGTCACCGGGCTCGTCCCGGCGCCCGCGATCGCGTGGAGCGCGGTGCTTTTCCCAATCGAGATGGCCGGGACAAGCCCGGCCATGACGTGAGAGTTTGTCGTCACCGGGAGAGGTCCGGTGATGACGTCGGGAGGTGCCTTAGAGCATCGGATGGATCCCAAAAGTGCAAGTCCACTTTTGGGTCCGATGCTTTAGCCTGCCACCGTCCTATCCTCGTCCTTCGTCTTCCACAGCGAGTAGACGACGCCGCCGGCGATCAGCGCGAGGGTGACGCCGAGCGAGATGGTCGGGTCGAGCTTGCCCACGAGCTGGTTCCAGAAGATCTTGCCGCCGATGAAGACGAGCACCAGGGCGAGCGCGTATTTCAGGTAGTGGAACCGGTGCACCATGGCGGCCAGGGCGAAGTAGAGCGCCCGAAGGCCCAGAATCGCCATGATGTTGGCCGTGTAGACCACGAAGGTGTCCGTGGTGATCGCGAAGATCGCCGGCACCGAATCCACCGCGAAGATCAGGTCGGCCACGTTGATCACCACGAGGGCGAGGAACAGCGGCGTCGCCCAGGTGACGATCCTGCCGGACTTCGGATCCGGTTCGCGCACGAAGAAGTGCTGATCGTGAAGCCGGTTCGTCACCCGCATGTGCTTGCGCAGGAAACGGACCAGGGGGTTCTTCTCGATGTCGGGATCGCTCTCCGGAACGATCAGCATCTTGATGCCCGTGGCGATGAGGAAGGCGCCGAAGAGATAGAGCATCCAGGCGTATTCCTGCACCAGGGCGGCGCCCAGGGCGATCATGATGCCGCGCAGGACGATGACGCCCACGATGCCCCAGACGAGGGCGCGATACTGGTACTTCCGGGGGATCGCGAAGTAGCTGAAGATCAGCGAGATCACGAAGACGTTGTCGATCGACAGGGACTTCTCGATGAAGAAGCCCGTGAAGTAGGAAATACCCGCGTGCGTGCCGTCCTCGGTCACCAGCAGGCCGGTCTCGAACGACCACCAGATATAGGCGCCGAAGGCGGTCGCGATGCCGATGTAGAAGGCGGACAGGAGAAGGCTCTCCTTCACCCCGAGCTCCCGGTCCTTCCTGTTCAGGACACCGAGATCGAAAGCGAGGAGAAAAACGACAAGGCTCAGGAAAGCCGTCCACATCCAGACGGGCTTTCCCAGCCATTCCATGAGCAGGAATTCTGGCATAACCGGACCTTTGATTGCTTCTGTTCAAGCATCGGCTCCGACATCGCAGTCGTGTGCTCACGTCCTGCCAGAGGGGCCCGGTCGCCGATGGGATCCAACGTGGGGAGAGCCCTTGCGGCCTTCAAGAGCGCGGAACCCGACTATTTCTGCTCAATTTTCCGTCAGATGCCCGCCCCGATGGCAGGGGTGCCCGGCCAAGAGACTTGACCCGGAGAGCCGATCTGATTGCATGGTCGGGAACCGGGCAGGCGGCCGCAAAAGAGCGCCACGAGGCTCCGGGCCATAACAATCAGAGGTGACGGTGATGTTTGCGGATCGTGCGACGAAGGCGAGGTGGATCACGGGGATGCTGGCCGGCGCGGCCGTGCTCCTCGGATCCGCGGCCGCCCAGGCCCAGACGCCGGTGAGATTCTCGCTGGACTGGCGCTGGGAGGGACCGGCGGCCCCCTTCGCGGTCGCGATCGACAAGGGCTACTTCAAGGCCGAGGGGCTCGACGTGACGATCGATCCGGCGGCGGGCTCCCGCGAGCCGATCTCCCGCGTGGCGTCCGGCACCTACGACGCGGGCTTCGGCGACGTGAATTCCCTTGTGCGCTTCCGGGACGAGAATCCGGGCACGGACATCAAGGCCGTGATGGTGATCTACGACCGTCCCCCCTTCGCGCTCATCGGGCGCAAGAGCCGGGGCATCACCAAGGAGGTGTCGAGCCTGCAGGGCAAGAAGTTCGGCGCTCCGGCGGCCGACGGCGCCTACGCGCAATGGCCGATCTTCAAGGCGGTCAACAAGATCGACGATTCCACCATGAAGTTCGAGAATGTCGGCTTCCCGGTCCGGGAGCCGATGCTCGCGCAAGGCGAAGTCGACGCGGTGTTCGGCTTCTCCATGTCGTCCTACATCAACCTGAAATCCCGCGGGGTTCCGGCGGACGACATCGTCGTGATGCTGATGAGCGATTACGGCGTCGATCTCTACGGCAACACCATCATCGTGTCGCAGAAATTCGCCCAGGAGAAGCCGGAGGCCGTCAAGGGCCTGCTGCGCGCGATCATGAAGGGCGTGCAGGACACCGTGAAGGATCCCTCGAGCGCGGTCGATTCCGTGATCAAGCGCAACGACGTGGCCAAGAAGGACGTGGAGCTCGAACGCCTCAAGATGGTGCTGGAGCAGAACATGATCACGCCCTTCGTCAAGGAGAACGGCTTCGGCGGCATCGACAAGGAGCGCTTCGCCAAGGCCCTCGACCAGATCGGCCTGACCTTCGCCTACAAGAACAAGCCTGAAGTCGGCGCCGTGTTCACGGAGGAGTTCCTGCCCGCCGCCGACCAGCGCAAAGTGAACTGATCCGCCGGGCCCGGCGGTTACGATAGCCGGGCTTTTCCTTTGGCTCACCGGCACGGCTTCATGAAACCCTTCGTCGACATCCATGACGTCACCCACGTCTATGCCCGGGCCGAGGACGGCCTGCCCGCGGTCAGGAACCTGAATCTCAAGGTCGGCGAGGGCGAGTTCGCCGCCATCGTCGGCCCCTCGGGCTGCGGCAAGTCCACCCTCATGAAGCTCGCCACCGGGCTCCAATTCCCGCGCGAGGGAACGGTGATCGTCGACGGCAGGCAGGTGGGAGCTCCCGTCAAGCTCGCCGGCATGGCCTTCCAGAACCCCACCATGCTGCCCTGGCGGACGACCCTGGACAACATCCTGCTGCCGCTCGAGATCGTCGAGCCGCACCGCTCGCGGCTGCGCCGCCACAAGGCGGAGTACGTGGCCAAGGCCGAGAGCCTGCTTGCCCAGGTGGGCCTGAAGGGCCAGGGGCACAAATTTCCCTGGCAGCTCTCGGGCGGCATGCAGCAGCGGGCCTCCCTGTGCCGCGCCCTGATCCACGAGCCGAAGCTCCTGATGCTCGACGAGCCTTTCGGCGCCCTCGACAGCTTCACCCGCGAGGAATTGTGGTGCGTGATGCGTGATCTGCATGCGGCCCAGAAGGTCACGATCATCCTCGTCACCCACGACCTGCGCGAGGCCGCGTTCCTGGCCGACCGGATCTTCTGCATGAGCGCCCGGCCGGGGCGAATCGTGGCCGAGCGGGAGGTAGCGTTCCCGCGGCCGCGCGATCTCGAGATCACCTACACGCCGGAGTTTTCCGAGCTCGTTCACGACCTGCGCGGGCATATCGCGCAGGCGCGCAGGGCGGCATGAGACACCCATGAAAACCAAGAATCAGCTCGCCCTCGCACCCTGGGTCTTCACCATCGGCTTCTTCGCGCTCTGGGAGATCCTCTGCCATGTCCTGAGGATTTCGAGCTTCATCCTGCCGGCGCCGTCCACGATCCTTCTCGCCGTATGGGAGTATCGGACCCAGCTCGCCTATCATGCCATGCACACCCTCTGGATGACGCTGGCCGGCTTCGGCCTCGCGGTCGGATTCGGCCTGCTGCTCGGCATGGTGCTCGGCTCGTCGCGGCTCATCAATGCCGGGTCGTATCCGCTGCTCGTGGGCTTCAACTCGATCCCGAAGGTCGCCGTGGTGCCGATCCTCGTGTTCTGGTTCGGCGTCGGCTGGGTTCCGCCGGTCATGACGGCGTTCCTGATCTCGTTCTTCCCCATCGTGGTGAACGTCGCCACGGGAATCTCCACCGTGGAGCCGGAGATGGAGGACGTGCTGCGGGCGCTCGGCGCGTCGAAGCGAGACATCGTGTTCAAGGTCGGCGTGCCCCGCGCCATGCCGTATTTCTTCGGCTCGCTCAAGGTGGCGATCACGCTCGCCTATGTGGGCTCCGTCATCGGCGAGCAGAATGCGTCGAATGTGGGCATCGGCAACCTGCTCACCCGCGCGTCCGCCGCCTTCGAGGTGCCCCTCGTCTGGGCCGCCCTCGTGGTGCTGGCGGTGCTGGGCGTCGTCATGTACGCGATCACGGCTTCTGTCGAGCGCTCGATGACCGGCTGGGCCCAGCGCTCGCAGATGGCGGCCTAGAGCATCGGAGCCAAAAGCGGACCCACTTTTGGGATCAATCCGATGCTCCCCGCCTCAAGGGGCGCATCGTCCAGGACCTGACCATCTTCTCCACGTCATCACCGGGCCTGTCCCGGTGATCCCGATTGTCCGATGCTCCCCTCTTGGCTGGCGCACCGTTGACCGCGAAAAACCGGGTCCACTTTTTCGCACGATGCGCGAGTGTCCTTCGTTCGGAAGGAGCGAACCCGGCTCACCTCCGCAGCGACAGCGGGTTGTCGGAGAGCGCCGCCGCATCGGGCTGGTCGACGGCGGGCCGTCCGAGGAAGGCGTTCCAGAGCCTCTCCACGGTGTCCCGCTCCAGATCGTCCACGATGAAGACGAGGCGGCTGCGCCGGTCCTCGCTCGGCCAGCGCGGCAGCACGGCCGGGACGTGGATCACGTGCTGGACGCCGTGGATGACCACCGGATGCTCCGGATCCTCCGCGAGCGCCACGAGGCCCTTGACCCGCAACAGCTTCGCTCCCTGAGACGAGCGCAGGAGGTCGAGGAACATGTCGAGGGTGCCCTGGCGGACCGGCTGGTCGCTGGTGAGGCAGAAGGCCCGGATCCTGTCGTCGTGCCGGTTCACGTCGTGATGATGGTGGTGGTCGTGCCCGTGATGGTGGTGATGCCCGTGCTGGTGCGCATGGCTCGCGTGCTCCGCCGCCTCCACGGCTTCCGTCTTCAGCCATTCGGCCACGTCGCCGATCTTGCCGTCGAGGCCGAAGAGGCCGCCGGAGACGACCGCCCCGGCCGGAGCATCGGCGTCCAGGAGAGCGGCGCCCGGGTTGAGCTGGCGTAGCCGTCCGCGCAGCCGGGCGGCGCCATCAGGGTCCTGAACCAGGTCGGTCTTGGTGATCACGATGCGCTCGGCGACGGCCGCCTGCTTCACGGCTTCCCGGTGCGCGTCCAGCGTGGCGGCGCCGTTGACCGCGTCGACCACCGTCACCACGCCTTCGACAGCGTACCGCAGGGAGAGATAGGGGTGGTAGAGCACCGCGTGCAGGATCGGTGCCGGATCGGCCAGACCCGTGGTCTCGATGATCACGCGCTTGAACGGCAGGATGCGGCCGTTGTCGCGCTTGCGCAGGAGGTCCTCGAGGGTCGCGATGAGGTCGCCGCGCACGGTGCAGCAGAGGCACCCGGCGGAGAGCAGCACCATGCCCTCGTCGACGGTCTCCACCAGCAGATGGTCGAGCCCGATCTCGCCGAACTCGTTCATGATGACCACCGTGTCCTGCAGGGCCGGATCCTTCAGGAGGCGGTTGAGCAGGGTTGTTTTGCCCGCGCCCAGGAAGCCGGTGAGGATGGTGAGCGGAATCGGGGCGGGAGGAATCATGGCGGTCATCCTGTCAATCGGCAATCCGCACCAGGGCGGCATCCTTCGGACCGCGCCGTCGGCGCTGTTCCAGCAGAACGTTGGCCACGATGGCGGCCAGCACAAGAGCCCCGCCGGCGATCTGCAGAGGGGCCAGGGTCTCGTCGAGGATCAGGGCCGACGACACGGCGGCCACCACCGGCTCGGCGCAGTAGAGGATTCCGGCCGCCACGGCCGAGATGCGCCCGAGGGCGAGGAACTGCAGGACGAACCCGCTCACGTAGCCGGCGATCGTCATCGTGACGGCGAAGGGCGCCAGGGCCAGGACCGACGGGGGCGCCAGCTGGCCGGCCGCGAGGCTGACGAGGATGGCGGTCGGCAGGATGATCAGCTGGATCCAGAACACCTTCGCCACCACGCCGGTTCGGGTGCAGCGCGCCGCCGCGAAGAACTGGACGGCCGTGGCGATGCTGGCCCCGAACGCGAGGGCCAGGCCGCGCCAGTCCAGGTCCGAAAAGGCAGGTCCGACCACAAGGCAGACCCCGAGGGTCGCGACGGCCACGATGGCGACGAGAGCCTGCGTCAGCGGCGTCCTCTCCACGAAGGGGCTCGCGAGGACGATGATGATGGGATAGGTGTAGAAGACCACGGCCGCGACCGTGACCGGAATGAAGGCAACGGACGAGAGATAGCCGATGCCCTGGAGAGCGCTGGAGACCCCGAGCAGGAGCAGCTTGCCCCGTTCCTCCCGCTCCATCGCGAGCGAGCTTCTCATGATGGCGACGACGAGGCCCACCAGCACGAGCATCAGAAGAACCCGGTAGACCACGATGGCCGACCCGCTCGCCCCCGTGAAGGACGCGATGCGCGCGTAGACGATGTTGAAGCCGTAGAGGCCGGCCGACGCGAGGGCGAAGAGCAGGCCGTTGGCCGGAGAGGAGGAGCGGGTCATCACGACATCGGATTTGGGACGCCGCACCGTTCGCGCGGATCGCCCGCAAAAGCAAGGCATCAAGCAGAACGCCCGGTCGATGACCGGGCGTCGCAGGACATGAAAGGATCGCGGATCAGTTCGCGACGGCTTTGGGCTTTGCGGCGGCGTCCGCCTTCTGCGGCGCCTTCTTCGTGTCGGCGGGGGTCTTGGCGGCAGGCTTCGAGGAGCCGGACACCGGCTTGACCGCGACGCTGGCGCGCGGCTGATCCTTGCCTTTTGCCGTCGTCTTCACGGGCTCCTTGTCGGCGTCCTTGTCGTCCACCGCCGTGTCGGCCGTGTCCTTCGAAGCAGCCCCCTTGGCAGGCGCCTTCTTCGAAGCGGTGGCCTTCTTGGTCTTCGCCTTGCGGGCCTGCTCGGCCGCCTCTTCGGCGGCGGCCTGGGCGGCGAGCTCGGTCTCGGACGGAGGATTGAGCCCGATCCACACGCGCTCGGGCTCGACGGCCGCCCGGGGGCCCAGCACGGTGCGCACGGGCTTTTCCGTCGTCGCTCCGGCAAAGGCCATCACCTCGGAGGAAAACAGGTTCGGGATGTTGCTGTCGGTCTCCGCGACCGCCGGTGCGTCCTCTTCCTGCGGCATCGGTCCGCGCCGGTCGCAGATGACCGGGCGCATGTCCGGCGGCGTGGTGTTGGCCGAGGCGGGCAGGGCCGCGAGTTCCGGATTGGTGAAGTTCACCTTGCTGCTGAAGCCGCGGTCGAACAGCTCGGCCGCCTTGATGGTGCGCTCGTTGGCCGAGGGCGCGCCGAGCACGACCGTGATGAGGTGGCGGCCGTTCCGGGTGGCGCTGGCCACCACGTTGAAGCCGGCCGAGCAGATGAACCCGGTCTTCATGCCGTCGGCGCCCGGATAGCGGCCGATGAGCCCGTTGGTGTTGCGCATGATGCGCCGGCCGAACTGAACCGCCCCGATGTCGAACAGATCCCGGTACTGGGGGAATTCCAGCAGCAGGGCGCGAGCCAGGATCGCCATGTCCCGGGCCGAGGTCTGGTTGCGGTCGTCCGGCAGGCCGTGCGGATTGGCGAAATGGCTGCTCACCATGCCGAGGCGCTGGGCATGGGTGTTCATCAGCTCGGCGAAGCCGTCGATGGAACCGCCGATGTTCTCCGCGATGGTCGCCGCGATATCGTTGGCCGACTTCACCATCATGATCTTGAGGGCGTTGTCGAGGCGGATCTCGGTGCCGGGCTTGAAGCCCATCTTGGACGGAGGCAGGGCCGCCGCGCCGTCGGTGACGGTGAGGAGCGTCTCCATGCTCATCTGGCCCGAGCGCACCTTGTCGAGCGCCACGTAGGCGGTCATCAGCTTGGTGATCGAGGCCGGGTACCAGGGGTCGGTCGCCCGCTCCGCGTGCAGCACGCGGCCGGATTCGAGTTCAACGACAAGAGCAGGGCCGCCGGCGGCCAGAGCCGAACCACCCATCAGGGCGGCAAGGGCAAAGGCTGTCACGCGGAGGGCTCGGCTAACGTTCATGCGGAACGACTCCTTGGCTTCGTCCAACGATAGGAGAGGATCTCGATCAAGCCCCGCCTGTCAGCTGGGCCATTTTTAGTCCCAAACCTAGACCTTGGCTAGGCTGAGTGGATTTTTGCTTGTTTGTACGCCCTTCTTAACGAAATCCGTGGCAAGAGAGTGGCAAGAGCGGCGCGGTTTGAAGATCGATATGACAACATCCCTTCTCTGGATTCCGGTGACCCTGGCCGCCGCGGCCGCCCAGACCGGACGCAACGCCACCCAGCGGCGCCTGACCGAGACCATCGGAACCGTGGGGGCCACGCAGGTTCGTTTTCTCTACGGATTTCCTTTCGCGCTCCTGGCCCTGGTCGTGATGAACCTCGTGACGGGAGAGGTTGTTCCGGGGCCGAACGCCACCTTTCTGGCCTACGCTCTCACCGGCGCCGTCACCCAGATCCTGGCCACCGCCCTCATGCTCGCGGCCATGCGGGAGCGCGCCTTCTCGGTGGTGACCGCCTACACGAAGACGGAACCGGTGCAGGTGGCCCTGTTCGGCCTGGTGCTGCTGGGGGACCGCCTGACGCCCGCCATGGCGCTGGCGATCCTGGTGGCGACCGGCGGGGTTCTGCTCATGTCCGTCAAGCCGGGCACGAACCTTGCCTCGTCCGGCCCGAAGCCCGTTCTCTTCGGGCTCGCCTCGGGGGCCTTCTTCGCCCTGGCGGCCATCGGCTTTCGCGGCGCCATCCTGTCGCTCGACGGGGGCTCGGCCCTGATCCGGGCCTCCACGACCCTGGTCTGGGGCTTGGGCTTGCAGACAGCCATCCTCCTGATCTGGCTCGGTCTCTTCGACCGCAAGGCCCTGGTGGCGAGCTTCGCGGCCTGGCGGCCCTCCCTGGGAGCAGGCTTCCTCGGCGCGCTCGCGTCCCAGTTCTGGTTCATCGGCTTCGCGCTCACGACAGCCGCGAACGTGCGCACCCTCGCCCTCGTCGAGGTTCTCATGGCGCAGGCGGTGTCCCACCGCTTCCTGGCGCAGACGACCAGCCGACGGGAACTGGCCGGCATGCTGCTGATCCTTGCGGGGGTCGGGTTGCTCCTGTGGGCGCAACGTTAGCTTGTCGCTGCGGCAGACGCGTGTTAATGAACATTGTTTCGTTTCCTGTCACCGTGATCGGACCTGCTCCCCATGACCGACGCCGCTGAGATCGCTCAACCCGCCTACCGCGTCCTTCAGGTCGGCGATCCGGTGCCCTGGTTCAGGCAGAACTCATCGAGCAATCCGAACTACAGCTTCGATACCGTGGCCGGGCGTTACGTCGTCCTGTGCTTCTACGGCACGGGCTCCGACGAGGCCGGGCGCGCGACCCTCGACTGCTTTCAGGAGGAGCATCGCGACCTGTTCGACGACGACCGGATCGCTATTTTCGGCGTCAGCGTCGACCCGTCGGACGAGGCGGAGGCACGGGCGAAGCAGATCATCCCGGGCATCCGCCATTTCTGGGATTTCGACGGGGCCGTGGGGCGCCTCTACGGGGCGCTCCCGCGCAACACCCCGGCGGGTCCGTCGCAGATCCCGATCCGGCGCTTCTGGATGGTGCTCAATCCGACCCTGCGCGTGCGCGCCGTCTTCCCCTTCGAGCCGGACGGGAGCGACCGCCACAAGGTGATGGCCTATCTGCGGGCTCTGCCGCCGGTCGACCGGTTCGCCGGCTTCGAGATGCCGGCGCCCGTGCTCGTCATCCCGGACGTGTTCGAGCCCGAATTCTGTCACCATCTGATCGGTCTCTACGAGCGGCATGGCGGCCAGGAATCGGGCTTCATGCGCGAAGTCGGCGGCAAGACCGTGGCGGTCCACGATCCGAACCACAAGCGGCGCAAGGACTATACGATCGAGGATCCGAACCTGATCCGTCAGGTGCAGCACCGCATCATTCGCCGGATCAATCCGGAGATCGAGCGGGTGCATTTCTTCAAGCCCACCCGCATGGAGCGCTACATCGTCTCCTGCTATGCGGCCGAGGACGGCGGGCATTTCCGGGCGCATCGGGACAACACCACGAGCGGCACGGCCCATCGCCGCTTCGCCGTCTCCATCAATCTCAACGGCGATTTCGAGGGCGGGGAGGTCAGCTTCCCGGAATACGGACCACGCAGCTACAAGGCTCCCCCCGGCGGCGCCGTGGTGTTCTCCTGCCCGCTGCTCCACGCGGTGTCACGCGTCACGCAGGGCCGGCGCTTCGCCTTCCTGCCCTTCCTCTATGACGAGGAGGCGGCCAGGATCCGCGAGGCGAACAACGCCCATCTCGGCGAGGGCGTGGGCGCCTACAGGGCCTGACCCCGGTCCTCCGACCTCAGCGCGAGCGGCAGGACGGTGTCCCGGGTGAGCGGGGCCAACGGCGCCTCGCCCGGTTCGCGCGGATCGACCCAGGCATATTCCTCGATCTCGGCCCGGCAGACGAGCGCACCGGCAAGCCTCACCGCGTAGAGGGCGGCCCGCACCCGCCGTCCCGGCTCGTTCGCCGCCGGCGCCTCGAAGGTGCCGAGGCCCGTCACGGAGCCCGGCACGAGGCCGCAGCCGAGTTCCTCGCGGAGTTCCCGGTCGAGCGCGTCCAGATCGCCTTCGCCCGGCTCGCGCTTGCCGCCGGGCTGCATGAAGCTTTCCGTGCCGCGCTTGCGCACGAGCAGGACATGGCCGCGTCCGTCGCGCACCAGGGCGGCGACGATGTCGATCACCGTTCGCCCGCCTTGATCCATTTGTCGACCTTCGGCGGTTCATAGGAGCGCACGGCCTCGACCAGGGCGGCGGGCTTGCTCTCGACGATCAGCATCGCCCGGTGGATCGGCTTGACGAAGCCGCGGTCCACCACGTCGTCCAGGAAGTCCGTCAGCTTGTCGTAGAAGCCGCCCGCGTTCAGGAGCGCGCAGGGCTTGCGATGGTAGCCGAGCTGCGCCCAGGTCCAGATCTCGAACAATTCCTCGAAGGTGCCGAGCCCGCCGGGCAGGGCGACGAAGCCATCCGCGAGTTCCGCCATCAGGGCCTTGCGCTCGTGCATGGAGCCCACCACCCGCAGATCGCTCAATCCCCGATGGGCGATCTCCTTGTCCACCAGGGACTGCGGCATCACGCCGATCACGTGGCCGCCCCTCGCCAGGACGGCGTCCGCCACGGCCCCCATGAGGCCCACGGAGGCGCCGCCATAGACCAGTTCGATGCCGTTGGCCGCCAGGGTTTCGCCGAGGGACCGGGCGGCCTCGAGATAGACCGGATCCTGGCCGCTGCTCGAGCCGCAGAAGACACACACTCGCATGGGATTGTCCTTCCTGATTCGCGTCGGGATCGATGAACGACAGGTTCGCGCCGAGCTCAAGGCCCGGGGACCCGTTCCGGGCGCAGACCTGCCATCGCATGTCCGACTTGCTGAAAGCTCCGAAGAGGGCCACCTTGTCTCCCAACGAGACAATCCCCGAGGAGACATCCATGACCGCCTGCATCGTCGGCTGGGCCCATACCCCGTTCGGCAAGCTCGACAGCGAGACCGTCGAGAGCCTGATCGTCCGCGTCGCCAACGAGGCGCTCGAACACGCGGGGCTCGGGCCCGAGGACGTGGACGAGGTGGTGCTCGGGCATTTCAACGGCGGCTTCTCGGCCCAGGACTTCACCGCCTCCCTGGTGTTCCAGGCCAGCGACAAATTCCGCTTCAAGCCGGCGACCCGGGTCGAGAATGCCTGCGCGACGGGTTCGGCGGCCGTGCACCAGGCGATCAAGACCATCGAGGCGCGCCGCGCCCGGACCGTGCTGGTGGTCGGCGTGGAGCAGATGACGACGACGCCCGGCCCCGAGATCGGCAACATCCTCCTCAAGGCCTCCTATCTGCCCGAGGACGGCGGCACGCCGGGCGGGTTCGCGGGCGTGTTCGGCAAGATCGCCGGCACCTATTTCCAGCGCCACGGCGACCAGTCCGACGCCCTGGCCATGATCGCGGCCAAGAACCACCGGAACGGCGTCGACAATCCCTACGCGCAGATGCGCAAGGATCTGGGCTTCGACTTCTGCCGGGCCGAGAGCGAGAAGAACCCGTACGTGGCCGGTCCCCTCAAGCGCACCGACTGCTCGCTCGTGTCGGACGGCGCAGCCGCCCTGGTGCTCGCCGATACCGAGACGGCTCTGCGGATGAAGCGCGCGGTGGCTTTCCGGGCCACGGCCCACGCGCAGGATTTCCTGCCGATGTCGAAGCGCGACATCATCGCGTTCGAGGGCTGCGCGGAAGCCTGGCGGCGTGCCCTGTCGCAGGCCGGAATCCAGCTCACTGACCTGTCCTTCGTGGAGACCCACGACTGCTTCACCATCGCGGAGCTGATCGAATACGAGGCCATGGGCCTGACCCCGCGCGGGCAGGGCGCCACGGCCGTCAAGGAAGGCTGGACGAACCGCGACGGCAGGCTGCCGGTGAACCCCTCCGGCGGCCTCAAGGCCAAGGGCCATCCCATCGGGGCGACGGGCGTCTCCATGCATGCCCTCTCGGCCATGCAGCTCTGCGAGGAGGCCGGCGGCATCCAGGTGAAGAACCCGGTGCTCGGCGGCATCTTCAACATGGGCGGCGCCGCGGTGGCGAACTACGTGAGCGTGCTCGAACGGATCAAGTGACGAGGCACAAGGCGCTCGGCCATTCGGCTGGCGCTCCGGCCAGGAATGAAGCCGTTAGGCTGTCATGGCCGGGACAAGCCCGGCCATCCCGATGCGGTGTGGCGCGGCGCTTCACCGACGCGTCATCACCGGCCTTGTGCCGGTGATGACGTCGCAAGTGGCTTTGACTCATTCCCCCGGAGCCTTGGCCTGGATGGCCAGGGCGTGCAGGCCCCGGTCGAAGGCGCCTTTCAAGGTCTCGTTGACGAGCCTGTGACGCTCGACCCGGCTCTTGCCGGAGAAGGCGTCCGACACGATATAAACCTGGAAATGAGTTTCTCCGCCCTCCCGCCAGCCGGCATGGCCATGGTGCTTTTCTGATTCGTCCGTGACGGTCAGTTCGGTCGGCTGCAGGCTGTCCTGCAAAGTCCGTGTGATCCAGTGCTGAAGGGTCATGCTGATTCGTAAACCTTTTTGAACGGGTCTGCGGCGAAAAGCGTTCAGGCCTTGGCTCAAGGCCCCAAGCCACTCATAATCGCTGAATCATGGATCTCAACTCGCCTCTTTTCGACCGCATCCGGATCAAGCCCTCCTGCGAGGAGCCGCAGGAGACCAAGGGGCCCGTGTGCGAGCACCCCTCCTGCAAGGCGGCAGGGGAATACCGCGCCCCCAAGGGGCGCGACCGGGAGGGCCAGTACTGGCGCTTCTGCCTCCAGCACGTGCGCGAGTACAACGCGTCGTACAATTACTTCGCCGGCATGTCCGACTCGGCCGTGGCCGCCTTCCAGAAGGATTCCATCATCGGCCATCGCCCGACCTGGACCATGGGCATGAACGCCTCCGGCCAGGGCGACGAGCAGGGCGCCAAGGCTCAGCCGCGGGACTGGGGCTATTTCGACCCGCTCGGGATCCTCAAGGGCGAGGATTTCACCCAGGCTCGGACCAGCCGGGCCCGGCCCGAGCCGAAGCAGCCGCGCCATACCGGAGCGGTGCGCCGGGCCCTCGACATCCTGGGTCTCGACGAGACCGCCGACGGACCGGCCATCAAGGCCCAGTACAAGGCCCTGGTGAAGCGCTTCCACCCGGACGCCAACGGGGGCGACCGTTCCTTCGAGGAGCGCCTGCGCGACATCATCAAGGCGCACGACGCCCTCAAGACCGCCGGCCTGTGCTGAACCGACATCCGTTCAGGCAAGGCTGCTAGGCGTATTAGGAAATTGCGCCATTCCGTCATGGAGGTTAAGAAGCCCATGACGTTTTCGAGACACCCTTCAAAGACCGAGAGGCCCCTATGACGGCACAAACCGAGACAGCGACCCTTCTGCCTGACATGAAGGTGTCCGTGCGACAGGTCTTCGGCATCGACTCGGATCTGGAAGTTCCCGCATTCTCGCAGGCCGAGGGGCACGTGCCCGACCTCGATCCCGACTACCTGTTCGACCGGGACACGACCCTGGCGATCCTGGCGGGCTTCGCGCGCAACCGCCGCGTCATGATCACGGGCTATCACGGCACCGGCAAGTCGACCCATATCGAGCAGGTGGCCGCCCGCCTCAACTGGCCCTGCGTGCGCGTGAACCTGGACAGCCACGTGTCCCGCATCGATCTCGTCGGCAAGGACGCCATCGTGCTGCAGGAGGGCAAGCAGGTCACGGCCTTCCAGGACGGCATCCTGCCCTGGGCCCTGCAGAACAACGTGGCCCTCGTGTTCGACGAATACGACGCCGGCCGCCCGGACGTGATGTTCGTGATCCAGCGCGTGCTGGAGCAATCGGGCAAGCTCACGCTCCTCGACCAGAAGCGCGTGATCCGGCCTCACCCGGCCTTCCGCCTCTTCGCCACGGCCAACACCGTGGGCCTCGGCGACACCTCGGGCCTCTATCACGGCACCCAGCAGATCAACCAGGGCCAGATGGACCGCTGGTCCATCGTGACGACGCTCAACTACCTGCCGCACGACAAGGAGGTGGACATCGTCCTCTCCAAGGCGAAGCACTACCAGGAGGATGCGTCCGGCCGGGACATCGTCAACAAGATGGTTCGCGTGGCCGACCTCACCCGCTCGGCGTTCATGAACGGCGATCTCTCGACCGTCATGAGCCCGCGCACGGTGATCACCTGGGCGGAGAACGCCGAGATCTTCGGCGATACGGGCTTCGCCTTCCGGGTCACCTTCCTCAACAAGTGCGACGAGCTCGAGCGCGCCCTGGTGGCCGAGTTCTACCAGCGCTCCTTCGGCAAGGAGCTGCCGGAGAGCGCCGTGAACATGGTGCTGAGCTGATCGACGACCCGGCATCCTCACCCTGAGGAGCAGAGCGTCTCGAAGGACGCGGATGCCAGGTCTGGAGATTTCTGGAAGCGCCCTCGCTCTCCGAGGCGGCCTTCGGCCTCCCTGGAGCGAGGGCTTATCGGAAGCGACAGGCAACGATGTCCATTTCGAACCGCAAGCCGGGTGAGAAGAAGGAAGCGCCGGCGGAGCCGCTGAAGCGCTCCATCGCCGGCACCATGAAGGCGATCGCCCGCAAGCCCGATCTCGAGGTCGCCTTCGCGTCCGACCGTCCGGTGCTCATGGGTCAGGACAAGGCCCGACTGCCGGAGCCGCCCCGGCGGCTGACCGCGCAGGACGTGGCGGTTCTGCGCGGCAACGCGGACGCCATGGCGCTGCGTCTCGCCTGCCACGACACCGGCCTTCACCGGAAGCTCGCCCCCGAGGGACAGGCCGCCCGGGCCGTGTTCGACGCGGTCGAGCAGGCGCGCGTGGAATCCATCGGCTCGCGGCGCATGGCCGGCATCTCGTCCAACATCTCGGCCATGCTGGAGGACCGCTACCACCGCGGCGGAAAATACGAGGAGATCACCGATCGGGCCGACGCACCCCTGGAGGATGCCCTCGCTCTCCTGGTGCGCGAGCGCCTGACCGGCGCGAAGCCGCCGGCCTCCGCGGCCAAGATCGTCGATCTCTGGCGCGACTTCATCGAGGACCGCGCCGGGCGCGACCTCGACGGCCTGCTGAAGAACATCGAGAACCAGCGCAGCTTCGCCCGCTCGATCCGTGACCTGCTGTCCTCCCTCGACATGGCCGACGAGGCGGCGCTCGACTCCGAGGACGAGGAGAACGAGGACGAGAGCGAGTCCGACGAGCAGGAGCAGCAGGGCGAGGGCGAATCCGAGCAGGAATCCCAGGGTGACCGCGCCGAGGTGGAAATCAGCGAGGATTCGAGCGACGAGATGGAGGACGGCGCCACGGAGGAGGCCGACGGCCCGTCCGGCGAGCTGCCCGAGGAATCCGAGGAGGCGGACTCGGAGGATGCCGGCGAATCCTGGCGTCCGCCCTCCCGTTCCAACGAGGCGCGCGGGCCCGACTACAAGGCCTATACCCAGAAATTCGACGAGATCATCCACGCGGAAGACCTGTGCGACGCGGACGAGCTGACGCGGCTGCGCGCCTATCTCGACAAGCAGCTCGCCCATCTCCAGGGCGTGGTGGGGCGCCTCGCCAACCGCCTGCAGCGCCGCCTGATGGCGCAGCAGAACCGGGCCTGGGAGTTCGACCTCGAGGAGGGGGCTCTCGACCCGGCGCGCCTGCCGCGCATCGTCATGGACCCGTTCCAGCCCCTGAGCTTCAAGCAGGAGCAGGACACCAACTTCCGCGACACGGTGGTGACGCTTCTCCTCGACAATTCGGGCTCCATGCGCGGGCGCCCGATCACCGTCGCGGCCACCTGCGCGGACATTCTCGCCCGCACCCTGGAGCGCTGCGGCGTGAAGGTCGAGATCCTGGGCTTCACCACCCGGGCCTGGAAGGGCGGGCAGGCGCGCGAGACCTGGCTGCAGAACGGCAAGCCGGCCAATCCCGGCCGCCTGAACGACCTGCGCCACATCATCTACAAGTCGGCGGACGCGCCCTGGCGGCGCGCGCGCAAGAATCTCGGCCTGATGATGCGCGAAGGCCTGTTGAAGGAGAACATCGACGGCGAGGCCCTCGACTGGGCGCACAAGCGCCTGCTCGGGCGGCCCGAGCAGCGGCGCATCCTGATGGTGATTTCGGACGGGGCGCCGGTGGACGACTCGACGCTCTCGGTCAATCCCGGCAACTACCTGGAGCGGCATCTGCGCTTCGTCATCGAGGAGATCGAGACCCGCTCGCCCGTGGAACTCATCGCCATCGGCATCGGCCACGACGTGACGCGCTACTACCGCCGCGCCGTGACCATCGTGGACGCGGAGGAGCTCGGCGGCGTCATGACCGAGAAGCTCGCGGAGCTGTTCGAGGAGAATGCCGGCCCGCCGGCCAGAGGCGCTTCGAGGGGCGCTTCGAGGGGCGCCCCCCGCCGCAGGGCCGTCGCTTGAGGCTCACCCGTCGCGGCTTTCTGACCGGTGCCGCCGCCGCCGCGGCGACGCTCGCCTGCACGGGCGTGGCCGTGGCGCAGCGCCCGCAGGCCTTCCGGGGCGCGACGGCCATCGACGTGGAGGCGCGGCCGATCAGCCGGCTCTCCACCACCGATCCGGACCGCAGCCGCTTCGGCGCTCTGATGTTTCGCTCCGGAATCGATCTGCGCTCCCCGGTTTCGGCCTTCGGGGGCTTCTCCGGCCTGTGGCGCTCGGCGAACGGCCGGGAGATCGTCGCACTGGCCGACAACGCGCAGGTGCTCAAGGCCCGGATCGAGACGTCCGACGGACGATTGTCGGGCCTGTCCGGCCCGGTGCTCTCGCCTCTGATCCTGAGCAACGGCGTTCCCCTCAGACGCTCGCGCTACTACGACACGGAGAGCCTCGCGCTTGCCGGCAACGCCGCCTATGTGGGCGTCGAGCGCAACCATGCGGTGATCCGATTCGACCGGACGGCGACGGGAAGCATCGTCCGCGGCGTGCCCATTCCGGTGCCGAAGGAGCTGCGGGACCTGCCGAGCAACGCCGGCCTCGAAGCCGTCGGCGTCGCACCCCCGGGCTCGCCCCTGAGCGGTGCCCTGGTGGGGATCGCGGAGGGCGGCAGCGGCTTCATCCTCACGGGGCCGCGGCAGGGCGCCTTTCAGATCGCCCTGTCGGACGGCTACAGCGTCACCGATCTCGCGTTCCTGCCCGACGGCGATGCCGTGGTCCTGGAACGCAGTTTCTCGCTCTTCGGCGGTTTCGGCTGCCGCCTTCGCCGCATCGAGGCCGGCGCGGTCAAGCCCGGCGCCCGCCTGGACGGCGAGATCCTCTACGAGAGCGAAGCCTCGCACCAGATCGACAACATGGAGGGGCTCGCGGTTCACCGGGAGGGCGGCGACATCGTCCTCTCGCTGATCTCTGACGACAACTTCAGCGCCCTGCAGAAGACCGTCCTGCTCGAATTCGCGCTTGCGGGTTGAGCCGCCGGGGGGCTGCCTTCCGTAGCGGCAATTGCCCCTTTTCTCATCATTCATTGCCTGCCTCTATCCCTTCGTCTCGCTTGAAGCCCTCCGTTTTCGGCCACTAAGCTTCGTTCATGCGGGCCCGCTGCCAATGGTTGCGCCGGGTGTCCGTCCGAACGGGCTGAAGGAGATCGGGTGGCGGCACGGGTGATCTTCGACGAGATGAGCGGCCATGACGGCCGAAGCCGGGATGCCTACCGCATCCTCCAGGACTGGCTGAAATCGGCGCCGCCGCAACTGCTGGAACACCGCCGCGAGGAGGCGGAGCTCTTCTTCCGCCGGGTCGGCATCACCTTCGCGGTCTACGGCAATGCGGAAGCCGAGGAGCGGCTGATCCCCTTCGACATCATCCCGCGCATCCTATCGGGCCAGGAATGGGCCCGCCTCGCCCGCGGCCTCGAGCAGCGGGTCAAGGCGCTCAACATGTTCCTCAAGGACATTTATGGCGCGCGCGAGATCCTGCGCGCCGGGATCGTCCCGCCGGAACTCGTCTACCTCAACCCCTACTACCGCCCGCAGATGCATGGGTTGACCCTGAACAGCGACATCTACGTGCAGGTGGCGGGAATCGACATCGTCCGGGTCGACGACCAGGACTTCTACGTGCTCGAAGACAACCTGCGCACGCCCTCCGGGGTCTCCTACATGCTGGAGAACCGGGAGGTGATGATGCGCCTCTTCCCTGAACTCGTGGGCATGCAGCGCATCCGGCCGATCGAGAACTACGTCGACGAGCTCCTGGGCACCCTCAAATCCGTCGCGCCGGCGAGCTCCCCCTGGGACCCGACCGTCGTTATCCTCACGCCGGGATCCCTCAACTCCGCCTATTACGAGCACAGCTTCCTGGCCGACCGCATGGGCGTGGAGCTGGTCGAGGGGCGCGACCTCTTCGTGCGCGACGAGATGGTCTACATGCGCACGACCGAGGGGCCCAAGCGGGTCGACGTGATCTACAGCCGCATCGACGACGACTTCCTCGACCCGCTGGTCTTCCGGCCCGATTCCGCCCTCGGGGTGCCGGGCCTGATCGCCGCCTACCGGGCCGGCAACGTGGCCATCGCCAATGCGCCCGGAACGGGCGTGGCCGACGACAAGGCCATGTACTCCTACGTGCCCGACATCGTGCGCTTCTACATGGGCGAGGAGCCGATCCTGAAGAACGTGCCGACCTGGCGCTGCCGCGAGCAGGATTCGCTCTCCTACGTGCTCGACAACCTGCACGAGCTCGTCGTGAAGGAGGTCAACGGATCGGGCGGCTACGGCATGCTGGTGGGCCCGCACGCGACCGCGGAGGCGCGCGAGCATTTCAAGGGCCGGATCCTGTCCAGCCCCGACAACTACATCGCCCAGCCGACCCTCGCCCTGTCGACGAGCCCGATCTTCACCGAAAAGGGGCTGGCGCCCCGGCACGTGGACCTGCGCCCCTTCGTCCTGACCGGGCGCGACGGCGTCAGGCTGGTGCCGGGCGGTCTGACCCGGGTGGCCCTCACGGAGGGCTCGCTCGTGGTCAATTCGAGCCAGGGCGGCGGGACCAAGGATACCTGGGTGTTGAGTGAATGAGCCGGAGCGTTTCTCGTGCTGAGTCGTGATGCCGACAGCCTCTATTGGCTCTCCCGCTACGTGGAGCGGGCCGAGAACACGGCCCGTATCCTCGATGTCGCCTATCGCATGGCGTCGATGCCGATCTCCTATAACGGGGTCGAGACCAACGAGTGGGAATCCGCCCTGATCACCGCCGGCGGCATCGACCAGTTCCGCGCCGTCCACGGGGAGGCGACGCCGGAGAACGTGATCGAGTTCCTGGCCTTCTCCGAGGCCAATCCGTCGAGCATCCAGTGCTGCTTCGACACGGCCCGGCAGAATGCCCGTTCCGTGCGCTCGGCGCTCACCTCCGAGATGTGGGAGGCGATCAATTCCGCCTGGCTCGATCTGCGCCGCTACAAGGCGCGGTCGATCAAGGTGGAGGACCTCCCCCGCTTCCTGAACCTGGTGAAGGAGGCCTCGCTCCGCTACGACGGCTCGGCCATGCGCACCATGCTGCGCAACGACGCCTACTGGTTCTCGCGCCTCGGCCTCTACATCGAGCGGGCCGACAACACCGCGCGGGTGCTCGACGTGAAGTATCACGTGCTCCTGCCGCAGGATGCGGCCGTGGGCGGCGGCATCGACTATTATCAATGGGCCGCCATCCTGCGCTCGGTCTCGGCGCTGGTGAGCTATCAATGGGTCTATCACCAGAACCTGAGGCCCTGGCTCGTGGCCGATCTCCTGATCCTGCGCGAGGAGATGCCGCGGTCGCTCGCCGCCTGCTATGCCGCCCTCTCACGCCATCTGGACGACATCTCCCATCGCTACGGCACGTCCGGGTTGGCGCAGCGCCAGGCGAGGGCCACCCATGCCCGGCTGGCGAACCAGAATATCGAGGATATCTTCCAGCACGGGCTGCACGAGTTCCTGCAGGAGTTTCTCGCCGAGAACAACCGCCTCGGCCACGCCATCACGAACCAGTATCTGTGCTGACCCATGCGCATCCGCATCACCCACGAGACGGTCTATCACTACAGCGAGCCCGCCAAGTCGGCGATCCAGCTCCTGCGACTGACCCCGCGTGGATCGGACAACCAGACGGTCCTGTCCTGGACCATCGACCTGGACGGCGACGGACGGCTGATGCGCCGGGAGGACTGGTACGGCAACATCGTCCACAGCCTGTCGGTCTCGGGCCCCGTGAGCCAGATCACCCTGCATGTGGCCGGCGAGGTCGAGACCACGGACACGGCCGGCCTCGTCCGGGGAGGGGTCGAGCGCTTCCCGGAGCTCTTCTACCTGCGGGAGACGCCGCTGACCCGGCCGGACGCGGCCTTGCGCGACTTCGCCGAACTCACGGCGGGCCGCTTCACCAATCCCCTCGACCAAGCCCACGCGCTCATGAACGCCATCCCCGAGCGCCTGCGCTTCGACACGCAGGCGACGAGCGCCGCGACCGCGGGCGCGGATGCCTTTGCGGCCGGCCACGGGGTCTGCCAGGACTTCACCCATGTCTTCCTGGGCGCCGCCCGCTTCCTGAACATTCCGGCCCGCTACGTATCGGGCTATCTGCACAAGCCCGGGGAGGCCGAGCAGGAGGCGGGGCATGCCTGGGCCGAGGCCTATGTCCCGGATCTCGGCTGGGTGAGTTTCGACCCGGCCAATGCCGTTTCCGCAACGGAACACTACGTCAGATTGGCCATCGGGCTCGATTATCTTGATGCGGCCCCGGTTCGAGGAAGCTATTACGGAATCACCCGTGAAGCGCTCGACGTTCGTCTGAGGATCGAAAGCGCCCGTCAAGCACAGGCGTGAGAATGGCCTCGACAGCTGAGCAACTCGACCAGAAGGCCCCTGGAGGAACCCCCATGACGTATTGTGTCGGCATCCTGGTGCGGGATGGTCTCGTCATGATCGCCGATACGCGCACCAATGCGGGCGTCGACAACATCGCGACCTTCCGCAAGCTGCACCTGTTCGAGACGCCCGGCGAGCGCATCGTCACCCTGGCGACGGCCGGCAACCTCTCGGCGAGCCAGTCGGTCCTGTCCCTGCTGACCGAGGGGCTCGAGAATCCCGAGACCGGCGCGGTCGAGACGCTCCTGACGGTGCCCAGCATGTTCAAGGCCGCCCAGCTCGTCGGCCGTGCCATCCGCCAGGTCTACGAGGTCGACGGGGTCGAGATCGAGAAGCGGCAGATGACCTTCGACGTCACCATGCTGCTCGGCGGGCAGATCGGCTCCGCGCCCATGCGGCTCTATCAGGTCTATTCCGCCGGCAACGCCATCGAGGCGACGATCGACACGCCCTTCCTGCAGATCGGCGAGCCCAAATACGGCAAGCCGATCCTCGACCGCGCGATCTCCCACGGCACCAGCCTGGTGGAGGCGCTCAAGCTCGGACTCATCTCCATGGACTCGACCCTGAAGTCGAATCTCGGCGTTGGGCTGCCGATCGACATCGTGGTGGCCAAGCGCGACGCCCTGAAGACCCAGATCACCTACCGGATCCAGGAGGACGAGCCCTATTTCCGGGACCTGCGCGAGCGCTGGTCGGCCGCCTTGCGCGCGGCCCACCAGGCCATCCCGCATCCGCCCTATGCGGAAGAGGTTCTCTGACGGTGACACGGGGAGCGGGGCCGTCGATCGCTCCGATCGAGCCGAGCCGAACGGAGCGCGAGCCTACGAGGACCCGGATGGCAGGTCCGGCGTCCTTCAGGCCGCCTGATGGTGGTGCTTCGCCTCGGAGCGCATGAGCCGCAGAACCGCTCCATAGGGGGCGATCGCGATCGCCGCGAGCGAGAGCTTCACCAGGTAGTCGGCCACCGCCAGATTGGCCCAGGGCAGGGCGATGCACTGATCCGCGATGCCGACCTGGCCGAGCGCCTCGCTGATGGTGAGGCCGAGGCCGGGCACCACGCCGCAATAGAAGGCGAATGAGAAGAAGATCGCCGTGTCGAGACCCGAGGAGATCACCGAGGACACGAAGGGCGGCATCCACCATGCATGGCCGCGCAGGCGGAAGAAGATCTGGATGTCGAGAAGCTGGGCCACCAGGAAGGCCGCGCCCGACGCGATGGCGATGCGCGGCGAGGCGAGCACGACAGAGAGCAGGACGGCCAGGACGAAGCCGGCATAGACCACCCGGCGGGCGCCCCTGGGGCCGAAGCGCCGGTTCGACAGGTCGGTGACCAGGAACGAGAACGGATAGCTGAAGGCGCCCCAGGTCAGGTAATCGCCCAGGCCCAGATGCTGGAAGGGATACTGGACCAGGATGTTCGACGAGAGGACGACCAGGGTCATCGCCGTCAGGGCGATGAGGAAGTCGCGGCGGTCGAGCTTGGTCATGGCAGGTTCTTCCCGGGACGGCAGCTAAGCCATTGAAGCAACGCAAAACGGGCGGCCTCGAGGCCGCCCGCAGCGCAGATGTGATCGGCGGATCGGGAAATCAGCTCGCGGCGGCGAGCTTCTTCTCGATCTCGCGCTTCACCGCAAGGGCAGTGGTGGAGAGCTCCTCGGCCTTGGCCTTGGCCAGGAAGGCGTCGAGGCCGCCGCGGTGCTCGACCGAGCGGAGCGCATTGGCGGAGACGCGCAGGCGCACGGAGCGCTGCAGGGTGTCAGACTGGAGCGTGACGTTGCAGAGGTTCGGCAGGAACTTCCGCTTCGTCTTGCGGTTCGAGTGGCTCACCAGGTGGCCACTCAGCACGGCCTTGCCGGTCAGTTCGCAACGGCGCGACATGGGTTCAATCCTATTCGTCTATGACGGGTCGCGACCTCGAATTCGCGGGTTTGCCTGATCGCAGATCCCGCGCGGCCGGACACCAGAAGTCCTTGGAAGGTGCGAGCCTATAGGCCAAAAAAGGGGCGGGCGTCAAGAATAGTGCGACGCCGCATCTCGTTTTTTTGAAGCACCAGGGTCATTATCTGTTCCGAATCTCGTGCGATGCAACGGAATAGACTGTCGGAAACGCCTTATGCGCCTCATCGCCTCAGCTCTCGTGACCCTGACCTTGGCCGGATCGGCCTCGCTCGCGCAAGCCCAGAGCCCGCAGGGTCAGACCCTGAAGGTGAGCTATGACATCACCCTGGCCGGCCTTCCCTTGGGCAAGGCCGACCTGTCCTCGTCCTTCAACGGGGCGAGATACGAGATGGAAGGGCGGGCGAAGCTGACGGGGCTCGCCATGATCCTGACCGGCGGCAAGGGCGAGGCCAACGCGTCCGGCACCCTGGCCGGAGACGCGCCGCCCCGCTCGACCAGTTTCGCGGTGATTTCCAAGACCTCCGACAATCAGCGTACCGTACGCATGGGCCTGAAGAGCGGCCGGGTGGCCAAGATCGAGATCGAGCCGCCCCTCGAGCCCAAGCCCGATCGGGTCCCGGTCAAGGCGGCCGACAAGCGGGACGTGGTCGACCCCATGAGCGCGCTGCTGATGCCGGCCATAGCCTCCAAGGGTCTCACCGACCCGGCCAATTGCGACCGGACCCTGCCGGTCTTCGACGGGGCGTCCCGGATGAACGTGGTCCTGTCGTACGCGGAAACGAAGACAGTCGAGATGGCGGGCTATTCCGGCCCCGTCCTCGTCTGCAATGCCCGCTACGTGCCGATTTCCGGCCACCGGAGCGAGCGGCCGGCCACGAAGTTCATGCAGGACAACAAGGACATGTCCGTGTGGCTGGCGCCCGTCGAGGGGCCGCGCCTGCTCTTTCCGCTCAAGATCTCGGTCCGCACCATGATCGGCATGGGCGAGCTGCAGGCCTCCCTGTGGTCGCTGGAGGGCGGCAAAACGTCCGCGCCCGCCCGGAAGGCCGAGACGGGGGACGAGACCGTCAAGGCCGAGGCCGTGCCGTAAGCCGGGACGGATCCAAATCTTCCCCGAGTCTTCCCCGAGTCCTCCCCAAATTCCCCCAAGTCCTGAAAGTCCCATGGACATTCGCGCCGATCCGGGTAGCGAAAGCAGCCATTCGCACCATATAAGGGGTTAACCGCAGCCCGCCGCTTGGGACTGAGGCTGCTTTGTAGAGAAGGCTCCCGGCGCCGGTCTCCGGTCCTAAAGCCTCTCGGCTCTCACTCCGGGACCTTTCCGATTACCCGTCACCAAGGCATGGCCCGTCGTTCCCTTCCCCCGCAGGCGCGCTCGCGCGGCGTGACCGCCGTGCTCGGCCCCACCAATACCGGCAAGACCCACCTGGCCATCGAGCGCATGCTCGGTCACGACAGCGGCATGATCGGCCTGCCCCTGCGTCTGCTCGCGCGCGAGGTCTACAATCGCGTGGTGGAGAAGGCGGGCCACCACAACGTGGCGCTGATCACCGGCGAGGAGAAGATCAAGCCGGACCGGCCGCGCTACTGGATCTCGACCGTCGAGGCCATGCCGCGGGACCTGGATCCGGCTTTCGTGGCCGTGGACGAGATCCAGCTCGCCAGCGATCTCGACCGGGGGCACGTCTTCACCGACCGGCTTCTCAACCAGCGTGGCCGCGAGGAGACGCTTCTCATCGGCTCGGCCACCATGCGGCCGCTCATCGAAGCCCTGATCCCGGGCGTCCACGTGGTCACGCGGCCGCGCCTGTCGAAGCTGTCCTTCGCGGGCGAGAAGAAGGTCTCGCGCCTGCCCCGCCGCTCGGCCATCGTGGCGTTCTCGGCCGAGGAGGTCTACGGCATCGCCGAGCTGATCCGCCGCCAGAGCGGCGGCGCCGCCGTGGTGCTGGGGGCGCTGTCGCCCCGGACGCGCAACGCCCAGGTCGAGCTCTACCAGAACGGGGACGTGGACTACCTGATCGCCACCGACGCCATCGGCATGGGCCTCAACCTCGACGTGGATCATGTGGCGTTCGCGTCCGACAAGAAGTTCGACGGGTTCCAGTTCCGCAAGCTCAACAATCCGGAACTCGCCCAGATCGCCGGCCGCGCCGGCCGCTACATGCGCGACGGCACCTTCGGGTCCACGGGCCGCTGCCCCCCCTTCGACGCGGAAACCGTCGAGGCGCTCGAAAACCATACCTTCGATCCGGTGCGCATCCTGCAATGGCGCAACCCGGACCTGGATTTCTCGTCCCTGGCCCGCCTGCGCGATTCGCTCGGGGTGCAGCCGCGGGAGCACGGCCTCGTGCGGGCGCCCACGGGCGAGGACGCGACAGCCCTCGAGGTCCTGTCGCGGGAGGACGACATCAAGGGCATGACGCGCTCCCAATATGCCGTGGAGCGTCTCTGGCAGATCTGCCAGGTGCCGGATTACCGGAAGGTTTCTCCGCAGACCCATGCGGATCTCGTCGGCCAGCTCTATCGTTTCCTCATGAAGGATGGAGCCATCCCGGCCGACTGGTTTGCCCGCCATCTGTCCGCCATGGACCGGACCGATGGGGATATCGACACCCTCTCCAACCGCATCGCCCAGGTCAGGACCTGGTCCTTCGTCGCTAACCGTCCCGACTGGTTGAAGGATCCAGAGCATTGGCAGGATGTTGCGCGTCAGGTAGAGGACAAGCTATCGGATGCGCTCCATGAACGCCTCGCCCAACGATTCATCGACCGGCGGACGAGCGTTCTCATGCGGCGCTTGAGAGAGAAAACGATGCTCGAAGCGGAAATCACGACCACCGGCGACGTCAATGTCGAGGGTCAGCACATCGGTCACCTGCACGGCTTCCATTTCGTGCCCGATCCCCAGGCTGACACGACGGAGGCCAAGACCCTGCGCAACGCCGCCAGCAAGGCGCTGGCCGGCGAGATCGAGGCGCGGGCGGACCGGTTCGCCGAGACGCCGGACGCCATGCTCGTGCTGTCGAACGACGGCACCATCCGGTGGATGGGCGACCCGGTGGCCAAGCTGGAGGCCGGCGACAAGCTGTTCGAGCCCAGGGTGCGCATCCTCTCGGACGAGCACCTCACGGGGCCGGCCCGGGACAAGGTCGACATTCGCCTGCGCGCCTGGCTGAAGGCCTATGTGGTGCGCCTGCTCGGACCCCTGCTGCAGCTCGAGGACAGCACCGAGCTCACGGGCCTGGCCCGCGGCATCGGGTTCCAGATCGGCGAGGCTCTGGGCGTGCTCGAGCGCGCGAAGGTTCTCAACGACGTGCGCAGCCTCGACCAGGACGCCCGCGGGGCCCTGCGCAAGGCGGGCGTCCGGTTCGGCGCCTATCATCTCTACCTGCCGGCCCTTCTGAAGCCTGCGCCCCGGGTCCTGGCGACCCAGCTCTGGGCCCTGCAGAACGGAGGCCTCGAGCAGAAGGGCATCGACGAGATCGCCCATCTCGCTCAGTCCGGCCGCACCTCGATCCCGGTCGATCCCGAGATCGCCCACGGCCTCTACCGGGCCGCCGGCTTCCGCGTCCTGGGCGGCCGCGCCGTCCGCGTCGACATCCTGGAGCGTCTGGCCGACCTGATCCGTCCGGCCATCGCCTACCGGCCCGGAATCACCCCGGGCGAGCCGCCGGCCGGCGCCGCCGATGGGGAAAGCTTCGTTCCGACCGTGTCCATGACGTCCCTCGTGGGCTGCGCGGGCGAGGATTTCGCCACGATCCTCAAGTCCCTCGGCTACGTGATGGAGCGCCGTCCCGGCCCGGCCATCACGGTGCCGCTGGTCGAGGCCCCGAAGGCCGTCGAGCCGCCGGCGGCCGCCGCGAGCGAGACGGCCGCTCCGGCCGAAGAGGCGCCCGAAGCAGCCGTCGGCACGGAGGAGATCGGCGCCGTCGCCGTGGCGGAGCCCGACGCGAGCGTCTCGGCGCAGGACGCCTCGGCGCAGGACTTGGCGACGAGCGCCGCCGAGGCCGTGGCCTCGCCCGAGGGCCAGGCTCTGGCGCCCGCCGAGGCCGTGTCCGCCGAGAGCCCTGCCGAAGCCCCTTCGGACCTCCCGTCGGCTGTCCCCTCGGAAGTCCCCTCGGAGGTCCCCTCGGACCTCCCGGCTGAAACCCCCGCCGAACCCGAGACGATCGAGGTCTGGCGTCAGGGCCGGCGCCACCACGAGGGCGGCCACGCCCGTCACGGCCGAGAGGCCCGCGGTGGACGGCACGAACGCGGCGACCGTCAGGATCGCGGCGACCGGCGTCCGCGCCATGGCGACGCCCCGGGCGACCAGGCCGGCGAGCGCCGTCCCCGTCCCGACCGCCGCGAGGCGCAGGGGGAGGGCGGCCGGCCGCAGAACCGTCCGCCGCGCGGCCCGGGCCGCGGGGAGGAGCGCCGGGGGCCCCGTCCCGACAAGCGACCCGAGAACCGCCGCGACGGCGGTCACGAGCGGCGCGAGAAGCAGCCGGACCCGAACTCGCCCTTCGCCAAGCTGATGGCCCTCAAGGCCCAGCTCGAGGACAGCAAGAAGTGAGGGCGTGACGCGCATGCGTGAGGACCGGCAGCGGCTCGACAAGTGGCTGTGGTTCGCGCGCTTCGCGAAAACCCGGACGCTCGCCGCCAAGCTGGTGACGAGCGGCTTCGTCCGGCTCAACGGCCAGCGCACCGATAACGCCGCCAAGGCGGTGGCCGTCGGCGACGTGGTGACCGTCGCGCTGCCCCGGACCGCCGTGGTGGTCCGGGTCGAGAGCCTGGGCGAGCGCCGGGGTCCTGCAACGGAAGCAAGGCAGCTCTACATAGAACTCAACCAGGCCAACGCGGCGCTTGTCAGCGACCCCGACAACCGCTAGAGCGGCGGCGCGTTGTTCTCATCTGCCGAAAGACCTTCGAAGGACCCTTCATGACCTACGTCGTCACTGAAAATTGCATCAAGTGCAAATACATGGACTGCGTCGAGGTCTGCCCGGTCGATTGCTTCTACGAGGGCGAGAACATGCTCGTCATCCATCCCGACGAGTGCATCGACTGCGGCGTCTGCGAGCCGGAATGCCCGGCCGAGGCCATCAAGCCCGATGCGGAGCCCGGCCTCGAGCATTGGCTGAAGCTCAATGCAGACATGGCCAAGAGCTGGCCCAACATCACCATCAAGAAGGATCCGCCCGCCGACGCGAAGGAATTCGACGGGGTAGCGGGCAAGTTCGAGACGTATTTCTCGGCCAATCCGGGCGACGGCGACTAAAGCACCGGACGTGAAGAGTGGACCCACTCTCGGGTCCGATGCTCATTTCTTGAATCGGCACATCGTTCGGGTCGCGGACGCCCCCGGGGCGGCAGGATGGGCTCGAGACCCGACCCTGCTGCGGGACACCGGGAGGGCGCCTGACCGCTCTTTCCCGAGAACGATTCGTTCGGAGTGGAAAACCGGAACCGCTTTGCCGGACGTTGCGTCAGCCCTCCGGCGCGGCCCGAAACGGGCGCTCTTTACGCTATCCGTTGGAATATTTTTGCTTTTTCGGCCGGACTGTGATAGGGTCCGCAAATGCCGTCGCTTGCGCTCAAGCCGTGCACCGTCCCCGCAGACCGGCGGTTCACACAATGAAGCAAAGATTCGCGTCCTTTGACTTAAGGGAGCGTTGCTGCCTTGGTCAAGGGTATGAGCGTTTGTAGCCGCTGGCTTACATCAGGGAGACGAGCGGAATAGTCAAGTTCCGCGACACTCGAATCCTATCCTCGTTCCCCTGGGTCCCTGCCCGGTGGAACCACAGCTTCCTCGCTGCCAAGCGAGGACCATGCAAGGAGGCCTCTCTCGCATGACAACCGCCAAGAAGTCCGCCCCGCGCCTTGGGTTCAAGTCCGGTGAAGCGATCGTCTATCCCGCTCACGGTGTCGGCCGCATCACGGCCATCGAAGAGCAGGAGATCGCTGGTTTCAAACTGGAGCTGTACGTGGTCTCCTTCGACAAGGACAAGATGGTCCTTCGGGTTCCGACCGGTAAAGCCTCCAGTGTCGGCATGCGCAAGCTTGCCGAGCCGGCCCTGGTCCAAAAGGCCCTGGACGTTCTGACGGGTCGTGCCCGCGTGAAGCGCACCATGTGGTCGCGTCGCGCTCAGGAATATGAGGCCAAGATCAATTCCGGCGATCTGATCGCCGTGACCGAGGTCGTGCGCGATCTCTACCGCTCCGAGGCCCAGCCCGAGCAGTCCTACAGCGAGCGCCAGCTCTACGAATCCGCTCTCGACCGCGTCGTGCGCGAAATCGCCGCCGTGAACAAGATCACCGACACGGAAGCCCTCAAGCTGATCGAGCAGAGCCTTGCCAAGTCGCCGCGCCGCGCCAAGGGCGCCGAGGCCGACGGCGAGGGCGAGGGTGACGATCTCCAGGAAGAGGCCGCCTGATCGCGGGTGCTCCCGCCTTTCGAAAAAGCCCGGCCTTTGCCGGGCTTTTTTGTGGCCGGATGCCTTGTTTTTCACCAGCAGGAATCTATTTCGCAAAACTTGGCTGTTGGAAGTGAACTTTTCCTGGCCTCGCTCGTTGTGTCTCTGCCAAGGGAGAGCACACAATGGGAGAAATCTCAGGGGTTCGCCGCCGGTTCGTCCGCGCAGCCATGAATGCACCTTTTCTCGAAAGAGACGAGGAGCATCAACTTGCCGTGCGCTGGAAAGAGGCCGGCGACGAAGCGGCACTTCATCAACTGACGGCTGCCCATATGCGCCTCGTCATCGCGCTGGCAGCCCGTTTCCGCCACTACGGCCTGCCCATGGCCGACCTGGTTCAGGAAGGTCACGTGGGTCTTCTCGAAGCCGCCGCCCGGTTCGAGCCCGAACGCGAGGTCCGCTTCTCGACTTATGCGACCTGGTGGATCCGTGCCTCCGTGCAAGATTACATCCTTCGCAATTGGTCAATCGTTCGCGGCGGAACGAGTTCCGCTCAGAAGGCGCTTTTCTTCAATCTGCGTCGCCTGCGCGCCCGCCTGACCCGCGGCGGCGAAGAGCGCATCTCCTCCGACGTGCACGAAAAGATCGCCGAGGCGATCGGGGTTTCGAAGGCGGACGTCGCCCTCATGGACGCCCGGCTGTCCGCGCCGGACACCTCCCTCAACGCCCCGGTCCTGGACGCGGATCCGGGCAATTCCGCCGAGCGCGTCGAGTTCCTGGTCGACAACAGCCCGCTGCCGGACGAGAGCGTCAGCGACGTCATCGATACCGAGCGCCGGGTACGCTGGCTGCAGCAGGCGCTCGAGGTCCTCAACGAGCGTGAATTGCGGATCCTGCGCGCGCGCCGCCTCGACGACGAGCAGGTGACCCTAGAATTCCTCGGCGACCGGCTCGGAATCTCCAAGGAGCGGGTGCGCCAGATCGAGAACCGCGCTCTGGAGAAGCTCAAGCGCGCCCTGGTGGAGAAGTACCCCCAGGCCTCCGGCGCCTTCGTCTGACGGGTCCGGGTTCGCAGGACATGCACGCGGTGAGCTGGTGACCGGCTCGCCGCTTTCATTTTTACCCAATCGGACGTGGACTCGACCTCACGCCCGATGCTTCAGGCTTTTGGCGTGGAGCATCTTTTCACGCAAAACCGGTTCCCAGTTTTCCGTTCTGACCGATGCTCTCATCCAAGAAGAACGCATCGGATGGATCCCAAAAGTGCAAGTCCACTTTTGGGTCCGATGCTTTAGGACCCGGCAGGCCTATTCCACGACGATCTTGTAGCGCTCGCCGACCTTGAGGGCGTCGTTCCCGGCGAGCCCGTTGAGGAGCAGGAACTTCTCGAGCGCCCGGTCGACCGGCATCCGGGCCGCCAGGGACTGCGCCGTGTCGCCGCGCTGGGCCGTGACGATCTGGATCTTGAGCGGCCTGATCCGGCGGGCCTCGTCCGGCTGCACCTGCCGGACGCTGTTGAGGGTCTGCTGGAAGATCGCCTCCAGGTCTCCCCTGTTGCCCCGGGTCGCCATGATGAGCCGGTAGGTGGTGCTGCCGATCCGGATGGCCGAGAGGCGGAAGGTCCATTCCTTGCCGTTGGACAGGGCGGTGACCACCGGCAGGCCGTTCACCGTTCCGGTGGTCAGGGTGCCGGGTTCGAGGGTGTCGGTCCAGGTGGAGCGCAGCACATCCTCGAGGCTCTGCCCCTCCGGCGTGTCGGCCGCATCGAACAGAAGACGACGCTCGCCGTCGCTCGAGGCGCCGAGCACGGCCTGGGAGGTGTTCTCCAGGGTGAAGCCCTCCGGCGCCTCGAAGGCGACGCCGAGCCTCGAATGGATGAAGCGGCGGCCCTTCACGACCCCGTCGGCCGGGTCGTCCCCATAGGAGAGCCCGTCCAGGGCCGTGAGATAGGCGAGGCGTCCGGTCTCGCCGGTGCCCTGCATCCCCGTGCGCCGGGCCGCCTGGAGCGACCGGGCCACCCGGTCGTCCGTGCGCGGGTGCGAGGCGTTCCGCTCCGCGGTCGAACTGTCGGAACTCGTGCCCGAGCGTCCCAGGGCGGTCAGGAAGCGCGAGGCCCCGTAGGGATCGAACCCGGCCCGGGCCAGCACCTTGACGCCGGTCCGGTCCGCCTCGAGCTCCTGGGCCCGCGAGAAGCTCGCCAGCGTCGAACGGGCCTGGCTCTGCGCCACGGCGGCTTCCTCGGCGTCGTTCAGCACGTTCTCGGCCACGCGCTCGATCAGCTCCGAGCGGGCCTGCAGCTCGCTGCGCTGGGACGCGTGGCGAAGGGTGACATGGGCGATCTCGTGGGACAGAACGGCCGCCACCTCGGACGTGTCGTTGGCGAGCGCAAGAAGCCCGCGGGTCACGTAGAGGCGCCCATTCGGCAGGGCGAAAGCGTTGACCACGGGCGAGTTCAGGATCGTCACCTGGAAGGCCTCGTCGGGCCGGTCGGTGGCCATGACGAGCCGGTTGGTCACATCGGTGAGCATCTGCTGGAGCTGGGGCGCCCGGCCTTCGCCCCCGAAGGCCCTCACGAGCCTGATATGGTCCCGGTCTCTGTCCGGGCCGATCACCCGGGGCGCGTTGGCGGGCAGCGAAACGTCCCCGCCGAAGCCGGTGCACCCTGCAAGCATGGCGCCGAGCATGACGGTGGCGAGACCTCTGAAGCTACCTGTCGGACGTGTGATGCTCATGCTCGTTCATCGTGGCAGGCGACCGCCTTCGAGGCGCTCGATCATATCCGGTATGACAATGGAGAGGGCCGCCCCTTGCCAAGGCTGCAAAATGCCTCGGGCCCGGATTCGCCGACCCTTGAGCGCCTCGGCGCCCATGCCGCGGTCCGACATCTGCCTCCAGGTCTTCCTCGGGATGATGATCGTGAAGTCTTCTGCCCAGTGCCCCCCGAAATTCAAATAGGTGCGTTGCGCGCGCTCCCCGATGCTCCTGACGCGACCCTCGACCAGCACGAAGCTCCCGATTCGGTCCCGCAGGCGCTCGGATTCATTGACGTCCACGGGCTTATAGCGGTCATCGGCCCAAAGACCAAGGCGTCCTTCGCGGGCGGCGGCCTCGAAAGCGAGCAGTTCGGGCTGGCAGAAGGGATCGTCGAGCCCCGCATCCACCATGGCGATGCCGGCCTCGACGAGGGCATGACTCCATTCGGCCGGAGGGGTCTGGCCGGAGGACCGGACGCGGGCGGGAACGCGGCTCCAGCGGTCCGGACCGGCGGCGGCCTGGATGAGGATGGGCTGGTCCGCCCAGGCCCGCAGCCGGGCCAAGGCCGCCACGCGGTGCGGTCCCTCGTCGGGAAGCCGGATGCCGGCGAGCCGGGCCAGGAGACCCGAGGCGAGAACGAGATCACCCTCCGGGGACAGGGTCTGGAGCCGGTCGGGCCGGGCCTCGGCCAGGCAGCCCGGCAACCGTCGTGCCGGCGAAAGGGGCTGCGCCCAGCCGGCCGGGATCGTCAGGACGATCCCGAGGCCTGCGCCCCAGAAAGCTTTCAGGGTCGATCCCGTCATCGGACGGGATCATACCCGTTTGACGCAGAACGGCTACGCTTGAATCGGGCCGCTCAGTGCTTTTCCTGCGCCGGGCTGTGCTTCTGCGGCGCGTGACCGCTCTGCGCGGCATTGTTGTGCTTGTTGTGGTCGCGGCTCTCCTGATGGGTTGCGCCGCCCTGCTTGCCGATCTCGGGCTTGTCGAACTCGGGCTTGCCGCCCGCATCGCCGTGAGCCTTGTCGTCCTTCGGACGACCCGCGATGCGGGTCTCGTTCGGATGGCTGCGATTGCCGGTGCTGCTCATGATGTCTTCTCTTGCTGGCGCTTCTGGGCGCCGTTGCCGTCCTTGCCCTGCTGGTGCTGCGTTCCGCGTCCATTCGAGCCGCCATGGCCTTCCTGGGGGATGCCCTCAGGGTTCGTGCGCGAGCCTGGGATGTTTTTCGTCATGGTGAGATCCTGACTGGTTGTCGTGCCGGGACGGAACGACGGCCGGACCGGGGAGCTCCCACCTTCAGGAGAGAGCCGCAGGCCGGCAGGAACCGTTTTCCCGGGACATCAATGGCGGCGGGGGCGAATTGTTGCGGCCAAGATCAGGGTGTTTTTCCAGGGTCGGACGCGAAGCTCCAAGATCACCAGCGGATCACCAGCGGATCACCAGCGGGTCACCAGCGG
The DNA here is from genome assembly GCF_025460805.1 of Microvirga sesbaniae. Taxonomy (GTDB): domain Bacteria; phylum Pseudomonadota; class Alphaproteobacteria; order Rhizobiales; family Beijerinckiaceae; genus Microvirga; species Microvirga sesbaniae. Next base: position 88,779 of record NZ_JAMXFJ010000013.1, on the reverse strand, counting down.
ATCACCACCACCCTCTGGTGACCGTTGCCGAGCTCGACCGCTTCGGTCCCCTCCGCCTTCCGGTTCTGCGACTTGGCATCCTCGACGATCTCGATCTCCTCGACGTGCGCGGCAAACGCCTCGTCCACCTCGGCCACGCAGAGCAGGGTATCGGGAGGAAGGTTCTCGACCCGTTTCAGGAAGTCTCGAAGCGTCTGCGCCATGATAGGCCTCCGGTTGCCCTCAACAAACCGGTCGGAGCGGAGCGGGTTCCGTCGCGGCTCAAATCGTCCGGGCAGAGGCGTGCATGCTCCCGGACGCGATGCCTCCCCATGGTGCCTCCCCAGGGCGGCGCGATGGGAGTAGAATGGGCAGGCCGGTCGCCCAGCCACAGGAGGTGAGCCATGAACAGGCATCACGCTCTCGCTTGGATCGCGTGCAGCCTCATCCCGACATTCGCCCTCGGCGGCGTCGCGTCCGCCCAGCACCAGGGCATGGCGGGCTCCACGAGCGACGAGGACATCATCAGGAGCGCCATGACGGCGGCGCCGCCGGCCGTCGCCAAGGACGCGACCATCATCGACGTCGCGCCGGACGGGAAGACCCGCGTCGTCCGCAAGGGGACGAACGGCTTCACCTGTCTGGCGGACAATCCGAACTCGCCCGGACCCGATCCTATGTGCGGCGACCAGAATGCCATGGAGTGGGCCCAGGCCTGGTTCGAGAAGAAGGAGCCGCCGAGAAACAAGGTCGGCTTCATGTACATGCTGTCCGGCGGCACCGATGCCAGCAACACCGATCCCTATGCCCAAAAGCCGGAACCCAACAACAACTGGGTCGAGACCGGCCCGCATGTCATGGTCGTCGGAGCCAAGGGCATGATGGAGGGCTATCCCAGATCCCCGAAGCCCGACACCGCGCAGCCCTATGTGATGTGGCCGGACACGCCCTACGAACACCTCATGCTGCCGGTTCAGACCGGAGAGCCCATGACACGGTAGCCGACCCGGCCGCATCTCCGCTCCGGCCGCCGTGCCCGTGACCGGCGACACGGCGGCCTCGAAGCCGGCAGAACGGGGGACCGGGGGGTACGGTGATCATGCCGATGCGTTCTGCGCTGACGAAGAACGGCAACCCTCTGGAATGACCCTGCCGACCGTGCTAAATCCCCTGTCCTCACGCGGTCCCGTAGCTCAGCAGGACAGAGCAGCGGTTTCCTAAACCGAAGGTCGGAAGTTCGAGTCTTCCCGGGATCGCCAGTTTTCCCCGCCTCGCGACGGCTCACCGTCCCACCCGCGCGACCACGGCTTTGGCGTCGTCGAGGTCGGGCGCGTCGATGTGGCGGTAGCGGGCCTGGACGAGGCCGAAGAGGCCGAAGGCGAAGAGGCCCAGCGCCGTGAGCGCCAGGAGCACCCAGCCATAGGGCTGCTGCTGCAGGGCCTGGAGCGCGCCCCCGAGCCCATGGACGTCCGAGGACGAGGCGTGAAGGGCGGCGAGGACGAGGAAGCCCCCGATCACGAGGAAGACCACGCCGCGGGCGGCAAAGCCCATGCGGCCGAGGAGGATGAACCAGTCCCGCTTGTCGGCCGGCAGCGCCAGGCGCTCCGTGACGTCGCCGCGCCAGGCCTTCGCCATGAAGGCCAGGCCCGTTCCGGCGATGGCCAGGCCGACGAGTCCGACGAGCCATTGGCCGAAGGGCTGGCTCATGAGCCAGGCCGTCCAGTCCTGAGCGGCCTGATCCTCGCCGCCGCCCGAGCCGCGGCCGAGGGCGAGTTTCAGGGCCGAGATCGACAGGCCGGCATAGATGACGCCGCTGATCAGATGCGCGCCCCTCACGCCCCAGCCTTTCAGGTCGGAGCCCCGGTGGTCCGCGTCGGTCAGGGCCTCCAGGACGCGCCACGCGCAGAAGCCGAACAGGCCGAGGGCGATCAAGGTCAGCCAGAGCTTGCCGAAAGGCTGCGAGAGCAGGGATTGCAGAGCGCTGCGGCTTCCCCCCGTCTGGCCGCCGGATCCGATGGCCGCCAGAAGGGCCAGGCCTCCGACGAGGCCATAGACCACGCCGCGCGCGCCATACCCGAGACGGGCCAGGGTCTCGACGGGATTGCGACTGATCGTGGGCATGGCGGGCGGCTCCGGTCTGGTACAGATGAACCGTCAAGCCTTCATGGATGTTCCTTGCGGCCGCTCGGAGACGGGCCTGCTCTGCTGGCGCCAGATCGTCAGAAGCGCGGCCATCAGGACCGGGCCGAGGAAAAGGCCGATCAGCCCGAAGGTTTCCAGGCCGCCGAGGATGCCGAGCAGAGTCCAGAGGAAGGGCAGTTCGACCGCTCCGCCGATCAGGGCCGGCTGAACGACATTGTCCCCGACCAGCATGATGAGCGCGCCCCAGCCGACGACGCCGGCGGCCGCAAGCATCGATCCGCCCGAGAGCACCAACGCGATGGCCGCGGCCCCGAAGGCGAACCACGCGCCCAGCGGCAGCATCGCGAAAGCCGCGGTGAGGAGGGCGAACAGGATGGCATTCGGCACGCCGGCCACCAGGAAGCCGATGCCGATCAGGATCCCTTCGCCCACGGCCACCAGGATCGTTCCGTTCACCGTGCCCCGCACGGCCGTCGCCATGGTCTCGGCCAGGCTCTCGCCCGGCCGCCCGAACCAGCGATCGATGGCGTTGAGGACGTGACGGGCGGCCTCGTCACCGTTGCGCAGCAAAATGAACAGGGTGAGAAACGTCAGGAAGGCATGGAGCACATGCGAGGCCAGCGCGCCACCGAGGCTCTTCGACCAGTCGGTCAGGGTCTGGCTGTCGATGCCGGTCAGGAGCTGCTCGGCGGCGTGCGGCTGGCTCAGATGCGCCTGCCACCAGGGTGCCAGGTGCCCGCCGATCACGGGCAGGCGGTTCACCCAATCGGGCACGGGAAGGCCGTTCTGCTGAACGTCCGTGACCCACTGCACGGCGAACTGCCCTTCGCGGCCGATCTCGGTGAGCACAAGGGCGACCGGAACCAGGAGAAGGGCCGCAAGCCCGATCGTCACGAGCAGCGGTGCGGCGATGCGGGAGCCCTCGAGGCGGGCGCGGATCCGCCGGTAGAGCGGCCAGACGCTGATGGCGATGATCACCGCCCAGCCGAGCGTGACGAGATAGGACTGGATCATCCAGAGCGTCAGCCCGAGGAGAAGCGCCGCGCCGACGAAGCGGGTCGTCCGGCGCGTGCGCGCGTCAGGCGGTTTCGGAAGGGTGACGGCGGCTCTCTCTTGCATAGAGGGAATCTAGCGCATCGTGCGGAAAAGGGGATCCGGTGTTCGCTCACGTGGCCCTTGGGGTCACCCCCGAACGACGCGCCGCTTCAAAGATGTGAGCCTCGTCCCGTCGGCCAAGGGCGGGTCAGCGCTTCGCCACGCGTCGGGTCAGGGCGGCCGCATCCTCGGCGAGGGGTGGTCCGGCGAGCAGCAGCAGGAGCAGGGCGAAGGGCAGCGCGAACAGGAACCCGATCCTGCTGAACCCGATGGCCCCGATGATTCCGCCGGCGAAGAAGGATGCGAACAGCAGGACGAGCAGGCGCAGCTTGCCCCGGTCGGCCAGGACCCGGTCCGGATTGTGCGCATTGCGGTTCCAGTAGAACAGCTTGCCGAGCTCGATGCCGATGTCGGTGACGATGCCGGTCACATGGGTGGTGCGCATGCGGGCGCCCGAGATCTTCGTCACCGTGGCGTTCTGGAGGCCCATCATGAAGCAGAGGAGAGACACCGCGACGGCCGCGAAGACCGGTGACGGATGGGTGAGCCAGCCCAGGAGGCCGAACGCCAGGAGAAGAAAAGCCTCCAGCATCAGCGGCACCGCATAGCGGCTGCCCAGGTGCTGGCGCCTGCCCCAGTTGATCAGCATGGCCGAACAGGCCGCCCCGAGGACGAAGGGCAGGAAGGCTCCGAGGCCCAATCCCACGAGGCCGAGCGAGCCCAGGGCGATATTGTCGGCCATCGCGGAGACGATGCCCGACATGTGCGAGGTGTATTGGCCGACTGCCAGAAGGCCTCCGGCGTTGACCGCGCCCGCCACGAAGGTGAGGGCCATGCCCAGGAGCGTATCGGCCCCGCCGGTCCGTTCGGACGCCGCGATGGTCCTCACCGATCGGATCGTGAAGTCGCGATGCTCCGGATGTGTCGATCGGACTTTCATCCGCTGAGCCTACCGCCGGTCCTGTGGCGAATTCAATGATCCAAATGATGGCCGGAGACCGGTCTCCGGCCATTCTCCTGCTTATTGCGCCACGCTCGTCGAAGCCGAGGCGCGACGCTCCATGGGCGGGATGCGAAAGGTCTTGAGGATCTCCGCCTCGCCCGCGGGCTCGGCCAGCGACGAGCCGCCGACGAAGATCTGGATGGCCCCCGCCTCGACCAGATAGGTGCCGTCGTCGAGGTGGAAGCCGAGGGACTCGACGGGCACGCGCAGCGTCACCTGCTTCGTCTCGCCGGCTTTCAGGGCGATCTTCTCGAAGGCCTTCAGCTCGCGCAGGGGCCGGCTGCGGCTCGCCACCGGGTCGCGGGTATAGAGCTGCACGACCTCCTGGCCGTCGCGCGCGCCTGTGTTCGTCACGCTGACGGACACTTCCAGGCTTTGGCCCTCGTCGAGCCGCCGGCTCGCCAGCTTCGCGTCGGAATAGGCGAACTGGGTGTAGCTCAGGCCCCAGCCGAAGGGATAGAGCGGCGTGATCGCCTCGTCGATGTAGTTCAGGGTGAAGCGGTTGTCGGGCAGGGTCGGACGGCTGCTGGGGAGCCGGTTGTAGTAGAAGGGCAGCTGTCCCGTGGCGCGCGGCCAGGTGACCGGCAGCTTGCCGCTCGGGCTCACGTCGCCGAACAGCACGTCGGCCACGGCGGGGCCGGCCTCCGTGCCCGGATACCAGACCATCAGGATCGACGGGATGCGCTCGGCCACCGGGCCCAGCACCTGAGGGCGCCCGCCCATGATCACCAGGGCGACGGGCTTGCCGGTCTTGGCGAGTTCCTCCAGCACCTCGATCTGCCGGCCGTTGAGCTCCAGATGGGCCCGGGAGGCGGCCTCGCCGGACAGTTCCTGCGGTTCGCCGAAGACGGCGATCACCAAGTCCGACTGCCGGGCCGCCTCGAGCGCGTCCGGCAGCCCGTCCGTGCTGCGGCAGAACAGGTCGCAGGCCGGCGCATGGCGCACCGTGATCCCCGTACCCTGGGCGCGGCGGCGGATCCCCTCGAGGATCGAGACGCTGTCCTCCTTGTGGCCGCGGGCGGCATGAGGCCCGAGCTGGTCGTGCGGCGCATCGGCGAGGGGCCCGACGACCGCGACGGAGCGCACGGTCGGCGGCACCGGCAGCACGTTGTCCCGGTTCTGCAGCAGCACGAAGGTTTCGCGCGCGACCTCCCGGGCCATCTGGCGCGATTCCGGCGTCGGAAAGGCCGAATCCACGCGGGTCGGATCGATGTCCGGGCGGTCGAACAGGCCCATGCGGAATTTCGTGCGCAGCACGCGCCGCACGGATTCGTCCACCACGCTCTCCGGCACGCGGCCGGCGCGCACCTCGTCGGGCAGGTGCTTGATGTAGAGCTGGCCCATCATGTCCATGTCGACCCCGGCGAGGATCGCCTTGCGGGCGGCCTCGGCCCCGTCGGCCGCGACGCCGTGGTTGATGAGCTCGCCGATGCCGACCCAATCCGAGGTGACGAATCCGTCGAAGCCCCATTGGGTGCGCAGCACATCCGTCAGCAGCCAGGGATTGGCCGTCGAAGGCTCGCCGTTCAGGGCGTTGAAGGCCACCATGAAGCTCGCCGTGCCGGCGTCCACGGCGGCCCGGAACGGCGGCAGGTAGGTGTCGTACATCTCGGCCCGGGGGATGTAGGTCGTGTCGTAGTCGCGCCCGCCCTGAGGCGCCCCGTAGCCGGCGAAGTGCTTGGCGGCCGCGGCGAGGCCGCCCTTGCGGAAGCCTTCCACGCGGGCCGCCGTCAGGGCGGCGCCCAGGGTGGGATCCTCGCCGAAGCCTTCGACGATCCTGCCCCAGCGGCTGTCGCGCGACAGGTCGGCCATGGGCGCGAAGGTCCAGTTCACGCCCACATAGGCGGCCTCCCTGGCGGCCCATTCGGACGCGAGGCGCGAGATGCGCGGGCTGAAGGCCGCAGCCTCGCCCAGGGGCAGGGGAAACTGGGTTCGGAAGCCGTGCAGGACGTCGAGACCGAAGAGAGGCGGGATCTTGAGACGGCTCTGGCGGGCCAGGGCCTGGGCCCGGGCCACGTCCCGGGCGCTGTTGAAGTTCAGGAGAGCCCCGGCCTTCCCTTCGGAAATGTCCTCCCAGCGCAGCGGCGGGCCGTGGGAAACGAGGTTCAGCTGCCCGATCTTCTCCTCCAGGGTCATCTGCCCGAGAAGCTCGTTCACGCGGCGCTCGATGGCCTGGTCTCCGGTTTCCTGAGCGGCTGCCGTGGCAAGAGACGAAGCCGTCAGGGCCAATGCCAGCGCCAGTTGCGCCAAGCCAGGGACATCAGAAAGCCGCACAATTATCTCCTTTATGGAACAATACCACTTTATCGCGAGGTCTCCCTCGCTTGCCGCCCTGTCGTGCCGCACAAGATTGGTTTTGCAAGTGGCGTCTGGGGGCCGTCAGGTCAAATTTTATTTTAGAAAGCCTCATGCATCTGCTGCCCGTCTCGTTGAAGCTGTCCCTGCTGAGCCTGTCCGGCGCCCTGATCATGTCAGGAGGAGCCTTGGCGGCGGCCGCCTATCTCCGGAACTCGGCTCTCGTTGCCGCGTCGGCGGGATTGTTTCTGCTGCTCGCCGCCGGATCTCCCCTGGTGATCGGCCGGCAGATCAGTCAGGCTCTGCGGGACAGGCAGGATGACGAGTCCGACGAGTTCTCCGTGTTCGAGGACGTCACGGCGGCGGCCTTCGAGCCGCCCGAGGACCCAGCCCTCGCCTTTGCCGAATTCACGGTCTTCGAGGAGCCGCCGGCCTCCGACGAGGACGATGCCCTGCGCCGCATGCAGAAGGCGCAAGCCGTCGATCGGCTGAGGGACGGGATCGCGCACGACCTCAACAACCGGCTCATGGTGATCAGTGCGAACATCGATTCGGCAGCCCGCCAGCTGAAGGACCAGCCGATCCTCCAGCGCAAGCTGCTCTCGGCCCTGGTGGCCTCGGATCAGGCCGCCAAGCTCATCGCCCAATCGACGGCCTTCGCCAAGCCGGGCGAGGGGAAGCGGCAATATGTGAACATTGCCGAACAGGTGAGCGCGGTCGCCGATCTGATGAGCCGTTCCCTGCTGCGCGATACGGTCGAACTGAACGTGTCCCTGGCGGAGGACCTCTGGACCATCGAGGCGGATCCCGACGACATCCAGACGGCCATCGTGTCCCTGAGCGGCCATGTTCGGGATGCCCTGCCTCAAGGGGGCGTCATCACGATCGAGGCCCGGAACGTGCAGGTCGACAGAGGCGCGCTGCCCGATCTGACCCGCGAGGGCGACTTCGTGCAGCTCATCATCCACAGCGCCGGCCCCGATGAGGGACGCCATGCCCCGGAGGCGGATGCGGAACAGGCCTTCGCCCTGCGGGATCTCGATCTCTCATCCTGGCTGTCCCTGCGTCAGAGCCTCCACTTCCTGCAGGAGCTCGGCGGAACCTCGGAAGTGCGCCGGGATGGTCCCGGGACCTCCATCATCCTCTACATTCCGCGGTCCGACGCGACCCTGCTCCCCGTCGGGGCAACGCGCGAGGAGGACGTGCCGGATGAGAGCGTGCAGGGCCACACGGAAGTTCTGGTGGTGGACGACGAACTCGAAGTCGCGCTGGCGCTGCAATCGACCCTGGAGGAATTCGGCTACGTCACCAGCATCGCGACCGATGCGGCCCAGGCCGTGAAGGCCCTGAACACGCGCAGGCCCGCGCTCGTGCTCGCCGATGTGGCCATGCACGGGACGATGAACGGAGTCGGGCTGGCGCGGGAAGTGCGGCAGGTCTTTCCGGACCTGCCCGTGCTGCTGATCACCGGCAGCCCCGGTATCGCGGGCGAGGACAGCGAGTTCCCGCTGCTGCAGAAGCCCGTCGTCAGCCGCGACCTGCATGTGGCGATCCAGCGGCACCTCAATGCGCGCAGCGACAACAAGGTGATTTCCCTGTTCCCGCGCACGTCGCGGCGCGCGCGCTGAACAAGCGCATGGTGCGGCCCTCCGGGTCCGCACGATGCGCTAGCCGGCGAGCGCCGTCGCGGACAGGGGCGCCTCCGCCTCGCGCGCCGCTTCGGTCAGAGCCGCGAACAATCGCTGGTGCGGCTTCTTCCACACCAGAAGCTCCGGATGCCACTGAACGCCGAGCAGGAACGGACCGTTCTCGCTCTCGATGGCCTGCACGATGCCGCTCTCGTCCTGGGCGGCGATGGTCAGCCCCTGTCCGAGCCGGTCGACGGATTGGTGGTGGAGGGCATTCACCTGGCAGGGATTGCAGCTCAGGATCCGGTCCAGCCGGGAACCGCGCGCGATGGTGACCGTCTTGCGCGGCAGGACCGTGCGCATCTTCGGCGCCTGAACATAGACCTCGTAGATGTCCGTATGCAGCGTGCCGCCGAGCGCCACGTTGATCATCTGCGATCCGCGGCAGATGCCGAGGATCGGCAGCCCCGCCGGCAGGGCCGCCTTCAGGAGACCGAGCTCCAGCTTGTCGCGCTCGGGATCGATGCGTACGTCGGGCAGGACCTTGCCGCCATAGATCTCGGCCCCGATATCGTCGCCGCCGCCGATCACGAGGCCCTGCAGCGGCTCCGTCGGCAGCGGATGTCCGGGCACGAGGCGGACGGAGCGCGCGCCGGCGCGGTAGAGCGCCAGCCGGTGCATCAGGTAGCTGCGCCATCCCCCGCGCCGGGACGTGGTGACGCCGATCAGGGGAGTCGTCATGGCCGTACGATCTGCTCCACCACGTTGGCCCAGCTCTTGTCCTCCCCGTCGAACGACAGATACGTGGAGGCGACGGCGTCCAGCATGTCCCGGTCGCCCGCCAGGCGCTCGACGCAGACCCAGCGGTTCCAGTCCGGCGCGATGCTCCAGCCCGGGTCGCTGACCCGTGCATCCGGCAGGCGGTAATGGAAGGTGGGGCGGCCGTTGATCTTCTCGTTCGGCAGGATGGCCCGGACGCGCTGCGCGTCGAAATGATGCAGGAGCGGCAGCAGATCGAGGTCCCGGTTCCGGGTCGCGTTGAAGGCGAGATAGTCGTCGATGAAGGCCGGGATGTCCGGCCAGTAATCCGGCTCGGCGATCCTGCGGACATACTGGGCCGGGAACGGATCGGCAAAGCCGAGGAGATTGCGCGTGGCGTCCGGCGATGCCTCGCGCCGGAGCCAGGGGTTGAGCAGAGCGAAGCTCTTCATGAAGGCCGTGACGGTGGCCGCATCCTGGCGCGGGATCTCCGGGTTGAAATGCAGGCCGAAGGCATAGAAGGGCGCATCCTGCGTGCCCTTGGCGCCAAGCCCGCGCAGGACCGTCAGGATACGGTTGAGCTCCTGAAGCTGGTCGATCGGAAACGGGGCCGTGACCAATTCGCACGGAACGAGGTAGCGGGCCGCGAACCCGAACAGGGCCGCGATCTTGGGCAGGACGCCCTTCTGCGTTCCAGTCTGCTTGCCCGGGTGCAGGATGCGGCTGTCGAGCTCGACCGTGAGGTCGCCGATGGCCGATTCCTTCAGCGCGAAGGCATGGGGATCCTCCTCGATCAGTCGCCCGCCGAGGGCCTCCTGCAGGGCCTGCACGGTCTGCTCCGCGGACGGCCCCACGAACTCGATCTCGACCCCGACCGTGCGCCGTTCGCCCCGCTCGTTGTCCAGGCAGGGCGGGAGGGCGAAATCGATATCGGTTGAGAGCGCCGTCTGCGCCATCGAGAACTCCGGACAACACCAAAGCGTGAGCAAGGGAATGAACGGATGCGCTTCCGCTCGGGTTCCTTGTCCGGCGAGACTTCGCCTTCCGGCGGTGAGGTGTGGCCTTCCGGCCGTGGGCCGGGTACAAGCCCGCTACCATGATTCACCGCACCTCCGTGACCGAGCGCGCCGCCTGGATGGCGGAGCTGCGCGCCACCCTGTCCCTCGGCTGGCCTCTGGTCCTCGCCACCGTGGCGCAGAATGCCCTAATCACGTCCGACGTCATCCTGATGGGCTGGATGGGGTCCGGGGCTCTGGCCGCCGGCGCCCTGGGGACGAACCTCTATTTCGCCTTCCTGATCTTCGGCATCGGCCTCGTCAACGCGACCTCGCCGATGATCGCCGAGGAACTCGGCCGCAAGCGCCATTCCGTGCGCGAGGTACGGCGCACGGTCCGCCAGGGCCTGTGGGCCTGCGTCACCGTCGCGGTCCCGATCTGGATCGTGGCCTGGAACGGAGAGGCGATCCTTGTCGCCATCGGGCAGGAGGCGGGGCTCGCTCGTGATGCAGGTCAGTACATCCGTGCCCTGCAATGGAGCCTTCTGCCGTTTCTGTTCTTCCTGGTGCTTCGCTCCTTCCTGGCAGCGCTGGAGCGCCCCGGCTGGGCTCTGTTCATCGGCCTCCTGGCCATTCCGGTGAATTTCGGCGCCGCCTATGTGCTGATGGTCGGCTCCTTCGGCCTGCCGGCTCTGGGGCTGATCGGCGTCGGCATCGGCACGATCATCTCGAGCACCTTCATGTTCCTCGGGCTCGCCCTCGTGATCGTGCTCCATCCGAAGTTCAGGCGCTATCATGTGTTCGGGCGCTTCTGGCGGGCCGACTGGCCGCGCTACCGCACCCTCTGGCGGATCGGCGTTCCCATCGGCCTGACGCTCATGTTCGAGGTGACGATCTTCAATGCCGCCGCCATGCTCATGGGCCGCATCGGCGCGAGCGAACTGGCCGCTCATGCGGTGGCGCTGCAGATCGCGTCCTTCTGCTTCTCCGTGCCCCTCGGAATCGGTCAGGCCGTGACGGTGCGCGTCGGAAGGGCCTATGGGGCGCGGGACGCGCAGGGCGTCACCCGCGCCGGCTGGACGTCCTTTGCGCTCGGAACCGGCTTCATGGTCCTCACGGCCTCCCTCATGCTGTTCGCGCCCCATCTCCTGCTCGGCGTCTTCCTCGACGTCGGCGATCCGACGAACGCGCTCGTCATCGATCTGGCGCGCACCTTCCTGGTGGTGGCCGCCATCTTCCAGCTGGTGGACGGCGCGCAGGCGGTCGGCGCCGGGATGCTGCGCGGCCTGCAGGATACTCGGGTGCCCATGCTCTATGCGGCGTTCGGCTATTGGGGCGTGGGCCTGCCGCTCGGCACCCTCCTGGCCTTCGGCACTTCGCTGCGCGGCGTCGGCATCTGGATCGGCCTTGCGAGCGGCCTGGCCGTGGTGGCCTGCCTGATGCTGTGGCGCTGGCTGCGCCGCGACCGGTTGGGCTTGGTCGCGGCCACGCCGCGGGACGTTCAGGAAGCGTTCGCGAGCTGATCGACGAGGCGCGAGAGATCGACGGGGGCGAAATGCGCGTCCTCATGGGTCACGCGCACCTCTTCGACGGTCAGCCTGCGCCACTGGGCGAGGCGCGCCAGAGCCTCCTGCACCAGATCCTCGGGCGCGGACGCGCCCGCCGTCAGGCCGATCACGGCCGCGCCGTCGATGAAGGAGAGCGTGAGGTCCTTCGGATCCTGCATGAGGAGCGCCTGACGGCCCTCGCTGACGGCCACCTCGCACAGGCGGTTCGTGTTCGAGGAATTGCGCGCCCCGCAAACGATGATCCGCTCGGCCCGCGTGGCGATCACGCGCACCGCCATCTGGCGGTTCTGGGTGGCGTAGCAGATCGTCTTGACGTCGGGGCCCTGGATCGCCGGGAAGCGCTTCTTCAAGGCCGCGATGATCTCGCGCGTATCGTCCACGGAGAGGGTCGTCTGGGTGATGTAGGCGATGCGCTCCGGGTTCGCGACGGGAATCGTCAGGGCTTCGGCGACGCTCTCGATCACGTGCACCGTGCCGTCGATCTGCCCCGTCGTTCCCTCGATCTCCACATGGCCGCGGTGACCGATGACGATGACCTCGCGTCCGGCCCTGGCATGACGCTGCCCCTCGAGATGGACGCGGCGCACGAGCGGGCAGGTGGCGTCGAGCACCGAGAGCTGGCGTCCCGCCGCCTCTCGCTCCACCGCACGGGACACGCCATGGGCGCTGAAGATCGCCACGGCTCCCTCCGGGATCTCGGCGATGTCTTCGACGAAGATGGCGCCCTTGCGCCTGAGATCCTCCACCACGCGGCCGTTATGCACGATCTCGTGGCGTACGTAGACGGGCCCGCCTGTCCGCTCGAGGGCATCCTCGACGGCCCGGATGGCCCGTTCGACGCCGGCGCAGAAACTGCGGGGCGCCGCGAGCAGCACGGTGAGCGGGGGATGGTCCTGAATCATGCCGCATCCTCCGTCTTCAAGGGGCGGTCGCGCAGAATGGAGGCGCGGGTGCAGCGTGCATTGCGCAGGAGGGCAGCGGCATGCTCTCCGGCCATGACGGCGCTCTCGATGGTGGCGGGAAGGGACCCGAGCCAGTCCCCGGCCAAGGCGAGATTGGCAAGCGGCAGCAGGGGGGGCTGCGGGAGAACCTCGGCGGCCTGGCGGATCGTCGCGCGCTTCTCCTTCACCACCCGGGTGTCGGGCTGGCGGTCGCCTGCCGCGTCGAGTCCGAGACGGCGCAGGGCCGGCACGATCTCGCGCCAGATCCTGGCCGCCACATCGGCGGCATTCCGATCGATCACCGCATCCGCCGCCGAGACGGTGACGCTCACATGGGTCGGGCGGATCAGCGCCCATTGCGCCAGCGTGCCGGTGAAGCCGACGAAGCGCGGAGCGGCCGGACCATTCATACGGTAGTGAACGTTGAGGATCGGCTCGAAGGAGGCGGGCACCGGCAGCCCCGGGAGCAGCCGCGCCACCTCGTAGGGCGGAAGCGCCAGAATGACCTGGTCGTCCGGACCGAGCATCACGGTGCGGTCGGACAGGGCGAGGCCGATGGCGCGCCCGTTGCCGATCAGGAGCCTGTGCAGGCGCTGTCCGGTCAGGACGGATGCGCCTCTCGTCGCGAGCGTGGCGAGAGCGGGCTCGATCAGGTCCGCGCTCAGACCGTTCCGCGCCACCAGCAGGCGTCCTGAGCCGGGCCGGAGGAGCTGTCGCAGGGCGCAGGCGAGCCGTTGCGAGGACGCCTGCGCGGCCGGGGTGTTGAGCACCGCCACCGTCAAGGGCTCGATCAGGCTGTCCATGATCGGCCGGTCGCCGATGATGGAGGCGACCGGGCAATCCTTCGCGGGGAAGAGGAGGCGCAGGATCCGCGCCAGATCCGGCACGGTCAGCCCGGGCGGGCGGCGCGAGGGAAGGAGCCAGGACCAGGGGGAGAGGCCGACACGTTGAAAGGCATCCGTGCGTCCGTCGTAGAGCGGAAGCCCCTTGGGCTCGGGCTCGAGCCACCGGTTGCGGGCGCCGACGGTCTCGAGGAGATCGAGCGTGCGTCCGTTCGCCGTGAAGAGCACATGGGTGCCGTTGTCGTGGATGAAGCCGTCGGCGGGCTGGAGCGTCCTGCATCTCCCGCCGGGTTGCGGGGCAGCCTCGTAGACGATGGCCTCGCCGTCGCGTCCCGTGACGGCAAGCGCCGCGCTCAGGCCCGCGATGCCGGCTCCGACGATGTGGGTGCGCCTTGTCATGCGGGCCTCGTCGTCATGCGGGCCTCATGGCGCGGGTGATGAGATGCAGCCGGTCGGCGGCGCTCAGGCGCAGCCTGCCCTGACGGGTGCCCCAGCCCCGCGCCTGCAGGCGATCGAGGACGCGGCGGTAGTTCTCCATCATCAGGATCGCCGGTTTCAGAGCCCGGCGGTCGAGACGGGCCAGGGCCGCATCCGCATCGGCGAAACCGGCCCGCGCCTCCTCGGCGAGGTTCTCGCAGACGCGGGCGAAACGCGGATCGGCCACGAGCGTGGCCGCCGGGGCGTCCTGCAACCCGAGCTGTGCGAGCCGGGACAGGGGGATGTACACCCGTTCGCAGGCCGCGTCCTCGTCCACGTCGCGCAGGATGTTCACGAGCTGCAGGGTGCGTCCGAGATTGAGCGCGAAGTCGTGCGCCGAGGGCACGCCGAAGATGCGGATCGACAGGGCGCCGACCGAGCCGGCGACGCGCCGGCCGTAGAGGCCCAGTTCATCATCGCCCGTCAGGCGCACCCGGTCGGCGCTGTCCGTCTCCATGCCGTCGAGCAGCGCGTGGCACTCCTCGACGGGCAGCTTGAAAAGGGTCGACGCGCGGGCGAGCTCCCGCCCGATGGGCGTTTCCGGCGCCCGGTGCAGCCGGTCGAGCTCGCGCCGCCATTCGCGCAGGAAGGCGCGCTTCTCGGACGCGGGCGCTGCGCCGTCGGCGATGTCGTCCACGGCGCGGCAGAACGCATAGACCGCGTGGATGGCGCGGCGGCGCTCCGCACCGAGACTCCTCATGCCGAGGCGGAAGGACGAGCCCGAGCGCCGCACCACGGCTGCCGTCACATGACGATCGCTCGATGAGGGAGCCCGAACCGTGCCGCGAAGGCCCTGCAGGAAGGCCATGCCGATGTCGGCTCGGCTCACCTGCACGCGCTCCAGAACCGGATCGGCCTGTCGCAGGCGCCCGCTCAGGCGTCGGGCGAGGGCGATGGTCGCAATGCTCTGCGCCCGCAGGCGCTTGCTCCGCAGGTGCTCCGGCAGCGATTGCGCCTGATCGATCAGCATGTCGACCCGGTCGAGCATGGCGTCGAAGACATCCCGGCGCATTCTCGTGTGCGACGGATCGAAGAAGGCCGTTTCCGAGCCCGCGCCCAGCATCCATCGGATCGGGATGTAGATCCGGCCCAGGTGCTCGCGATCCTTGCGGCAGTCCTGAAGATGATTGAGGATCTGAAGCGCCGTGCACAGGGCGTCGGCCGGCCCGTGGGCAGAACCGCGCTCGCCGTGAACGGCCAGCAGGAAGCGGCCGACCGGATTGGCCGACAGGCGGCAGTAATCGATCAGCTCCGCCCAATCGTGATAGCGCGCCTTGACCACGTCCTGGCGAAAGGCGCGCAGCAGGTCGCGGGCTTGGCTCAGGCCGGCCTTGTGCCGCCTCTCGACGGCATGAAGGCGCGCGGCCTCGGGAACGTCCGCATCGCCGGATACGAGGGCCTGCTCGAGCGCATCGAGACGCGCCAGCTTCTCGGCGGCGCCGAGATCGGGGGCGTCGGCGATGTCGTCGGCCGTTCGCGCGAATTCGTAAAAGGCGAGAACCGCGTCCCGGTGCTCGCGCGAGAGCGCCAGGGAGGCGACCGGAAAGTTCTCGTCGCGCGGCCGCTTCGAGGGTTGGCCCGAGTCCATGCTCATGGCTTCTCCTCCAGGGGATAAAGCCTGCCCTTCCACCCAGCACGGCGAGCCTCTCCGATCCGCAGGAGCACGCTCCACTGGATGGAGAGGCCTGCAAGGGTCGTGACGGGATGCAGGGGAATGGACCAGGGGCTTTCCCGGGTGGCGAAGGTCACGAATGTGCGGGTGAGAAGCGACAGGAGAGCCGCGCCGGCCAGCGGAAGGCTTGGCCAGAAGGGGAGAAGCGCGAAGGGCAGGACATGGCCGCCGAGCAGCAGCACGGTCCAGATCGGCAAGGCGACCGGCGTCGCCATGCCTTCGTGGGCGTTCTTGGCAAACCCGTTCCAGGCCTCGCCGAAGCCGGCATACATGCGGCAGGTGGCGAGGCGCTCGCCGGGCATCAGATCCGTCATGATGCCCTTGCGGCGAAAGAGGCGCGCCAGCTGGATGCCGTCATGGATGCGCGACCGGATCGCTGCGTGACCGCCGCTGGCCCGGTAGGCCACACGCTCCATCAGCATGAGCTGGCCGCAGGCCGCTCCCAGGCCGGGATCCCGCGAGAGGCGCATGAAGCCCATGGGCAGGTAGCCGAGAAGCAGCAGATTGATCGTCGGCACCGTCAGCAGCTCGCCGAGGGTGACCATGATCTGGCGCGGCACGGCGCTGACGAGACCGGCGTCGGTCGCCTGCACGTGGCCCGCCAGCAGAGCCGCCGCATGGGGGCTCAAGCGCACATCCGCGTCGACGAACAGGAGATGCGTGCCGTGTGCCGCCTCGGAGAGATGATGGCAGGCATGAATCTTGCCCGTCCAGCCCTCCTCCAGCGGCGGCGCGGTGAGGAGGCGGACCCGGGAATCACGGGCCATGACGGCGCGCACGATATCGCCCGTCCCGTCTGTCGACCCGTCGTCCATCACCAGGATCTCGACGGGCACCCCCATGCTGCCGAGCGCCGCCTCGAGAGCCGGTCCGATATTCTTCGCCTCGTTGCGGGCCGGAATGAGGATCGACACGAGGACATCGCCCCGCGGCGCGTGGCGGGGCGTCGCCCGGAAGGTGCTCAGGTTCATGAGCGCGAGCACGAACGGGATGGCGGCCAGCGCGAGCAGGAGGAAGCCGAGCACCATCATGAGGCGCGTCCCTCGTGGGACGGGTCGAAGGCGCGTCCGCGCAGGGCCGCCGCCATGCGCCGCCACCCGTCATAGAGCCCGCCGACGCCGGCGCGTCCTTCGAGCACGGCCCGGAAGCGGGCCGGTTCGCGGCTTTGCACATCGGCGCTCAGGCGGTCGAGGGTCGCGGCGAGTTCGCTCTCGAGCCGTGCCAGGCGGGCAGGGCGCGCGAGGTTCACGAGATCCTGCCCGCGCATCGCCGGGCCGAACGCCATGAAGGCCTCCGCGCCGCGTTCCAGCCAGAAGCCGTATTCGATGGCGAGGGGCAGGACCGTGCAGTCGGGCGCACGCTCGACGAGGCGCGCCACGCCGGGCTTGAGGCCGAGCGGGCGCTCGCGCACGTCGCCGAAGCGTCCCTGCGCGGTGATCCAGAGTGCCCGGTCGGACGCCGCAAGAATCTCTCCGCCGGCCTTCAGGAAGTCGGCTGCGCCGCGCGGGCTGTCGAGATCGACCCCGAAGGCGCCGATCCGGCCGAAGATGCCGTATTGCGCGAGCATCGCGGAATCGATGGGCGCGTAGCTCTCGTAGGCGGGAAAGAAGCGGTCGGCCGCCAGGATGTAGACCGCCGCGTCCCACCAGGCCGGGTGATTGGAATAGACGACGACCGGGCCCCGCTGCGGCACATCCGGCAGTCCCCATGAGGCGATCCGCAGGGCATTCATGTGGCGGATGAAGTAGCGCCGGAAGGTCGAGACCATGAAGCGATGAAGCAGGGCGGAGCGGCGCGCGACGGGAGAGGCTCCCGGGCCGTGGGGAAAGGCGCGCGCGGTCTCTGCCTTGCTCGGGTTCTGGCTCAAGACACGTTCCGTAGATTCTCGACCTTGCTGTCTGCGTCGAGGGCGTCGGCGGCGATCCAGCCCGACATCATGACCATCGGCATGCCGGGACCCGGATGAGCGGCGCCGCCCGCGAGGTAGAGGCCCCGCACCTGCCGGCTGCGGTTGCCCGGCTTGAAGGCGCCCATGAACTTGCCGTGGCTCGCCAATCCGTAGATGGCGCCGTTCAGCACCTTGTAGCGGTCGTGGATGTCCTGCGGCGTGAGATGGCGCTCGACGACGATGCGCTCTTCGATGTCGCCCATGCCGGCCGTCCGTTTCAGCTTGTCGAGGATCGTCTGACGGTAGGCGGGGAACATCTGCGACCAATCGTGGTGCGGGCGCAGGTAAGGCGTATGGACGAGCACGTAGAGGGCTTCGCCGCCATCCGGCGCGACGCTCGGATCGGTGGCGGCCGGCGCCGCGAGATAGCAGGTGGGATCAGGTGCCGGCTCGCCGCGCCGGTAGATGAAGTCGAACTCCTCCTCCGGGTCCCGGGAGAACACGAAGTCATGATGGAGGACATGATCGTAGCGCTTGTTCAGACCCAGATAGAGCACCACGCCGGAACAGGCCGGCTCGAAATCCTTGCGCGCGTAGTGCTCGCCGACCTCGCCGCCGACCAGCTCCCGGTAGGTGCGGATGGAATCCATGTTGGAGACGACGGTGTCGTAGGCGACCGTCTCGCCGCTCGCGAGGACGACGCCTTCGACCGCGCCGTTCACGATCCTGAGCGAGGCCACGTCGCAGTCGGTCCTGATCGTGGCGCCCAGTTCCGTGGCGAGTTTCGCCAGGGCCTCCGCCACGGCCCGGGTTCCGCCCATGGGATACCATACGCCGTCGGCCGCCTGCATGTGGGCGATCGCGCAGAGCACCGCGGGCGAGCCGTACGGGGATGAGCCGACATATTGCGTGAAGTGATCGAGCATCTGCGCCAGGCGCTCGTCCTTCACCTTTGACCGGATGGTGCCGGCCACGGAGGAGCCCATGCGCAGGGACAGAACATCCCGCAGGGTCGCGGGGTTCATGTTGGCCCGGATGTTGATGGTGTCGAAGAGATCCTCGACGGGCTTCCAGAAGAAGAACCGGTTCGAGATGTCGTGAAGGTGGGCGGAGATCTCCTGGAAGCGCTTGTACCCGTCGCCGGCGTTCTTGCCGGGCGCGAAGCGGTCCATGGCCTCGGCCATGGCGGCGATGTTCTCCTGGAGGTCGATCTGCGTCCCGTCGTCGAAGAAGCACCGCCATTGCGGGTCGAGACGGACGAGGTCGAGATAGTCGGAAAGGTGACGGCCGGCTTCCGCGAAGATGCGTTCGAGAACGCGCGGCACGGTGAGGATCGTGGGTCCCATGTCGAAGCGGAAGCCGGCCTCGTGCAGAACCGCCGCCTTGCCGCCGATCCAGGCATTCTTGTCGTAGAGGGTGACCCTGTGCCCGCGCGCCGCCGCGACACAGGCTGCCGCCAGCCCGCCCAATCCTCCGCCGATCACGGCAACCGAAGTCCCTTGAGCGCTCACGCATTCCTCCCGCCGGGCACGAGCCCACGCGTCGTGGGTCTGCGTCCAATCGTCATGGTTCTAGGAAGGCCAGGGGCCAGTTCAAGACGGATCACGAAGGTTTGGTCGGCGGGCGCAGATCATGCGAAGTGAGGCCCCGCCCGGTGCGCGGATCACCGGGTCGAACCCGGCCGCGGCCAAGCGTGGCCTCAGGTGGTTCACGGTGCGGATGCCCCCGCCCCAGAGCAGGTTCTTCAGGCGGTTGATCGCGGGGGCCCGGCCATGACCCTCCGATGCCAGAACGGCGACGAGAAGCCACCCGCCGGGCCTCAGGGCGCGAAAGACCCGCTCGATCGCCTGGTGGATGATGGCCTCGGGCAGGAACATCTGAGGCAGAAAGGCGAGGTCGAAGGCCTCTTCGTCCCTCAGATCTTCCACCCGCTCCTGCCGAACGTCGATGCGAGCCGCGAGGCCCGCCTCCTGCACATGGCGCGCCCCGACGGCCGCCGGGTGCGGGGCGGGCTCGAGCGCCGCCGCGGTCAGGTGTGGGAAGTGCCTGCAGAGCGTGATCGAAAGGCCCGCGGCTCCTGCGCCCACGTCGAGTAGGCCCGCGCCGGGTCGCTCGAGACGCGGCACCAGGCCCGGCAGGAACTTCAGTTTGGGCAGAGCCCGCGTGGTCCAGAGCTGGGTCAGGGTCCCCTGAGCTTCGATGATCGCCTCATCGGTGTGGGTCCAGCCGTCCAGCGTCAGGGTGCCCTCGGTCGATCTGCGCCGGAAGCTCTCGGCCTGCAGAAGAGGAGCCCGAAGGGAGGCCTGAAAGGTCGCCACTCCCTCGGGCGTGGTGAACGGCATGAGGGACGGCGCTGCGCGGATGCGGTCGCGCTCCCACACGAGGAAGCCATAGCTGGCGAGAACGTCGATCAGGACTTGCACGAGCCGGGGCGGCAGCGATGCAGCTCGCGCCAACTCGTCGATCGCCATGGGCTTGCCGAGTTGGGCGAGAAGACCGCTTTCGGCACAGGCCGAGAGCGCGCTGGCCGACCAGATCGCATGATCGGCCTCTTCGAGGACCTTCAGTACGTCGCCCGATCGCCGGAACGGCGGAGCGCCCGCGCGATGCCATGTGGGAAGACCGATGGATCCGAAGCCCACGCGATCTCCTCCGTGGGACAGGAGAGCATAGGCGCGCCACAGCATGGCAGCCCTATCGGATCGGGATCACGACCGTCGTCGCGGGTTCCCTGACGACGATCCGGGCCGCCTCGAAGTTCGGAGGGCCGCGGCGGCCCACGTCGTTCGAGAAGCCGTAGGGCTCATTGGGCAGGCCGATGAAGCTGCGGTCGAGCTTGCCGTTGCCGTTCACGTCATGGAAGACCGCGATGGCATAGGTGCCGGGCTTCACGTTCCTGACCCGCAGTTCCACCGTGCCCGACGTGGCCTGGCCGCGATCTTTGTAGGGGCAGGTGGCTTCCTCGAAGCTCGTGTCGCAGATTCCGGCATAGACCATGTTCTGATCCGGCTGAACGCCCTGCGCGCGGATCGTCAGCGTCGCCGCCTGGGCGCAAGAGGCGGAAAGCAGAAGAGCGATCGTCAGTCCAATGCGTCCCATCCGGCGTTCCTCTAGAGAGCCGCTTCCCCAAGCGGCGTGACGGCAGGTTCCGATTCCCGGCGGCCTGCCCGGCGGCGCTCCCGGTCCTCCAGCAGCAGGCGCGTGGTGATACGTGCGCCCTCGTAGATCACCGGCAGGCCGCTGCCGGGATGCGTGCCGCCGCCGACCAGATAGACGTTGCGCCCGAAGCGGTTGTGAGGCCGGAAGTACAGCATCTGCGTGAGATTGTGCGCGAGGTTGAAGGTGGCGCCATCGAACACGGCGAAATCGTCCTGCCAGCCGCGGGGCGTCACCACGCGTTCGAACCGGATGCGGTCCTCGATGTCGTGAAGCCCGAGCAGCTTCAGCCGCTCGAGGGCGAGCCTGCGATAGCGGGGCGCCTCGCGGGTCCAGTCGATCCCGCAGCGCAGGTTCGGCACGGGGACCAGCACGTAGAGGCTCGTGTGGCCCTTGGGCGCCAGGGACGGGTCCGTCGCGCCCGCATGGTGCACGTAGATCGACGGCTCTTCAGGCAGGATGCCGCCGGTGATCTCGCGGATGTTGCGCTCGTATTCCCGGGACAGCAGGATCGTGTGGTGGGCGAGTTCGCCGACATCGCCCTCGATGCCGAGATAGAGCATGAAGGTCGAGCAGGAGATCTTTGCGCGCTTGAGCTTCTTGTTCGTCCAGCGCGGGCGCATGGATTCGGGCACGAGACGCTGCATGGCATGGCCGAAATCCCCGTTCACGACGATCGATCCGGCGGCGAATTTCTCACCGCCGGCCTCGAGGCCGACAGCCTCGCCTCCTTCGTAGAGAATGCGGTCCACCGGCGTGTTCAGGCGGATGTCGACGCCCATCTTGCGCGCCACGCGGGCCATCGCGTCCGAGACAGCGCCGCAGCCGCCCATGGGATGGAACACGCCGTGCTCGTATTCGAGAAAGGAGAGAATCGTGAACAGGCTCGGGCACTGGAATGGCGACATGCCGAGGTATTTCGTCTGGAACGAGAAGGCCAGACGCACGCGCGGGTCGGCGAAGTAGCGCTTGAGGTCACTGTCGACGCTGGAGAACGGCCGCAGCTTCGGCAGGGCCGCCAGCATCGCCGGCGAGAAGAGATCGGCCGGACTTGAGAAGGCCTGTTCCAGCACCGGCCGGAAGGCTTCGAGCTTGTCCCGGTTGTCGTCGAGAAAGCGGCGCACGTTGCGCGCATCGGCGGGGGCCAGACGCGCGATCTCCCGTTCGAGCCGGTCGAGATCGTAGGTGGCGCGGATGGACCCGCCGCCTTCGAAGACAAGATGGTATTGCGGGTCGAGGCGCTTGAGCTCGACGTGATCCTCCAGCCGCTCGCCGCAGGCCTCGAAAATGTCCTTCAGGACGCGCGGATACAGGAAGAAGGTCGGGCCGATGTCGAACTTGTAGCCGCCGGGAGCATGGATCGTCCGGGTGCGGCCACCCACGGCAGGCTCGCGCTCGAACACGGTGACGGGAATGCCCTCCCGGGCCAGCAGCATGGCGGAAGCAAGACCTCCCGGACCGGCCCCGACGACCGCAACAGGCTGCGACGGGGAGGATGTGACCATGAGCGGCTGCCTCGGCTGTGGCTGTGGTGGAGCGACGGAAGTCTGAACTAGACCAGTGCGGCGTCTTGACCAGTAGCCGCCCTCCACGATCACGGAAAGGTGAAGCTTAATCCACTCAGAAAAGTAACGTTATTCAGGCTATAGCATTTTTTCTCATAGCTCTTCAAGGCTAGTTCCGCGAATAGATCTGTAATCCTGAAGGATGAGTGAACGTAGAAAAATTTCTCAGCGCCTTATTCTTGCCTCTTTAAGGCTCAGTTTCACTTCCAACCACAACGGAAGGGGAGACTGTCTTTGAAGAACATCCTCACCCGGGCATCTGCGATGATGCCTCTTCTTCTTGTAGCAGCCTGCAATACGACCGCCTCCAATGACCCGAGCATCACGGGGTCCATCTCACAGGCCAATATCGGGACCGGCAATGCCTTTCAGCGCGGCACCGCCTCCTGGTACGGACCGGGGTTTCACGGCCGCAAAACGGCCAGCGGCGAGCGCTTCAATTCCAACGACATGACGGCCGCCCACCGCTCCCTGCCATTCGGCACGCGACTCAAGGTCGTGAACGAAACCAACGGCCGCTCCGTGGTCGTCCGCGTGAACGATCGCGGTCCGTTTACCCATCGCCGCATCATCGACCTCGCCAAGGGGCCCGCCCTGGCCCTGGGGCTGACCTCCACCGGCACGGGCTACGTCTCCCTGCACAGGCTCGATTAGGCGCTTCTTAATCCCTTGCGGCGATCCTTGGCACGATTCGGGACCAAGGGTTGCTTACATGGAATCGAAATCGTCTCAGGCGACGAACGTCATCCGCTTTCCGGGCGCGCGCTCGACGTCCAATCCACGGCGCGATCAACGCAGTCTCATGGATGCGGTTTATGCCGCGGGCTCCCTGTCGATCGACGCGGGTGATCGCACCACCAAAGCCATGGCGACGCGGCTCACCATCTTCGGCTTCGTCGTGATCGACGAAGTGCAGGCGGATGGGAGTGCGCGCCGCCTGCGTGCCTCCGAGGCGATCCACGCATCCACGGCCCGCCCCTGGCGCGTCTCGAAACCGTCGGGCCGCTACCAGGTGGATGAAGAGTGGCCGGACACGGATCGCGCCTTGTTCGCCGCCCTGCAGGCGTGACCTTCGAGAGGGATCTCGCCTTTTCCGTCTCCTGAACTATTTTCCTGCGCCAGTCTATGGCGCCTCAGGGGATGTCCATGCACCTGGTCCAGATTCTTCTGCCGCTTGCCGACAATGCCGGCCGCCGCTTCGACGGCGGCGCCTATGGGCGGGTTCGCACGGAACTGTCCGAGCGGTTCGGCGGCATCACGAGCTTCACGCGCGCGCCGGCCCACGGCGTCTGGAAGGAGGGCGGCCATACCGCCCACGACGATATCGTGGTGTTCGAAGTCATGGCCCGGGAGCTCGACCATTCCTGGTGGGAGCGGTATCGGGCTGAGCTGGAGCGACGGTTCGAGCAGGAAACCATCGTGATCCGCGCCATCAAGGTCGAGATGCTGTAGCCGGCTCCGCCAGACGGTGGCATCAGGGTTGGGCCGCGCCTCGCGCAGGGAACCCGACCCGCACTGCTTCGCTTGTCGTTGAAAAGCGGAGCACTCCCCATGGCCAAGCCACTGATCGTTTCCATTCCCCACAGCCTCGGCCAGGCCGAAGCCATGCGCCGGCTTCATGGCGGCATGACGGGCCTGAAGTCCCAGTTCGGGGACAAGGTCGCGTCCATCAACGAGACCTGGAACGGCAACCGCATGGATTTTCATGTCGGAGCGATGGGCCAGAACGTCAGCGGCCACCTCGAAGTCATGCAGGATCAGGTGCGCGTCGAAGTGCAGTTGCCGTGGATCCTCGCGATGGTGGCAGAGAAGGCGAAGACCTTCATCCAAAAGCAGGGAACACTGATGCTCGAGAAGAAGTGACGGTGGCTATAGCGATGAATAGCCGTTCAGGAATATGAACGGAGATGGAACTAAACAAGCCTGTCTGCGTTGTGTCATCGATTGCGACCACGACCCTTCGTTGGTGCGCTTCACTTAAGACATCGCTTTATTCACCCCGGGCCGTGTTCTTCCGTCCGATCGCGACAACACACCTGTATTTGAGGATGGCGCTATGCATGAGCGTTTGATGACGCAGTCCTATGCCCTTCGTTCGCCTGTCAAAGTCGGTTCAGAAAAACCTCTCCTCGTCTGTTTCTCTCATCTGCGCTGGGATTTCGTCTGGCAGCGGCCTCAGCATCTCCTCAGCCGGGCGGTCAAGCACTACGATGTCCTGATCATCGAGGAGCCCATGTTCAAGGCCGGCGCGAAGCCTCACATGGATGTGAGCGACCGGCCTCAGGGCGTCACCATCGCGGTGCCGGTTCTTCCCGAGGGTCTGTCGCATGAGGACGTCATCGCCGAGCAGCACGACCTGATCGAAGAACTGATCGGCCGCGAGGCCAAGAGCCCGCGCATGTTCTGGTACTACACGCCGATGGCCATGGCCTTCACCAGCGATCTCGAGTGCGATCTGTGCGTCTACGACAACATGGACGAGCTCTCGCTCTTCCGCGGCGCCTCGCAGGAGCTGCTCGATCTGGAGAACGCCCTCTTTTCCCGCTGCGATCTGGTCTTCACGGGCGGCATGAGCCTCTACGAGGCCAAGCGCCATCGCCATCGCAGCGTTCACGGCTTCCCGTCCTCCATCGACTTCCAGCACTTCTCGCAGGCCCGCTCGATCGACAAGGATCCCGACGACCAGGCGCCGATTCCGCATGTGCGTCTCGGCTTCTTCGGCGTCGTCGACGAGCGCATGGACATCGACCTTCTGGCCGAGGTCGCCGATCTGCGTCCCGATTGGCAGTTCGTGATGATCGGACCCGTGGTGAAGATCGATCCTGCGACCCTCCCGCAGCGGCCGAACATCCATTGGCTCGGTGGAAAGTCCTACAACGAGCTGCCGCATTACCTGTCCGGCTGGGATGTGGGCTTCATGAATTTCGCCCTCAACGAGGCCACGAAGTTCATCAGCCCGACGAAGACGCCGGAATTCCTGGCGGCCGGCGTGCCGGTCGTCTCGACGCCGATCACCGATGTGGTGCGCCCCTACGGCGAGAAAGGGCTCGTCGAGATCGCCAAGGATGCCCAGGAGGTGGTCGCCAAGGTCGAGACCATCCTGGCCCGCCCGAAGGAGGCGTGGCTTGCCAAGGTCGACCGCCATCTGGCGGCCGGATCCTGGGACAAGACGTGGGCGTCCATGCACAAGCTCATGCTGGATGCGACCGGTGACGCGACGGCCGATCGTCCCGCTTCTTCCCTTCCCGTTTATGCCACCACGCCTGCGGAGTGATCTGGAATGTATGATTGGTTGATTGTAGGCGCCGGCTTTGCAGGCAGCGTTCTGGCGGAGCGTCTCGCCACCGAACGCAACGAGCGCGTTCTTCTCATCGATCGCCGTAATCACATCGGCGGCAATGCCTACGACCGGTACGACGACGACGGCCTGCTGATCCATCAGTATGGCCCGCATATCTTCCATACCAATTCCAAGCAGATCTTCGATCATCTCTCCCGCTTCACCGAATGGCGCTTCTATGAGCACCGGGTTCTGGCGGAAGTGGACGGCATGCTCGTTCCGATTCCGATCAATCTCGACACGGTCAACAAGCTCTACGGCCTGAACCTCACCTCCGAGCAGCTGCAGGACTGGTTCGCCGAACGCGCCGAGAAGATCGGCGAGATCAAGACGTCCGAGGACGTGGTGGTGTCCGTCGTGGGACGCGAGCTCTACGAGAAGTTCTTCCGCGGCTATACGCGCAAGCAATGGGGACTCGATCCCTCGGAGCTCGACAAATCGGTGACCTCGCGCGTGCCGACGCGCACGAACCGGGACGACCGTTATTTCACGGACGAATTCCAGTTCATGCCCAAGCACGGTTACACGCGGATGTTCGAAAAGATGGTCAGCCATCCGAACATCCACGTCATGACGCAGACGGATTACGAGGACGTCAAGAACGTCGTCCCCCACCGCCGCGTCATCTATACCGGGCCGATCGACGAATACTTCGACTTCCAGTTCGGCAAGCTGCCCTACCGGTCGCTCCGGTTCGAGCATGTGACCCTCGACCAGACCTGGCATCAGCCCGTCGGCGTCGTGAACTACCCGCAGACCAACGACTACACCCGCGTCACGGAATACAAGTATCTGACCGGCCAGGAGCATGCCAAGACGGCGCTCACCTACGAGTATCCGTCTGCCGAAGGCGATCCCTACTACCCGATCCCGAAGGCCGAAAACCAGGAACTGTTCAAGAAGTACGAGAAGCTTGCCCTGGCCACCCCCGACGTGTGGTTCGTCGGTCGTCTGGCCACCTATCGCTACTACAACATGGACCAGATCGTCGGTCAGGCGCTTGCTACCTTCCGGCGCATCAACGAGTCTCTGCCCGTCGGAGCGGACACGTCCGCTGTCAAAGTCGTACCGGCTTCGGCCGCGATGGTTTCGTAATCGACAAAGAGCATTGAACATTCCGCAATAAGAATAGTTGTGGAAGCACTGTTGTAATAGCTCGGAGTTGCATGATGAACCGATCAATAGAGCTTTGGGGCGGACTGGAATGTACCGTCGCAAGAGTTGGCGACGATTATCGCGACCAAAGCCTGGAGACCGGTCATCATGAGCGAATCGAGGATCTCGACCGCATCGCCGAGCTCGGGATCCGCACCCTGCGTCATCCGGTGCTCTGGGAGAGGATCTCTCCCGAGAGCCCGGACCGCACGGACTTCTCCTGGCACGATGCGCGCCTGGAGCGCCTCCGCACCCTCGGCATCCGCGCCATTGCGGGCCTGTGCCATCACGGCAGCGGCCCCCGCTACACCCACATGCTCGATCCTGCCTGGCCCGAGCTCCTGGCCCGCCATGCGGCCCATGTGGCGGAGCGCTATCCGCATCTGGATCTCTATACCCCCGTCAACGAGCCGCTCACGACGGCCCGGTTCTCGGGTCTCTACGGTCATTGGTATCCGCACGGAACGAGCTATGAGGCTTTCCTCAAGATCCTGGTGAACGAGTGCAAGGCGACCGTCCTGTCCATGCGCGCCATCCGCAAGGTCCGGCCGGACGCGCAGCTCGTCCAGACCGACGACATGGGCAAGACCTTCGCGACGTCCACGCTCGCCTACCAGGCCGAGCATGAGAACCAGCGGCGCTTTCTCGGCTTCGATCTCCTGTGCGGCATGGTCGATCGGGATCATCCCTGGTGGACGATTCTGCTCGATAACGGCGTCCCGCAGGCCGATCTCGAGCTCCTGCTCGAGGCCGATGCGGGGCCCGACATCATCGGCATCAACCATTACCTCACCAGCGAGCGCTATCTCGACGAGCGCATGAACCGCTATCCGGAGCATCATTGGGGCGGCAACGGCCGGCACCGCTACGCGGATGCGGAGGCCGTCCGCATGCCTCTGCCGTCCACCGACCTCGGTCCCGCCGCGCGGCTTCGAGAGGTCTGGGAGCGCTACCGGCGCCCCATGGCGGTCACGGAGGCGCATCACGGCAGCACCCGCGACGACCAGCTGCGCTGGCTCATGGAGGTCTGGAACGGCGCCAACGCGCTGCGCGACGAAGGAGTCGACATCCGGGCCGTCACGGTCTGGTCCCTCTACGGGGCCGTCGACTGGAACAGCCTGCTGACGCGCCGCAACGGCTTCTACGAGCCGGGGCCCTTCGACGTGCGGGCTCCGGAGCCGCGACGCACGGCGCTCGCCCACGCGGCGGAGTCGCTCGCCAAGACCGGCGCCTTCGACCATCCGGTGCTCGACCGCGCCGGCTGGTGGAAGCGCGACATCCGCTTCTACAGGCCGCCGGCGAGACAATCGAGGTCCTGCTGGCTTTCCGACGAACCGCGCCAGCTCCTGATCACCGGCGCCACGGGAACCCTCGGCCGCGCCTATTCGCGCCTGTGCGAGTTCCGGGGGCTCAACCACGTGCTGCTGTCCCGGCGGGACATGGACATCGCCGATGCCCGGAGCGTCGCCAAGGCCCTCGCGTGCCATCGGCCCTGGGCGGTGATCAACACCGCCGGGTACGTGCGGGTCGTGGAAGCCGAGAACGACCGACAGGCATGCTTCCGGGAGAACACGTCGGGCCCGGAGACGCTGGCGAGGGTTTGCGCGGATCTGGGCATCCCCCTGGTCACCTTCTCGTCCGATCTCGTCTTCGACGGAACGCTCGACCGGCCTTACGTCGAAAGCGACGCGGTCAACCCGACGACGGTCTATGGCGAGAGCAAGGCCGAGGCCGAACGCCGGGTCCTGGAGGCGTACGACAAGGCTCTCGTCCTGCGCACGAGCGCATTCTTCGGCCCCTGGGATCGCTACAATTTCATCTGGTCCATCCTGAACACCCTCAGCAAGGGCGGGGACGTGGAAGCCAGCCTGGACGTGGTGTCGCCGACCTATGTGCCCGATCTGGTCAACACGTCCCTCGACCTCCTGATCGATGGCGGCACCGGCATCTGGCATATGGCCAATACCGGCGAGACCTCATGGCGCGATCTCGCCGCCATGGCGGCGGAGCGAGCGGGCTTCGATCCTGAGCGCGTGATCGGGGCCGGCGACGATCCGGCTCTCAACACGGCCCTCTCCACCGAGCGCGGTCTCCTCATGCCGCGGCTGGAGAGCGCCCTCGACCGGTTCTTCGCGGACAGCGAGGTGGAGTGGTCGGACGAAGCCATGAAGGTGGCGGCCGAATAGAGAACGTCTCGGCGCCAGACGCTTTCAGCGCAAGGCAAAAGAAAAGGCGGCCAGGGACACCTGCAGGGACACCCGCAGGCACACCTGGCCGCCTTTCGATTGTGCGGGGCGAGGCTTACGCGGCCGCCTCCGCGGCCCGAACGGCCTCCTCGAGCCGCGCCGCTCTGGACTCCACGGCCAGCTCCACGAGGGCATCCGTCAACATCGTGGCGGTCGGATCCGCCAGCGGTTCATCGCGGAACAGGCGCAGGGTCGAGGCCACCAGACGTCCGCGGCCATAGGAGCGCTCGACGCCGAGCGCCACGGGCTTGTGGATCCAGCCGACCACGAGGCCGGAGAACACGCGCGCCTGGAAGTCGAGCAGGTTGCAGTTCGCGATCACGTAATCGGGCAGCACCCGGTCCATGGTTTCGTCGAGGAGGGGGCCGGAGGGGAACCGGGCGAAATGTCCCGAGCGCCGCAGCCAGCCGAAGGACGAGGCCCAGTCTCCGGACCAGAGGGTGCCGGCGCGCGCCTGCACCCGGACGGCCTGCCAGTGCGGGAAGAACGGATAGAGGGTCATGTCCTCTTCCGGCAGGAGCAGGAGCTTGGCGCCCGCCCGCACATGATCCGCGATCGCCTTGTTGTGCGTGCGGGACACGATCAGGGTCGATTCCTCGAACGCGCGGGCGATGCTGTAGCCCAGCGCCCGGAACCGCTCCCGGATGTCCTCGTCCGGCGACCAGACCAGCTCGCGCGCATGAACGGGCCTCGTGCGCTTGGGATGGATCGCGATGTCGTGGTGGTTATGCGCGACCACGCGACCATCGGCGGTGCGCAGATCGAGGCTGATGCGCCGCAGGGAGGGTTCGTCCATTCCCGGCACGGGGATCTCGATGCGGCCGAGATCGAGCACGGCCGGCGCCTCGAGGCGGGGCAGGGACAGGATCTGGCTCTCGCCGCAGAGGGAGATCTCCAGCGTGCAATCCTCGAGAACCGGTCCGGCCCCGTGGGCGATCGCCAGACCGAGGACGGCCGTCTCGTCGGACCAGTAAGAGGCCCGCTCCCATTTCGGCACGATCACCGTATCCGAGTTGACGATGTGGAAGAGCTCATGGAACACGCGCGGGTTGCGACGCATGTCGAGGAGGCCGTTCGATTCCCAATGGCAGTCGTGCAGTTCGGTGATCACGTAGCCGGCGAGGTTCGGCTTCCGACGCATGGCCTCGATCTCGTATTTGAGCGCGCGGAACTGCTGCCATTGTGCCGCGATGACGAAGCGGCGCAGATCGCCGAAGACCCGGTCCAGGCTCCAGTCCGAGAAGCGGTTCTCGACGCCGTGGGCATACATCACGCCCTCGCCCCAGTCGTGCCCGGTCTCGAACCACCAGGGCTCCTCGCCCTTGGCGTCGCGCAGATCCTTCGGATAAGGCAGGCCCCAGTTGCCGAATTCGGAGCACATCAGCGGCTCGCGGCCGGTGATCACTGCATCGCCGTGGGGCGAGTAGAGCCACGAGGCCCTGTTGGACAGCTCGTCGACGAACTGGTCCCACTGC
This sequence comes from Microvirga sesbaniae, assembly GCF_025460805.1. Taxonomy (GTDB): domain Bacteria; phylum Pseudomonadota; class Alphaproteobacteria; order Rhizobiales; family Beijerinckiaceae; genus Microvirga; species Microvirga sesbaniae. The sequence goes on along the minus strand of NZ_JAMXFJ010000013.1, from coordinate 58,558 downwards.
GCCCGATGGTCGGGATAGGCGGCGTAGAAATGGTAATCCGCAATGTCGGATTCCACGTGGAAGCTCGGTGCGAGCGGCGAGTTGTCGACCACGAGGCGCGTCGGATCGTAGGCCTTCAGCCAAGCGAAGGTGCGCTTGAGCCAGTCGCGGTGATCCGCATCGTTGACGAGATCGACGCCCCAGTTCTCATTGATGATCGTCCAGATCACGATGGACGGATGGTTGCCGTCCCGGTCGACGATGCCCTTCAGGAGCTTTTCCTTGCGTCCCCGCGAGCGGTCCGTGGCCATGCCGCCGTTCGGCAGCTCGGTCCAGATCAGCATCCCCATCCGGTCCGCGACCTCGTAATAGCGCGGGTCGGCCGCCTTGATGTGGCAGCGCAGGCAGTTGAGGCCGAGCTCCTTGGCCTTGCGGAACTGGTCCTCCAGGAATTCCACCGACGGCACGGTGCAGATCGTGTCCGGATAGTAATCCTGGTCGAGCGCGGAACGCAGGTAGAGCGGCTCGCCGTTGAGATAGAACTTGCCGTTGCGCGTCTCGATGGAGCGGAAGCCGAAATGGTCCGCGATCTCGTCCTTCACCGCGCCGTTGCGGATGAGTTCGAGGCGGACGCGGTAGAGATTGGGATGGTCAGGCGACCACGCGCGGACGTCGTCGAGCGTGAACTCGAACGGCATCGAGGTGACGCCCACCTGCGTCTCGTGCATCTCGTCGAGGACCACATCGCCCGACGGGTCCGTGACCGCGATGCGGATCTGGGTGGCGTCCGTGAGCGGGCGCGCGAAGAACACCCCGGAGGTCACCCGTCCGGTGGTCAGATTGGGCACGAGCCGCACCCGGTTCATGTGGTCGGAGATGCGGCGCTCGAGGTAGACGGGCTGCCAGATCCCGGACAGGGGGCCGTACCAGCTCTGCTTGCCGAACGGGATTTCGGCGAAGGGCGAATCCGGGAACTCGGCCGGGTTGTCGGTCGGGCTATCGACCCGGACCTTGATCTCGTTCGCCCCGGGCTTGAGGTGGGAGGTCACGTCGAACGAGAACGGCAGGAACCCGCCCTCGTTATGACCCACGGCCTCGCCGTTGACGAACACCTTGGTATTGTGGAACACAGCGCCGAAGCGGATCCAGACGCTGTCGTGCAGCCACGCTTCGTCGATCTCGACGGTCCGGCGATAGATGCCGATGCCGGCGCGCATGCGCAGGTCCGCAAATTGGGCCTGCCAGGGACTTGGCACCGTGATCTGGCGAACCTCCGCCGGGCCGGACAGACGGTCGTCGGCCACATGCAAAAATTCCCAAGTCCCGTCCAGACTGATGCGATTGTCCTGCATGACATCTCCTTGAATCAGAGATTACCCAATGGTTTCGAAAGCGGCGAGAACATGGCCGAAGGCCGGCGATGCGGGAAGGTGCCCAGCCTGCGACATAGGGTGTCGCCGAAGCCTGTTCGAACCATTGGCCCCTCGTCTCTGACCATTGTTGGTGGCCCGTCTCGAACAACGGAGAAACGCTCCATTGGATCCCGAGTCGGATCGATCCCGAGGCCGGTCCGAATGGACGGGCACAGGCAGGAACCGGCTCTTCCATCTCGCGTTGCCCTGATAATGCCGAGCCTTGCTGCTCGCCCGACAAACCGCATTTCTCAAAGAGGCTCCAGATGGCTCAACAGATTCCCGATGATCGTGCCCGACAGGGGGCGTCCGGCCGCCCGGTCCTGGGCGTTCTGATCGGCTCGCTCCTGCTCCTCGCGGTGGCGGTGTCCGGATACATGATCTGGGCAAGCTCGACGTCTCCGGACGACCCGGGCACCGATGCCGCCCGCGCCAACGTGACGGGCTCCACGACCGGCTCCTCGAACGCCAATCCCACCAACCGGATCACGCCCGCCAACCCGGCCTATCCGGCCCCGGGCGCGCAGCCGTCGGCCAACGAAACCCCCAAGCAGTAAGAATTTTCCCTTAGGGAAGCCGGGAGAGGCTGCGGCCTCTCCCGGCTTTTTTGTTGCGCTTCGCCGACCGGGCGGCGACTTTTCGCCGTAATGATTCGCAAAGAACCACCCCGCCGTGGCAGCGCCAGGCACAAGCGGGCCGGTTCTCGGCGCAAGCAGGGCGCTCTTTGAAAGAGACAGGCACCGGACCGATCCGGTGCTGCCGGGAATGCGATAGGGACGACTGAATGATCAGCATGGGGATGAAGCGGCTCTTCCGGGCTGCCGTGATCGTGGCGGGCGTTGCAGCGGGCGGCGCATCCTATGCGCAGCAGGCGCAGACCTCTCCGACCGCCCCGCCGGCTCAGAGCCCCGCCGCGACCCAGCCTCAGGCCGCCGTGCCGGCGCCTGCTCCCATTTCGGCCGAGACGAAGGCGGCCCGCGCCAGGCTCGACGGGTTCAAGGCCGATCTCGACCAGAAGGAAGCGGCCATCCAGGGCCGGACCATGCCGGATGCGGATCTGCAGAACATCCGCCTGCAGATCGAGCCGATCATCGCCGAGATCCGCACGGTCGTCGACGAACAGGCCCCGAAGCTCGAGGCCAGCAAGCAGCGCCTGAGCCAGCTCGGACCGAAGCCCGAGAAGGGCCAGCCCGAGGAGAGCGCCGACGTGGCCCGCGACCGGGCCGAGCGCGAGGCAGCGGTCGCGGAACTGGACGAGACCCAGCGGCTCGGGCGTGCCCTGCTGGTCCAGGCCGAGCAGCTCAACACCCAGATCGGCGACCTGCGCCGGGCGGGGTTCACCCGGGCCCTGTTCGAGCAGAGCGATGGCCTCCTCAGCCCCAGCCTCTGGATGAACGTGGTGCAGGCCGTTCCGCGGGAGCTTCGGGCACTGGGGATCGTCCTGGGCGATGCCCTCGAGCAGGTGCAGCGCAGCACCTCGATCGGCGTGCTGCTTCTTCTCGGCCTGGCCATCGGCGTGGCGATCGCCCTCTATGCCGGGCGCCGCTCCCTCGCGCCGCGCCTCGTGAGGCGGGATCCCGCCGTTACAGACCCGGCCCGCCGCAGCCGCCTTCTGGCCGCCCTCGGCGTGCTGATCCTGGGGGCGGGTCCGGCGATCGCCGGCAGCTGGATCGTCTGGGTGGCGTTCGATTCGGTCGACATCGTCCCGCCGCGGCTCGAGCAGGTCGGCAGGGCCTTTCTGAGCGGCCTGGCCTTCATCGCCTTCGTGCGCGCCCTGATCGACGCGATCCTGGCGCCGGATCATACCTCCTGGCGGCTGATCCCGGTCCGGGATGCCTCCGCGGCCCGGATCATGAGCTTTGCCGTGACCCTGGCGACCGTCATGGTGGCCGGCAAGGTGATCGAGTCGTTCAACGCGGCCATCGCGGCCGCCCTGCCGGTCACGGTCATGACCCGCGCCGTCTTCGCCCTGGCCGCCGGCCTGGTCTTCGCCGAGCTCCTGCGGCGCTTCGCGGCCCGCGAATCCCAGGACGAGGCATGCCTCGGGCCGTACGTCGCCCAGGAGGTCGATATCGGCGGGCCCCTGCGCAGCGTCGGCTGGTTCGTGGTCGCGCTGATCGTCGGCAGCGTGGTGGGCGGCTATGTGGCCCTGGCGTCCTTCGTGGTCGACCAGGCGGTGGGCATTTCCATCGTGATCGCCCTGCTGATCCTCGGCATCGCATTCGCCGACGAGTTCATCGGCGGCTCCCTGCGCGGCCAGACCCGGCTCGCCACGGCGCTCCAGGCCAATACGGGCCTGCGCCGCCGCTCCCTGGAGCAGATCGGCATCCTGGCCAGCGGCATCATGCGGCTGGCCCTGATCGTCATCGCGGTCCTGCTCGTGCTGCTGCCCTGGGGCATCGAGTCGGCCGACGTGACGGGATCGCTCCGGGCCCTGTTCTTCGGGTTCAACGTCGGCGACGTCACGATCTCCCTGTCGTCGATCCTCATCGCGGCCGTGCTGTTCGCCGCGGGCTTCGCCGTCACGCGGGTGATCCAGCGGTGGCTCAACAACACCTTCCTGCCGGCGACCGAGCTCGATGCGGGTCTGCGCAACTCGATCAGCACGGCGGCGGGCTATGTGGGCATCATCATCGCGGGCATGATCGCCTTCACCTATCTGGGCCTCAGCCTGGAGCGGGTGACCATCGTGGCCGGCGCCCTGTCGGTCGGTATCGGTTTCGGCCTGCAATCCATCGTCAACAACTTCATCTCCGGCCTCATCCTCCTGTGGGAGCGCCCCATCCGGGTCGGCGACCTCGTGGTCGTCGGCGACGGAGAGGGCTATGTCCGCCGGATCAACGTGCGCTCGACCGAGATCCAGGCCTTCGACCGCTCGACGATCATCGTGCCGAATTCGAACCTCATCTCCGGCATCGTGCGCAACCGCGTGCGCAACGACCGCGTGGGCCGCGTGCTCGTGTCGATCCCCGTGCCCCGGGCGTCGGATCCGGACCAGGTGGCGGAGATCATGCGCAAGGCGGCCCTCGCGCACCGGGAGGTGATGAGCGAGCCGGCGCCCCGGGTCCTGTTCAAGAAGGTGACCGAAAACACCATCGATTTCGATCTCATCTGCTTCGTGGACGATATCGATGCGGCCGGGCGGGTCTCGAGCGACATCTATTTCGAGATCTTCCGCGGCCTGCGGAAGGCCGGCGTCGGGGTTCCCGCGCCGGCTCCCGCGCCCGAACCGGCCGAGGAGCCGCAGGACAAGGCCGCGAAGGCGGAGGAGAAAGAGGACGAAACCTTAACCCTTCTCAAGGATAAGACGCCCGCATGAAGCGTCTCATCCTCCTGATCCTTCCCGCCCTCGCTCTGTCCGCCTGCCAGAGCGAGAAGCCCGTCCAGCGCAGCCAGACCCCGAGCTTCTACGTGTCGATGGCCCGGGCCGACGCGGTCGTGGACGCCGCCATGGCCCGCGACATGATCGGGGCGTATCGCGGCAACAACGGCCTGCGGCCGCTCACCCTCGATCCCGACCTGCAGGCGGCCGCCCAGGCGGAGGCCGACGCCATGGCCCGGGCCGACAAGCCGAGCTCCGCCGAGGCCTTCAAGGCCCGCCTTGCCTCGGCGGGCTTCACGGGGCCGGCCGCCAACCTGTCCGCCGGCTACCACACCCTGGCCGAAGCCTTCTCCGGCTGGCGCGAGAGCCTGCAGCACAACCGGGTGCTCCTCGATTCCAGGGCGACCCGGATCGGGATCGCCACGGCCTATGCGCCGAATTCCAAGTACAAGGTCTATTGGGCTCTGGCGGTCGCGGCCGACCGCCGCTGACCGCTGCGGCGCTCCGGACAGGGGTCGGATCGGAACTTAACGTATGTGAACGCGCTTTAGCTTGAGGAACTCTCAAGCTCACCGAGTACGCGTTCGACCGATGCCGGATTTCGATCCCAAACTGGGCAAGCAGCTGCCCCCGCCGCCAGCGGTGGGGAGCGATCAGGAGGTCGGTCCCGGCCAAGGCGCCACCCTGGCGAAGGAGGCCGCCATCGCGGCCGCCCATCCTCCCGAGCCGCCCCATGCGCAGGAAATGGCCCCGAGCATCCTCCGGGAGCTGTATCAGCTCTTTCGCGACATGCTCCGGAACGGGAAGGGCTGGCCCATGCTGCGGCTGGGGGCGGCCATCCTTGTCATCCTGGTCGGCAACATGTTCGGCCAGGTGCGTCTCAACCAGTGGAACGGCGCCTTCTTCGATGCCGTCGAGAAGCGGGATTCAGCCACCTTCTTCCATCAGCTCCTGGTCTTCCTGGTCATCATCGCGGTCCTTCTGGCCCTCGTGGTGGCGCAGACCTGGCTTCAGGAGCGGCTCAAGATCCGGTTGCGCCAGCGCCTGACGCAGGTGCTGCTCGACATCTGGCTCATGCCGAACCGGGCCTACCAGATGGGCTTCATGGGCGAGAACAGTGCCCAGCCCGACCAGCGGATGCAGGAGGATTGCCGCCTTTTCTCCGAACTCTCGACGGAGCTCGGGGTCGGCATGCTGCAGGCCTTCCTGCTGCTGGTCAGCTTCATCGGCGTCCTGTGGGCGCTGTCGGGGCCCGTGAGCTTCACGTTGGGCGGCCGCGAGATCACCATCCCGGGCTACATGGTCTGGGTCGCGGTCGGCTACGCCGGGATCGGATCCGGGCTGACCTGGCTCGTCGGGCGTCCGATGATCCGCCTGAACACCCTGCGCTATGCCCGCGAGGCGGAGCTGCGCTTCGCGCTCGTGCGCGTGAACGAGAGCGCCGAGAGCGTCGCCCTCTACAACGGCGAGCCGGACGAGCGCCGAAACCTCGACGAGTTCGTCGAGGCGGTCCTCAAGGCGTCGCGGCGCCTCTCCGGCGGCCTGGCGCGCCTGACCTGGATCACCTCGGGCTATGGCTGGCTCGCCATCGTGGTGCCGATCCTCGCGGCCGCGCCGGACTATTTCGCGGGACGCCTGTCCTTCGGCGAGATGATGATGGTGGTCGGCGCCTTCAATCAGGTGCAGTCGGCTCTGCGCTATTTCGTCGACAACTTCCCGAAGATCGCCGATTGGCGCTCCGCCGTCCTGCGCGTCGCGACGTTCCGGCAGGCCGCCATCGATCTCGACGAGGTCACGGCCGAGAGCCGCAAGATCGAGATCGGCCCCCACCCCAAGGGCTGGCTGAGCTTCGAGGCCGTCTCGATCGCGCTCAACGACGGCAGCATCCTCATCGAGGATGCGACGGCCGAGATCCGGCCCGGCGAGCGGGTGCTGATCATGGGCGAATCGGGCGCCGGCAAGAGCACGCTGTTCCGGGCCATTTCCGGCCTCTGGCCCTGGGGCTCCGGCCGCATCCGCATCCCGAAGCCCGAGGAGATGATGTTCCTGCCGCAGCGGCCCTATCTGCCCTTGGGATCGCTCAGAGCCGCCATCAGCTATCCGGCCTCGCCCGAGACCTTCGAGGATGCCGATGTGCGCAAGGCCCTCGAACGCTGCGGCCTGGGCGAGTTCGTCGAGATGCTCGACAGGCACGAGCGCTGGGACCGGAGCCTGTCGCTGGGCCAGCAGCAGCGGGTGGCCTTCGCCCGGGTGCTGCTGCACAAGCCCCGGTGGGTGTTCATGGACGAGGCGACCTCGGCCCTCGACGAGGAGAACCAGGCGTCGATGCTGGCCTTGTTCGAGAACGAGCTGAACGGGGCGAGCGTCCTGTCGATCGGGCACCGGCCCGGCCTCGAGGAGTTCCACACGAGAACCCTGCATATCCGCAAGACGAAGGAAGGGGCCATTCTTCTGGCCCGGCCCCGGTCGCGGGGGAGCGAGCGCTCGTCGAAGCTCGGGCCGAAATGGATCGGGCGCTTCCGCCGGAGCCTGAAGCCGGCGAGGAGCCGCGCATGACGGGACACGGTTCGGGACCTTTCGGCTTTTCAAGCGGGTTGAAGTACGCGACATCCTTTGGAGTTCGCTTCGTTCGCAGGTAGATCCCCATGCGGCTGATCAGGCTTTACATCCGTGTCCTCGGCCAGCTCGGGTCCGACCTGAGGGTCGGCGCGCTGCTCGCCCTGGCCAATATCGCGCTGGCGATCTCGGCTTTCGCCGAGCCCATCCTGTTCGGGCGCATCATCGATGTGCTCACCCGCGCGCAGATGCCGAACGCCGCACCCGTGACCTTCGGGACCCTCACGCCCCTCATCCTCGCCTGGGTGGCCTTCGGGCTGTTCTCCATCGGGGCCGGCGCCCTGGTGGCGCTCCATGCGGACCGGCTGGCGCACCGGCGGCGGCTGGCCGTGGTGGCGAGCTATTTCGAGCACGTGCTCGAACTGCCGCTCGCCTTCCACACCTCGACCCATTCCGGCCGCGTGCTGAAGGTGATGCTCGAGGGCTCGGGCGCCATGTCGTGGCTCTGGCTCGGCTTCTTCCGCGAGCATCTGTCGGCCCTGATCGCCCTCGTCGTGCTCCTGCCGCTGACCGTGTTCCTGAACTGGCGCCTGGGCCTGCTCCTCGTGGCGCTGGTCGTGGTCTTCGCGTTTCTCACCGCCATCGTGCTGCGCAAGACGGAAACCCTCCAGGGCTCCGTGGAGCGCTATCATTCGAGCCTCGCCGAGCATGCCTCGGACGCGCTGGGCAACGTGCCGGTGATCCAGTCCTTCACCCGCGTGGAAGCGGAGAGCCGCTCCCTGCGGACCATCATCCAGCAATTGCTCCAGGCGCAGAACCCGGTGCTGTCCTGGTGGGCGCTCGCCTCCGTGGCGTCGCGCGCGTCGGCGACGATCACCGTCACGGCGATCTTCCTTCTCGGCACCTGGCTTCATCTGAACGGATTGGCGACCATCGGCGAGGTCGTCATGTTCATGAGCATGGCCACCATGCTGATCGGCCGATTGGAACAGGCGGTGAGCTTCATCAACCAGCTCTTCATGCAGGCGCCGAAGCTGCAGGAATTCTTCGAGATCCTGGACACCGCCCCGGTCGTGCACGACCGCGCCAATGCCCGGAACGTGGAGCGCTACCGGGGCGACGTGGTCTTCGACACCGTCAGCTTCTCCTATGACGGCAAGCGCTCCGCCGTGCAGGACGTGTCCTTCACGGTGCAGGCCGGCGAGAACGTGGCGCTGGTCGGCGCCACCGGATCCGGCAAGTCGACGACGCTCGGGCTGCTGCACCGGGCCTTCGATCCGCAATCGGGGTCCATCCGCATCGATGGCCTCGATATCCGCGACGTCACGCTCTCGTCCCTGCGTCGCAATATCGGCGTGGTGTTCCAGGAGCCGATGCTGTTCGCGCGCACCATCCGCGAGAACCTGCAGGTCGGACGCCCGGACGCCACGGATCAGGAGATGATCGAAGCCCTGGAGCGGGCGCAGGCCATCGAGTTCATCTCGCGACAGGCGGAGGGGCTCGACACCGTCATCGGCGAGCGCGGGCGCTCGCTGTCGGGCGGCGAGCGTCAGCGCCTGTCGATCGCCCGCGCGCTCCTGAAGAACCCGCCGATCCTCATCCTCGACGAGGCGACGAGCGCGCTCGACGCCGCCACCGAGCGCAAGCTGCAGCTCGCCCTCGACGAGGTGATGAAGGGACGCACGACTTTCGTGATCGCCCACCGCCTCGCCACCATCCGCAACGCCAACCGGATCCTCGTGTTCGATCAGGGCCGCGTCATCGAGACCGGCACCTTCGACGACCTCGTGGCGAAGGGCGGCCGGTTCGCCGAGCTCGCCCGGGCGCAGTTCATGGCCTCCGAGGAGCCGCCGCCGAAGCGCGTGAAAGTGTCGGCCCACGCATGACCCGGAGCTTCGATCCCGAGACGACGGGCAGCCGCCATCGGGTCGGCGCCGTGACCCTCCATGCGGTGGAGGCGGGCCCCGAGGATGGGCCGCTCGTGATCCTGCTCCACGGCTTTCCCGAGTTCTGGTGGGGGTGGCGCTCCCAGATCGGCCCTCTCGCGGAGGCCGGGTTCCGCGTGCTCGCGCCGGATCAGCGCGGCTACAATCTCAGCGACAAGCCCGCCGGCCGGCGGGCCTACGACCTCGACATCCTGGCGGGTGACGTGGTCGGGCTGGCCGATGCGCTCGGGCGTGAAACCTTCTCCGTGGTCGGCCACGACTGGGGCGGGCTCGTCGCCTGGTGGACGGCGTCCCGCCATCCGGACCGCGTCGAAAAGCTCGTGGTGCTCAATGCGCCCCACCCGAGCGTCGCCGGCGCCTATATGCGCGCGCATCCGAGCCAGATGTTCAGGAGCCTCTATGTGGGGTTCTTCCAGATCCCGCGCCTGCCCGAGGCGATGCTGTCGGCGAACGGTCATCGCAGCCTGAAGGATGCCCTTCGGCGCACGAGCCGTCCCGGCACGTTCTCCGACGAGGATCTGGCCCGTTACGAGACGGCCTGGTCCCGGCCGGGCGCGCTCACCGCCATGCTCAACTGGTATCGCGCGCTGCCGTTCAGGCCGGACATGAAGGATCCTGCGGTCCTGCCGCCGACGCTCGTGGTCTGGGGCACGGGCGACCGGTTCCTCGAACGGGGGTTGGCGGAGGCGAGCCTTGCCCTGTGCCGCTCGGGCAGCGTCCGCTGGATCGAGACCGCCACGCACTGGGTCCAGCACGAGGAGCCCGATGCGGTGAATGCGGCGCTGGCGGACTTCTTGAAGGGGTGACCAGCCGATCTTCCGGTCCATCCCATCTCGTCATCACCGGCCTCGTGCCGGTGATCCCGATCCAGGAGGCGCCGCGCCTCTCCGCATCGGGATGGCGGGACAAGCCCGGCCATGGCGGGCCTGGTTCACCCGGATCCTACTCGGCCCTCGCCCGAACGGTTGTGAGCGGCGTGATCCTGAGCGCCATGATCCGGTTGCGCGACTTGCGCAGCACCTGGAAGCGGAAGCCGTGGAAGGTGAAGATCTGACCCGTGTCGGGAATGGTCTGGGCCTCGTGGATGACGAGGCCCGCGATGGTGGTGGCCTCCTGGTCCGGCAGGTTCCAGTCCATGGCCCGGTTGAGGTCGCGGATCGGCACGGAGCCGTCGACGTTGACCGAGCCGTTCGGCTGAGGCCGCACGCCCTGGACCGAGAGATCGTGCTCGTCCTTGATGTCGCCCACGATCTCCTCGAGGATGTCCTCCAGGGTCACGAGGCCCATCACCTCGCCGTATTCGTCGACCACGAGGGCGAAGTGGGTCTTCTTGGCGAGAAAGGCCTTCAATTGGTCGCGCAGCGACGTGGTGTCGGGCACGAACCAGGTTTCCAGCGCGATCGCCTCGACCTTGAGCCTGCCCGCGTCGCCCCCGACCGCATCGAGCGCCCGCAGCAGGTCCTTGGCATGGAGCACGCCGACGATGTTCTCCTGGCTCCCGCGCCAAAGCGGCATGCGGGTATAGGGCGAGGACAGCACCTCGCGCACGATCTCCTCGGACGAGAGATCCGCGTTGATGGTGCGCATCTTGGTGCGGTGGACCATCACCTCCGAGACCGTCAGGTCCTCGAGGTCGAGGAGGCCGCCCAGCATGTCGCGCTCCACCTTGGCGACGCCGCCCTCCTTGTGCAGCAGGGCGACCTGTCCGCGGATCTCCTCGCTGGCCGAGAGGATCGGGGTGTTCGCCCCGATCCGGATGCCGAAGGGGCGCAGCATGAGCCGCACGATCCGCTCGATGGCGATGGCGAGCGGCCCCAGAAACGCCACCGCCCAGGTCATGGGCCGCGAGAGGGCGAGCGACACGGTCTCGGGTGACGAGATGGCGACGGTCTTCGGCAGCACCTCGGCGAAGACGATCACCAGGACCGACATGATCACCGTGGCGTAGATCGCGCCCTCCTGGCCGAAGATCGCCACGAGCACGCTGGTGGCGAAGGCCGAGACGCCGATATTGACGATGTTGTTGCCGATCAGCACCGTGCCGATGAAGCGCTCGCGCATCTCGAGCAGGCGGTTCACCAGCTTGGCGCGCCGGTCGCCGCCCTTTTCCAGCACCAGCATGCGCGAGCGCGACGCGCCCGTAAACGCCGTCTCGCCGGCCGAGAAGAAGGCCGAGAGCAGAAGGCAGAAGACGACGACCAGGGCCGCAAACCAGAGATCGCCGGAGGAATCTTCGATCATGACCGTGACGGTTCGAGTTCGCTGTCCAGAAAGCTGCGGACCTTGTCGGCCTCGATGCCGGGAGCGATGAAGCTCTGCCCGATGCCCCGGGCCAGGATGAAGGTCAGGGCGCCGCCCTTCACCTTCTTGTCCTGGGCCATGGCGTCGAGAAGCGCGTCGACCGTGCCGCAGCCCCCGGGAACATGGGAGAGGCGCGTGGGAAGTCCAGCGGCCGACAGGTGCGCCTCGACGCGCGCGGCATCCGCCGCCGGGCACAGGCCGAGCGCGGCCGAGAAGCGGAACGCCAGGCACAGGCCGATGGCGACGCCCTCCCCATGGACGAGGCGCGCCGAATCGTACCGGGTGATCCGCTCGAGCGCATGGCCGAAGGTGTGGCCGAGATTGAGGAGCGCCCGGTCGCCGTTCTCGTGCTCGTCGCGCACCACCACGGCGGCCTTGGCGCGGCAGCTCTGCGCCACCGCCTCGTCCCGCTCGGGTGAGCCGGCGAAGATGCCCCGCCAGTTCGCCTCGCACCAGGCGAAGAAGCGCGCGTCGTCGATGAGGCCGTATTTCGCCACCTCGGCGTAGCCCGCACGCATCTCGCGCAGGGGCAGCGTGTCGAGCAGGGCCGTATCGGCCAAGACCAGGCTCGGCTGGTGGAAGGCGCCGACGAGGTTCTTGCCGTGACGCGAATTGATGCCGGTCTTGCCGCCGACCGAGGAATCCACCTGGGACAGCAGGGTGGTCGGCACCTGGACGAAGCGTACGCCCCGGCGCGCCACTGCGGCCGCGAAACCCGCCAGGTCCCCGATCACGCCGCCGCCGAGCGCCACCACGAGATCGCCGCGCTCGATCCTGGCGGCCAGCACGGCGTCGCAGACCTGTTCCAGGCTGGCATAGGACTTGGTGGCCTCGCCGGGCGGCAGCGTGGTCACGGACGCGCGCAGGCCCTGAGCCTCCAGGGCTCCGGCCAGAGCCCCGGCATAGAGCGGCCCCACATGCTCGTCCGTCACAATGGCGGCCGCGCGGGCGCCCAAGGCCGCGATGCGCGATCCGGCCGTCTCGACCACGCCGCGCCCGACCAGGATGTCGTAGGCGCGGTCCCCGAGCGGGACCGGAACCGTGATGAGGGACCGGTCGTCCCTCCGGGAGGCGGGACGCGTCATGGCTCGGCATTTCCCTGGTGTTCGCGGGCGAACCAGTCGCCCAGTGCCTTGATGACGTCGGCGACGACCCGGTCGTGCGGGGCCTCGTGGGAATCGATGGTCACGTCCGCCGTGGCATAGACCGGGTAGCGCAGCTCCATCAGGCGGCGCATGGTGCCTTCCGGGTCGGGGTTCTGCAGGAGCGGGCGGGTCGCCCGCTTGCGCACGCGGCGCATGAGGATGTCGAGGTCGGCCTTGAGCCAGAGCGAGACGCCGTGCTCGGCGATGCGCTGGCGGGTCTCCTCGTTCATGAAGGCGCCTCCGCCCGTGGCGAGCACGATCGGCCCCTCCTGCAGGAGGCGGGCGATCACGCGGCGCTCGCCGTCGCGGAAATGGGCCTCGCCATGGATGGCGAAGATCTCGGGGATCGTCATGCCGGCCGCGGCCTCGATCTCGTGATCGGCGTCGCGGAACGGCAGCTTGAGCGTCTGCGCGAGCCTGCGGCCCACCGTGCTCTTTCCGGCGCCCATGAGCCCGACGAGCACGAGCGATCGCGTGCCGAGCTGGCGGCTGATCGGATGGCCGCGCCGGCTTGACTGGTCTTGCCCGCCGACTTCATCGAGCGAATTGAAGCGGCTGATATTGTTCATGGCCTCAGTCCTAGCACGGGCGCGGCGGCCTGTCACAAGGGCGTTATTCCCCTTTCCCTGGCAAACTTAACCGACGTGAGGGACTTGCCTTCGCGGCCCTGGCATGGTTCTAGCGGTTCAACGTCTCAAGAGGCTCACGTGCCCACCCTGTTCCGGTTCCTCCTCGTCGTCGCCATTCTCGCGGGCCTTGGCTTCGCGGCCATGTTTGCGCTCGCGACCTTCGTCGACCCCAATCCGCGCGAGATCACGGTCCCGGTGCCCACCAGCCGCACGCCCTCGTCCTCATGAGCGGCGCGCGCCACGCGAGCCTCTTCCTCGACATGCTGGCCGCCGAGCGGGGCGCCTCCAAGAACACGCTCGAGGCCTACCGGCGCGATCTCGACGACTACCTCGCCTACCTGAAGGAAACCGGCGGCGAGCCGGACACGGCGGGTTCCGCCACGATCCGGGGCTTCATGGCAAGCCTGGAGGAGCGCGGCCTGAAAGCCTCCTCGGCCGCCCGCAGGCTCTCGGCGGTGCGCCAGTTCCACAAGTTCCTCTACGTGGAAGGCTATGCCCCGGCCGACCCGACCGCCGCGGTTTCGGCGCCGAAGCGGGGACGGGCGCTGCCGAAAGTGCTCTCCGTGGCCGAGGTCGACCGTCTGCTGCAGGTGGCCTATGAGGGCATTCAGCACCCGGAGGCCCCACCGTCCGAGCGTCTTCGCGCCGCCCGCATGGCCTGCCTGCTGGAGTTGCTCTACGCCACGGGCCTGCGCGTCTCGGAGCTCGTCGCCCTGCCGCGCAGCGCCGCCAGGTCCCGCGACCGGTTCCTCGTGGTCCGCGGCAAGGGCGCCAAGGAACGGCTCGTTCCGCTGACCGACGCGGCCCGGGATGCGGCGCGCGCCTATCTGGCCCTGCTGGAGGAGCGGACCAAGGCTGCCGGCCCCTGGCTGTTTCCAGCCGACAGCGAGAGCGGCCATCTCACCCGCCAGGCCTTCGCCCGCGACCTGAAGGCGCTCGCCGGGGCGGCGGGCCTGCGAGCCGACAGGGTCAGCCCCCACGTGCTCCGCCACGCCTTCGCCAGCCACTTGCTCCAGAACGGGGCCGACCTGCGCGTGGTGCAGGAGCTTCTGGGCCATTCCGACATCTCGACCACGCAGATCTACACCCATGTGCTGGACGAGCGCCTGAAGAGCATGGTGCGCGATCTTCACCCGCTTGCGGAGGGGGAAGGGTAGCGCTCTTCCGGCCATCCCGGGCTTGTCCCGATGATCCCGTTCGTCTGGAACGCCGAGCCCTACCATGGGGGACGGCCGGCACGAGGCCGGCCATGACGACGGCCGCGCGTATTACCGCCTCTTCAGCAGGAACACGCCCTGGTCGCCGAGCAGGTTCCACACCCACCAGGGCAGGGTCACCCGGATCGGCTGGCCGCCCGCGTTGAGCGCCACGGCCTTCTCCATCTGGGCGCCGACCTCCCGGCACAGCTCCACGAAGTCCCGGATGGTGCAGAAATGGATGTTGGGGGTGTCGTACCAGGAATAGGGCAGGTTCTCGGTCATGGGCATCCGGCCCCGGACGCCGAGATCGAAGCGCACGCGCCAATGGCCGAAATTCGGGAAGGACACGATGGCCCGGCGGCCGATGCGCAGGAGATGCTCCAGCACCACCCGGGGCTGCCGTGTGGCCTGGATGGTCTGGGACAGGATCACGTAGTCGAAGGCATCGTCCGGGTAATCGGCGAGATCGGTGTCGGCATCGCCCTGGATCACCGGCAGGCCCTTGGCCAGGCACGCGTTCACGCCCTCGCGGGAGATCTCGATGCCGCGGCCGTCGACCCCCCGGCGGTCGCGCAGGATCGCCAGGAGCGAGCCGTCGCCGCAGCCGATGTCGAGCACCCGCGAGCCCGGCTCGACCATGTCGGCCACGAGAAGGAAGTCGAGGCGATGGCCGGTCTCGAGATCGGTCGCCGGAAGGGTCGAGGCGATCATGCGATCCCCCGCACCCGCGCGGCCGCATCGATGAAGCCGCGGACGGCGGCGAACATCTCGGGCTCCTCGAGCAGGAAGGCATCGTGGCCCTTGTCGCTCTCCACCTCGACGAAGCCGACGGAGGCCGCCGCGGCGTTCAGGGCGTGGACGATGGCGCGGGAGTCGGAGGTGGGGAAGAGCCAGTCCGACGTGAAGGAGATGAGGCAGAAGCGCGTGGCAGAGCCCTTGAAGGCCTTGGCGAGCGAGCCGCCATGCTCCGCCGCGATGTCGAAATAGTCCATCGCCCGGGTGACGTAGAGATAGGAGTTGGCGTCGAAGCGCTCGACGAAGGAGATGCCCTGGTAGCGCAGGTAGCTCTCGATCTGGAAATCCGCGTCGAAGGAGAAGGTCGGGGCGGACCGGTCCTGGAAGTTGCGGCCGAACTTCCGGTGCAGGGCCATCTCGGACAGATAGGTGATATGCGCCCCCATGCGGGCCACGGCGAGGCCCTTGGAGGGTCGCGTGCCCTCGGTCAGGTAGCGCCCGCCGCGCCATTCCGGATCGGCCATCACGGCCTGGCGGCCGACCTCGTGGAAGGCAATATTCTGGGCGGAGTGGCGGGCAGCGGTCGCGATGGGCAGGGCGGCGAAGACCCGGGTCGAGTAGCTCACGGCCCATTGCAGCACCTGCATGCCGCCCATGGAGCCGCCGACGACGCAGAACAGGCTCTCGATGCCGAGCTTGTCGATCAGGGCCGCCTGGGCCCGCACCATGTCCCGGATGGTGACGACCGGAAAGTCGAGCGCGTAGGGCCGGCCCGTCGCCGGGTCGGTCGAGGCAGGACCGGTGGTGCCCATGCAGCCGCCGATCACGTTGGCGCAGATCACGAAGAAGCGGTTCGTGTCCACGGGCTTGCCGGGCCCGACCATGGTCAGCCACCAGCCGGGCTTGCCCGTCACCGGGTTGTCGTTGGCCACGTGCTGGTCGCCGGTCAGCGCGTGGCAGATCAGAACGGCGTTCGACCTGTCCGCGTTGAGGGTGCCGTAGGTCTGATAGGCGATCTGCCAGGGGGCGAGCGCGATCCCTGAATCCATCATCAGGGGCTCGTGTGCGCCAAACCGCATGACCAGGCTCGACGGGTCGTCGACCTGGCTTCGCGGTTCGGAGGACAGGGGAGCAAATGACATCATTAAACGGAAGAGTTCGTTCTTTCGAACAATCGGTACTGCGGAGCGGCTGCCGCGTCAACGAACATAACGTCTCGTCCGACGGCTCAGGGATCCCGGGGCGCCGAGGTCGCCGCCCGTCCCGGCCACCCTCCGCCCGTTGGGCCACCCTCCGCGTCATCACCGGGCTCGTCCCGGTGATCCCGATGACGTGGAACGCCGCGCTCTTCCGAATCGGGATGGCCGGGACAGGCCCGGCCATGACGTGGAGGGTGAGGTGCGTGCGCGAGGCGCTGTCCGGCTCTGCCATCACACCCACAAGCATCGAGCCGGGCCGCCCGTCGCGTCACCCTCCGCACGTCATGGCCGGCCTTGTGCCGGCCATCCCGATTGCTTTGAGCGCAACGCCTCACAGAAGCGGGATCACCGGGACAAGCCCGGTGATGACGTGAGAGGGTGACCATCGCTGTGGCGCGACCCTTCCGATCGGAACCGCCGGGCACCGTCCGGTCCGTGAGCCTGACGGTGTTCCTGGGGAGTGCTGACCTCCCGGACGACCGGGCGCGTGATCAATGCGCCTCGTCCCAGTTCTGCGCCGCGCGCGCCTCCACGGCGAGAGGGACCTTCAGGGTGATGGCCGGGAAGGGGGCTTCCGTCATCACGCGGGAGATCACCGGCAGGGAGGCGTCGACCTCGTCGTCCGGCACCTCGAACACCAGCTCGTCGTGCACCTGCAAGAGCATGCGGGCGGAGAGGCGCTCCGCCTTCAGGGCGTCCTCCATGCGCACCATGGCCCGGCGGATGATGTCCGCCGCGGTGCCCTGGATCGGCGCGTTGATCGCCTGGCGCTCCACGCCGGCGCGCTCGGACGGGTTGCTCGACCGGATCTGCGGGTAATGGCAGACGCGCCCGAACAGGGTCGTCACGTAGCCCTTGTCCTTACAGAACCGCTTCGTCTCGTCGATATAGGTGCGGATGCCCGGGAAGCGCTCGAAATACTGCTTGATGAAGGTGGAGGCTTCCGCGTTGCCGATGCCGAGGCGCGTGGCGAGGCCGAAGGCCGAGATGCCGTAGATGATGCCGAAATTGATGGTCTTGGCCTGGCGGCGCAGGTCCGGGGTCATCCGGTCGAGCGGCACGCCGAACATGGCGGACGCCGTCGCCGCGTGGATGTCGATGCCTTCCGCGAAGGCCTCCTGCAATTGCGGAATGTCCGCGATATGCGCCAGCAGCCGCAGCTCGATCTGGCTGTAATCGGCCGAGATGATCTTGTGGCCCTCGGGCGCCACGAAGGCCTTGCGGATCTTTCTGCCCGCTTCCGTACGGATCGGGATGTTCTGCAGGTTCGGGTCGGACGAGGACAGGCGCCCGGTCGTGGTGGCGGCGAGCGAGAACGAGGTGTGCACCCGCTTGGTCTCGGGATGCATGTGCTCCTGCAGGGTGTCCGTGTAGGTGGATTTCAGCTTGGAGAGCTGGCGCCATTCGAGGATCTTGGCGGGCAGCTCGTGGCCGGCCTGCGCGAGCTCGTCGAGGAGCGTCGCGGGCGTGGCCCATTGTCCGGACGGGGTCTTCTTCGCGCCGGGCAGGCCCATCTTGCCGAACAGGATGTCGCCGATCTGCTTGGGCGAGCCGAGCGCGAACTTCTCGCCGGCCATCTCGTGGATCTCGTCCTCGAGCCGCGCCAGGGTCTGGGCGAAATCGCCCGAGAGGCGGCTGAGGATCTGCCGGTCGACCATGATGCCGCGCATCTCCATGCGGGCGAGCGTATCGACCATGGGGCGCTCCAGGGTCTCGTACACGGTGGCGCGCCGCTCCGCCACGAGACGGGGTTTCAGCACCTGCCACAGGCGCAGGGTGACGTCCGCATCCTCGGCCGCGTAGGCGGTGGCCTTGGCGATCTCGACCTTGTCGAAGGTCACCTTGTTCCGGCCCGTGCCGGCCACGTCCGAGAAGCTGATCGGCGAGTGGCCGAGATGGCGGCGGGAGAGCTCGTCCATCCCGTGCGAGCCCTTGCCGGCATCGAGCACGTAGGAGATCAGCATCGTGTCGTCGTAGGGCCGCACCTCGATCCCGTGGCGCTTGAACACGACCCAGTCGTATTTCAGGTTCTGGCCGATCTTGAGGATTGCGGAATCCTCCAGGAGCGGGCGCAGGACGTCGAGCGCCTCGCCGACGGGGATCTGGCCCTGGACGAGGCCGCCCCCGAACAGGTTCGATTCGTCCCGGTGCTGCAGCGGCACGTAGCAGGCCTTTCCGGCCTCGAGCGCCAGGGAGACGCCGACGAGATCGGCCCGGTTGGCGTCGAGATCGCTCGTCTCCGTGTCGACCGCCACATGGCCCTGCTCGCGGGCCCGGGCGACCCAGTCCTTCAGGCGATCGAGGCTCGTGACGGTCTCGTAGGCGGTGACGTCGATGGGCACCGACGCGGCTTCCGTCGCGCGCTTCCCGGCGACCTGCGAGGGCGTGCCGATGCCCTCGACGGGTTTGCGCAGGGTCGCCGTCTCCGGCAGGTCGAGGCCCGCGAAGGGATCGACCTCGCCCGCCGCCGCGTCGGCCTTGCCGAAGAACGGCACCGTGTCGTCGGTGGGCGCCGTCACGCCGGTGCCGTCGCCGTCGCGCTCCCAGCGGATCGCCTCGCCGCCGGGCATCAGGCGCGGGTCGGGCTCGATCGCCGAAGGATCGGCGTCGTAGAGCTCGGCGACGCGCCGGGTCAGGGTGTTGAACTCCATGGCCTTGAGGAAGCCGATCAGGGTCTTCGGATCGGGCTCGGGCAGGCGCAGGTCGTCGAGGGGCACGGGCACCGGGGCGTCGCAGTCGAGCGTCACGAGCTTCTTCGACAGGCGCGCGGATTCCGCGTTGGCGATCAGGGTCTCGCGGCGCTTGGGCTGCTTGATCTCGGGGGCGCGCTCCAGGAGCGTTTCGAGATCGCCGTATTCCTTGATCAGCTGGGCGGCGGTCTTGAGCCCGATGCCCGGCACGCCCGGCACGTTGTCGGAGGTGTCGCCCATGAGGGCCAGCACGTCGCCGATCTTTTCCGGCGGGATGCCCTCCCATTTCTCGATGACGGCGGCTTCGTCCAGGTTGCGCTCGGGCCGGTAGCCCGGCTTGCCCTTGGAGCCCGATTCGAAATCGTAGAAGCACACCTTCGGGCCGACGAGCTGCATCAGGTCCTTGTCGGACGAGATGATGAGCACGTCCGCCCCGCGGGCCTTGGCCTGTTGGGTATAGGTGGCGATGAGGTCGTCCGCCTCGTAGCGCTGCAGCTCCACGGGCTCGAGCCCGAAGGCGCGGATCGCCTCGCGCATGATCGGCATCTGGACCTTCAGGTCCTGCGGGGCGTCGGGCCGATGGCCCTTGTAATCCTCGTAGAGCTCCTTGCGGAACGAGCCCTCGGACTTGTCGAGCACGATGGCCAGGTGGGTCGGCCTGAGGCCGGCCGCCCCGTCGCGCATGAACTGCAGGAGCTTGGACACGAAGAGCCGCACCGCCCCGGACGGCATGCCGTCCGACGAGCGGGCATTGTACTTCTGGTCCTGGTTCATGGACTGGAAGTAGGCCCGGAAGATGAAGGAGGAGCCGTCGACGAGGAAGACGTGGTCGCCGGCTTGGACGGGGCGGGATGAGGGCATCGGCTCGGTCGTGGAGAATGGATCGGCCGAAGATATAGCCCCTCCCGCCCCCCGGGGCTAGCGCCGACGCGGCGACCAGCCACAGACAGGGGTGCAAAACGAGGCCGGGCAAGGGTTTGCGGGGGAGATGGCGCAGCAGACGAGCAGCCGGAGGGCTGACCTGTCCGTTTTCAGTGGAGCAATCGAGGACAACGTCCTCGACTCGTCGACGCAGCCGCCGCACCCCTCCGTGAGCGCGTTCGCCGATGGATCATTCAACATGACATACGACATCGACGGAGTCGGATTCGCTCGATATTTCGGTTCCGCATGGTCGCTGACACCGACCTCATCGACCATGCAAGCGACGTGGTGGTCGAGACTCTCAAGCTCGCCGACGGCAGCGTGGCGACCCATGCCTTTGTAGGAGCAGGCAAAGACACGCTCGAAGGCGGCACGGGCTCGGACAGCCGCGACCGGTTCGTCTTCGACACCAAGATCTCGAAGAGGGACTACAAGGCCAACAAGGACGTCATCAAGGATTTCGGTTCGACGTTCGACGACATCTCTCTCGACCACAACGCCTTCACGAACAAGACGATCGCGGGCTTCCTCAAAAAGAAGCACGGCGCTTCCCTGGACAGGGCCGTGAAGCTCGATGCCCGCTTCGTCAGCCTGGACGGGAAGGCGCATGACGGCAACGACTTTGTCCTGGTCAAGCAGACCAATTCCAGGACGGCGAAGACCTCTTTCGACCAGGATGGAAGCGGCCGCAAATACGCCGCCCTGGAAATCGCCACCGTGACGCTCGCCACCAAGGAGGGAGCGCATCTGACGAAGGCGGATTTCTGGTTCATCTGAGCCCGGCGATCCCGCGCCGTCGACGTTCCAACGGCGGGATCAGGCCGCCTTGAGGCGCGCGAGATCCAGGTCGAGCTCGCGCAGGGCCTGCATGACGACGCCCTCCGTCAGCAGGTCCATGGAGGATTCCACCACATGGATGGCGGCGAGCGCCCGCAGCTCGGGAATGGTCTGCGAGTCGAGCGCCGCCTCGAAGGAGGGGCGCAGCAGGTCCATGGCCCGGGTGCCCGGGCCGCAGATGACGATGTGGTCGGGCTCGAGCGTCTGGATCAGGATCCCGACCGCATCGCCCAGAACCTCGCCGGCGGCCTGGAACAGGTTGAGGAGGGCGGGATCGCCCGCCCGGGCCTGCGCGACGATCGCCCCCATGGCGCCCTCGCTCGGCAGCAGCAGGGTCGGGGCCGGGCGATGGTCGATGAGCTGGGCGTCCCGGTGCAGGGCGTAATCGGCGAGATAGGCCTCGATGCAGCCACGCCCGCCGCAGCGGCATTGCGGGCCGCTGCGGCGGAGCCGCACGTGGCCGAACTCGCTGCCGCCGAACCGGGCCCCGCGGTAGAGCTCGCCCTGGATGAGAAAGCCGAGGCCGACACCGTCGCCCACCATCAGGCAGGCGGTGCGTCCGGACCGCAGGTCCGAGTTCCGTTGCGTGATGGCGAACGCCATGGCGCTGGCGTCGTTCTCGATGAGGACGGGCTTGCCGAGCCGGTCCCCGAGGCCCGAGGCGAGCGGCAGATCGCGGGCGCCGAGGACCGGGCTCCAGGCCACGATGCCGTCCTTCGTGTCCACGTAGCCCTGGCAGGCGAGCCCCACGGCCTTCACGTCGCGGGCCCCGGTCTCCTCGGCGAAGGCCGTGATCGTGCCGGCCAGCACGTCCATCAGCTCCTCCGCCCCGAGACTGCGCAAGGGGCGCTCCACATGGCGGCTGGCGCGGTTGCGCCCGGCGCTGTCCACGAGCCGCAGTTCGATACGATTGAACCCGGTCCAGACGCCGATCACCGAGCCCAGGGTCTCGGCGAAGTACAGGCGGGTCTTGGGCCGGCCCCGAATCAGGCCGGAGGCCGGATCGGCCGTCTCTTCGGCCACCAGGATCCCCTCGTCGAGCAGGCTCGCGGTCAGGTCCGAGACGCTCGCCGGGCTCACGCCCAGGTGCTGGCCGATCTCCACCCGGGCCATGGGGCCCTCCCGGCGCAAGGCGTCGAGCAGGCGCCGGCGCGCCGTTTCGCGGGGGGAGAGGGGGAGCAGGGTCATCGCGGTCATTTCTTCGATCTATGAATAAAACAACTTCCGTACCGATGGGTATCAGACGAAAATATAACCCGATCGGTGCTTGAAGCTGCCAACGGCTGAGATAATTATTTCCGCGCTCGAAATATAACGCATGGCAGAGCGAGCCATTCCGTCGATCCGCTCGGATCGACAGCCTGTCATGAGCGAGGGGCCTGCAAGGGAACGCAAGGTCCAGGAGGAAGCCGATGCTATCGAAGAAACACGCACTCATCTCTCTTGCCGCCTTGGCGCTGTCCGCCACCGCCGCCTTCGCCCAGAAGGGCCCGGTCGTGGGCGTCAGCTGGTCGAACTTCCAGGAAGAGCGCTGGAAGACCGACGAGGCCGCCATCAAGGCTGCGGTCGAGAAGGCCGGCGGCACCTATGTGTCGGCCGATGCCCAGTCCTCGCCGGCCAAGCAGCTCACCGACATCGAGAGCCTCATCTCCCGCGGCGCCAAGGCGCTGATCGTGCTGGCCCAGGATGCCGACGCGGTGCGTCCGGCGGTCGAGAAGGCTGTCGCCGAGGGCATCGCGGTGGTCGGCTACGACCGTCTCATCGAGATTCCGCAGGCCTTCTACCTCACCTTCGACAATGTCGAGGTCGGCCGTCTTCAGGCCCGCGAGGTGCTGAAGGTCAAGCCCGAGGGCAACTATGCCTTCATCAAGGGCTCGGGCTCGGATCCGAACGCCAACTTCCTGTTCCAGGGCTCGATGGAGGTGCTGAAAGGCGCCATGGATTCCGGCAAGATCAAGAATGTCGGCGAGGCCTATACGGACGGCTGGCTCCCGGCCAATGCGCAGCGGAACATGGAGCAGTTCCTCACCAAGAACAACAACAAGATCGACGCGGTGATCGCGGCCAATGACGGCACCGCCGGCGGCGCCATCGCGGCGCTTGCCGCGCAGGGCCTTGCCGGTTCCGTGCCGGTCTCCGGACAGGACGCCGACAAGGCGGCCCTGAACCGGGTGGCGCTCGGCACGCAGACCGTCACGGTCTTCAAGGACGCCCGCGAACTCGGCCGCAACGCCGCGGAGATCGCCGTCCAGCTCGCCGGCGGCAAGAAGCTCAGCGAGATCCAGGGGGCGAAGCCCTGGAACCTCGGCCCCAAGAAGCAGAACATGACGGCTCTGTTCCTCACCCCCGTGGCGATCACGAAGGACAATCTCGACGTGGTCATCAATGCCGGCTGGGCGACGAAAGACGTGGTCTGCCAGGGCGTGAAGGCAGGCAGCGTGAAGGCCTGCAACTGATCTGACGCTGTCATTCCGGGGCGCGCCTGTCGCGAGCCCGGATCCCCTGACCGCCGGGATCGATGGATCAGGCGCACGATCGCGCCTTTCCTCGAAACCTCGTGCTCATGGGTTCCGGGTTCCGCGTCGCGGCTCCGGAATGACGTTTTTTGCAGAACGAGTGATTTCCATGACCGCACCCGTCGCCACCGCCGCCCCGCCGCCGAGCGCCGCTTCCGGCTCGCTCCTGTCGAAACTCGAGATCGACGTCCGCATGCTCGGCATGCTGGCCGCGCTCGCCGTCATCTGGATCGGCTTCGACATCCTGTCCGGCGGCGTCTTCCTGACCCCGCGCAATCTCTGGAACCTGTCGGTCCAGACCGCGTCCGTCGCCGTGATGGCGACCGGCATGGTGCTCGTCATCGTGACCCGCAACATCGACCTGTCGGTCGGCGCGATCCTGGGCGTCGTCGGCATGATCATCGGCGTCGCTCAAGTGCAGTGGCTGCCGGCCTATCTCGGACTCGAGCACTGGCTGACCGCGCCGCTCGCCGTGCTGATCGCCCTCGTGGCCGGCGGGCTCATCGGCCTGTTCCAGGGCTGGCTCATCGCCTATCTCGGCATTCCCTCCTTCATCGTCACGCTCGGCGGACT
Organism: Microvirga sesbaniae; assembly: GCF_025460805.1. Taxonomy (GTDB): domain Bacteria; phylum Pseudomonadota; class Alphaproteobacteria; order Rhizobiales; family Beijerinckiaceae; genus Microvirga; species Microvirga sesbaniae. The sequence goes on along the minus strand of NZ_JAMXFJ010000013.1, from coordinate 34,595 downwards.
GCTGGTCTGGCGCGGCGCCGCCTGGTGGGTCACGACGGGCCAGACCGTCGCGCCCATGGACACCCGCTTCAAGGCTTTCGGCGGCGGCGTGGAGGGCGCGCTCGGCGCCACGACCACCTGGATCATCGCGGCGGTCGCCTGCGGCCTCATCATCGTGGGCCTGGGCCTGACCCGCCGCCGTCGTCTGCGCTTCGGATTCCCGGTGCGCCCCGGCTGGGGCGACGCGGTGATCGCCGTCGTGGCCTGCGGGGCCGTCCTGGCGACCGCCGCGATCTTCAATGCCTATCCGATGCCCATGGGTTCCGCCCGGACCTGGGCCGAGGCCCGCGGCATCGCCTGGCCCGAGGGCGGCCTCTTCATCTCGCAGGGCGTCGCCCTGCCGGTGCTGATCGCCATCGTGGTGGGGCTCGTCATGACCTTCATCGCCACGCGCCGGCGCTTCGGGCGCTACGTGTTCGCCATCGGGGGCAACCCGGAGGCCGCCGAGCTCTCGGGCATCAACACCCGCTGGACGCTGATGAAGGTGTTCGGCCTGATGGGCCTGCTCTGCGGCATCTCCGCCTGCATCTCGACCGCGCGCCTCAATGCGGCGACGAACGCGGCCGGCACCCTCGACGAGCTCTACGTGATCGCCTCCGCGGTGATCGGCGGCACGTCGCTCGCCGGCGGCATCGGCACCATCGCGGGCGCCATGCTCGGCGCCCTCGTCATGCAGTCGCTGCAATCGGGCATGGTGCTGCTCGGGGTCGACACGCCGCTGCAGAACATCGTGGTCGGGGCGGTTCTCGTGCTGGCGGTCTGGGTCGACAGCCTCTATCGCCGCCGCATCAAGTAAGGAAAGCGCATCATGCACACGAATGGAACGACGCCTCTCGTCGAGATGCGCAACATCTCCATCGCGTTCGGCGGCATCAAGGCCGTGGACGGCGTCTCGGTCGACCTGCGTCCCGGCGAGGTGGTGGGCCTGCTCGGCCACAACGGCGCCGGAAAGTCGACGCTGATCAAGATCCTGTCCGGGGCCTACCGGCCGGATGCGGGCGAGATCTACGTGAACGGCGAGCACGCCGACATCGCGACGCCCCGCGACGCGAAGCGCTACGGCATCGAGACGATCTATCAGACCCTGGCGCTCGCCGACAACATCGATGCCGCCGGCAACATCTTCCTGGGCCGCGAGGTGCTCACGCCCTACGGGACCCTGGACGACGCCACCATGGAGGCGGAGACCCGCAAGGTCATGGCGCGCCTCAACCCGCATTTCCGCCGCTTCAAGGAGCCCGTGAAGGCGCTCTCCGGCGGCCAGCGGCAATCGGTGGCGATCGCGCGGGCGATCTATTTCAACGCGCGCGTGCTCATCATGGACGAGCCGACCGCGGCGCTCGGCCCGGCCGAGACGCAGCAGGTCGCCGACCTCGTGCTGCAGCTCAAGAAGGAGGGCATCGGCATCTTCCTCATCAGCCACGACATCCACGACGTGTTCGGCCTCGCCGACCGCGTCAGCGTGATGAAGAACGGCAAGCTCGTGGGTTCGGCCAACGTGCAGGACGTCACCCAGGACGAGGTGCTCGGCATGATCATCCTCGGCAAGTGCCCGCCGGGCGCCACGCCGGGGCCGGGCGCGAGCTGACGGGAGGCCCCCGGCCCGCACCTCGCCGGCGGGGCATGTGAACAGGCGCATGCGATCCGTCATGGCCGGCCTTGTGCCGGCCATCCCGACCATGTAAAGCGCCGGGCCTTCCCAGACCGGGATCACCGGCACAGGGCCGGTGATGACGTGGGAGAAAGTATCAACGGGGCACATCGTGCGAACAGCTTCGGCTTCGTGAGCCTCTTCTATTCCTCCCCGCACGGGGGAGGGACGACATCCAAGACAAGAGTGAGAGAGATCCATGACCCAGACGATTTACGGCTCCCTGAAGGGCAAGACCGTTCTCATCACCGGCGGCGCCAGCGGCATCGGCGAGAGCATCGCACGCTCCTTCCATGCGCAGGGCAGCAAGGTGGCGATCCTCGACTACAACGCCGAGGCCGGCCAGGCGCTCGCGAAGGAACTCGGCGAGCGCGTGCATTTCGAGCACAGCGACGTGCGCGACATTCCCGCCTTCCAGGCGGCGATCCGGCGTGCCAGCGACGCGCTCGGACCGATCACGGTCCTGGTCAACAACGCGGCCCGCGACGACCGCCACACCATCGACCAGGTGACGCCGGAATACTGGCGCGAGCGCTTCGCCACCAATCTCGATCACCAGTTCTTTGCCGCTCAGGCTGTGCTGCCCGACATGGAGAAGGCGGGCGGCGGCTCGATCATCAACATGGGCTCCACGAGCTACATGGTGAGCGACGATTCCTTCGCCGCCTACAAGACGGCGAAATCCGCCGCGGTCGGCCTCACCCGCGCTCTCGCCCGTGAGCTCGGGCCGAAGAACATCCGCGTCAACTGCCTCGTGCCGGGCTGGATCATGACCCAGCGCCAGATCGATCTGTGGCTCACGCCGGAAGGCGAGAAGGAACTGCTCAAGCGCCAGTGCGTGAAGCGCAAGCTCGTGCCGCAGGACATCGCCAACTTCACGCTCTTCCTCGGCGCGGACGATTCCAGCGCCATGTCGGCCCAGACCTATCTCGTGGACGGCGGCTGGGTCTGATCGCGGCCGTCTGACCAGACCGTCATCGCTGGGCTTGCCCCAGTGCCGCCGCGGAGACCGGACATCCGGCCGGCGCCAACCTTTCCACGTCATGGCCGGCCGGTCATCGCCCGCCTCCCGCCGACCATCCCGATCCTGTGGGCCGCGGCGCTTCTCTTTGTCGGGATCACCGGCACAAGGCCGGTGATGACAGGGGGGTACGAAACCCCTTCAAGCCCTCGTGCCGGCACCCGCCGGCACGGCGGCCAACTCGTCCGCGGCGCGTCTCTCTTCGACCACCTTCATGGTGTCACGGCGTATGATGAGGCACAGGATCACCAGCGGTATGGCGATGGCGGCCGTGCCGGTGAAGAGGGCAGGGTAGCCGTAGGCCTCCACCACGGCACCGGATGCGCCGCCGATCAGCTTGCCGGGCAGAGCGTAGAGTGAACTCAAGAGCGCGTATTGCGTGGCCGCAAACCCTGGCGACGTCAGCCCCGACATGTACGCCACGAGGGCCGCGCCTGCGAAGCCGCCAGCGAAATTGTCGACGCTGATGGAGAGCGTCAGGCCCCAAAGCGTTGCATTGCCAGAGGCGAGCCAAGAGAACATCAGGTTCGATCCCGCGGCCATCACCGCGCCGATGAGCACGGTCCACCACAGGCCGATGCGGGTGAGCGCAAGCCCGCCCGCGAAGGCCCCGATGATGCCGATCCAGACGCCGTAGAGCTTCGAGATATTCGCGATGTCGGCCTTGCTGAAGCCAAGGTCGATATAAAGCGGATTGGCCATGATGCCGCTTGCATAATCGGGAATGCGATAGCAGGCGATGAGCGCCAGGATCGGAATCAGCATGAGGCCCTTGCGCCGGAACAGATCCGCAAGCGGTTCCACGATGGCCTTGACAAAAGGGAGGTGCTGCCGGGCCGGGCCCTCGTCGATCCGAGGGGCGAGCAGGGTGCCGATCAGGCCCACGCCCATCAGCGCGGCCATAGCGAGATAAGCGCTGTGCCAGTTGACGAACTCGGCAATGTAGAGCGCGCCTGCACCCGCCGTGATAAGGGCGAGCCGGTAGCCGAGCAGCAAGGCAGCCGCCATCATGCCCTGGCGTTCGGTGGGGGCCGCATCGATGCGCCAGCCGTCGATGACCACATCCTGGGTCGCCGACGCGAAGGCCACCAGAACCGCGAAGATGATGGTGAGGGGCAGGCCGGCCTGCGGGTTCGTCGAGGCCATGCCGATCAGGCCAGCCGCGACCCCGAGTTGCGACAGGACCATCCAGCCGCGGCGTCGTCCCAGCAGACGGGAGAGAGCCGGCACGTCATAGCGATCGACGAAGGGGGCCCAGAGGAATTTCAACGAATAGGCCAGTGCCACCCAACTCATCAGTCCGATGACCGTCAGCGAGATGCCCGCCTCGCGCAGCCAAGCCGACAACGTGCTGAAAACGAGCAGGAAGGGCAGACCCGACGAAAAGCCCAGGGGCAGCATGAGGGCGATGCGCCCGTCGGTCAGAACGTCGCGAAGGGACAGACGGCGTTTGGGTGCGGCGGCCATGGGATCATCTTGGAAGCGAAAAGGGCCGCCACATTGGCACAACGCGAGGCCGAAGCACAATCAGGGGCAGGCCGGGTCCTCTTCGACAGCCTTGTGAAGCTTGGCCAGGAAGGTCTCGAGCGCTTGTTCGGGCTTGCACTCCTTCTCGGTCAGGACCTGCAGGCCCCATTGTTCCAGAACCGCCTGCTCCACCGGGTTGGGGCGCAGCATGAACACATAGGATTGCGGCCGGTCGCGCTCGTAGCCCGAATCCGCCCAGGTCTTCCAGAGCCGGTGCATGAGGAAGCGGATGTTGAGGTCCGTCATGCTGTAGCCGATGAACAGGATCGTCTTGCCGAGCGCGTCGGAGCGGAACTTGATGTCGAGGGGCGATTCGAACGAGAGGCGCTCCAGGTAATCGGTTTCCGCGATGACGATGGAGCCGTCGTCGTCGAAATCGCCATGGTATTTCACGATCTGCGTCACGTCCTCGTGGATTCGGGCCACGTCCTTGGCGTTGACGATCTTGACGTACTCCTTCCCGTAGAGGTCGTAGGAGTTTTCCAGGTTGCGGTCGAAATTCGTCGTGTAGATGATCGGAAAATCGAGCTTGCAGATGAGCTCGTGCACGCGGGACGTCTTCAGGGCCTTCTCCGGTATGGTCCAGTTCCGGTCCATCCAGCTGCGCAGGGGGCCGATGCTGCCCTGCTTCAGCCGGTAGAATTCCGCCAGCGTGAGATAGTTGAGGTCCGTGCCCCGGAAGTCGGTCAGGTCGATCTCCAGCTCCTGCGCGATGTGTTCGATCAAGGTGCTCCAGGAGGGCAGGCCGACCGTCATGGACACGCCGGCTCCGGCAAACAGAATGGCCTGTCTCTGCCTGATGGCCGCAACCAAACCTTCCAGCACGCAACGCTCCTTCACGACAGCAATCGGGCCCGAGACCCGCTTCCGCTCCCGAGATCTCATCGAGGCCTGCTCTTAACGCACGAAGGCGCCACTCTGCTTCAGCGGGGCTTGAGGGATAACTTTCGGCGGCTCGCGTGTTGTCTTAGGCTTTTGGCATCATCGAACGGGGAAAACGGCACGTGGCAGGCTACCGGATCCGACAGGTCGAAACCCTCTATGACGGCTGGCGCAAGCTTCTCAAGGTCACGGTCGAGATGCCGGACGGCCGGACGATGGCGCGCCAGATCCTCAACAGCTCCGATGCGGCCGCGGTGCTCCCCTACGACCCGCAGGCCCGCACGGTCATCCTGGTCCGGCAGTTCCGCGCGCCCGTCATGCACGTGGAGGGCCGCCCGGGCTTCCTGGAGGCCGTGGCGGGCCTGCTCGACGAGGACGCGCCGGAGGTCTGCGCCCGGCGCGAGGCCTTGGAGGAGGCGGGCCTTCGCATCACCGCCCTGGAGCCGGTCGGGACGGTCTGGTCGGCGCCCGGCATGACGACGGAGCGGCTGCACCTGTTCCTGGCGCCCTATAGGGCGGCCGACCGGGTCGGGGAGGGCGGCGGGCTCGCGGAGGAGCACGAGGAGATCGAGGTGCTGGAGCTCGGCCTCGGCGAGGTCATGCGTCTGCTGGAACAGGGCGCCATCGCCGACATGAAGACCCTGACCCTGATCCAGGCGCTGCAGCTCCGGCACCCGGAGCTGTTCGGCAGCGGCTGAGGCGGCTACGGCCCCAGGCGCTCCGCGTGCCAGCGCAGGTGGTCCTCCATGAAGGTCGCGATGAAGAAGTAGGAATGGTCGTAGCCGTCCTGCATCCGCAGGGTGAGGGGCTGGCCGGCGCGCGCGCAGGCCTCCTCCAGGAGCTGGGGCTTGAGCTGGCTGTCCAGGAAGCCGTCGGCCGTGCCCTGGTCCACCAGAAGGTCGGGGAGGCGCGCGCCGTCCTCGATCAGCGCGCAGGCATCGTAGGCGCGCCAGGCCGCGCGGTCGGGCCCGATGTAGTGCGTCAGGGCCTTCTCGCCCCAGGGGCAGTGCATGGGCGACGCGATGGGGGCGAAGGCCGAGACGGCCTTGAAGCGTCCGGGATCGCGCAGCGCCAGGGTGAGCGCCCCGTGGCCGCCCATGGAGTGGCCCGTGATGCCCTGTCGGGCCATGTCGGCCGGGAGGTTCTCAGCCACCAGGCCCGGCAGCTCGCGCTCGAGATAGGAGCGCATGCGGTAGTGCCTCGCCCAGGGCGCCTCCGTGGCATCCAGGTAGAAGCCCGCGCCCAGGCCGAGATCGTAGGCGCCCTCGGGATCGTCGGGCACGCCCTCGCCCCGGGGGCTGGTGTCGGGGGCAATCAGGATCAGGCCGAGCTCCGCGGCGACCCGCTGCACGCCCGCCTTCACGGTGAAGTTCTCCTCCGTGCAGGTGAGCCCGGAGAGGAACCACACCACCGGCACCTTGCCGTTCTCCGCCTGCGGCGGAACGAAGACGGCAAGCCGCATGGGCGTGCCGGTCTCCCGCGATGCGTGACGGTAGACGAACTGCGTGCCGCCGAAGCAGCGCGATTGCGAGACGGTCTCGAAACTCAACGATCCTGTCCCCATCAGTACACGATGACCGAGCGGATCGACTTGCCCTCGTGCATGAGATCGAAGGCCGTGTTGATCTCCTCGAGCGGCATGGTGTGGGTGATCAGGTCGTCGATGTTGATCTTGCCCTCCATGTACCAGTCGACGATCTTCGGCACGTCCGTGCGTCCGCGCGCGCCGCCGAAGGCCGTGCCCTTCCAGACGCGTCCGGTGACGAGCTGGAACGGCCGGGTGGCGATCTCCTTGCCGGCTTCCGCCACGCCGATGATGATGCTTTCGCCCCAGCCGCGGTGGCAGCATTCGAGCGCCTGGCGCATGACGTCCGTGTTGCCGGTGGCGTCGAAGGAGAAGTCCGCGCCGCCGCCGGTGAGGTCGACGATCGCCTGCACGACCTTGTCGTTGCCGACCTCCTTCGGGTTGATGAAGTCGGTCATGCCGAACTTCTCGGCCATGGCGCGCTTGGCCGGGTTGATGTCGACGCCGATGATCTTGTCGGCGCCGACCATGCGGGCGCCCTGGATCACGTTGAGCCCGATGCCGCCGAGGCCGAACACCACCACGTTCGCGCCGGGCCAGACCTTCGCCGTGTAGATCACCGCCCCGATGCCCGTGGTGACGCCGCAGCCGATGTAGCAGATCTTGTCGAAGGGCGCGTCCTCGCGCACCTTGGCGAGGGCGATCTCCGGCAGCACGGTGAAGTTCGCGAAGGTCGAGCAGCCCATGTAGTGGAACACGGTCTCGCCGTCGCAACGGAAGCGCGACGTGCCGTCGGGCATGAGGCCCTGGCCCTGCGTGGCGCGGATCGCCGTGCAGAGATTGGTCCGGCGCGACAGGCAGGATTTGCAGTTGCGGCATTCTGGCGTGTAGAGCGGGATCACATGGTCGCCGACTTTGAGCGTGGTGACGCCGGGCCCGACCTCGCGCACGATGCCCGCGCCCTCGTGGCCGAGGATCGCCGGGAACTTGCCCTCGGAATCGAGGCCGGACAGCGTGTAGGCGTCCGTGTGGCACACGCCCGTCGCCATCACCTCCACGAGCACCTCGCCGGCCTTGGGACCCTCGAGGCGGATGGTTTCGACGGTGAGCGGCTTGCCAGCCTCCCACGCCACGGCGGCCCTGGTTTCCATGCTCTTGTCCTCGCTGTGATTCGGTGCCGGGACTATGTGAAGCCCCGTGAGGGAAGGTCAAGGGAAGCGGCTTCCCAGACCCGGTCTCAGGGCCTATGTGTGCATCACGCCCAAGAAGGAGCCCACCGTGCCCGATATTCGCGCCGCCATCATCCCCGTGACGCCCTTCCAGCAGAACTGCACGCTGCTGTGGTGCGACAAGACCAAGAAGGCCGCGGTGGTCGATCCCGGCGGCGATGTGGACCAGATCCGCGAGGCCATCGCGCAGACCGGCGTGAGCGTGGAGAAGATCATCCTCACCCACGGCCACATCGACCACGCGGGCGGAGCGGCCGAGCTGCGCGAGGCCCTCGGCGTGCCGGTCGAAGGCCCGCACCAGGCGGACCGCTTCCTGCTCGACCGGCTCGCGGAGCAGGGGCAGGCCTATGGCTTTCCCGCCCGCGCCGTCACGCCGGATCGCTGGCTCGACGAGGGCGATACGGTCACAATCGGCGATCTCACCCTCGACGTGCTGCATTGCCCCGGCCACTCGCCGGGCAGCGTCGTGCTCGTCTCTCCCAAGGACCGCTTCGCACTGGTGGGCGACGTGCTGTTCCAGGGCTCCGTCGGCCGCGTCGATCTTCCCGGCGGCGACGGCGAGGCGCTGATCGCCTCGATCAAGGACAAGCTGCTGCCGCTCGGCGACGACATCGCGTTCATTTGCGGCCACGGTCCCATGAGCACCATCGGGCAGGAGCGCCAGACCAACCCGTTTCTTCAGGGCGAGGGACTGCTCTGACGCAGGATGTCTCCCGCGTCGTCACCGGGCTCGTCCCGTTGACCCCGATCCCTCCATTGTCATCACCGGGCTTGTCCCGGTGATCCCGGTTGTTTGGAATGCCGAGCCCTTCCAATCGAGATGGCCGGGACAAGCCCGGCCATGACGTGGAGGAGGGTGTATCGGCCTCTTAGGATGAGGCTTTGCGTTCTGCGATCCTGGAAAAACGAAAACGGCCCGGGATCGCTCCCGGGCCGCTTCATGTTTGCCCCTACGGCTTATGTTCATTCCGCTGTTTATTCGGCTGCCTGGATCATCACGGCGCCCTTGAGGCCCATGCGGTCCGCCACGCCGAGGCCGTAGGCCTTGTCGGCGAGGTAGAAGTGCACGATCTGGCGCTTCACGATGGCTTCCGGGACGCCCTGCATGGCTTCCGCGATGTTGTCCATGAGCCGGTCCTGCTCGTCCGGTGTCATGAGGCGGAACAGGTCGCCCGGCTGCCGGTAATCGTCGTTGCCGGCGCGGTGATCGTAGCGGTCCGCGTCGCCCGAGATCTTCAGCGGCGGCTCGGCGGCGCGCTGCGTCTGCATCGGACCGTTGAAGGAGTTCGGCTCGTAATAGGCGTCGCCGCGGTTGGGCACGTCGAACAGCATCGCGCCGTCCGCATGGTAGTGATGGACCGGGCAGCGCGGACGGTTCACCGGCAGCGCCTCGTAATGGGTGCCGACCCGGTAACGGTGCGCGTCCGCATAGGCGAAGATTCGGCCCTGCAGCATCTTGTCCGGCGAGAAGCCGATTCCGGGCACGATGTTCGACGGCGAGAACGAGGATTGCTCCACTTCCGCGAAGTAGTGCTGGGCATTCCGGTTGAGCTCGAGGATGCCGACCTCGATCAGCGGATACTCGGCATGCGGCCACACCTTGGTGACGTCGAACGGATTGTAGGAGGTCTTCTCCGCATCCGTCTCGGGCATGATCTGGACGCAGAACTTCCAGCGCGGGTAGTCGCCGCCCTCGATGGCCTCGTAGAGGTCGCGCTGGGCGCTCTCGCGGTCCTTGGCCACCACGGCCTCGGCCTCCCGGTTGGTCCAGGTCCTGATGCCCTGCATGGACTTGAAGTGGAACTTCACCCAGAAGCGCTCACCGGCCTCGTTGATGAACGAATAGGTGTGCGAGCCGAAGCCGTGCATGAACCGGTAGCCCTGCGGCAGGCCGCGGTCCGAGAACAGGATGGTGACCTGGTGCAGGGTCTCGGGGCTGAGCGACCAGAAATCCCACATGGCGGTGGTCGAACGCAGGTTCGTGGCCGGGTGGCGCTTCTGCGTCCGGATGAAGTCGGGGAACTTCACGGGGTCGCGCACGAAGAACACCGGCGTGTTGTTGCCGACGATGTCCCAGTTGCCCTCTTCCGTGTAGACCTTGAGCGCGAAGCCGCGCACGTCGCGCTCGGCATCGGCCGCGCCGCGCTCGCCGGCGACCGTCGAGAAGCGCAGGAAGACCTCCGTCTGCTTGCCGATCTCGGAGAAGACCTTGGCCTTGGAATACCGGGTGATGTCGTTGGTGATGGTCAGGGTGCCGTAGGCGGCCGAGCCCTTGGCGTGGACCACGCGCTCCGGAATGCGCTCCCGGTTCTGGTGCGCGAGCTTCTCGATCAGCTGGTAGTCCTGGAGCAGCAGCGGCCCGCGGGCTCCGGCCGACAGGCTGTTCTGGTTGTCGGCGATCGGCGCCCCGGCCGTGGTGGTCATGGTTGTTGTTTTCGTCATGGTCGTCCCCAATGAGTGCCGCGCACGATGCCGATGGGGCCCGATAAGGTCCAATTGTATTGATTACGGAACGCGATCAGATATTCTTATCGCATGGTGACCCTACGGCAGCTACGTTACTTCGAAGCCCTGTCTCGGACGAGGCATTTCGGCCTGGCGGCCGACCAATGCGCGGTCACGCAGCCGGCGCTGTCCATGCAGATCAAGGAGCTTGAGCGGGAGCTCGGGGTGGAGCTCGTCGAGCGCCGGGGCAGCGCCATCGCGGTGACGCCAGCCGGCCAGGAGATCGCCGCGAGGGCCGAGGTGATCCTGAACCAGGTGCGGGAGCTCTCCGATTTCGCCCGCCAGCATCAGGGCGTCCTGACGGGCGCGTTGCGCCTCGGGATCATCCCGTCGATCGCCCCCTATCTGCTGCCGGCGATCCTGACCGAAATGGCCCGGCAATACCCGGCCCTCGACCTCCAGATCCGCGAGACGCAGACCGGGGCGCTGGTCGAGGAGCTGATGCGGGGCGATCTCGATGCGGCTCTTCTCGCGCTGCCGATCCAGCAGCCGCAGGTGGAGACCATGGCGCTGTTCGACGACCGATTCCTGATCGCCGTCCAGAGCCAGGCCGCCCAAGACTGGGCGACCGGCGACCTGCGCACCCGCATCGGCCAGGAGCGCCTGCTCCTCCTCGAGGAGGGCCATTGCCTGAGGGACCAGGCCCTGCAGTTCTGCCACATCGCCAACATGCAGGCCCGCAAGGCCCTCGGGGCGGCGTCGCTCACCACCATCATGCAGATGGTGGCGGCCGGCCACGGCATCACGCTCCTTCCCGAACTCTGCGCCCAGGCCGAGGTCGACCGGCAGCGGGTCGCGCTCATCGAGTTCCCCGAGGACGCGCCCATGCGCACGGTGGGGCTGGCCTGGCGCCGCACCTCGACCCGGAAGAACGATTTCATCGCCCTGGGCCACCTGATCCGCTCGCTCAAGCAGCCGAAGGCGGATTCAGGACGGCCTGCCGCTCCCTGATGCGATGGGGCCGAGACCCGCTCGGCCCTTCGCCGATCAGCAGCCGGTGAGCTTCACCCGCTCCACCTCGAGGCCGAAGAGCGGGCGCAGGCGCGTGCCGAGGACGTTGCCCGCAAAGGCCGCCACGAGCCAGACCCAGCCATGGAGGCTGCCGGACGCGATGCCCGAGAAATAGGCCCCGATGTTGCAGCCATAGGCGAGCCGCGCGCCGTAGCCGAGGAGGAGACCGCCAACGACGGCCGCGACGGCGGAGCGCAGCGGGACCTTCCAGGTGGGCGCGAAGCGGCCGGCGAGAGCCGCGGCCAGAAGCGCCCCGAGGATGATGCCGAAATCCATCACGGTCGTGACGTCGTTGAAGATGCTGGCGTTGAGCGCGGCCCGGTTGGCCGGGCTCGACCAATAGGGCCAGCTCGCCACGTCGAAGCCGATGGCGGCCGCGATCTTCGAGCCCCAGAGGGCGAAGGCCGAGGTCACGCCCCAGGGACGGCCCGCGAGATAGAGCGTCACGAAGTTCAACAGCGCCAGGGCGACCGCGCCCGTCACCAGGGGCCAGGGCCCGCGGGTGAAGCGTGCAAGCCCGTGGCGCGGGGAGGGAGCCGGCTGAACGAGCTGGCCGTGGCGGCGCTTCTCGAGGACCACGGTCACGGCCGCGATGATCGCGAAGACCGCGAGCTGCACGGCCAGGGCCGGCCAGGGCCCCCAGGCCTTGACGATCGAGATCGCCGGCAGGCTCGGAAGCGCGGTCCACCAGTGCAGATGCGCGGCCCCGATGGCGGAGCCCGCGATGAAGGCCGCAAGCGTGATCAGCATGCGGGTGGAGCCGCCGCCGACCGTGTAGAGCGTGCCCGACGCGCAGCCGCCGCCCATCTGCATGCCGATGCCGAAGATGAAGGCGCCGAACACCACGCCGATCCCCGCCGGCGATACGTTGCCGGCGACCGGCTGTCCGAAGAGGGTGCCGGAGGCGAGCACGGGGAAGAACAGGATGGACGCGATGGCCAGCATCACCATCTGGGCCCTCAGGCCCTCGCCGCGCCGGTCCGCGATGAAGACCCGCCAGGCCGAGGTGAAGCCGAAGGCCGCGTGGTAGAGCACGAGCCCGAGCGCCGCGCCGAGCACGTAGAGCGCGGCCTGGCGCGGATTGATGGCGGCGCCCAGGAGGGCCGCGCCGCCGAGGATTCCGGCTGCGGCGGCCAGGGAGGCCGGGGCGTTGATGGTCAAGCTTGCACGGTTTCCGACGGAAAGAGGTGAAGCTACGGCAGAGCTGGACATGGTCGCTCCTGAGCTTTCGTGAACGGGTTAAGGGGTGACAAAGGCATGAGAGCCTGGCCGAATCGAATCTTCCACGTCATCACCGGCCTTGTGCCGGTGATCCCGATCGATTGCAGCGCTGCGCCTCTTCGGATCGGGACGGCCCGGATGAGCTCGGTCATAACAAGGTGTTTGTTGTTCACGGCCGCCATCTCGGGACTCCGTCAGGCAGACAATGTGGTTCGGTATAAAGAACGTCAAGGATTGTGTTTTCTTTTTTAATCACATAAATTGGTTGTGAATATAGCCCGTGAATTGCCAGGCTGATGGGTTTAAACCCGTTCTTCCATCCACCGACGACTTCTCGCACGCCAGGGAGTGCCATGACCATCCAGCCCGACGTTCCCGCCGCCATCGGCAACACGCCCCTGATCAAGCTCCGTCACGCGTCCGAAGCGACCGGATGCACCATCCTGGGCAAGGCCGAGTTCATGAATCCCGGCCAGTCGGTGAAGGACCGGGCCGCCCTGTTCATCATCGAGGACGCGGTGAGGCGCGGCGCATTGCGCCCGGGCGGCGTGATCGTCGAAGGCACGGCGGGCAATACCGGCATCGGCCTGGCGCTGGTCGCCAACGCGCTCGGGTTCCGGACCGTGATCGTGATCCCGGACACGCAGAGCCAGGAGAAGAAGGACATGCTGCGGCTCGCGGGGGCCGAGCTCATCGAGGTCCCGGCCGTTCCCTATGCCAATCCCAACAACTACGTGAAGGTCTCTGGGCGGCTCGCCGAACGCCTCGCGGCGTCCGAGCCCAACGGGGCGATCTGGGCCAACCAGTTCGACAACGTGGCGAACCGGCAGGCGCATATCGAGACCACCGGGCCGGAGATCTGGGAGCAGACGTCCGGCCAGGTCGACGGCTTCATCTGCGCGGTCGGCACGGGCGGCACGCTGGCGGGCGTCGGCATGGCGTTGAAGGCGCGCAACCCGAACGTCCGGATCGGCCTTGCCGACCCGATGGGCGCGGCCCTCTACAGCTACTACACGACCGGCGAGCTCAAGGCCTCGGGGTCGTCCATCACGGAGGGGATCGGTCAGGGGCGCATCACGGCCAACCTGGTCGATGCGCCCATCGACGTGGCGTACCAGATCCCCGACGAGGAGGCGGTGCCGATCGTCTTCGACCTGCTGCAATACGAGGGCCTGTGCCTGGGCGGATCGTCGGGCATCAACGTCGCGGGCGCGATCCGCCTCGCCCGGGAGCTCGGGCCCGGGCACACCATCGTGACCGTCCTGTGCGATTACGGCACGCGCTACCAGTCCAAGCTGTTCAACCCGGATTTCCTGCGCGCGAAGAACCTGCCCGTTCCCGCCTGGCTCGAGCGGCCGAGCACGATCGATCCGGGACTCGTGTAGACCGGAGCATCAGGGGACGGGCGCCGCGTCCGAGAGGCTTCGGACGCGGCGGGTGACGCGGTCAGGCCGCCGAGGAGGTGGCCGTTTCCGAACCCGTCGGCGGCGTGGTGCCGGACGAGCCTTGCGACGAGCCGGTCTCGTCGGAGCGCTGCTGCGGCCGGCTGAGATTGGCCGGGGAGCGATTGGCGGTCGTCGACGGCGACACGGCCGGTTTGTGATTGACCGCGTGGAGGTCGGCCTGGATGCTCTCGATCAGGTCGGCCAGCCAGGTCTCGCCGTTCTGGAGGCGCTCCCGAAGCGCCGACCGCGCGATGTCGAGCTTGGCGGAAATCTCCATGGTGGTGCGTGACGGCAGGCCGCTGAAATCCTGCTCGATGGCGGCGAGCTCGCGCAGGAGCTCGTCACGCAGCCCGCGCTGCTCGTCGGCCATGATCAGCGGCGAGTTCAGCATGCCGCGCAGGGCGGCCCATCGCAGGCCGAGGGCGCTGACCGATTGCGTTCCGTCGAGTCCTGAGAGGTGTTGGGATTCGGCCACGAGCATTTCCTTTTCGCGAGACTTGAGAATCGAGACGTCGCAGGAAGGAGCATGGTTGTGGCGTCAATCGGGCAGCCGCTTCCAAAAGGCCGCCCGACCGCGGGCTATTTCGCATATGGTTAGCGAATTCAGCGGATAAAGAAATACAGTGTCAGGGCCGCGCCGACCGCGATGACGAGCCAGCGGATGACGCCGGCCGGCAGGCGGCGGCCGAAGACCACGCCGAGATAGCCGCCGATCACCGAGGCTGCCCCGACGACGAGGGTCTCGGGCCAGCTCACGAGGCCGGCCGCGATGAACAGCACCACGGCCACGAGCTGGATCAGCGTCGAGCACAGGTGCTTGGCGGAGTTGATCAGGTGGAAATCGTCGCCTTCGGTGATGGCGAGCGCGGCCAGCATGACGATGCCCATCCCGGCGCCGAAGAAGCCGCCATAGATCGCGACGCCGGTCTGGAACGCGAGGCCTGTGGCCCAGGCCTTCGTGGACGGGTGATGCCCTTCCTGCTTGCCGATGGCGCGCGCGAGCGCCACGATCTTCGGGCTCGCGGCGAAGAGCAGGGTGGCGAACAGGAGAAGCCACGGCACCAGCTGCCGGAAGGCGTCGTTGTTGGTGACCGTGAGGATGTAGGCGCCGATCACGCCGCCCACGAGGCTGACGATGCCGAGCGCCGCGAAGCGCCGCGCATTGGCGGCGAGCTCGCGCCGGTAGGCCCAGGCGCTCGCGAGATTGGCCGGCGTGACCGCGACCGCGCTCGTGGCATTGGCGACGACGGGCGGCAGGCCCGCGGCCACGAGGGCCGAGAAGGTGAAGAAGGTGCCGCCGCCCGCGATGGCGTTGACGAGGCCGGCCGCAAGGCCCGAGGCGGCGAGGAGCGCCGCAGTCGATAGGTCCATGATGGTGATCTGACGGGAGTGCCAAGCAGGAGGGTTGAGGCCCGGCCATAGCATGGCGGACGCGCGCAAGCCCATTGGGCCAAGGTCTACACCGTCCGTGCGCGGGGAGATCAGCTTGCGGCGATCTGCTTGTAGAACACGGTGGTGTCGCAGAACCCGCCCTTCGGCCACAGGGCATAGTTCGGGATGATTCCGGACCGCGTCCAGCCGGCGCGCTCGTAGAGGCGCTCCGCGTCCCCGCCCGTCACCGTGTCGAGCACGAGCACGGTCTTGCCGGCCGCTCGGGCCGCGTCCTCGGCGGCCCGCATGAGGGCCGCGCCGATGCCGCGCTTTCGCGCCCCGCTGTGGACGAGCATCTTGGCGATGTCGGCCCGGTGCGGCTGGTTCTCCGGCTGCCTGAGCACGACCTGCACGGTGCCGACGATCCGGCCCGACGCCTCGTCCTGGGCGACGAGCAGGATGCGCTCGCCGGCCGCGACCCCGTCGGCGACGCCCTGCCAGAAGACGTCGGCTCTCTCCTGCGTCAGGGGCGACATGAAGCTCACCGAGGCGCCGCCCTCGACGCAATCGATCAGGACGGCCGACAGGGCGCCGATCTGCTCCCGGGCGTCCTGCGGTGAGAGGGACACGATGATGGTCGGCACGGTCATGGGGCTCCTCGGCGCGGAAGGGCGGATGCGGATCCGGCGCGCCCGTCCGTGGCGAGCGCCACCACGTAGCGGGCGGGCCGATCGGCATGGTTGCGGAAGACGGTCGGCCGGCCGAGGCGCATGGACAGGCAGTCGCCGGTCGCCAGATGATGGGTTTCGTCGCCCAGGGTCAGGTCGATCGCGCCCTCGACGATCCAGATCTGCTGGTGCACCGGCGCGGCGCGGTGGCCCGTGTCGTAGGCCACCCGCGCGCCGGGCGGAAGGACCACCTCGACAAGCTCGATCGGCGAAGCGAAGCCGGGCGCCGACAGGTTGCGGCGGGTATAGCCGCTGTCCGGGTCGCGCCACACGCGCTGATCGGCCCGACGCGCGAGGGGCGACGCGTCGGCGCTGTCCTGTTCGGCGAAGAGGGACGCCAGGGTGACGCCGAGGCCTGCGGCCAGCCGGTCGAGCACGGCCGCCGTCGGGCTGCTCTCGCCGCGCTCGATCAGGGAGATCATGGACCGGCTCACCCCGGTGCGCTCGGCGAGCCCATCCATGGTCAGGCCGCTCGCCGCGCGCAGGCTGCGCAGGCGCTCGGCCAGGTGGGCGTTGAGGATGGAGGTTTGATCCATCAAAATAGATTAGATATCCAATATATTGGAGTCAAGAGTGACGCTTCAGCGTCCGGCAAGCCTCCGTCGCTAAGACAGACGTCCCGACGCGACGCGCGGCGGGCCCGAAGGCTGCGGTTTGCTGTGGATCATGCCCGGACGGTCCATTGCCCTCGGCGGAACAAAAGAAGATTTTCAGAGCATGTCGAACGTGATCCCTCTCGCTCCGCGCCTGAAGCCAGGACGCCCCGCCGCCGCGGAGGCCGAGGAGAGGGCCGCGCTCGCCGCCGACCTGATCGACCTGATCGACCGGGTGAGAGACCTGACCGAACACGTGGCCGGCCTGCCGGGCCCGGCCCTGCAGATCCAGCAGACCGCCCAGCAGCTGCTCGATGCCGGCACCGCCCTCGAGCGGGCCGTCGATTCCCTCACCGAGGGCGGCGAGTGGGTGCCGTTCTAGAGCATCGGACGTGAACCGCGGACCCACTTTTGGGATCGGGGCCGCAGCATGTCATGGCCGGGCTCGTCCCGGCCATCCCGATCGGAAAGGCGCCGCGCTTCACCGTATCGGGATCACCGGGACAAGCCCGGTGATGACGGGGAGAGATGGAGCAAGCTCCAACGCTCTCATGCCCTATTTCAGCGCCTCCAGCCGCTCCCCGGCCTGGGCGACGCCCATGGCGCGGGCGCGGGCATAGAGCTCCCGGGCCCTGGCGGCATCGCCCCGGATCCCCAGCGCGCCCAGGCGGGTCAGCACGTTCGGATCGAAGGTTTCGGCCAGCACGAAGGCTGCGCGGGGATTGGCACCGTCCAGGGCGCGCTCGAGAAGCAGGCGGGCGCCGCTCACATCGCCCTTATGGAACAGCTCCTCCGCGCGCAGGATCAGGCGCTCGTCCGGGTTGGCCGGCGCCGCGGCCGTTGCGCCCGGACCCGTGGCGGGGCTTTGCGCCTTCGCCGGAGGCGCCGCCGCGGCGCCGAGCGGCAGGGGCTCGATCCCGTCCGGCAGAGCCGCGACCACCACGGCGGGCGGCTGCTTCGGCGATACGGCCGAGGTGACGTCCAGCAAAACCCGCCCGGCCTCCGCCCATGACGGCCTCGACTCCGCGGCCGGCGGAGATGGAGGAGCCGGGGGAGCCTGAGCGGGCGTTTCCGGGGCAGGCAGGGCAAGGGGAGGCACGGCAGAGAGAGCCAGGGCAAGCGGCGGCTCGGTCCCCGTGGCCGCGAGGCGGAACACCACCGGGGTGGCGCTCGGACGACGGGGCTCCTGGAGCGTGTCCAGCGCCTCCGCCGTGTCCAGCAGTTCCTGGGTCAGCATGTCGCTGCGGGTCCGGGCCCAGGCCAGGGCCTTCTCCAGCTCGGCGGTCCGGCGGGCCTCCGCGGCAATCCTCTCGTCGCTGGCGGCCTGCAGGTCGCGCAGCTTCTTGTGGGCGCCGGCGAGCTCGCGCTCGACCCTGTCCCTGCGCTCCCGTTCCTGACGCAGAAGCGCGTCCCGCTCGGACGCGGTCGCGGCCACGGAAGCCCTGTCCTGCTCCAGGGCGTCCTGCAGGGAGCGGATCTGCTCCCGAAGTCCGTCCGCCTCCAGCCGGGCGGCCTGGCTCCGGTCGTGCTCCCTCTGCAGATCCTGCTGCACCCCGGAGGCGGCGAGCGCCTGGGAGTCCTGCTCCTGCTTCAGGCGCGCCTCGAGAGCGCCGTGCTCCTGCATGAGGGACGTCAGGGATTGCGAGACCGTGGTGCTGAAGGAGCGTTCCTGGTCCAGGGCCTCCTGCATGTCGGCGAGGTTGACCGGGACCGGCCCGGCAGGGACCGGACAGGATGGCGCGGCCGTGGCCGGTTCCGCGGCGGCCGGTTCCGGCGCAAGCTTCGCTTCGCCCCGGATGCCGAGCCCCTGCAGGGTGGCGACGAGGTCCGGATTGTTCAGGTGGTCGACGAGAACGATCGCCAGGGTGCCGACCTCGATGGCCGAGTTGAGCGTGTCCTCGGCCCTCTTCCGGTCGCCGGTGCGGATGGAGGTTTCGAGCTCCGCCGCGAGCTGCCGCCGGTCCGGCGAGGTCAGGAGCAGCGGGAGAAGGGTCATGAGGTTGTCCGATCCGTCCGCCGCCGGACCGGCGGTGTTCGGGATGCCCTGTGCGGATGCGGGCCCGAGAAGAGCCGCGCCGATCAACGTGGTGGCCAGCAGCTCGGCGGTGAACGATTTCAAATCAAATGTCTTGTGCCCAATCATGTCGGACCTCCTTCGGTGGCCGCCAGAGGCTGCGTGCCCGGCCTCTGGCTTCGGTCCTGCCTTGGTGTCTCGGCGCACCGTGCGCAAAGTGGCCCAGGTTTTCGCATCGAACGATGCGCCGCTGAGGAACCGAGCATCGGATCGATCCTGAAAGTGCCTGCCACGTTCAGGTCCGCTGCTCAGTCTTGCCGGGTGACGCGACGGGCGGATCGTTGCCGATCGCTCTGCCAGGCGAGGAATTCCCGGAACAGGACCTCCCGCTGCTCGGCCGAGACGTCGATGCCTCTACCCTTCAGGAAGCTCTCGAAGCTCTGGCCCTGGGGCGAGGGCTTGCTGGCGGTGGCAGCCCGGTCGAGCCAGGCCTGGGCGGGCCTCACCCGCTCCCAGCCGGGCACGTCGGCCGCGAGATTGACCTCCTTCCACTTGGGATGCCGGCCTGGCTGCAGGAACTCGTCGAACCGGGAAAAGAAAGCGTCGACGAAACGCTTGACGCGGTTGTAGCGGTCGGAGTTCTCGGGCCAGTTGAACACGGCCAGCAGGCTGCCGACCGCCAGGGTCTCGACGGGTTTGTCCTTGTCGACGAGCTGCGGATAATCGGCGTTCGCGAAGCGCGCCGGGAAATAGCTTTCCGCGATCTCGCCCTCAAACGGGATCGACAGAAGGTGGAAGCGGCCGTCGGTCTGGAACTCGGCGATCGCCCGGACCGGGCGTCCGGCCACGTAGACGGCCGCCTGGATTTCACCCGACTTGAGCTTCGCATAGGACGAAGCCTGGTCGAAGGTGGTCATCTCGGGCTTGATCCCGAGCTTGTCGAAGATCAGCCGGGAGGTCAGGTTGGTGCCGCTGCCGACCTTGTCGATGTTCACCTTCTTGCCGTCGAGCTGGCGGATGTCGGTGATCTCCCGGTCGGCGATGATGTGGACCTCCTCGTTGTAGAGGCGGGTGATGAAGCGCAGGCGCCGCACCGCGTCGTTCTGGAGGTTCTCCGCCTTCAGCTGCTCGCGCGCGTCCATCTGCACGATCCCGATGTCGACCCCGCGCAGGAACATGATGTCGCGCAGGTTCTGCAGCGAGCCGCGCCCGATCATCGGCAGGACCCTCAGGTCCTCGCCGTCGAGCACGTTGGCGAGATCGGCCGCGATGCGGATATAGGTGCCGTCCGCCCCGCCCGAGATCACCCCGAGCGTGCCCGCATTGGCCCGGGCCGGGTTGAACGCCGGCGCCGGCTGGGCCGGTGCCGTCTGGGCGGGCGCCGCGAGGGTGCCGGACACGAGCGCGGCCGCCACGACGGCGGCCCGGAGAGAGAAATGGCGGAAAAATCTGCCAACGGGAGACCAGGTGTTCACGCGACCCGACATTCTTCATCCTCCCCTGGATGAGCCTTGCGGCGGCTTGTCGATCCGATCGTTCTGTGCTCGTCCCTATCGATGAAAATATGCGTTAAGCAACGATGAAACAAAACGAAAGAAATCTCATCGTATGCTCCTCAATGGGTTGGTCAATTGAGCTTTGAGGACGGAGTAATACTCAATAAGTGCTATGCGATAATCAAAAAGAGATATGTTTTATCTTTATATTCCTTGAAGGGGCGGAAGTTCTCATCTGGGCCTCAGGGTTTACCCGGATTCCCCCGCAGGATTCCCGCAGATTCGCAGCCCAGGCCGGCCCGCAAAATTGTAAGCGCCCGGCGCCACTTTTAACGGTCCGTTAACCATAAACGGTCGAAATCATGGGGAATTAAAGGAATCTGTACTCCCGTGACCATTGCCGTTCGCAACCGTCCTTCTCTTCGCTTCCGTGGCAGGTCCTTCATGGCCCTGGTCCTCGCGCCCGAAGTGCCGCTGAGAGACTGGCTCGAAGATCTCGACGCCGTATCGGAACGTTCGCCCGGCTTCTTCACCGGGCGGCCCATCATCGCCGACGTCTCGTCGCTGAAGCCGTCGAAATCCGAGCTGAAGTTCCTCCTGGCCGCGTTCAAGATGCGCAACATCCGCATCATCGGCCTCGAAGGCGCGGCTCCCGAGAACGTCGATGGCGACATGCCGCCCCCGATCACCGGCGGCAAGCCGACAGGCGAGATCGACGTGCCGGATGCCGCCAGCGCGGCGGTCGCGGCCGCCGGCACGCCCTTCGCCGACGCGCCCGTGCCCGAGAAGTCGCTGCTCATCGAAGGCTCCGTGCGGTCGGGCCAGTCGATCCTGCATCCCGAGGGCGACGTGACGGTGCTGGGCTCCGTCGCGTCCGGTTCGGAGATCGTCGCGGGCGGCTCGATCCATGTCTACGGGTCCCTGCGCGGCCGCGCCATCGCGGGCTGCACGGGCAACGGCCGCGCGCGCATCTTCTGCCGGAAATTCGAAGCCGAATTGATTGCGATCGATGGGCTCTACAAGACCGCTGACGATCTGGGAGGCAAGTTCCTCGGTCAGCCTGTGCAAGTGAACCTGGATGGCGATTCGATCATCCTGAAAACAATGGATTGAGAGAAAGAGGGCGACAATGGCCAAAGTCTTGGTCGTAACTTCCGGCAAGGGTGGCGTTGGCAAGACAACGTCTTCGGCGGCACTGGGCGCGGCGCTGGCGCATGGCGGCGAGAAGGTCGTGGTCATCGATTTCGACGTCGGCCTGCGCAACCTGGACCTCGTCATGGGGGCCGAGCGCCGCGTGGTGTTCGACCTCATCAACGTGGTGCAGGGCGACGCGAAGCTCAATCAGGCGCTCATCCGTGACAAGCGGATGGAGAACCTCTCCCTGCTGCCCGCCTCGCAGACCCGCGACAAGGATGCGCTCACGGAAGAGGGCGTGGCGCGCGTCCTCAACGAGCTGCGCGAGAAATTCGACTGGATCATCTGCGACAGCCCGGCCGGCATCGAGCGCGGCGCCACCATGGCCATGCGCCACGCGGACGTTGCGGTCGTCGTGACGAACCCGGAAGTTTCTTCCGTCCGCGATTCCGACCGCATCATCGGCCTGCTCGATTCCAAGACGGAATTGGCCGAGAAGGGCGGGCGCATCGAGAAGCACCTGCTGCTCACCCGCTACGATCCGGCCCGCGCCGAGCGCGGCGAGATGCTGAAGGTGGAGGACGTGCTGGAAATCCTCTCGATCCCGCTCATCGGCATCATCCCCGAGAGCGAGGAGGTGCTGCGCGCCTCGAACGTCGGCTCGCCGGTGACCCTCAACAATCCGGCCAGCGCGCCGGGCCGGGCCTATTTCGACGCCGTGCGCCGCCTCAAGGGCGAGACCGTCGAGCTGACCATCCCGACCGACAAGAAGGGATTGTTCGGCAAATTGTTCGGACGGAGGGCTGCATGAGCCTTTTGAGCTTCTTCAACCGGCGCACCTCGGCGCCCGTCGCGCGGGAGCGATTGCAGATCCTGCTCGCGCACGAGCGCGGCATCGTCGGCGGCAAGCCCGATCTGGTGGCGCAGCTGCGGGAAGAGATCCTGGCCGTGGTCCGCCGCCACGTCATGGTCGAGCAGGACAACGTTCAGGTGAAGATGAACCGCGATTCCGACATCTCGACCCTCGAGATCGAGATCGAGATCCCGGCGCCGGCCGGGGCGACCGCCTGACATCCATGAGCATCGGCTGATCGGCCCCCGCCTGCGCGGGGGCCGTTTTCGTTGGAGCATCGGAATCGATCCCAAAAGTGGACACCACTTTTGGGATCGATTCCGATGCTCAATCCCTTGAGGGGCGCACCGTTCGACGCGAAAAACCGGGTCCACTTTTTCGCACGGTGCGCTAGGGCTGCTGCTTGCCCCAGACGCCGATCTTCGCTTCGCGGGCCTTCTCGGCCGCGGCCTTGAGCTCGGGCGTCGCATCGTCGGTCGGCCGCCCGCCGCCGTTGAACAGCACCACGCGGGACAGGTCCTGTCCGCCGACCTGGCAGCGGTAGACGTCGTTTCCGCCCACCTGATCGCAGGCCACTTCGCGGCCGTTGAGGTACTGGGTCAGGTCCTCGGGCTTGCCGGCGCCGGGCGCCCATTCGACCCCGAACAGGCGCACTACTTCCCCGTTCAGGGACAGGGTCGCCGTATCGATCACGTCCGGCACCCCGCGCAGCGCCCCCGTGGATCCGGTCGAGCCGGTGCTCGAAGGCTCCGGCTCCCGGATCGGGCTCGCCGCTGCGGCGGTGGCTGCGGCGGACGCGCCCGCGCCGGCCCGGGGCGCGGGCGCGTCCTCGCCCCGGAACAGGACGGCGCCGACCCCCAGGAGAGCGAGAACGGCCACCGCGCTGAGCGCGAGGGCGGGCCGCTTCCAGGAACGGGTGCGCATGTCGCCGAAGACGATCCGCTCATGCTCCTCCGCGACCGGGACCGGATGGTCGTCCGCCGGGCTTGCAGCGCCGTGATCGGCGGCGCCGTCCGCCTTGAGTGTCCCGGGCGTGCCGCGCGGCCATTCCGCCGACGGCAACCTGGGGCCTTGATCGTCAGGGGCGGGTTCCGGCCGCGCCGGGGGCTCGACCGCCTCCTCCGGTGCCAGGGCCGCCTCGGCCGCCGGCGGCTGCTTGGGGTCGAGGCTCATCCAGTCGCGCTTCGGCTTCTCGCGGGGCCGGGGCGGTTCTCCCTCGGCCGCGAGCGAGGCCGCGTCGGGCTTCGCCGGCCGGAACAGCACCGGGTATTTCAGGCGCAGCTCGTCCACGAGATCGTGCAGCGTGAACTCCGCCGTCTTCCCGTCCCTCTCGATCGTGCGCGGCCGGCCCTCGTGATCGATGATGGTGAGCTTGAGCGCGCCGTCCGCCTCGGACGGGCGCACGGAGGATTCGATGATCAGCTCGAGCGCGCGGCGGGCGTCGTCGGTGGGATGAAACCGGTCGAGCTCCCCGTGGATGGTCTCGCGCATCCTGTCGCGCATGCGGGCCCAGTTGCGGCGCGGCTCCGCCTTCGGATCGCGGGTCATGGTGTCGTCATTCATGCAAAGCGCCCTCCGAGGCACGGTTTCGGCGGCGGTCCTGGCCGAGCAGCGTGCTGTGCTCCGCCACGATGACCGGCTTGTCGCCGATGAACTGAACGATGAGCTGAAGGGCGCCGGTGCCCTGCGAGACGCGCCGCCGCTTGGGCGAGGAGGCGGTGAAATCGAACACCGCATGCACGGTGCAGATCTCGCCGGCCGGGTTGCACACGGTCCCGATCCCGTCCGGGCGCGGGCGGTAGTCGCGCTCGGGCCAGCGCCGCACGAAGCGCCGCTTCTCGTTGAAGAGCCTCTGCATGGTCACCTCGCGACCATGGAAGAGGATCCGGGGCGCATAGAAGGCCGCCGTGGCTTCCAGCGCGACGTCGTTCGAGGCCGACCAGGACTGGAGGTAATCGATGGCGAAGTTTTTCGCCACGGACGCCCGGTCGCCGCGCTTGTCGGCATCGGGGTCCTTCTGCGGCCGCGCCGTGACCGTGGGAGCCGACGGGGTCGCCGCGGGCGGCGGCTCGGCCTGCCGGACAGGCGGCGCGTCAGGCCGGGCGACCGGCTCCTGGGGTTGCGCCGATCGGGTCGGCGGGGCCTCAGGGGCGGGAAGCGGTGCGGGGGGCGGTGTCGCGGCCTGCGGGGCCGGGGCGGCCGGCAGTGGGGCGGCCGGCGCTGGGCTCGCGGGCGGGGAGGGCGGCGGGGAGGCCGCGCCCGCGGCCGGGGGATCGACCCAGGTCCGACCCGTCTGCGCCATAGCCATGGGGGGCGCGGCCGTCAGCAGCGCCAGGAGGGCAGTGATCGATGTCAGCGGCCGACCGATCTGCATGCGTTTCCAATTGGCCTCTTCTTCAAGAAAGGGTGACCGGGGAAAAGCCACCCGAAGGCTTCTCGGTTCCATCAGCCGCCCGGACAGGAGGGTTCCGGCCCGGGCAGCGTGCAACAGCTCAGTTTGACGATGATTCGGTGATGAAAAAACGGCAGGCTTCGGAGCCGCCGTCAGAGCTGCGCGACGTCGACGGAGCCGACCCCGGAGAGCCCGATGGCCTGCGCGGAGGCTTTCGACAGGTCGATGACGCGGCCATGGGCATAGGGACCACGATCATTGATGCGAACCACCACGGACTTGCCGGTCTGCCGGTTCACGACCCGCACCCGCGTGCCGAAGGGCAGGGTGCGGTGGGCGGCGGTCAGATCGTTGGTGTTGAAGGTTTCGCCGCTCGCGGTGCGCCGGCCGTGGAAGCCCGGTCCGTACCAGGAGGCGCGGCCGCTCTGGATGACCTTGCTGGACGATGCGTCAGGGTCCGCATGAGCGGAAGGAGACAAGACAATCGTCGATCCGGAGATGAAGAGACTGAAGAGCGCGAGCGTTACCTTACGTTGATCCACAATGCATTCCCTTGATTGTTATCGATGGGACGCAAAATGGAGGCTAATAGGGCAACATTAAGACGATATAATCATTCGCATTATCGGGTGTATAGCCTCAGTATCGAACTGCGCTATGCAATTGATCTATGTTGATAGTGTAACGGTCAAGCCGATAGGCAAATTGAACGCAAACAACATCTCGCGTGATTGCTTGGCCTCGTGTGCCTGCTTACTGGGATGCGTCCGGCCCAGCTTTGCGCGGCGGAAGAGTCGTGAGCCAGAGGGCAAGAACGAGCGCCACCGCGAGCAGGAGGGTCACCAGGGCCGCCACCCCGGGCCAGCCGCCGTGAATCCAGAACACGCCGCCCAGGGTGCCGATGGCGCTGGAGCCCAGATAGTAGCAGAACAGATACAGGGCGGAGGCCTGGGCCTTCCCGGTCAGGGCCCGGCTTCCGACCCAGCTGCTGGCGACGGAATGCGCGCCGAAGAACCCGAAGGTGACGGCCACGATCCCGGCCAGGATGAGCGCCATGTGGTGGAAGAGGGTGAGGGCCACGCCGGCGAGCATGATCGCGATCATCGCCCACAGAACCCGCCTGCGGCCCAGGCGTCCGGCCAGTTCGCCGATCCAGGCGGAGCTCAAGGTTCCGATCAGGTAGGCGGAGAAGATCGCCCCGATGGCGGTCTGGCTCAGGGAATAGGGCGCCTCCGTCAGGCGGTAGCCGAGATAATTGTAGATCGTCACGAAGCCGCCCATGAGGAGGAAAGCTTCGGCAAACAGGGCTCGCAGGCCGGGATCGCGCAGGTGCTCCCTGAAGGAGCCCAGCAGCTCCGCCGGACGGGCCGGGCGGGGTTGGAAATGGGCGGAAGCGGGCAGACTCCGCCAGGCCGCAACCGCCGATGCAAGGCCCACGGCTCCGATCAGCCCGATGGCGAGCCGCCAGGAGCCGAGATCCGTCAGCCATCCGCTGACGATCCGCCCCGCCATGCCGCCGACCGCATTGCCGCCGATGAAGAGCCCCATGGCGAGCCCGATGGATTTCGGATCGACTTCCTCGCTCACATAGGCCATGGCGACGGCCGGAAGGCCGCTCAGGGTGACGCCGATGAGCATGCGGGCGACGAGGAGGCTGGCCCAGTTCGGGGCGGCCGCCGAGAGAAGGGTCAGCAGCGCCGAGGCGAACAGCGAGGCCACCATGACGGGCTTGCGACCCCAGACGTCGGACAGGGATCCGGCCGCCAGCATGGCCACGGCGAGAAGACCGGTCGAGAGCGACAGGGACAGGCTGCTGACGGCGGCGCTGACATGGAATTCCTGCGAGAATTCCGGCAGCAGGGGCTGTACGCAATACAGGATGGCAAAGGTCGAGAATCCGGCTGCGAACAGGGCGAGGTTCAGCCGGCGAAAGGCGGGGGTCCCGCTCACCAGACGGCTTGGTGTCTCCGGCATCTGCTCCTGCATGAACTCATTCCGCATGCCTGCTCGATGGACAGGCTTGCCACACGATCCAGGCACCAGGCTCTTCGAGGCTTCCATGCTTAGAGCGCAAGTGTCAGCCCGTCGATTGATCGACCCATTCCCCAGAAGCATGGACTATCTGCCGAGTTTGCACTTCTCGGCACGCCAAAACAGTATTCTATCCGCATTCATATCCTCCAAACTCGAGACCTTCAGGCTCGTCGCTTCGCCGCGCGAGCCTCATTTTTTGAGCTCTTCATGACCTCCGACCCCGTTGCCCGGACGAACCCGGCTCCGCCTGTGCCCTCCGGCGCGCCGGCCTCTCCGTTGCGGGGGATCCTGTTCCTGATCGCCTCCACGATCGTGTTTTCCGTGGCTGACGTCATCACGAAGCAGCTCGCTTCCACCCTGCCGCCGCCGGAAGTGGCCTGGATGCGCTATGTCACCTTCGCGCTCGTCATCATCCCGGTCGTGCTGATCAAGGGCGGCGCCACCCTGCTGCGCTCTCGGCGGCCGGGCCTTCAGGTGCTCAGAGGTCTGGGCATGGTGGGCTCGTCCATCATGTTCATCCAGAGCCTGCCCCATCTGCCCGTGGCCGATGCGACGGCGATCTTCTTCGTCTCGCCGATCCTGATCATGGCGCTCTCCGTGCTGTTCCTCGGCGAGACCGTCGGCTGGCGGCGCTGGAGCGCAGCGGCGATCGGCCTCATCGGGGTCATGATCGTGGTGCGTCCCGGCGCGGGCACCTTCCAGCCGGCGGCCTTCCTGCCGATCATCAGCGCGTCGAGCTGGGCCATCGGCGCCGTGGTGACCCGCAAGATCAACGGTGACCAGGCTCTCACGACGCTCGCCTATTCGGCCTCGGTCGGCAGCCTCGTTCTGAGCGTGCTCATGCCCTTTCACTGGGTGACTCCCAACGGAACCGAGATCGCGCTCGGCCTGTGCATGGGCGTCCTGTTCGCGATCGGCCACGGGTTCGTGGTGCTGGCCTATCGCCACGGCAATGCGTCTCTGATCGCGCCGTTTTCCTATGTCCAGCTGATCTGGGCCGGCACGCTCGGCTATCTGGTCTTCGGGTCGCTGCCGGACTCCTGGACGGTCACCGGGGCCTGTCTCATCGCCGTGAGCGGCTTCTACACGGCTTACCGGGAGCGCGTCCGCGCCCTGCAGAAGAGATTTTCAGCCTGACCGCCTCAGGTCCCCGAATGCACGACGCGCAGACGCGGGCGGGCGGTGCGACTGTAGAAGTTGAGCTCCACAAATTCCCCATCGGCCGGGCCTTCGACGAGCCGGTAGCCGAACTGCTCCACCAGGGCACGCACCTGGCCCAGATTCTCGTTGGAGATCCTGCGTGTGAATTCCGTCAGATCCTGGCTCATCAGTGCGGCGACGATCCCGATCTCGACGCCCTGGTCGAAATCGGCGCTGCGCGCCGGAAAACGAAGCCGCATACCCTCAGCGAGATGGATGTGGTGCATGGGATCCTGGACAGTTCACGCCTACAACTGGCAGCGTTTATCCGGCACAAGATCCTACCGGTTGCTTAAAGTCCCGCAGCCCGGGGGCGGAGGGCAGGGGTGTGGTTAATCCTTCGTGCAGAGGCATGCCATGGATCCCGGACGGCAGCTTTGCAGTTATCCCGGGAGGGCAGTGACGTAACGGCCTGGTGGGTTCGGCACCGCCGTCTCTTGCAACAGGAGTGAGGCGCAGCATGACGCGGCTTTTGATGGGGATCATCCTGGCAACCGGTCTGATCGGGTCCGCCGCCCAGGCGGCCGATGTAAGGACGACCACACGGTTCGAGACCGGCCGGCTTCAGCCCGGCCGCGCGATCGCCCGACTCGCCGACCAGGGGCTGGGCTATTCCGTGCTGCATGACGCGCCGAGCGGCCCGCAGGGCTTCTACCGGGTGCACGTGACCTGCGCCATCGACGAGACCTTCATGCAGACCTACTGCCCCACGCCGGCCTATGTCTCCGCGTGCCCCCGGGCCCGGATCGCCTGCGCGGACGGCGGCGGGAGCGTCCGGGCGTTGCGGCTGAAGTACTGAAACGAACCCCGTGACGGTCCCGATCGATCACCCTGCTCCGGGCTTTGCCGGAGCGGGTGGCTCGTTCTCGGCAATCCTGCCTTGTATTCGCCGCATCGAGGCCCTAGATAGCTCCTATCGACATTTGGCCGGACAATCGGGCCGTTACGCCTTGGCCTTCCAGGCGCACGTTCAGACACTCTTCCCAAACATCGACGAACCCGAGCGCGAGGTCGTGCGGTTGCACGCCCTTGGCTCACGTGCATATCAGCCTTACCAAGGATACTCCCATGATTTCGGGCACTGTTAAGTTCTACAACGACCAGAAGGGCTTCGGCTTCATCCAGCCGGACGACGGCAGCAAGGACGTGTTCGTTCACGCCACCGCGCTCGAGCGCGCCGGCATCCGCGGCCTGCGCGAGGGCCAGAAGGTCTCCTTCGACACCGCCGAAGACCGCCGCTCCGGCAAGGTCGCCGTCAACAACATTCAAACGGCGTAATGTCGCTTGACCAGGCTTGGCCTCTGCGCCGCCTCCCGAAGCCGCCCCTCAAGGGCGGCTTTTTGCTTATTCTCGAAAGGAGTCTCCCGTGAGCCACAAATATTCCATGGGGCAACTCGTTCATGCCGCCGCAGCCCATTTCGCGGATCGCACGAGCGGAACCTATGAGATCGTTCGCCTGATGCCGGAGAACAGCGCTGGCGAGCTGGGCTATCGGATCCGCGACACCCTGAGCGGCACTCAGCGTGCGGTCGGAGAATCGGAAATCCGGGCCGTCGGGGCAAAGCAGACCGGCCGCACTCATTGAGTCTTACCTTCCGGATCGCGGCATATTAAGAACGCCGGCGTTCAGCGTGGGCTCGGTGACCTTGCAAGACACGAAACCAAGCGGCGTCTATGGGACGCCTCCGGGCGAACTGGCCGACGTTCCGGCTGGAGCCATCCAGTTCTCGCCTCTGATCCCCGGTTCCGGATCGCTGGAACGGCAGGAGGATGGCTCTCTCGACCGCATGGTCGTCCTGGCCCCGCCTGGAACGGTGGAACGGCGCTACACCGTCGCCCTGGCCCTGCGGGCGCTTGCCCCGGGCGGGTCCCTGACGGTTCTGGCGCCCAAGGACAAAGGCGGTTCGCGGATCCGCAAGGAACTCAACGGTTTCGGCTGTGACGTCGCCGAGACGTCCCGTCGTCATCACCGCATCTGCACCGGTGCACGGCCTGCACGTCCGGTCGGACTCGAAGATGCCCTGGCCGAGGGCAGCCCCCGGGTCGACGACGCCTTGGGGCTCTGGACATGGCCCGGCGTCTTCAGCTGGAACCGCCTCGATCCCGGCAGCGCCCTCCTGGAGCAGACCCTGCCGTCCTTGAGCGGTCGGGGAGCGGATTTCGGCTGCGGCATCGGTATTCTCGCCCGGACGGTCCTGGCCTCCCCGGCGGTGGAACGCCTGACCCTGATCGACATCGACCGTCGCGCCGTCGACATGGCCTGGCGCAACGTGGAGGAACCGCGGACTGAGGTCCGCTGGGCCGATATCCGCAGCGGCCTCGACCTGAAAGGCCTCGATTTCGTGGTGATGAATCCGCCGTTCCATGATGGCGGCGCCGAGGATCAGAGCCTCGGGCAGGCCTTCATCCGCCGGGCCGCGGAGGCTCTCCGACCGGGCGGGGTTCTCTGGCTCGTCGCCAACCGACACCTTCCCTACGAGGCCGTGTTGAAAAGCCTGTTCAAGCGCGTGACGCCGAAGGTCGAGGCGAACGGCTACAAGATCTACGAGGCCGCCCGATGAGCAAGGTTCCGACGCTGCGTCTCGACCGGCTCCTGGCCAATATGGGCTATGGCTCGCGCCGGGAGGTCCAGTCGCTGGTCGACGCGGGTCTGGTCACTCTGGACGGGGTCGAGATCGAGGATTCCGATCGGCGCATCGCCGTGACGCGCGACCTCTCGGAGCGGATGCGCATCCAGGGCAAGCCGCTCGACCCGCCTCCCGGTCTGGCCCTGATGCTGCACAAGCCCCTGGGCATCACCTGTTCGCACAAGGAGGCCGGCCCCTTGGTCTACGGCCTGCTTCCCGAGCGCTGGCGCCGGCGCGATCCGGCCATCTCGACGATCGGACGGCTCGACAAGGACACGTCGGGGCTGCTGCTCATGACCGACGACGGCGCTCTGCTGCACCGGATCATCTCGCCCCGGGCCAACATCTCCAAGCGCTACCGCGTGACGCTCGACCGTCCCCTGCGAGGCGACGAGGCGGAGATCTTCGCGGCCGGGACCCTGATGCTGGAGGGCGAGGACAAGCCCCTCCTGCCGGCGCGGCTGGAGGTCATGTCCAGCACCAGCGCCACCCTGACCCTGACGGAAGGCCGCTATCATCAGGTCCGGCGCATGTTCGCGGCGCTCGGCAACCATGTCACGGCCCTGCATCGCGACCGGATCGGCGGTCTGGCCCTGCCGGAGGACCTGGAGCCGGGGCGGTACCGCCTGCTCGGCGAGGCCGACCTCGCCCAGGTCCTGCCGCGTGCCGCAGGCGGCTGAGGCTGGTTCCGCCCGCGCGGCTCAAGGCGTCGCCGCGGCGATGAGCCCGGCGGTGTCGTAATATTCCTCGAAATCGACTGCCTTCCCGTTATGGAACCGCCAGATGTCGACCTTGCGGGTGTCGGCCACCTTGCCAGTGCCCTTATGGCGCCAGACCGCCCGCCCCACCACGGCCACACGGTCGTTCTGGGCAATGAAATCGTCCATGGCGTGGGAGATCATCTCCCAGTCGCGCATCAGGTCATCGAGATAGGCGCGCACGCCCGCCTTGCTGGTCCGGCGGGCCGTGAAGGGCACTTGCGGCGAACCTTCCGCGAGGGAGCCGAGGGTGACATCATCGGCAATGATGTTCATCCAGCATTCGCAATCGCGGCCTCTGCTCTCCACCCATCGGGCATAGGCTTCACGAAGAAGGGAAACATGGTCGTTCGGGGCTGCCATTGAGCTCTCCTATGGAAAGCGATTCTGAGCGGGTCGCCCGGACGGCATCTTGAGGCAGGATCTGCCGTCGGCGCAATGTCTCTTCAGGCGCAGCTCAAGCGTGACGGGCTTGGAGCGGACCTCGTATGCGCCCGCTTCGGTTGCTCTGAGGCCTCCGATCGGGTTAGGGAGAGAGGTTGCCCGCCATGGAGTACCATTCGCTCGGATGAACAGAGCATTGGCCCGACCCCGCGTCTCGTTCGCCATCGTGCAGGCGTTGCTTGGACTGATGTTCCTGGCGTGGCTGCCGGCGATCGATCATGCGGGTGCGGAGACCTCCTTTCCCCTTCAGCTCGAGAAAGCTTTTCTGCTGATCGATGGCTCCGACAGCGGAGAGACGGAGCGGGAGAGCGGTCCGGAGGAATGGAGTGACGGCGACGGAACCTCAGAGGTTTTTGCGCCGGCAGATGGGGCTTGCCCCCTCCTGATCAACGCCCGAGGGGCAGGGGCTGGCATCGACCCCTGGCGGTTCATCAACTTCAACCTTCTCGGATCCCTGCGTGCGACGGGGCCACCCGCCCTTTGATCGCAGCCTGGCTTGTCCGGAAGCCAAGTCCGCATGTTTCCGGTCGATTGCGTCATGCGCCTGATACGGCGCTCCCCTGTTATTCGAGAACGGCTTTCAACCGCATTTCGCCCCTGCATCGGCCGTCGCCGGTGGGCGGGCGAACCTCCGTTGCCGCTGAGCTCGACCGTCATTCAAGTTCCCCGTCATGGAAGCCCTTTTCCCTCAAGTTCTCAAACTGCTCGGCATCATCTGGATCAACGTGATCCTGTCCGGTGACAACGCCGTGGTCATTGCGCTCGCCTGCCGCGGCCTGCCGGAAGACAAGCGCCGGATCGGCATGATCCTCGGCGCCGGCGTCGCCGTGGGCCTTCGGATCGTCTTTACGGTCCTGGTCGCGGCGCTCCTTGCGACGCCGTTCCTGAAAATCGTCGGCGGCCTCCTCCTCCTCTGGATCGCCGTGAAGCTCCTGAAGGGAGACGAGGACGAAGGCGGCGTCAGGGAAACCGACCGCCTCTGGCATGCGGTCTGGACCGTGGTGGTCGCCGACGCGGTCATGAGCCTCGACAACGTTCTGGCGATTGCCGCGGTGGCGCAGGATTCCACAGCCCTTCTCGCCATCGGCCTCGCCATTTCCATCCCGCTCATCGTGGCCGGGGCGGCTCTCATCATGGCCCTGCTGGACCGGATGCCCCTTCTCGTCTGGGCCGGGGCGGCCCTCCTGGGCTGGGTGGCCGGGGAGATGCTGATCTCGGATCCGTGGCTGATCGAACGGCTCGGTCAGGACCTTAGCCACAAGGCCGAGATTCCCACCGCCATCGTGGGGGCCGCCCTGGTGCTCGCTCTCGGCTATGTCTCCCGGCAGCGGGCCGCCACTGACGAGACCTGACGCCACGCGGGCTGGATCCTGCGGCCTTCTCGCGTCGCGGCCGTCCCTGCTCCGGGACGGCCGCATCTGCCTCTGTCGGCAGAGGTTGCCCTCCGGGCCGTTATCGGGTAGGGAAGAAACAGGCCCATCGCCGCAAGCACCCGTAGCTCAGCTGGATAGAGCGTTGCCCTCCGAAGGCAAAGGTCACACGTTCGAATCGTGTCGGGTGCGCCATTCATTTTCAATGACATAGCTGTAGAAGCTGTATGTTTCCGATGGCTTCGGGTAAGCAACAGGTGACCGAGCGAGGCTGCTTCGATGATTGGCTTCGGCCCGTCATCGCGATTTCAGCCCAAGCCCGACCTCCGAAAACGACGATTATGTTTCGAATTATTCCTCCCATCGCTGCTCTGTCGGCTTCATTTGGCACCGATGCCGCGAATCTCATTCGCGGCACAAGCAGGACGGGACCAGAGGTCGTCCTTGCTCTCGGCACTGAGAGGCGTCTCGACGACGGGTCAGCTTCCTACATTCCGAGTTCGTGGTCGATATGGAGCCCTGTGCGCCAGAAGGTAAGTTCGGACTTTCTCGGCCCACGGGGACTGCGGATCTCGTGAAGATCGTCGGTCTGTGGCGGGAGCTCGGTGACCACTTGGGCGGCGTAACCAGACACTGTGTCAACCCAAAGGAGAATGCATTCTCCAGCGACTTCGATGGTTCAACCGAAGGTGTTTGATCCCGGGGTTTGGCGGTGCGATAGTTCAAGGAGGCTATGGCTCGATCCTGAGCCTCCTTGATAAGATTGATCGTTAGATGACGAAGAAGTCGGCTGCGGTCATCTTGAGGTTCTTGGAGAGCGTGGCGATCTGCGCCTGGAGCGAGCTGCCAGTGCCATCCTGATCGTAGTACAGGATGCCCTTTTTCCTGTCGTAGATAATGCGGTCGGAGGCATCGTGCGCCGCCTCACCGATCCAGAACATCTCTTTCGACAGCTTCGACGGCTTAGCCTCTGTCCCCTTCTTGCCCAAGGCCTTGAAGGCACTGTTCTCGACCCAGATCGTATCGTCCTTGACGTTGAAGTCGACAATCTTATCCCAATTGATGTTCTTCGCATTGCTCTTGGCTTCGAACACGAAGATGTCATGCCCTGAGCCGCCCTTGAGCTTATCCTTGCCAGTTCCACCCCAGAGCCGGTCGTTGCCGCCGAAGCCGTTGATGGTATCGTTGCCCGCTCCGCCGTTGATGACGTCGTTGTTGGCGGACGTTCCGTTCAGAACGTCGTTGCCGCTCGTGCCGGTGAGGCTGCCGCCCGGCGTCGGGGACGGAGTGGGCGTCGGGGACGGAGTGGGCGTCGGGGACGGAGTGGGCGTCGGGGACGGCGTGGGCGATGTCGTCGAGCCCGGAGTCCAGTCCGGAAGGTCCGCACCGGTCTCCAGCGAGAGGTTCTTGACCTGCACGGCCAGGGTCTCGGGCGCCGTGCCGCGGTAGATGCCGGTCTTCCACAGATAGGCGGTCTGGTCGTAGTAGCCGACCTTGCCGTCGTAGTTGACCACCTGCTTGTCGT
>NZ_JAMXFJ010000129.1 GCF_025460805.1 Microvirga sesbaniae | reverse complement strand
GACGAGCCACCGCCCCGCTCGAAGGGTCCGAAATACGCGTCGAAGGAGGGTAGCGTGAAACGATATGCCTCGGTGCTGATGTCCACATCCCGGAAGCCCGCACCCTCGAGCAACGAGCGCAACCGCCCTTCATCGCCCAGCGAGAACCTGTGAGCGATCGCTGCGGCCGCGGATGGCAGGTGGCGTGCCACGGCTAAACTGATCGTCCCGTTGTAGGAGCGCTCGGGCGAGGTGGTGACGGAGGCCGCCGCCCATCCCCCGGGGCGGAGCACACGATGGAACTCGGAGAGACCACGCGCCGGGTCGGGGAAGAACATCAGCCCGAGGTGGCACAGGACGGTATCGAAGCTCTCGTCCGGGAACGACAAGGCTTGGCCGTCCTCGACAATTGCTGAGGCGCCCGGCGTCCGACCGAGGCGCTGGCGCGCCTTCTCGATCATTTCGGGCGAGATATCGGTGGCTACGACTGATCCCTCACGGCCAATGACGTCCATTGCCGCCTCAGCGGCGATGCCGGTGCCGGTGGCCACGTCGAGAACGCGCTGCCTCGGTGCAAGCCGTGCAGCCCGCAGAAGGAACGGAACGAAATGGGCTGAGACATGCGAAAAAGCATGATCGTACTCGGCGGCGGCCTCCCGCCTAAATGCCAGTTCATCGGTCATCTGCAGCGCCCTGCCGCGATGGCCTAGGATAGGCTCCGCG
>NZ_JAMXFJ010000128.1 GCF_025460805.1 Microvirga sesbaniae | reverse complement strand
GCCGTCGTGACCGGCTCGACCAGCGGCATCGGCCTCGCCATCGCCCGGGCCTTCGCCAAGGAAGGCGCCAACGTGGTCATCAACGGCTTCGGCGACGCGGAGGCCATCGAGAAGGAGCGCGCCGGCATCGAGCGCGAGTTCGGCGTCAAGGCGATCCATTCGCCGGCCGACATGTCGAAGCCGCACGAGATCGAGGAGATGATCCGGCTTGCCGAGCGGACCTTCGGGAGCGTCGACATCCTGGTCAACAATGCGGGCATCCAGTTCGTCTCGCCGGTGGAGAACTTCCCGGTCGAGAAATGGGACCAGATCATCGCGATCAACCTGTCGTCCGCCTTCCATGCCATCCGGGCCGCCGTGCCCGGCATGAAGGCGCGCAAATGGGGCCGCATCATCAACACGGCCTCGGCCCATTCGCTTGTCGCCTCGCCGTTCAAGTCGGCCTATGTGGCGGCCAAGCACGGCATCGCGGGCCTCACCAAGACAGTGGCCCTGGAGGTGGCCACCGACGGCATCACGGTCAACTGCATCAGCCCCGGCTATGTCTGGACGCCGCTGGTCGAGAAGCAGATTCCCGACACCATGAAGGCGCGCAACCTGACCAAGGAGCAGGTGATCAACGACGTGCTCCTGGAGGCCCAGCCCACCAAGCAGTTCGTCACCGTGGATCAGGTGGCGGCGCTCGCCGTCTTCCTGTGCTCGGACGCGGCGAGCCAGATC
>NZ_JAMXFJ010000127.1 GCF_025460805.1 Microvirga sesbaniae | reverse complement strand
CGATAGTTTCGGGCCGTTTTCTCGAAGCGCGTGGCGACGCGGCGGAACTGCTTGAGCTTGGCAAAGCAGCACTCGATCAGGTGGCGCTGAGCGTAGAGGTGCTTGTCGAGCGGGTGCTTCCTGGCCCGCGCGGGATTGTTGGGGATCACCGCAAGAGCGCCTTTGTCAGCGATGGCCTGGCGCAGATGATCGGCATCGTAGGCCGTGTCGCCCAACACCGCCTGGGCGGGCAGGCCCTCGATCAGAGCCGCAGCCTGCGGGGCATCGCCGCGATGGCCGGCCGTGAGGACAAACCGCACCGGACAGCCCAGACCTCGCACCGCCAAATGAATCTTGGTGCTCAGGCCGCCGCGCGAGCGGCCCAGGGCCTGATCGCCAGACCCCCCTTTTTCGCCCCCGCTGCATGCTGGTGGGCGCGAACAATGGTGGAGTCGACGATCAGGTATTCGAAGTCAGGATCGTCCGAGAGCGCCTCGAACATGCGCCACCAGACCCCCTTGGCGCTCCAGCGGCTGAAGCGGCGAAAGACACTGTTCCAGTCGCCAAACGCGTCCGGTAAGTCGCGCCAGGGCGAACCCGTTCGCACGATCCACAGCACGCCCTCGACAAACATCCGATTGTCCCGGCCCGTCGAGCCTTTCTGATCCGGGCGCCCGATGATCAGCGGCGCAATCCGCTCCCACTGAGCATCGCTCAGCACCAAACGATCCAACACGCCCAAGACCGCCTCCCAAAAA
>NZ_JAMXFJ010000126.1 GCF_025460805.1 Microvirga sesbaniae | reverse complement strand
CCCTTCACGAGCTTCGCCCAAAGCAGGCGCGCGGCGCGCATCTTGGCCACTTCCATGAAGAAGTTCATGCCCACCGCCCAGAAGAAGGACAGGCGCGGGGCGAACTGGTCGATGGTGAGCCCGGCCGCGATGCCGGCGCGGATGTACTCGACGCCGTCGGCGAGCGTGTAGGCGAGCTCGAGATCCTGCGTCGCGCCCGCCTCCTGCATGTGATAGCCGGAGATCGAGATCGAGTTGAACTTCGGCATGTGGGCGGACGTGTAGGCGAATATGTCCGAAATGATGCGCATCGACCCCTTGGGCGGGTAGATGTAGGTGTTGCGCACCATGAATTCCTTCAGGATGTCGTTCTGGATCGTGCCGGAGAGCTTTTCGGGCGGCACGCCCTGCTCCTCGGCGGCCACGATGTAGAGCGCCAGAACGGGGAGCACCGCGCCGTTCATGGTCATCGACACGCTCATCCGGTCGAGCGGGATGCCGGCGAACAGCGTGCGCATGTCGTAGATGGAATCGATCGCGACGCCCGCCATGCCCACGTCGCCCGCCACCCGCGGATGATCGGAATCGTAGCCGCGATGGGTGGCGAGATCGAAGGCCACCGACAGGCCCTTCTGGCCGGCCGCCAGGTTGCGCCGGTAGAAGGCGTTGGAATCCTCCGCCGTGGAGAAGCCGGCGTACTGGCGCACGGTCCAGGGCTGGTTCACGTACATGGTCGGGTAGGGGCCGCGCAGGAACGGCGCGA
>NZ_JAMXFJ010000125.1 GCF_025460805.1 Microvirga sesbaniae | reverse complement strand
CAAGATGTCGACCTTAGGGGCCGCCATGCGTAAACTGGTTCACATCTGCTTTGGCGTGCTTAGGAGCGGGACCGTTTACCAGTTTCCGCTTGCCCATCGGACTTGACCGCTCAGACGGTATCTACATCAAGGTGCGCGGGCGTTGGACGTATCTCTACCGGGCCATCGACAACCATGGCGATACGGTCGAGTTCTGGTTCAGCGAACGACGGGACCTCATTGCTGCCAAACGGTTTCTGCGCACGGCGCTGAACCGGCACGGCCGACCCGAACGGATCGTCATCGACGGCAGCCAGACCAACCGGGAAGCCATCCTGCCGTGTGATGCCGAGAGCCGTCTTCAGGACCGTTCTCGACGCAGGCTCAAGCCGATCAGGATCAGGCAGAGTCGATACCTCAACAATCGGATCGAGCAAGATCATCGCGCCATCA
Source organism: Microvirga sesbaniae (assembly GCF_025460805.1). Taxonomy (GTDB): domain Bacteria; phylum Pseudomonadota; class Alphaproteobacteria; order Rhizobiales; family Beijerinckiaceae; genus Microvirga; species Microvirga sesbaniae. The sequence continues at coordinate 360 of NZ_JAMXFJ010000125.1, read as the reverse complement.
AACGCTGTCTGCGCCCCATCCTCGGCTTCAAATCCGTCGCCAGCGCCCGCGTGATTCTGGGCGGAATCGAGCTGATCCATATGATGCGCAAGCGGGCAGGCGAAATATGCCTGCAATCAGGAGCTGTCACTCGCCGAGCAATTTGAGCGGCTCGCTGCATGAGCGCGTAATGAAGACCTGCCATTGTCGCGTCCCTACTCCGGATTTGCGACGGATCCCACCAATCTGGGGGTCTGTTGCCTGGTCCTCTGTAGAAACACGGGCATAGCCGATTAGGTTGGCTTTAGGAGGGGAGGGGGCCTTCATCGCCGGAGAAACCTCGGAGCTCGCTTCAGGCTCAATTAAACGGACCGAGCTTAT
>NZ_JAMXFJ010000124.1 GCF_025460805.1 Microvirga sesbaniae | reverse complement strand
CAGTCGTACCGCCGGCCCAACCCGAGACCATCGTGACCTGATTGCCGGTAGTGCCGGTGTCCATGTCCGTCAGCGAGCCGTCGAGGAGGTTCACGCCGTTGAGAGCGGCATTGCCCAGAACGCCGTTGATCTCGGCGCCGATCTTGGCCAGCGAAGTGTTGATGGCAGCGTAGTTGCCGTCCTTCACGTCCTTGGCCTTGGCCAGCTCGACCTTGATCTTCTCGATGGAGGAAACCAGGTTGTCGATGGCCGAGGAGGCCGTGTTCACCAGATCGCTGTTCTGCTTCAGCGTGTCCTTGACGGTCTTGATCACGCTGTTGTCGGTCTTCATCTGCGTCGACACCGACCAGTTGGTGGTGTTGTCGGACGCGGATGCCACCTTAAGGCCGGTGGAGATCTGGCTCTGGGTCTTGCTCAGGGAGCTCTGCGTGTTGGCGAGGTTGCGCAGGGCGGTCAGAGCGGAGGCATTGGTGAGGATCGAAGACATGTGTGTGTTCCTTGAATGATGAGGATTGTTCAGGGAATGTCGGAATCTAACCGACCCAGCGGAGTGGCATCATGCCTCGAGAGAGTTCGATCCGCTGTTCACATGCATCCGGGCTTGAACCGGTAAAATAGAACGGCGTCATGCCGAGCCTGAAGTAAAGGCTCTCTATAGTGCTGTCTCAACGCTTTCGAGCTATCGTTTCTCTCTGCGCTTGAGAGCATTTGTAAAGGAACATCCCTGAGATCGTCAAATGACAACGGTCGAGCAGACGCCCAACTCTTGCGTTTACCTTAACGATTTGCCGAATGGCTAACGGCAGCACAA
>NZ_JAMXFJ010000123.1 GCF_025460805.1 Microvirga sesbaniae | reverse complement strand
CTAAGGCTTGTGGGGATTCATCGTGAGTTGATGACGGCGGCGGCGAGGTAGATCATAGCCTCGAAGCTTTGGTCGGTTTTGCATGCGCGCATGGCGATCCGCTTGAACTCTTTGAGTTTGCAGAAGAAGTTTTCGATGAGGTGGCGCCATTTGTACATTTCGGCGTCCATCGGGATGGGCTGGGCCCGGCGCGGATGCTGGGAGATGACGATCTTGGCGCCGCGCTCGTTGAGATCGGCGACGATGGCGTTGCTGTCGAACGCTTTGTCCGCGATGAGGCCCCCGAACGCGACGCCGTCGATCAGCGGGGCAACGCCAATGCTGTCGAACCGGTGGCCCGGCATCAGGCGAAAGCGCACGAGGTTGCCCAAGGCGTCGGTCAGGGCCAGAATCTTGGTTGTCATGCCGCCCTTGGAGCGGCCGATGGCCTGGCTCTGAGTCCCCCTTTTGCGCCCTGCCCGTGGCGGTGAACCTTGACGATGGTGGCGTCGACCATGGCATATTCCATGTCCGGCTCCTCGGACACGGCATCGAAGATCCGTTTGAAAACATCGGCCTTGCGCCAGTCGCTGAAGCGCCGGAACACGGTGCTCCAGTTGCCGAAGAGCGCAGGCAGATCACGCCACGGACTGCCGGTGCGCACAATCCAGAGCACGGCCTCGATAAACAGCCGATTGTCCGTGCCGCTGCGCCCAGGATCGCTCGGCTTGCCAAGACAATGCGGCTCCATCTTCGCCCATTGGGCGTCCGTCAGTACAAAGCGGTCCATCCAGAGCGTGAATCACACTCGCGCCCAAAGGGGAATCCCAAATCCCCACAGGCCTTAG
>NZ_JAMXFJ010000122.1 GCF_025460805.1 Microvirga sesbaniae | reverse complement strand
CTAGGTCCAATCGACATTCAGGATTCACTTTGAGGGTGATTTGTGATTCCTGGGGCCCTGGATTTGCTGATCTGGTGCCTGACCCATGGCCAAGCCGAAGCGTTATGAGCTGACAGCCGTCCAGTGGCGGCGGATCGAAAAGCTGTTGCCGGGCAAGGCGGGCGATCCCGGACGCACGGCGCAGGACAATCTGACCTTTGTGAACGGCGTCTTGTGGGTGCTGCGCTCCGGCGCGCACTGGCATGACCTGCCGGAGCGCTATGGCAAGTGGAAGACCCTGCACAAACGCTTCACCCGCTGGGCCCGGGCCGGGGTGTGGGAGAAGGTATTCGACCACCTCATCGAGGATCCGGACAACGATTATGTCGCCCTTGATTCCACCCTGGTGCGCGCCCACCAGCAGGCGGCCACCGGCAAGGGGGGCGGCCAAAAAGGGGGGACCAGGCTCTGGGGCGCTCCCGAGGCGGACTGACCACCAAGATCCACATGGCCGTCGATGGCCAAGGGCGTCCGCTGCGCGTGATTGTGACGCCCGGCCAGCGTGGCGATGTCACCCAGGCCGCCGCCTTGCTGGCGGGTTTGACGCCCAGGCGGGTCCTGGCTGACAAAGCCTACGACGCCAATGCCCTGCGCCAGATCATCGCCAGCATGAACGCCGAAGCGGTGATCCCGTGCAATCCCACGCGAAAGGTCCTGATCCCTTATGACTGTGAGGCCTACAAGGCGCGCAACCTGATCGAGCGCTGCTTCAACAAACTCAAACATTGCCGCCGTATTGCCACCCGTTATGACCGAAGGACCGCAAACTTCCTCAGCTTCATTCTGATCGCCGCGGCACTACAATGGATGCGCTGAATGTCGATTCAGCCTAGAGC
>NZ_JAMXFJ010000121.1 GCF_025460805.1 Microvirga sesbaniae | reverse complement strand
CTTTGGCCATTTCTGACGGGTGATGTGGGAGCGAGGGCGGCGAAGCGAACGATGCGGTAGACTGGCAGCGTTTCCGCCAAGAGACACCGCCATGCCGGATCTGCCCACCCGCTTCGCCGCGATCATTGTAGCCTTTGCCCCGCTGTTTTGCCACCGGACGTGGCGTCATGCCGAAATCCTGCTCGTCGGGGCCATCCTGGCCCCCGGCAAGCGCACCGTGACCAGCATCTTGCGCATCTGCGGCCTCAGCCGCGAGCGCCACTTCGTCAACGACCATCGCGTGCTCAGCCGGGCTCGCTGGAGTGGGCGCGAAGCGGCCGGGCTGCTGCTGGGCCTGCTGATCCATGCCTTTGTCCCGGCGGGTCCGGTCATTCTCGGTCTCGACGACACCATCGAGCGCCGCCGCGGCAAGCGCATCAAGGCCAAGGGCATCTACCGCGATCCGGTGCGCTCCTCGGATGCTCATTTCGTCAAGGCCTCGGGCCTGCGCTGGCTCAGCCTCATGCTCCTGGCTCCGATCCCATGGGCGGCCCGCACATGGGCTCTGCCGTTCCTCACCGCCCTGGCACCCTCCGAGCGGTCTTGCCGTGAGCGCAGACAGCGGCACAAAAAGCTGACTGACTGGGCGCGGCAGATGGTGCTGCAGGTCCGGCGCTGGTTGCCTGAGCGCGAGCTGGTGCTGGTCACCGATATGGGTTTTGCCGCTCTGGAGCTGCTGGCCGCTTTGTCGCGTCGGGGGGTGATCTGCATCACGCGGCTGCGGCTCGATGCGGCTCTCTACGAGCCGGCCCCATGGCGCCGGCCGGGGACGGCGGGCCGGCCGCGCACCAAAGGCGCTCGCATGCCGACCCTGTCTGAGGTGCTGAAGCGGACGAGCAC
>NZ_JAMXFJ010000120.1 GCF_025460805.1 Microvirga sesbaniae | reverse complement strand
AGAGCGATGCGCACGTAATCGTCGCCGTGCTCGCCGAAGCCGATCCCGGGCGCCACCGCCACGTCGGCCTTCTCCACCAGGAGCTTGGAGAATTCCAGGCTGCCCATGGGGCGGAACTTCTCCGGAATCTGCACCCAGGCGAACATGGACGCGGTCGGGACGGGCACGTTCCAGCCCGCCTTGGCGAAGGACTCGACCATCACGTCCCGGCGGCGCTTGTAGGTGGCGCGCATCTCGCGGATGCAATCGTCCGGCCCGTTCAGGGCCGCGGTCGCGGCCACCTGGACGGGCGTGAAGGCGCCGTAGTCGAGATAGGACTTCACCCGGGCGAGAGCCGCCAGCAGGCGCTCGTTGCCGACCGCGAAGCCGATGCGCCAGCCGGCCATGGAGAAGGTCTTGGACATGGAGGTGAACTCCACCGCCACGTCGATGGCTCCCGGCACCTGCAGGATCGAGGGCGGCGGGTTCGATTCGTCGAAATAGACTTCCGAATAGGCGAGGTCCGACAGGAGGATGAGTTCGTGCTTCTTCGCGAAGGCGACGAGATCCCGGTAGAAATCGAGGGACGCCACATAGGCGGTCGGGTTCGACGGGTAGCACACGACGAGCGCCACGGGCTTGGGGATCGAGTGGGCGACGGCGCGCTCCGCTGCGACGAAGAATTCGGGGGTCGGCTCGGCCGGGACCGACCGGATGACGCCGCCGGCCATCAGGAACCCGAAGGCATGGATCGGATAGCTCGGGTTCGGCACCAGAATCACGTCGCCGGGCTCGGTGATGGCCTGGGCCATGTTGGCGAAGCCCTCCTTGGAGCCGAGCGTCGCCACCACCTGGGTGTCGGGATTGAGCTTCACGCCGAAGCGGCGCTCGTAATAGCCCGCCTGGGCCCGGCGGAGGCCGCCGATGCCCTTCGACGCCGAGTAGCGGTCGGTGCGCGGCTTGCCCACGGTCTCGACGAGCTTGTCGATCACGTGCTGGGGAGCCTGAAGGTCCGGATTGCCCATCCCGAGGTCGATGATGTC